>JBNKKB010000052.1:0-2130 GCA_050291605.1 Desulfobacteraceae bacterium | reverse complement strand
CTGCCCTACCTGATTTTAGGTCTGGTGAGCGGCTTTGTGGGCGTCCTCTTTTCGCCGCTGCACGTCTGCCTGCTGCTATCCAATGAATATTTTCAAACCTCTCTGAATCAAGTCTATCGCCACCTGCTGGTGCCTTGCCTGGCGATGTTGATCGCCGCACTGAGCTATTTCCAGATCTTGGTTTGGTGTTAATTAGCGGCTGCCCTTGAGGCATTCGAACAGTTGACTAGGTCGAGGGCAGCCCCTTTCTCTTCTTGACTTGATCCTGGATAATTTCAACAGCTCAATATGTGCGCCTTAATTTGTGACTAATTCACGGATTTTTTGTAAATTGTTCACTTGCAATTACTAATAGAAGGCTTTCTTATCCAAAAAGTGGTTTCTTTAATATTAAATCATAGATGACTATATAATCTGAAGTTTCTTAAAAATGCTCAAGCAGCCAAGCGCATCAGCGCTGTAACCAGAGAATTATTACAGGATTTGTACGACTCACCGCATAGCATACTAAAATTTTTATCCAATGCGGCTTTGGCAACCGCTCTTCGCACATCGGAGAAAGCAAAATGGTTGCGGCCGTTGACTGCATGTCGCCGGCTTGGCGTTTTTTCCAGCCGGCTGGCATAAATCCAAGCAACCGAAGCAGCCATCATGCAAAAATGCAGATGGTTGCTGACTGCATTAGGATGCCTGGTTTGTGATTCAGCGCTGCCGATATCCTGTTTTAGTTCTTTGAATGCGGATTCAATTTTCCATCTCGCACCATAATATTCGATGATCTTGGTAACACAAAGCGTCAGGTCGGTAGAGTAAAGCGCCACCCATTGCGTCCTACGATAGATAAAAACCACCCGGACGGCACACTTGAGGGTCTTGAGCATCACCACCTGATCACAAGCGACAACGGTCCTTTTTCGACCATAGAGATTGACGCTGTATTGCTTTGCAAACGGCTTGAGCCAATTGGCCAACACAGATGCGTTGCCGATCTTCCTGCCATACTTTCTCGGACGGCCGGGTCCAGTTTCAGCCCGTGGCTCAGGCAGATTGAAGACGTTATTGTTCGCTCGCAATCGGGATATCATATGAAAGCTTGTTCCCAACAGCGTGCTCAGCGGCTTCCACAGCCCGTCATTGCCAAACCATGAGTCGGTGACCGCTATGATGCGATCTTTATCAAACACTTTTGAGATCTCGGTTATCATCTCGACGGCTTGTTCAATTTTCGTCTGAAACTCGACTTTGGGTCCGCGAATAACCTGATTGACTTTCTCCATGCTCTTTTTCAGGTGATAAAACCGGTAACTTAACGGTAAGCATGCCCAACGGCCTTTGATGATTTTCAGCAACCCCACAACCACAATATTTTGCGCCCAGGGGTACTTGGACTGGTTCTGCTTGGCCGCATGATCAAAGACCCGATCGCACCCGAAGATCTCTTTACCCGTTTTTGGATTGATACAATCATCGAGTGCCAGCAGGAGACGGCCATCGGAGGTTGGCTCAGGAATCATTTTCCAAAGTGAGTGCCATAAATCAATCCATGGGAGCTTGGGCGATGCCATGAAAGTGTAAAAGCGTTTTTTACCAATGTCGTTAAATCCAAAGAGCGTTCTCAAGCACCGAAGTAAATTTGAGGTTTTAGAAGAAGTAAATGGAATGATGATCGCGATGATCGTGTAGACAAACCAGACGCTGCGTTGTTGGGCTTTTGGAGAATCAGCAAATTGTCTTTTGAGATTTTCGAGAATGTTTTGTAAGATGAACATGCGGGGCCTTTCGTTGTTTGGGCTATTTTGTTGTCGCAAACTAAATATACCACAACGGGGCCCCGCAATCAATTATAACATACTGAAATAATAAATATATTCAGTGATTCCGCCAAAAAGGCGTCCTAATATTTCCAATTATATCAAATAGTTACAAAACGCCTTAACATTACTAACCAATTGATATCATTGCCAATTTAAAACTGGCAGCGTGGCTGCCGTCGTATGATTCCGCTTAAAAACTGGGAAACTTCAGATTGGAAAAGTATCATTTGATATTTTTACAGAAAACATCAATTTGGTCATGGATGTAGTGCCTGAAGAAGATTCTGTAGAACTTGAAAATGATATTAAAGAGATG
>JBNKKB010000051.1:0-66026 GCA_050291605.1 Desulfobacteraceae bacterium | reverse complement strand
GTCGAATTCCAAGGCATGAGCGGTCAAAGCAATAATGGGCACCGGGTTGTTCATCTTTTTTCTTATGGCTTTTGTTGCATCCAGTCCATTCATAACCGGCATCTGGACATCCATGAGCACCACATCGTACATTTTCTGTTTAAGCGCATTGCATGCTTCTTGACCATCCGGTACAGCATCAAAACTGCAACCTATCCGCTTGAGAACACTTTCCATCAGTTTGGTATTTACCGGGTTGTCTTCAGCCAGCAACACGTGCATGCCTTTGCATGACAGCTCACATGCCGAGTGCCGCGTGGTAACTGATTTATCGGGACGGGCATCACCCAGTACCGTGGCAATTACATTAATAAGCGCATCTTTTAGAAACGGCTTAGGCAAATATGCGTCAATATCCCTATCACGGGCGCTTAGCGCATCACCTTTCTGCGGTTCGGAACATACCACCACGATTTTAGCATGTTTCCATCTTTCGTCGTTTTTGATGAGCTTTGTCTCAACGTTTGCACCCTCTTCCATGCTGCCCAGGCCTAAGATAATGACATCTACATCGATCCCTTTATAAGTGAATTTTTCATTATCCGCACACCATGCCTTAAGAGAGACATCATCGACAACTTGCATGTCAAATTCAGTGCAAATGGTTTTCGTCTGTTGTCGTGATCCGCTATCATCGTCGAAGATCAATACCGCTTTATCCTTAAGCAATTTTCGCGGGATAGGCTGTATTTCCTGATGGACGATGCTTTGCTTTGCTTTGAATGGTATTTTAAAAAGGAATGCGCTTCCTTTTCCTTCTTCGGATTCTATCCAGATGGCCCCGCCCATCTTCTCGACATACGATTTAGAGATAGCCAGGCCAAGTCCGGTGCCGCCATATGAACGTGTCGTGGCGGCATCGGCCTGGGAAAAAGAATTAAAAATCAATTCCTTTTTATCTTCCGGTATACCGATGCCTGTATCTTCTATGGAAAATTGTATTATCTTTTTTTCACCGAGGTCCTCGTCAAGGGTGACGCGAACACCAACGCTTCCACTATCAGTAAATTTAATTGCATTGCCCAGAAGGTTGAGTAATATTTGCCGCAGTCGTGTCGGATCGCCCTCGACAAAAAACCCGATCTGTTCATCTATGGTGCAGAAAGTTTTCAATCCCTTGTCAGAAGCTTTTTGATCCATCATGCGCAACGTGCTGTTTACAGTTTGATGCAAATCAAAATCGATGGCCTCAAAGACCAGTTCTCCCGCTTCTGCTTTTGAAAAATCCAGAATGTCATTGATAATGGTCAGCAGGTGTTCCCCACTGGAAGCGGCGATAGAGAGGTATTCATCCCGTTTGACCGTGTCGCTTTCATTCCGCGCCAAATCGACGAAACCGATTATCGCGTTCATGGGAGTGCGTATTTCATGAGACATGTTTGCAAGAAATCTGCTTTTGGCCTGTTGGGCAACCTCTGCGGTTTTCTGTGCTTTGTCAAGGGACTCCACCATTGAATTGAACGCTTGTGCAAAGTCCCCCATAAAATCGACACGTAAATTAAAATTACCTTGTGCAATTTGCTGGGTTTGCCAGGTCAGATGCCTGAGATTGGCCTGCAGCTGCTTAAACGGAGCGAGAAAGAGAATCTTGGAATTGATATCAACATCTAAATTTCCATGCGCGAGCGGGCTGACCGCACTATTGATATTTAAAAAAAGTCCGATAAGATCATTCACCTTGCCGGAAAGCTGTCTGATTTCATCGTCCGGATCGTTGGAGATTTCGATCTGTGAGACCGGATCGCCATTTAAAAGATAATGCAAGACCGCAGTTATCTTATCGACTCTGTCTCGTTCGCTTTGATCCATTGGCCTTCAATTCATTTTGCCGATGCGGTGAAACGACATACTCTGTCGCCACTTGCCCAACAGTCAACTTCATTGACGACAAATTCCTTGCCGGTATACGCATTGAGTATGCCGGCTATAAAGCCTTCGTCATAATCACACACCGTTTCTCCGCTGAGCGGCAGTCCGGAACAGTCAAGATCTTCGGAAACGGTCAAGGTAAATGTCAGCGCGTCCATATCGATTTTTTCGATTTTTAAAACACCGATTAAGAAATCCTTCAATTTCTCCTGCAGGTCTGCGATAAAGCTGTTAAAATCCAAAGAGGTATCCAAAACATTTTTGCAAAACTCCTTCCCGGCAAGTCTGCCTGCATTGATAAAGACTTCTCCGCCTTTTTCCACGCCGAACTGTCTGATCAGTTCATCACGCAAGGTATATTGAAGCAGGCGATAGCTCAATACGGTGCATTGCTGTCCCAAGTTGGGGCGGCCCTCGGCGATATCTCCTAAATCTTTCCAGGAAAAACTATTCTCATTGCGTTCTTCTTTAAACATTTTTCGCATCCTTTATAAAAATGAGCTGCAAATCTGCAACAAGGTTAAAGAATGGAACGAGCTTTCGAGGCGTTGCACGTCGTTCGGTTTATGCCATAATCACTTGCAATATCGGCACTTTTAAGAAAAACCTTAAAAATAAATAAGCCCCCTGACCGGATCGATGGGCGGCAACAAAGGCCGCATCGGTCATCACACATGGTTATTTTAAAAATTCAGAACATTATGTGAAAAATAAGGGGTTGGCACAAAGAACAAGAGCTTTGCGGGGATGGCCAGGGGCAAACTTTCAATGATTTTGCTGGGAGCAAAGATATCGCGGGCGCCCGCTCGGAAACGATCTGAGCCGGGAACAACATTGCCTTTCAGCATAGGGTTAAAGCTGTGAAATCAAACCGTACCTGAAATAACCGCCATCTCTGTCACCCTCTACGACTTCACCGAATTTTTTCATTGCCGAGACGAAGATCAGTACTTCGGCGGTATCCATGGCAAGGGTTTGGGCGATTTGGGGGACGGTCCTGGGTTCTGCGTCGATAAGTTCCCGGATGGCGTGCAGAACCTTGTTGTTCAGCATTATGGATTTGCTGGTGCGCTCGATATCGTTTTTGCATTTTGCCGGCAGGTCTCGCAATGTTTGTTTATGCGTTGATGGATCCATGATGGCTCCTGTTGCTTGAATGTAAAGTTGAACCCAACCGTTGCATCAGGCTTCGTTTTGATGAACAGCGCGCTTCAGATAGTTGGATGCCTCCATGGCGGCGGTACCGGCTTCGGCGATGGTGTCGACAATGTCTTTGGGGCCGGTGGCCGCACCGGCTGCGAAGACGCCTGCCATGGCGGTGACCGTGGGATGTGTCTGCGGTCTGCTGCACTGAATAAAATGGTCGTCGGCCGTGGGCAGTTCACAGATGCCGGTTGGGTTCCACTGCGGCGCCATGCCCAGGGACAACACCACAAGGTCATGTTCCCGGCTGGCCGGGTGGCCCTTTTTGTCTAAGTCCTGGTAGTGCAGTGTCACATTTTGACCTGCGGCCTGGGCCATTTTAGCAATCTCGGCTTTCTTGAATTCAATGTCCATGGCCTTGGCATTTTGAAAAAACGGTTCATCGCTTTTGCCGGAAGCGCGGATGTTCCTGTGGTAAATGGTGATGTCGGCATGTGGCAGGACGCCGGCGATCAGCATGGCCTGCTTGGTGGCGTACATGCTGCTCACCCTGGAGCCGTATGTAATGTCAAGGTGCTTGTCCTGGGAGCCGGCGCACTGAACAAAGGCAATGGACGCGGGTTCCTTACCGTCCGAAGGCCTGATGACACGCTGGTAGGGCCCGCAGGGGGCCAGCAGGCGTTCCATCTGCATGGCGGAGATCACATTGCGGACCCGGCAACGGCTGTATGGTGACTTGCGATGGATGGTTGTCAAGCTGAATCCCGTGGCCACCACCGCAGTTTTGGCCTGGATAACGAAAGCTTCCGGATTTTGATCATAGACTATGGCACCGGTGGCGCACACCTTGGCGCACCGGCCGCAAAGGGAGCAGTTTTTTGCATCCAAGATCGCCACTTGGGGTATGGCGTTGGCAAAGGGAATGCGGATCGCTTTGCGCAGGGTGAACCCACCCTGCTCTTCGTCCGGCACATACACCGGGCAACCATACTCGCACTCGCGGCAACCGACGCATTTATCCCGATCCACGTACCGCGGCCGCCGGATAATGGAGGCTGTCAGGTCACCACTTGTTTGGCGTTCCAGAGACCTCAGGTCGCAATCGGTAAAAATGGCGATCTTTTCGTGTTGAGTGGCGGCGGCCATTTTGGGCCTGGTGATGCAGCTGGCGCAGTCCAGGGTGGGAAATACTTTTGACAGCCGGATCGTGTTGCCACCGATGGTGGCATCCTTTTCAAGGACGGCCACTGTAAAATCCTGATCGGCCAGGTCCAAGGCTGCCTGCAGGCCGGCAATGCCGCCGCCGATCACCAAAACATCATATTTGAGGGGTTTTCCGGTTTGCATCGTATACTCCTGTGCTAGACACTTAATTCTTTATTGCCTTGTCTCGTTTGGGAGCAGTTTTTTGACCAACACCTTCCTATCATTGACTTGTTAAAAAAAGGCCCGTTTGCAGATGGTACCTGCGGCGGTGAACCTTGGCTGATGGATATCGTTTTTTCAGCCACATCAACGGATAGCGCTTGCCAATGCGCTGGGTCTGGGCGTGCCAGGCGCCTTCATAAGCAGACTGCTCACGACCGGACACGATAAAGACGGCGTTGATGCCCTATGGGAAACCGTCCATATCGGACGGCTTCGGAAACAAGACAAATGCCAGTAGCCGAATGTTTCAGGTGTTGGCCGGATAGCTGACGTGCGTCTGACCCAACCAAACGGTATCCAGGCAGGCGCAGCTCGCGATGGCTGAAATCAATCGAAGGATTCCGGAGATGATGCTTTAATTTTCTGCAACTCGATTCTCAAATCGGAACTGCCTTCATTTACATTTTCGATCGTGATGAATTCATAGCGCCGTTCAGGCAACAGACATCTAAGATCATCGGTAATGTTGTCATCTGAACAGAAAATTTCGACGGTGTCGCCTGGATTCATCTTTTTGAAATGGTTGGTGAGCTGCAGCAGCGAAAAAGAAATGATGGTTTCGCGTAGATCAAAGGTTTGCATTGCAATCACCTGTTTTTCATTTCAGATCGTTCTGTTCATCCGGATCTTTGAGCAAACCGTGTGCCAAAATGATGACCGGCAGGCCGGGCTGCACCATCGACAAGGAATTACCCAACAAAAAAGGCAGTTGCACTGCTGCCGGATCAAAGTTGCCGTATGGGGACCTTGCCGTGGCCCTAAATCGGCCTTGCCAGCGCACTGTTCAAATGTTAACTTGTTGAACACTCAAAATGTTAACAATCTGAACAGGTGAACCCATGCACCCCAAAAACCTGAATGATTATTGGAAAACGGTTGTCGATACCATCCAGGACGCCGTGATGATTGTGGACCCGGAAGGCAAGATCATTTCCGTCAACCGCGGGTTTGAAAAAATTACCGGTTTTACGCGCCAGGAAACGCTCGGAAAATCATGCGCCATTTTAAATTGCAACTCCTGTGAGCTCGCCCGGGAAAATGTGGACTGCCATTGGTGCATGATGTTCAAACGCGGCAGCCTGAAGAAACAAAAATGCGCGCTGATCCATAAATGCGGCCGCCGCGTTCATGTGGTCAAAAATGCATCGGTGCTCAAAGATGACCACGGAACGGTCATCGGAGCGGTGGAAACCATGACCGATATCAGCGACCTCGTGGACAAGGAAAATCAGATTGAAACCTACCGCCGGGAGCTGGGTTCGGAAGATCGATTTTACAGCATGATCGGCGTTTCCGCCAAAATGCAGACCGTGTTTGAATTGATCAGCAACGCCGCGCAGTCTGATGCGCCGGTGATCATATTAGGCGAAAGCGGTACAGGTAAAGAGCTGGTGGCCCGAGCGATCCATGAGGCCGGGCTGCGCCGCACACAACCCTATGTCAAGGTCAATTGCGCCGCCCTGAACGAATCTCTGCTGGAAAGCGAACTTTTCGGCCATGTGAAAGGCGCTTTTACAGGCGCCCATCGTGGCCGTGAAGGCCGCTTCGAAGCTTGCTCCGGGGGAGATATATTTCTCGATGAAATCGGGGATCTGCCTTTGTCCACCCAGATTAAACTGCTGCGGGTGCTTGAAGAAAAAATAGTGGAACGGGTGGGTGATCATAATCCGATTCAGGTGGATGTCCGCATTATCACCGCGACCAACCGGAACCTGCCCGATCTAATTGACAAAGGCGTCTATCGGGAGGACTTTTACTATCGCATCAACGTCATCCCCATTCAGGTGCCGCCCCTGCGAAAGCGCGTGGAAGACATCCCCCTGCTGGCGAGATCCTTTTTCAACAAAATCCAGCTCAAAAGTGCTAAAAAATTACAGGGGATATCCAACCAGGCCATGGAAGCCCTGATGCGCTACAGCTGGCCCGGAAACATCCGCGAGCTTAAAAGCGCCTTTGAATTTGCCTTTGTTTCCTGCCGCGAAGGCATGATCAACACGGCGCATCTGCCGCTGAGCATTTTGGAAAACGCTGAAACCCGGGCGGTCCCCATTGCCAAACCGGCCGACCTGGACGAAATAAAAAAGCAGCGACTGATTCAAGCCCTCAAGATGAGCGCAGGTAATCAAACCAGAGCCGCCAAAATGCTGGGTTTATCCCGCACCAG
Organism: Desulfobacteraceae bacterium; assembly: GCA_050291605.1. Classification (GTDB taxonomy): domain Bacteria; phylum Desulfobacterota; class Desulfobacteria; order Desulfobacterales; family Desulfosarcinaceae; genus JARRKU01. Next base: position 59,383 of record JBNKKB010000051.1, on the reverse strand, counting down.
CATCTGGAATCAGATCAAAAGATTCCGGATTGAAAGGCAAGACTATGCGACCAGATAATCGACATGGCATGCGAATTGCTTTTTTATCTTTCCGCGTAAACCTGGCATTTTACCTCCATTAAATGCCAAAAATCGTACGCTTGCTTCCTTGATTATCCGGACCCGGGATCATCACGTTCCGGGTCCGGATCCTTTTTTGAGCGGACGAACCGACCAAAATAGATCGACATTTTAAAAAGCTTGGCAATGAAAAGGCTTACGACCCAGGTCCAACGGTTGGAATTGAGCATTGACGTTGGCAATCCGGAATCCCTATCTATTTCGCGCTCTCTGGAAACTGCAACAGGGATTTGGGTTTTAATTCTGTGCTTGAGATTTAAGCGACTCCAGCAGGTCCATGGAAATCCAGGCAGGTTGCGCCTGCCGACCGCCTTGTGCGTTTTTCCAAAAAGCAGGTCCAGAATGTGGCGCGTATCCGCCAATTTGCCGAGAATTCCATCACAGCCGGCACAATAGGTAATTATGGTCCTGCCCTGCGCCTCGCCCACCCGTCGCCGGCCCCATTGTTTGGCAAGGTTCGGCGATACGCAACTGACCGAGGCGCCCTCTCCGCAGCAAAATGTTTGGCTGCCATGATGGGGCATTTCCGAAATTTGCACTCCTTTTTTGGATAGCAGGGCTCTGACGGCGCATTGAATTTCCGGTTCGAACCGAAACGGGCATGGATCATGGATGGTCACAGACGCGATTGGCGCTGTCGAAACGGGCAGGCTCTCATTCAGCAGCACTTCATAAACCGTTTCGACCTTCAGCGCACCGCCATATATTTTAAAAATCTTATAGCAGCTGGGGCAGGCCACCAGAACCCGGCGAACACCGTTATTTACAAGGTAGTCACGCATTTCTTCAAAGACGGTTTTAAAAAATGTGCTGCGCCCCAGATCATGAGATGGCTTGGCACAGCAATCAAGTACCATACCCATGGTGGGTTCGAACCGGCGCAGGTGGTCATACAATCTAGAAGTTGCGTCCGGTCGTGTGGCACAAAGGGCGCAACCCGGAAAAAATATGGTGCGGCTGCCCTCCGGCAGGGCGTAATAGGTTAAATGGCGGGCCATGCCGCGCTTTTCAAAACCGAGGTAAGCACATGACGATGCATCAAGTGGCGGGCTCTGTTTTTCAGATGAGCGGCGCATTTCCAACAGCATATGCGCCGGTGTCAAAGAGAGCGGGCAGACTGCCGTGCACAAGCCGCACAAACTGCATTCAAAAGCCAGTGGATAGTGCGGGCCGATCATATTTCTGGCAATATCGCCCGGTGTTCCGTATTTTTGTAGAAAAGCGCACTCTTTCAAACAAAGTTTGCAATGGACGCATTTTTCGGCGATCTTGGCAGTTTCATTGAACAGGCCCTCGCTCTCCGGCCCACCCCATGGCAAAGATTGGCGATTATTGTGATCCAGCACACTCATCTGAAAGGGTTGCACCTTTCTTTTTTTAATTTACGGCGCATTGCTTAAATCATATCTACATAAGCAATCCCCATGCCGAGCGTGTAAATAACGAGTTGACACACTTTCGACAAACACTGGCATTGAAGTTGCTTAGCAATAACCATCGACACCACCCGGCCATGGGGCCACCCCCTCATGCCGGTCAGAGCATGCGCATAAAGAAAGGAAAAAAGCGATGAAAACATTGATTGTCTATGCCGGCCAGACCGGCAACACGCAAAAATTGGCGCAAGCCATTAACGATCTGCTGGGAGGCGAAAAGACCTTTTGTCATATTGATGAAGCGCCGGAACCGGACGGATTCGATTTGATTGCACTCGGCTTCTGGCTGCAGGGCGGCAAACCCGACCCAAAGTCGTCCGAATACCTTGCAAAAGTTGGTGGCGCCAACCTGTTCCTGTTTGCCACCCATGGGGCTGCCGCTGATTCAGCCCATGCCCTGAATGCCATGGCGCTGGCCAAAACCATGGCCCCTTCAGCCCGTTGGGTCGGCACTTTCAATTGCCCTGGCGAAGTCAATCCCGCGGTTCTGGAAAAGGCCCGCAAAAAAGACCCCCAGCCGCCCTGGGTTGTGGATGCACCCGATGCCGTCGGCCATCCCAATCAAGCCGACCTTAATCGATTGACCCGCCTCGTCAAAAAAAAATTAGCTCAATTTCTATTGTAGAAGCGGCTTAAACACCTCATTGGAGAAGATCATGGATCGGGTTTCATACGCTGATATTTCAATTGTGTCCTGTGGGACCATGAGCCTTGAGCTCAATTACCTCAAAATGGAAGGTCGGTTGGAAACACCCCAAATCTTATACACGACCCCCGGTCTGCATCAGGACATCCCGGTGCTGGAGGGACAACTGGTTCACCAAATTCATAAGGCCCGGGAAAAAACCTCAAAAGTGATTGTCGTCTATGGCGGAAAGTATTGTTATATCAACCCTGAAGCGCCTACCAGACTGATGAAAACCATCATTGAAGCGCAGGGCCCCGATGTCGTAAGGATTGAAGCTACCCACTGCATGGACATGATTGCCGGAGAAGAGCAGCGCAGAACAATTGCCCAGGAGCTTGCCGGCGGCGAGCCGGTCTGGTGGATGACCCCGGGCTGGATAAAATTTCAAAAAGAGGTCTTCAAAGGTTGGGACAAAGCCCTGGCCAATGAAAACTTCCCCAGGCACACGGGCGGAGCGATTGTTCTGGACGGTATCGGGTATCTGGACCGCTACATGGAAGAGAAACCGGAAGCGTTTTTAGCGTATTCAGATTGGATGGGAATACCCATCATACCCTATCCCATCTCATTGGACCGTTTTAAAGGGCTGCTTGATGACGCCGCAAGGAAACTTTACTCCAATGCCGCATAAAAAAATAGCGAAAGGAGAAAGAAATGGCAGAGAATCTTAAGGAAATCGATGACAATTGTTTTGAACAGCATGTTCTAAAGTCTCAAACCCCCGTGTTGGTAGACTTTTGGGCACCGTGGTGCGGCCCCTGCAAGGCCCTTGGTCCCGTCGTGGAATCCCTTGCCGTCCAGTACGGCGACAAGATGAACTTCGCCAAGCTCAATATCGATAGCAATCCGGAGACCCCCGGCAGATATGGAATCAGGGCGATACCCACCATCACTATTTTCAAGGGCGGCGTTCCCGTTGAAATGATCACCGGCCTGACCCGTCGCGACAAGCTCGAGGAATCCATCAAAGGTGTTCTTGAGGGCAATCCAGCCACGCACCCATTTACAGTTCAGTGAAGAACCATCGATTTATCAAAAGGTCGCTCATGGCTTGAGGCCTTTTGCTCCCCCATAGCCTTTGAAGGGCTCAATAACACGTTAATCATGCCGTTTTGAAAAATCATCCACTGACCGGGTACCCAGATTCGTTACCTGAACGTTATCTGATAGCAATGACCCCAGAGGTAACGTTAAGGTAACGTATTTCTCAGCGCCCCTTCGTTCACCCGTTCCGGCAGATATTCTATAACTAACAGATTTAATAACAAATACAAATTTAATAGTTTCAGAAGGCGAATGGCATGAAAGTTGTTATTCCATTTGACTGTTTCGATCCAAAATTAACTTTCGAAAGGAAATCAGCATGTGGAAAATACTCTCCATTCTCCAAAAAAACCTGGTATGGTCAATCCCCATATCCATGGGCCTGGGATTGATTATTGGATATCTGTTCGATGCCTCCCCGCTTAAACGATTTATTATCCCCATCACTTTCATCATGGTCTATCCCATGATGGTCACATTGAACGTGCAAAGCATCTTCAAAGGAAAAGATTTCAGGTTGCAAATCACCACCCAGGTGATCAATTTTATTCTTATCCCCCTGCTAGCCTATTTTGTCGGAAAACTTTTTTTCTCGGGCGGGATGGAGAAATACGGACTTTGGGCCGTGGGTCTGTTCTTGATAGGCGTTTTGCCTACCTCAGGCATGACCATTTCATGGGCCGGATTTGCTAAAGGCAACAAGGAAGCCGCCGTCAAGATGGTTGTCTTCGGGCTGGTGCTCGGCGCCCTGGCAGCACCCATTTTCACCAAGGTCTTCATGGGAGCCACCATTGATGTGGATATGCTGCACATGTTCAAGCAGATAGCCCTTTTTGTCTTTGTTCCTCTTTTCATGGGCCTGTTGACCCAATACCTGGCGAAGAAAAAATTCAGTCAAGAGACCTGGAACCAGCGTATCAAGCCCAAATTTCCGCCGTTCTCTGCTCTGGGCGTCATCTTGATCGCCTTTGTGGCCATGTCCTTAAAAGCCAGAAACATCATTGCCAACCCTGCTGATATCATTTCCATCCTGATCCCACTTTCAGTTTTCTACTCGGCCTCCTATGTGTTTCTCTCGGTGGCCGGCAAACTTTTTTTCACGCGCGAAGACGCCATCGCGATGGTGTTCGGCGTGGTCATGCGCGATTTGTCCATTGCGCTGGCTATCGCCATGACCGCATTCGGCAAACAGGGGTTGACGATCGCCCTGCTCATCGCTTTGGCCTATGTGATCCAGATCCAGTCCGCCGCCTGGTATGTGCACTTTGTGGATAAGATTTTCGGAACGGCGAAAGCCTCACCGGCTCAAAGCAAGGAGACCGCGGGAATCATTGCTAAGAAAAAAGAGGCGGCAATGCCCGCATACATCCCTTTGGAATCTGAGTCCACTGTGCCTTGCATCCGGAAGAGTCTCTAAGTCACTGATCTTTCTGAAACGGCCCGTTATTCCGTCCGCCATGCATGCAGCCTGGAGTATCAATATACCGCAAAGGTTCGCCAAGCTGCATGTCATACCGGATCTTGTCGACCACCGGTCCACCGAAGTCGGTATCCATAAACAGCGTCTTATGCCGATGGTCAAATCGGTGTCAAAGCCTATTTTTTTTCCTGTCCCGCTGGAGAGGGATATCCCATTTTTTCATATACTTCCATATGGCCGTGCGGCTCAGACCGACTCTACGGCCCACTTCGGCCTTGTTCCATTTACATTTGTCCAACAGTTCGAGCAGGGAATCTCTGGTTAATAGCTTCCCCGCCCGCACGTTTCCGGCATGGCCGCTATAGCAGAACACGGCGGGATCCGGCTGCCGGATCTCAATGGGCAATTCCAAGATATCGATCTGTCTGCGGTTGCATAAAACAAAGGCATGCTCGATGGCATTTTCAAGCTCGCGGACGTTACCGGGCCATGGGTAGTCCATGAAAATGCGCATGGCCTCCTCGCAGATGCCCATAACCTGTTTGCCCGTCTTTTTATTCATGCTTTTTATGAAATGATTCACGAGAAACGGGATATCATCCCTGCGCTCCCGCAATGGCGGCAAATGGATGGGAAACACTTTCAGCCGATAATATAAATCCTCCCTGAAGAGCCCTTCCCGCACCCTGGCGTATAGATCCTTGTGAGTTGCGGTCACAATGCGGATATCGATTTCGCGTTTGCGTGAATCCCCGACACGCTCGATCTCTCTTTCCTGTAACACCCGCAACAGCTTCACCTGGATGAACGGGCTCAACTCCCCGATTTCGTCTAAAAATATCGTGCCGCCGGAAGCTTCCTCAAAACGTCCCACGCGATCTCTAATGGCCCCGGTAAACGCACCTTTGATGTGCCCGAACAGTTCGCTCTCAAGCAGGCTTTCAGATAGGGCGCTGCAGTTGACAGCTATCAGTGGTCCCTGACGTCGCTCGCTGTTATAATGGATGGCGCCTGCAACAAGTTCTTTGCCGGTGCCGCTTTCCCCCTGCACCAGGATAGTCGCCTCGCTGGCAGCGGCCGCACGGATGGCCTCGAAAACAAGCTGCATCGCACGGCTCTTTCCGATGATGTTGTCCATGCGGTGAATTTCGCCCAACCGTAGCGCTGCCGCTTCGACCTGTTGACGGGCTCGATTCAGCTCAGTCATGTCGGTGACCGTTTCCACGATGCCGATGATATGGCCATGGTCATCCTTGACGACACTGGCATTCTTAATTACGCAAACATCTTTCCCGTCCTTGTGCCGCAACTGGCACTGCTTGACTTCCGATTGCCCCTTTTCCACAATCTTGCATTTTTCAATGCTAGCCGGGCATTTTTTGCCAAAGCAGCGGCTGCACTGAAGCAGTTGACAAGTCTTTCCCAGCGCTTCACTGGCCGTATACCCGCTGATCCGTTCCATGGAGGGGTTCCAGGAAGAAATTCGCCCGCTGGCATCCATGGTGAAAACCCCATCGGCCATGGAATCGATAATTCGGTTCACGAATCGCACATTCCAGATCTCATGAATCTTGTCGTCCATAGTTTCTCCCTGGCAAGGGTTGCGTTACTATAACGTTACCAATCGTTACAATTTCATAAACAACAACCCCTTTCATCGGTCAACAAAAAAGCACGCGGCCGTGCAACAGGTGAAGACGTAGGTTGCAATTGTTACAGTCCCGGGTGATCAATTTTTCCATCGGCGGCGATGCCTTTTCCGCCAATGGAAAGATATTAGATTGTTTTATGATTACCTATAATTGGGCCAAACGGCGTTTTGCGATTTCATCAATAATGATTTCAAATTTCGCTGTTCGATGGCACGAATGTTGATTTACTCTTCATTAAACTCAGACACCGCCCCATTCCCAGGGGAAAGGCCATGGCTGCTGTAAATCAATCATCTCAAAAATGGTTTAAACATTTGATTTCGGTGGGTGTCACCCTCGTGGATTTCAATGCCCCCTGGTGCAAACCATGTCTCGCTCAGGAACCGATTATTAAGGCGCTCCAAAAAAATTACAAGGGAACGGCCAACGTCACGACATTGAATATTGACGAAAACCAGCAAATCGCTTTGAATTTAGGTATTCAGAGCATCCCGACCATTATTATTTACAGAAACGGCCGGGAAATGAACCGCTTTATCGGCCTTCAAACGACCGAAACCCTTCACAACGCACTGCGGGATGTAATCCATCCATCGAAGATGAATCGCATATCGTAAAGGAAAAATCAGGTAAGGGATCAAGAGTAAAGGCAGGCAGCGGCTGTTACCCCCATACGGTTGCATTGTTGATCGATATCGGCACCAACGGTGAGATTTTCCTGGGTAACCGCGAATGACTGATGACCGCTGCCTGTAGCGCAAGTCCGGCTTTCGAGGGTGGAGGCATCCACCGGGGGATGCGGGCCGAAGACGGGGGCCATCGAAAAGGTGACCATCACCCCCCTGACACGGGCACATGACCTGACCATTGTGGGCAATGCCCCTGCTCGGGGGATCAGCGGGTCGGGGATGATCGATCTAGACTTGTAACAAAGGCGCCGTTTAAGCCGGCTTTATCACCCTGCTGGATCAAGCGGGTATGGATTTTTCAATGGCGAATGCATCTATTGCACTCCCGTTGATCAAACTGCATGCGTTGCATTAATCTTCCTGCCCCGAACCCATTTCAATTTCCCGACAATCCGGGTCACTGCTGCATGGCGCCCCCTCGATCTGCAGCGCTTGAAATCCATCGATAACCCGTTCCAGAATAAATTTTTGGCCGCAAGCATCACAGTGCTCATAGATCGGTGCATAGTCAAAGGCAGGCACGACGCGTATGCGTTTCAGACAATATGGGCACTGGACTTCTACCTCACTTTTTGAGGGCTTCAAGGTTTTCTCAAGGTGTCTTGACATGGTTTGCCTCCTTTCGAAATGCTGCATTAAATAGCGGCTACTTCAATGAGAGCAATTTCCATGCCCCCGTTAGGGAAGATGCAGGTTTATGCTAAGGGTTTGCACAAAAAATATGATGGGCGAAAATGGAATTGCAAAGAAAAACGGACCTATAACCCATAATAAGGGTTTGGTGATCAAGCCGGTCAGTGAACAAGCCGACCCGGCGCACACGCAAGGATGGCAAGCAACCGTAAGATGCGCTGCGGGCGGGCCCTATGAACTCGCGAACGCGCTCAAACAGTGCGGCCCGCTGATCCTTCGCTGCATCTAACGGTTGCTAAGCCACCCTTGCTCAACGTGCGCCGGGTCGGCTTGTTCACTGACCTACGGTTACAGATCCAAAAAAGCTGTTTAGATACGCCTTGTTTTGGGTTATAGGTCCGAAGAAAAAAAGATGGCATAAAATAGTCCCGGTCCTTAAGGCAGCGACGGGTTCGAGCTTCGCATAGCGATTCAACTCCCGTAACGCTTTGCCAATATCGTCGGAACAGGCCGGGACAGAGCCCGGCCCTACGAAGATCATCCACATGGCCACCATCGATTCAGCGCAGGTCCGAGCTCTGCGCCGACCTGTTGGAACGCCGATGATTGGAAAAATGCAATGCCTGCCGCTGGCAACGCGTTTAAAGCGGAATAAATACCTCCCCCTCCGGGGTAGACCCAATACCTGACTTTCTGAGTCAGGAAATTTACTTTGACAAAGATATCACCAGAAGTAACCCTCCCGCAGCTATCTCAACCAATATGACAATGGCGATTAACAGCCCGAGTGGTTTGAAAGACGTTTTTTTCATCGTTCACCCCAGTATATAATCATGTTTCGAAAAGATATGGCTATTGATTCCGTTTAAATTAGGATTTGAGTATGTTTTTAGGCAGCCGTTTGGCCACGATTGCTTTTTTGAAAGCCGCTACCGGACCGATCCGATTGCGGAAAGATGTAAACAGTGCTGAATAAAGATCACCTTTGGCAAAGTTCGACCAGTACGCCGCCGGTGGCTTTGGGGTGCAGAAAGGCGATTTGGGCACCGCCCGCACCGATTCGCGGGGTTTCGTCGATCAGACGGATGCCGCTCTCCTTGAGCTCTTTGAGCGCCTCATCGATATTTTCCACTCGAAAAGCAATATGTTGAATACCGGCCCCCTTTTTTTCAATGTAACGTGCCACCGGGCCATCGGGCGCCGTGGATTCAAGCAATTCAACCTCGCTCTCGCCGACTGGAAAAAAGGCTGTGGTGACCTTTTGGGCGTCCACCGTTTCCTGGCCCTCGAACGGTAGCCCCAAAACATCTGTCCAGAACTTTTTACCATCGTCAATGCTGTTGACGGCTATTCCCAGGTGGTCGATTTTTAGAATTTTCATTTTTGCACCCTCGTCGTGTTTATCCCCTTAAATTTCCCAATTGATCAAAAATAAGAACCCCAAAAAAGCCCGCTCTGCAGTGTGGCGGCTTCTTTTCTAACACCTCATTTTGGAGTTCGCAGACCCGCCTGTCAAGCAGAGATTGGGAATCCAATTTAAACGCGACGGGTTTTATGATGATAAAGGATCTATGCATCAATTTGTGGGCCCGCCCTCTTGCCACCGGCTTCTATTCCATATTCTTTATCCAATCTTTACCATCCCTTTATCCAAACTTTAAAGGCGGTGCTTACTCTCTTGTCAATCAAACAACTCATTAAAACAGGAAAGGAAGGTGTTCAATGAAGGGACTGCGTAATATTTGGGTTCTCGCCGTGGGGCTGGTTTTGCTGAGCTGGGTGTCAGCCTGCGCCGGAACCGTTGACATGATGGGTAAAAAGGACACCATGGCAAAGAACGACACGATGGCCAAAGACGGCATGATGGACAAGCACAAGGACATGGCATCCCCGGAGAAAAGCGGGATGGGGATGGAAAAAATGAAAGATGTCATGCTCATGGGTAGCGGCGGGCATCATGCAGCCGGAAAGGTCTCGTTCGGGATGGCCATGAAGGACACGCATGTACTGACCTTGAGCGATATCAAAGTGGACAAGGTGCCCGATGGCTATGTTTACCTGACCCGGGACGGGGATTGGATGCACGGTGTGCAACTGGGCATGTTGAAACAATTCACCGGTACGGTTTCCTTTGATCTGCCGGCCGGCGTCAGTCCGGATGCCTACGACACCGTAGTGATCTGGTGCCGGAAGTTTAATGTGGAGATCGGCCGGGCGCACTATGGCAAAAAGATGATGTAAAACTGAAAAAGGCAAGCAACCGTAAGATGCGCTGCGGGCGGCCCATAGGAACCCGCGAACCCGCTCAAACCGTGCGGCCCGCTGATCCTTCGCTGCATCTAACGGTTGCTAAGCCCCCCTTGCTCAACATGCGGCGGATCGGCTTGGTCACTGACCTCCGGTAACACATGCAAAAAATCTGCTTCTCTACGCCTTGTTTTGGGTGATAGGTCCGCCAAAATATGAAGCTATTTTTACGCGAGCCCTAAGAGGCGGCGACAATATAATCGATCCAATTCATTTTCCCATATTGTTCCAAATAGTGTTCAAACGCCTCAGGCGGAAGCGGCTTACTAAACAAGTACCCCTGAGCTTCGTTGCATCTGCAAGCGGAAAGAAATTTAAGATGCGAATCATTTTCCACACCTTCGGCAACAACTTTAAGCCCGAAACTGGAAGCTAATGCAACAGTAGACAAAACAATTTTTGAACTGGCCTCATTTTCCGGAATATCTTTCACAAAAGATCTGTCGATTTTCATCTCATTCAAGGGCAGCCGCTGTAAATATCTTATGGAGGAATAGCCGGTCCCAAAGTCATCCATGGACCAATGTACACCTATCTCGGATATACGTTCCATCGTCGCGATGGTCTTTTCTACATCGAAGACCATGATATTTTCCGTAATTTCCAGTGTCAAGGATTCCGGCGGCAAACCTGTTGCGGAAAGAACCTCTTCAACAATACTTTGGATCGGGTCGTTCAGTATTTGTTTGGGCGACAGGTTAACAGCAACCGACAAGTCTCCATATCCACTGTTTCTCCATGCCTGGGTTTGCTCACATGCCCGATAAAGCACCCAGGTTCCGATTTCCGATATGGCACCGGTCTCTTCCGCTATGGGTATAAATTCATCGGGTGGCACCAATCCGGTCCCATTTCGATTCCAGCGGATAAGTGCTTCCGCGCCGGACAGAAAGCCAGTGTCGATATTGACCTTGGGTTGATAATACAGCTCGAATTCGTTACGCTTTATCGCTTGGCGCAGGTCCGACTCCAAAGAAACGCGACTCAGCATATTTTGATTCATTTCATCAGTGAATAATGCAAATTGATTTTTCCCTTCATTTTTGGCTTTATACATGGCCATATCGGCGAATTTTATAAGATCTTCGGCCGAGTCGCCATCTTCCGGGAAAAAGGTTACCCCGATACTGACATTTGTGGCATACTCATTTTCCGATAGTTGAAATGGCCTGTTCAAATCTTCAATAATTCTTCGGGCCAAGCGGGCTGCATTTTCAACCGGATCATTGAGATCGGACATCAGTATAATAAACTCATCTCCACCCAATCGGGCTACGGTGTCTTCTTCGCGACAAATTTTGGATAAGCGTTCCGCGACACCTTGGAGTAGTAAATCACCGGTTCGATGTCCCAAGGTGTCATTAACTATTTTAAAGTTATCCAAGTCGAGAAAAAGGACAGCCAGTTTAATATCATGCCGTATAGCCCTGGAGAGCGCCATGGACAAGCGGTCATGAAATAGTTGCCGGTTTGGAAGCCCGGTTAAGGCATCGTGATGGGCCTGATATTCGAGTTTTTCATGACTTTTTTTGACCTCTGAAATATCGTGAAACACAGCAACGTAATGTTCGGTTTCCCCATTAAAGTTTTGGATTGCAGAAATGGACAACCATTCCGGATAGGTTTCACCGTTCTTTCGACGGTTCCAGATTTCACCCTCCCATTTTCCGTTTTGAAGGATGGCGTCCCACATGGATTTATAAAAAGCGCTGTCATGCCGGTTGGATTTCAGGAGTCTGGGATTTTTTCCGACGACATCTTCGCAACGATAGCCGGTAATCGCCGAAAAGGCTTTATTGACCTTCACGATCGTTCCGTTGGTATCCGTAATTGTGATCCCTTCAATGCTATTATCGAAAATGCTTGCGCCAAGTTTGAGCTCCTCATACATGACTGCTTTTTTAATCACTGCCGCCATATGATCGGCCAGCTTTGAAACGATTTTCTCATCCTGTTCTGAAAAATCCGGGTCGCCTGCTTCCTTTGTAAGATAGAGACTCCCTAAAAGTTCACCCTGGTGGATTAGCGGAACGCCAAGGAACGCTGTCATGGGAATGTGCCCTTTGGGAAAGCCGCATGATTCAGGGTGTTTTAATAAATCCGGTAATCGGTAAGGTTTTTTATCAACGCCGATAGAATTCAATAACATGCTTTTGGGCATGCTTGCTTCGATTCCGCTGACCTTTTTATCGGTCAATCCATCTGTCAAAAAAGTGTCAGCCGCACCGTTTTTGACAACCGATAAAGCGCCATACTTTGCATTGCTCAGTCGTTTAGCTGATTTCAATGCTTCTTTTAAAGTGTCGGAAAAATCCAACTGTCCCGATATGACCGAACTGTTGACCATCAAACTGTCATTTAAACGCGCGGCATCTTCCATAATTGCAATAGAAAGCTGATTTACAATTTTATTGCGAACGAAAAACCACGCCATTATGGCACCGGCAAAGGCAAGCAGTACAGATAGGGAAAGGCTAATCCAAAGCAACCTGGTATTACGCTGAGCAAGCTCCGGGGAAGAAACGTGCGACATAATGATCCAATAGTATTGATCAGGGTCGAAGAAATTTACACTACGGTCCTCCCGAGCCTGGTTTATTCTGAGTCGATGGATGCTTTCTGCAAGGGGAAAGATTTTCTTGAAGGCAAATAACCCGTGTTCAGTCCGGAATTTTCCTTCCTTTCTTTTTAAAATCATGTTCCATTCGTTGGGGAATTTGTGCCTGAAGGTGCTTTCTTTTCTGGTTTCATACATAAATCCCCAATTCATGTCAGGATTTTTCGAATATAACCAATAGCCCTTATCATTTATTAGCCAGGTTGAGTATTTGGCATCTGCGAAGGCTGTTTTCATTCTGTCGAAAAGGACGTCACCTCTATAGTTTAGAACAACGGCGCCTCCTTTTTTACCATCTTTTCTATATACGGGTGTGCAGAATCTCAGGACGGGTTTAATGGGAATTTCTATTTTGCCATTTTCAACATTGAGATCAAAGGGAGAAATATAACTCCCGCCATTGGGCATCATCAGGGTCTCTTTGAAATAGTATCTGTTTTTTTTGTTTTGAAGTCGGTCTTTGGGTGTGATGTATGAGGCGCCGGGTCGATAATTGATTCGGGCCATTTCCATCCCGGTTTCGTCGATATAACGTATTTGATCGTATATCTTTTTATATGAACAATATGATAATAGCTCCTGTTGGAGATTGGAAAGTGCACCTGGATCCTTCGATTCGACAAATGTCCTGAGTTCATGCTCTTCGCGGACATGAAAAAGATCGCCGAAAACCGCTTCCATTTCCACCATGATTAGCTCTTTTTTTATCCCCAATTTCATCTGTTCTTCCCACATTAACCCCTTAAGATCCTGATGGACCAGTATCATATATATTCCAATGACCAATCCGATAGATAATAGGGCCAACGGGATGAAATAAAGGGGTGTCAACTTAAGCATTTGCCTTAAGTCCGGCTTGATGCCCTTTTTGATGCGATGGTGACTGATCCGGTTATCCATGGGTCATCCTATGGTTGCATAACACGCCAGAACAATGGCGTTTAATTTAAACAGCGGCTTCCAATTGAGCTTTCCGTACAAAATTACCATTGACCCGATTAAACCGGGTCAATGGTAACAATCTATATTTCGGATAGTTATTGTATTTCTTTAAAACTTTCTTTTTATGGGGGAACTTTGAAAACAACCTAAAGCGCATGCCGTTGCCCCATCCTTATTTATGCAACTGTGGGGTTAAGACAATTATTGGCCTACTGCGTCAACCGGTTCCAGAACTTTGCAGCAACTGTCCCCCCTCTTTTTGAACCTTTTCGAAAATTCAGACACTAACAGGTAAGTAAGCGCCATTCGAGTCCCTTATTGGCACGGATGCCATAGACTGCAACATACAAAATAGGAGCAGAATGATGTTACGGATTAAAGTGAGATGGCTGATCATGCTGGTGATGACAGGTTGCTTTTTGTTACAGGTTTCAGGTGTGTCCGCCGACCTTTCGCCTGACAGGGGACTCTATGGCTTTGCTTTTGATACCTCATGGATTTATAAGCTGCACCCCGATACCGGCATACCCACTGCCGTTACCTCAATGGGGGATGAAAATATTGGCAATGCAATGGCCTACGATACCTCCACCGATACCATGTATGTTCTTTATCAATCCGAACTGTTGCGCCGTGACGGTACCCGCCCGGTCTATTTTGGCGCCCTTGATATTGTTACAGGAGAGACATCGGTAATCAGTGACACGACTGTCGCGAGTACCGTTATGGGAATGGCCTATGACTCTATGAACGACGTGTTGTACGGTGCGGAAATAATGTCGGGTCAATTGGTTGTCATGGACCGATCCACTGGCGCCATGACGCCCATCGGTCCTTTTGACAGCGCCGGGCCTCTCCGCATTCAAGGCTTGGCCTATTGCCCGGCCAACGACACGCTCTACGGCATTGATACGGACAGCGTCTTTACCATTGACCGTGGCACCGGGGAGGCCACCGCCATTGGCGTGCATGGCATGATGCCGGGCCGAATGGGATTCGCCTATGATGAGAACCATGGCCTGCTTTACGCCGTGACATCTGAAACCAGCGACCTTTTCAGTATCAATATGGAAACCGGAGATGCGTTTGCACTAGGTAGTATCGGCGCACGCTTCAGTTGTTTGGTCAATGTGCCAACTCGGGGCATGATGAATGTGCTTTTCGTCAGAACGGGGCTCAAAGATGGCATGTTTCATGACGGTCTGGAAGGCATGGATATTGACGGTCTCAGCCTGGTCAACGCCGGGAGTTTCACACCGCTGGACGATTATTTGAGTCGCTTCGATGTGGTTCTGGTTGCTTCGGCCGGTGATTTTGCCGACCCGACCCTTTTGGGAGATCGTTTGGCGGACTACGTGGATGCCGGGGGCGGTGTGGGCCTATTCGCCGGTTCATTGGCCTTCGGCAGTGACGCAGGCCTTGGCGGAAAAATCATCGATCCGGATTACTCCCCTTTGGGACCGGCCGCAATGGCGCGTGCAATATCAACATCCGCCGCTTTTGAAAGCCATGACATCACCGACGGGATTGCCATACTGGCAACGAATCGTGTAATGCAGCAAACAGCGCTTCAAGGCGCCGGCATGTCCTTGGGCACTTATGACACCGGTTATCTGCTGGGTGCATACCGTGATGACAAGCCCATTGCCGTGATCAATGTTTTCCCCAGCGATTTGATGTGGTCCGGCGACCTGATCCAGATGACCGAAAACTTGATATACTGGTGTTTCGACAGCGCCACGCCTTCCTCCAGTGCCAGCGGCAGTGCCGGCGGTGGTGGCGGTGGTGGCGGCTGTTTTATCTCGGGCCTAGCCTTTTAATGGATCTCAGCTTTTAGATATTGAACAACCCGGGGCCGTTCAACAGGCCCCGGGTTGTTTTGGGTTGCATGGAAGTTGCCAAATATCCTTCAGGGTTGAGGGTTTGCTTACAAACTTCCTAATTTTATACCCGCCAAGTTTTACGGAGCAACTAAAATCGATACAAAACACCCGCCACCTGATCCACCCGATCCATTGCCGGTTCCGTCAGGAGTCATGCTCACTCCGCCGGTGCCTTGAATGGAAAAATCGTAGGGATTTTCATCGGTGTCGTTGTTGGCGATGCTGATGACGGCGGTGCGCAGTCCGTCGGCCTGGGGGGCGAAGGTGATCTCAAAAGTGGTTTGCCCTGCAGCAGGAATGGATGTGGCCGGTGTTGCGGACACGGAGAAGTCATTGGCGTGCATGCCGCTGATTTCAACCCCTGGCATGCCCGTTAGGCTCAACGGCAAGCCGCCCACGTTTTGGATGGTAAAGATGTGACGGGAATCACTCGCTGCGGCCACCGAGCCGAAGTCTGTCAGATTGTTCAAATCGCAGGCGGTATCGCCGTCGGCTATGGGTTGTCCGTTGCCGAACAGGGCGATCTCCGGTGCCGGTGGACTGCCGTCAGCCTCATAAGCGCCGATGTCGGGTTGGCCGTCGGATGGGCGTGTCTGGGCAGTGCCGGCATCCTCCACGGCATGCCGGGGAGGATGCATGAGCGGCAAGAGCAGGGGCGCGGGAAAGTTGTATCCCGGGGGGCTCGCAGGTGCCGCAGTCCCATGGTCAATAAGATCGCTGCCGGCCGCAGGGCTGAAATCCGGCCCGGAGATATCGGTAAATCCGGGTGTTGCGCCCATGCGGGTGCTGGTCCATTGAAGCGGTACGTCAGACGTACCGGTGGGGACCCAATTATAACTGCCGGCGATGATCTCAACACCTGTCGCCCAATCCGCGTCCACCGTGCGGATGACATCCACGGCCCCGCCAATGGCGGACATCATCACATTGTTGTGCATCTCAATGCTCTCGATACCGTCAAACAGACGAAAGACCGAAGAGGAGTGGCTGATAATGGTGTTGTTGACAAAACGGTACCGCCCGTTGGTTTCGCCCGTACCGTCACCTCCCACGCGGGCGACAAAGCCCGCGCGGGTTTTGCGCAGCACATTGCCGACGACATCGCTGTCTTCGCGCACCAGGCCGTTGTCGCCACCGTCGGGGCCGATCAGCTCCAACTCGTGGTAATAGGCGCCTTCTATCCAGTTGTAGTAGATCTCGTTGCGCTCGGCCCTGGATTTGACATTGTTGCCGCCGTTGCCATCGTGCACATAGCAGTGCTGCATGCGAAAAATACTGCCCGGAGAATTGACTTCATCGGTGGCCATGTAGATCTGGTGGTGGTAGGTGCCGTCGCCGCAGCCGTATACCTCAACAAACTCCATGGTCAAAGAGCCCGATCCCTGGTCCGCGCCCAGGATGCCGTGCGCCGGGCAGTCGTAAACCCGCACATCCCGAAGGGTCAGGTCGTCGGCCTGGTGGTAGACGCCCCTGGATGTGCCGCCGGTAATCACGAACCCTTCGAAGACATAATGATCCGCGCCATCACCGCTATAGGGATGGGGCGTCTGAAACGTTACAGTGTTCGTTCCGCCGGAGATCACGGGACGGTTGTTATTTACCCGCATACCGCGAATGGTGATTTTGTCCAGCGGGTCTCCGGGGCGCGTAAACACGACATCACCCGGGTAGCTCACATCGCCGTCCACCTCCACCACGTCGCCGGGATTCAGCAGATCGACTACGCTCTGGAGGTTGGTGTAGGTCCTTGCCGGGCCGACCTGAAAAGTGGTCGCAAGACTTGGGGACGCTGCCAATGAAAGCAGCAGGCTCACGAAAATCAGTCGATAGAGGATTTGCATCGCACTCTCTGCAACCTATGGTCTAGGGGTCAGGTGGAAATATTCATCTCCGGAAAAAGATGGTGCTCAAGTGGTATTAGACAGCAAATATTGTGCCCGAACCATGACTCTTATTATCAAAATAAATAACAATATGTTGAAAGTGACATAGGGTTTCACGGGCGAAAAGACTTGTACAAAAGTGCACTTTTGGGTGCCTGATGGATCACCATATGGGCAAAGATTGCAAAGGAAGGTAAGGGTTTATTGACAAGCGTATAACTTATTCGTAATGATGAAATTCCCAGCGAAAAGGCGGGCCGGCCATATATCTTTGAAGGAGAGCGACCATGAGCGACAATGCTGAAAACCAAAAGGAAAACACGACTCAGAAAGAACCGATCCGATGGGTAACCGCTCCGGTTTCTCTGGATAAGCTAAGAATTACTGCAGGACACGAGAAAGCGGCAAATGAACTTGTACCGATTATACGCCAGGCGCTCGAGACCCATGCAAAAGTCATCTTTGCTGCCGGAGGAGAATCGGGCACGGGAAAAAGTGAGGTCGCCTACCTTGTGGGGGAGATCCTTGACAAACAGGGGATTCCAACGATTGCGTGGTCCTTTGACAATGCCTATGTGACCGCCCCTGCCGAGCGGGAGAAAAAGCGGGCCCAAGATTACGATAACAACGTGGGCTTGAATGAAATGGACACCGCTCGGATTGAAGGAGTGATCTCCTGTTTTGAGCAGGATCGGCCTGCTACGGTCCCTGTCATCATTATCAACGAAGATGGATCCCGTCCGGTCAAGCAAATCACGCTGGATATGGAAGGCAAAAAAGTACTGATTTTTGATGGCCTCTACGCGGCTTTAACCGGGCAGATCAAAACGAACGACCGCAAAATAGCCCGTGTGGTTGTGATGAGCGAAAAAAAATTTAATTTGGCGGCTCAAAAAGAGAGAGGAAAAGAAAAAGTCAACGACCACCGCATGAAGGTTCTTGAAAGAGAGTGCCGGGCGGTGAGATCCCTCTGGCCCTATGTCACACACAAAATTTCCGAAGCGTGGGAAGTATGCGCCTACACGCATCGCCGATAATCGGAGCGTGTCCCCTATTTCCGCGTGGGTATCTTGAACTCCATTTCCGTATCGTAGGCAACCACATGTTCGCGACCCGCCATCACGATTACCACCTTTTCTTTTGGCGGGTGCAAACGAACTTCCCGGGAAACGCGCAGTTTAAGCGTGTCTCCAATGGCTTCGATGTGGTAACGATCTCCCCTGATCAGGACGCTGAATTTCAGGGATTCCCAGGTTTCCGGCAAACCCGGGTTCATTGAAAGTGGGTCACCCTGCCAGTTGAGCCCGGCAAAGTTGGTCACCACACCTTTGAGGCAACCGCCCATGACGCCAAGATGGATGCCTTCCGCAGTTGTGCCTCCCTGCGTATCCGCCAAATCACTAATCAGGGCCTGACGGTAGAATGCCCAGCTATCCGCAGTTTTTCCGGCATGGGCGAGCACCATGGCATGGGTAATGGAGCTCAAAGTGGAACCGTGGGACGTCCGGGGTAAATGGTGGCGGATATTTTTCAGCAAATGATCTTGCGGCAATGCATATCCCATCATCCCTGCAACGCGCCTGACTTCATCAGGTCCCAGATTATAATAGGCCATCAAGGTATCCGCCTGCTTTTGCACCTGATAATCGTCCGGGTCCATGCCCACAGCCCTGAGGCGACGGTCTGATCTTCCCGGCGCGTAAACGATCGAAAACAGATCATGTTCCTTGCCGTCCTGCACCACCTTCAGGCCTTTAACATCATCCGGGCCCTTAAGATCAAACCAATCCGCGTGATTGGCAATAACGCCCTCTGCATTGATATGCAGGGAAAGCCGTTGGCGAATCTTGTGCCAATGATCAAAGGCATGGGTCATCTCTTTTTCGGTAACCCCCATATTGCGGTAGGCGGCTTCGAGGGCGAGAGGGTCGACAGCCTTCATGGCCGTCACCAGCTGTTCAGCCTTTTCCAGGATCCAGGCCAGCATGATATGGGTGTAGGCATTGTCCTTTACCCCGCATTTGCGCTTGCCTTCGTGGAACTCGTTGGGCCCCATTACGCCGTCAATGGAATACCGGCCGGTTTGGGGATCGTCCTCACACATGCTGACGAAAAAACGACAGATATCGAGAACCATTTCCACACCCATCCCTCGAAACTGGACCTCTCCGGTGGTTTCTAAAAAATCGAGCACATTATAAGCAATGGCCAGGGAGACATGCCGCTGGCGGCAGCTATTGTCGGGGTCCCATTTGCCCGACACCGGATTGAAGCGCGTGGTCTGTGTCTGTTCGTCCCCATCAATGCCTGCCTGCCAGGGAAACATGGCCCCTTGATAGTGATGCTGCCGTGCCGCCGCTCTGGCCGCACCCAGGCCATGGTAACGATGCTGCAACAGCGATCGGGTGATCTGGGGATATTGCAGGGAGATGCCGGGATAATAAAGAATATCATCCCAGAATTCATGGCCCCGGTATGTTTCGCCGGTGAGACCCCGCGGGCCGATGCCGCCATCGTTATGTTCCGAGCCCATCACAAACAGATGATAGGTCGCCAGGTTCAATGCCTGCTGTCCCAGCCGGTCGCCGATCACGTGGATACCCGCTTTTTCCCAAATATCTGCCCATTTCAAAGCGGAGGGCTCAAAGACGTCGGAAAATGAGGCCAACTCCGCAATCGTTTTATGGGCATCGTCCAAGGTGGCGGGTGTTCCATTGCACCCCTTACGGGTATGAAGGCCAACCAGTTTGTGCACAACAAGGGTTTGGCCTTGGTTTACGTTTTGGCTGAATGCGGCATCGACGCGTCGGTCAGCCGTCTGGATCTCAAACTCCGGCTGTCGCCGCTCACCGTCCAGTTCTACGATAACATGCGCCGCAGCGGTAATTTCCACCGGCTTCAGGACCTTTCCCGGCACCATTGACGGATGGGTCTGCACGCTCACATAAAAGGAGCCATCCGCCGCTCCGCCTTCGGCTAATCTGTCCAGATGATGCTGATCCAGTTTGGCATAGCGACTCACACCATCATTTATGTGATCGGCATGCAAACCCGCTTTAACGACGATCACCCCTGAATAATTGAGCGGCGTCACACTGTATTCAACAGCCGCCAAGTGCTTGTCCGCCATACTGGCACAATGCCGGGCAGTAACCTGTGTTTCCTTTCCATCCGAATGGCGAAACGTCAGCAGCCGGGTAAATGCGCCATCCATAAAATGGATATCTTTTTCGTAACGCAACAGTTCGGATTCATGGGGCTTAAACCAGTCACCCCCATCAATTTTAAAGGTGAGCGGAAGCCAGTTGATCGCGTTGACCAGATCTTCATTGAAAACCGGCTGGCCCGCGATCACCGATTTTCGCGTATTGCGTATCGTAGAAAAATAGGTTCCGGCATATCCCCAGGCATCCGGTCCCTGCCGTTCTTCATAATCGGCGCCCCGGGTGCAAAAATAGCCGTTTCCAACGGTCTGCAACGCCTGTTCGGCTCTGAATCTGGCTCTCAATATCTCCGGATCCGCCTCCGGATCTTTTTGCATCGGTGTCCCCATATAGGTGAGCCGCTGGCATGTCTTGGCAAGTCTTTCGAGATACCAGCGATTCATCTCCGCAAGCGGATCGGCCCAATCCCCGATATCCGTCAGCACCATGTCTGCGCCATTTTCTCTGAGTTCCTGGTGGTTATCGGATCTGGCAAGACCGACCACCAGGCCGAAATTGCCTTTCTTACCGGCTTGAACACCCGATGTGGCATCTTCAAAAACGATGGCGCGATGAACCGGAACGCCCATCCTTTGGGCGGCTTCCACAAAAATGTCAGGTGCCGGTTTTCCCTCCAGGCCCATCTGCTCTCGGACGATACCATCAATAATCAGGTGCTCGTCGAATAGCTCCATCAGCCGGGCTTTCTTAAGAATTTTTTTGGCGTTTTTACTAGACGAAGCAATTCCGATATGAATCCCTTTTTCCTTGGCCGTGCGTATCATATCAAGGGTATGCTGAAATTTAACGATTTCAACCGCATCATCATTCAGATGGTCGTTAATCCATTTGTCTTTAATGTCTCCAACCTTGCGAACGATGATATCACCCAGGACCACCGGCCGGTCGGCAAGGATCTTAAGCAGCCGTTCAAGGTGCTCAGGATGGACCGCGCATTGATCCAGCAACTTGCCGAGTTTTTCCGAATCATGAGAATACTGGTCGATCATTTTTCCGATATTTTCCGGAGTGATAAGGCTAAACGGCAAATGCGCATCTGACTGAAGGGGTGAGGCGATGAACTGTATGAAGGTCCATGGGTGAGTGTTTCCGGTGGCGCCATCCCGGACTTGATCCGCCATTTTTGCCCCCAGCCAATTCTCACCATCACCAAGCGCATCAATAAATGAACGAACACCATCATAGCGAGGTTTACCGTCGACATAATCCAGATAATGCTTCTCGCTAAATTCTTCCGGGGCGCTATGGGGAAGCAAATGGCTTTGCTTAAGAGAAGCCATCATTTTATCAAATGTAATTTTCCATCCGTCAAAGTGCAACTTTGCGGTCGAGGTGATCACACCGTCGAGATCAAAAATCATTGCATCAAACTCAAATTCCTTTGAAGCGGTATATTGACTGGTTTTTTCGACTTTCGCTCGGCGGCGATTAACTTCATTATTTTTCAGATTCATATGCTTCCCATTTTTAAATGAAAAATTGCTTCAGGACCATCTCTCCGACCCAAATCCAAAAAGTGGCGACTTTGCAAAAAAGTCTGAAATTTTTAAAAATATAGCAACTTTATGACAAAATACAAGTTCGCCAAAGTCACGCATTGGAAAGCGGGCTTTTTTAGGTGACATCACCCACTAACTAATATATATAATTATTAAAAGGTAACTGAAATTACGACCAAAAGCGAGTATTAATGCATTCCCATTCAAAGTTACCGGGTCGCAAAAATGGCCATCCGCCACCCTATCCGGAAAACGGGCCTGAGACAACTCAACAGCTCGCAGAGGCGGACAACCCATCGGAAAATAGATCAGGCGCGGATACAACCTTGGCGGTCAGAAGCTCCTTTCCCATGGGATGGGTGCTTCCGCCGGGAAAAGAAATGACGTTTGAAGAGGTGCGCAAAAGAAAATTGTTTGCGACCCTGATCGTTCCCGGCATCATTATAATGGCCGCTTTCGGAAGCTTCCACCTGTACCATCACAACTTTCTGGAAGGATACTTGGATCTGCTCGCCAGCTTCTGGTTGATCCTCAGCTTTCTGGGACTGCGCTTGACGAACAAAGGGCTGGTGATTTATCGCATCAACACCACCTTGTTGGGCTTGCTGTTCCTTTTTTTAGCGGCCAAGGGCGGCGTTGAGGGCAACAAGCTCCTGTGGGTGTTCAGCTACCCGCTGATTGCATTCTATACCCTGGGTATTCCGGAAGGCCTGATCTGGACCGGTGTGGTTTTTATTCTCTGTTTCGGCATGCTTTTCTCACCGTTGGCGCAGGATTGGGTGCATGCCTACAGCCTGGAATTCAAAATCCGGTTCAGTGTCGCATTCATATTGGTTGCCTGCATGGCCTACATCTATGAATCCGCTCGCAGAAGCTCACAATCCAGCCTCGAAAACGAACAGCAGAACCTGCAGACCGAAAAAGGAAAGCTGGCGCAAATGACGCACAGCGTACAAGCGGCCAACCGCGCCCTCACCCGCAGCGAGCAGCGCCTGAAACAAGCCCAGAGTATCGCCCGGGTGGGCAATTTTGAATATGACCCGGAAGCGGACCGCCTGTGGGGGTCTGAGGAGGCCCTGCGAATTCTGGGCCTGGACAGGATTGAGCGCCCGCTAGATTTGAACGACCTTAAAGATCGGGCACCGGAATTTTATGCCTTCCTCGCCGGCCTCATAACCTGGGAAGACAACGCATGCAGATTTCGGCTGACGACATCCGAAACGGGGAATGAGGCGCAAGAGGAGAAAATGGTGTACGCCCGGGCGGAAAGCGACAAGGGTCCGGACACAGCGCAACGGAAAGTTATCGGTGTTGTTCAGGACATCACCATCCTGCACAAGGCCGAAGTTGAAAAAAAGGAGCTGGAATCCCGGCTGGCCCGTTCCCAGAAGATGGAGGCCTTGGGACTTCTGGCCGGCGGCGTCGCCCATGACCTGAACAATGTCCTTTCCGGTATTGTCAGCTATCCTGATCTGATGCTCAAGCGTTTGCCGGACGACAACGATCTGAGGAAACCGCTCAGCGTTATGCGCGATTCAGGCCAAAAAGCCGCGGCCATTGTTCAAGACCTGTTGACCCTGGCCAGGCGGGGCGTAACCAGCGTGGAAATTATCAATTTCAATGATCTGATCAACGAATACCTGGCGTCACCCGAATTTGATAAACTCCAGTCTTATCACCCAAAGGTCGAAATTAAAGTCAATCAGCATGCCCACCTGCTGAACATCAACGGTTCGACCGTACACTTGAAAAAAGCGCTGATGAACCTGGTCTCCAATGCGACCGAAGCGCTGCCGGAGGGTGGAAAGGTGCAGATCTCCACCCAGAACCGGTACCTCGACCGACCGCTCAAAGGATACACAAGCATCAATCTGGGTGAGTATGTCGTGCTCGGTATAGAAGACAACGGCAGCGGCATCCCTGCCGAGGATTTGGATCGTATTTTCGAACCCTTTTTCACCAAAAAGAAAATGGGCCGCAGCGGCACCGGCCTGGGGTTGGCGGTGGTTTGGGGCACGGTGGAGGACCACAACGGCTACATCGACGTATCCAGTGCCCCCGGCAAAGGCACGCGAGTTGAGCTTTACCTGCCGGTAACACACGAGGATCAAAAGCACCAGCACGAACCCATCCCTTTGGAAGACTATCAGGGTAACGGCGAGCGCATTCTGGTGGTGGACGATATGGAGGCCCAGCGTGAAATTTCCTACGAGATGCTCACCACGCTCGGCTACCAGGTGGAAACAGCCGCCGGCGGCGAAGAAGCCGTCGCCTTTGTGCAGAATCATACCGTGGATCTGGTGATTCTGGACATGATCATGGACCCGGGTATCGACGGGTTGGAAACCTATAGGCGCTTGCGAACCCTGCGTCCTGATCAAAAGACCCTCATCGTGAGCGGATTTTCCGAAACCGAGCGGGTCAAAAATGCCCAACGGCTGGGTGCAGGAGCTTATGTTAAAAAACCTTTCAACATCCAGACCATCGGATTGGCCATCCGCCGGGAATTGAAAGATTAGGGTTCGCACAAAAACAACTTCAGATTTTTGTGATAAAATTACGTAAACGAAGCCGCCAAACCCCATCTATGACGCATATATCTGTTATTATGATCAATCTTTGCACCTATCGAATATGCGGTGATGACAACAACGCCTTGATACAAAGGAAAAGCTTGTGCCGATAAACAACGACGTTCAGGGCAAGCAGCGACTGCGTTTGCTGCGATTCAAAATGGCCCTGGCCACATATGCGGTTGTAATTGTGGCAACCCTCCTGATCACACGTCTCGGACTGGGGGTGATGAGCAGCGCACAATGGACAGTGTTCATTGGACTCGCGCTGCTGGTCAATAGTATATTCTTCGTTCTATTTCACACCAACACCAATTTGCGGTTTTCAGATCCGTCGCTGACCAGAGAACAGATCCTATGTTCGACCGTGTGGGGTATGGTGGTTTTATACTCCCTGCCAGCGGCACGCCCGATTGTGTTGCAGTTTTATCTGCCCGCTTTCAGCTTTGGTATGCTGCGTCTGACGCGACGACAATATTTGGCACTGGTGGTGTACGCGATGGGACTTTATGCAGCACTTTTGGCCTTGGAGTGCTTCCAGGTACGCCAGGGATTCAACATCAAATATGAGCTGTTCCTTTTCACCGTGTATGGCATTTTGCTGACGTGGTTTGCATTTTTTGGCGGCTATGTCTCAAACATCAGGCGACGCCTGCGGTCACAAAAAGAAGTAATTCAAAAGGCCCATGAGGACATAAAAATCGAAATGGAAAACCGCAAAGGCGCGGAAATCGAAAAAGATAAGCTGATAGTTGAACTCAAAGATGCGATAGACAAAGTAAAAACCATGAGCGGCCTGCTCCCGATCTGTTCATCTTGTAAAAAGATAAGAGACGATAAAGGATATTGGAACCAGATAGAGAGCTACATCCGCAGCCATTCAAACGCAAATTTTAGTCATAGTATTTGTCCTGCTTGTGCCAAAGAGCTCTATCCTGATTTTTCGGGCAACAAATAATTACAGGCCTATTTACCATAAAAGAAGATGGTTACCCCACCAACGGGCGCCGCAGCACGGTGTCTTTGCACCAGCGTTTGTCGTCGCGTTTGGGGTACTCCAGGGTGAAGTGCAGGCCGCGGCTCTCTTTACGGTGCAGGGCGCACTTGATAATCAGTTCGGCCACCACGGCGATGTTGCGCAGTTCGATGAGATCGGGCACCACTTTGAAATTCCAGTAGTAGTCGTGAATCTCTTGCTGGATAATCTCGATGCGACGCTGGGCGCGTTCCAGGCGTTTGTCCGATCGGACAATGCCCACATAATTCCACATCAGGCGCCGGATTTCGTCCCAGTTGTGGGCCACCATGATCATCTCATCGCTGTCGCTGGTGCCCACATCGTCCCAGGTCGGGGTTTCAGGGGTTTCAGGCAAAGGGCTGAAATCAGCCGCCTGCAGCTCTTTGATGGTTTGCCGGGCCGCCGCCTCGGCATAAACCAGGGCCTCCAGCAAGGAGTTGCTGGCCAGGCGGTTGGCGCCGTGCAAACCGGTGCAGGCGGTTTCGCCGACAGCGTAAAGGTGCCGGATGTTGGCGTGGCCGTACATGTCGGTGACCACGCCGCCGCACATGTAGTGGGCCGCCGGTACGACCGGAATGGGCGACTGGGTAATGTCCAACCCTAAGGAAAAACACTTAGCGAAAATGTTGGGAAATCGGTCTTTGATAAAATCCGACGGCCGATGGGAGATATCTAAAAAGACGGATTCGGCACCGCTTTTTTTCAATTCGCTGTCGATGGCCCGGGCTACTTTGTCGCGGCAGGCCAGATCCTTGAGCGGGTCGTAGCCGGCCATGAAAGCGTTTCCGGCGGCATCCATGAGCACGCCGCCTTCGCCCCGTACGGCTTCGGATATCAAAAAGTTCTTGGCGGCCGGATGGTAGAGACAAGTGGGGTGAAATTGCACAAACTCCATGTTGGCCACCGTAGCCCCGGCCCGATAGGCCATGGCCATGCCGTCGCCGGTGGCAATGTCGGGATTGGAGGTGTAGCGGTAAACTTTACCGGCACCCCCGGTGGCCAGCAAGGTAATATGGGCGGCAAAAGTTTTGACTTGTCGGGTGCTGCGTTCAAGCACATAGGCGCCGCAGCAAAAATACTCGTGGGTGGTGGTGATGGTGCCGCGCCGCATGCGGGTGGACATAGTGATCAAATCAATGGCCATGTGGTTTTCATATAAGGTGATGTTGGGATGGCTGCGCGCATGGTCCACCAACACCCGTTCGACCTCCTGACCGGTCATGTCATGGGCGTGTACGATGCGGTTTTTGCTGTGGCCGCCTTCTCGGCCCAAGTCAAATGCGGGTGGAGCGGCACGGGTCCCGGCACTATCCCGGCGCAGGTTGAACTTTACCCCCATCTCCATCAATTCGGTGATGGCTCCGGGTCCGGCTTGGACCACATGTTCGACCACATCGCGGTTGCACAGGCCATCACCCGAAGCCAGGGTGTCTTCGATATGCATATCAAAGCTGTCGCTGTTGCCGAAAACCGAGGCGATGCCACCCTGGGCCAGGTTGGTGCTGCTGGTCATGGCCTCTTTCTTGGTCACCAGGGCCACGCTACCCTGCGCTGCCACTTTGATGGCGTACATCAGACCGGCAATACCGCTGCCGATGACCAATACATCCGTTTTTATATCTGCCATTGCATCACGCTTCGGGATAGGGTCCTTGGGGGCAAGGGCTGTCAAAATAAAGAGGGGACTTCACCCATTGCATTTGAAATCCCCAAAGAACAGCCCATGTATGATCAATCATTCACTACAATAAAGAAGACCTGCGCTTGGGGCGTTTTAAAACAAAACCGGTGATGAAACCCAATATGATCAGGCCGCCGCCTATCAAAACGCCTCTCAGGATCTGGCTGCTGTAAAGGGCCTGCAGCTCCTGCTCCAAGTTGTCCTGCTGGGTGCGTGCGTTGGTGGCATCTTTAAGGGCTTTTTCATACTTGGCCTTGAGTTTCAAAAACTCTTTGGACTCCTTTTTAAGGGTTTCATGCTCTGTAGTGAGCTTTGCAAGGGCCGCCTGGGTCTGGGTCAAATCACCGGAGAGATTTTTGCCTTGAGTGCTCATCTGGCCGAGTTGCTGCTGCAGGGCCTGATGCTTTTCCTTGAGTTGGGCGTACTGGCCCTGCAAACGTGCCAATGTTCTGGCAGCCGGCTCTTCGCTGGTAAGATAGCGCGTCAGCGCCCAGCCTTGCTTGCCGCCGCCGGTTCGAACTTCGGTCCAGTCATCGCCGACGTTCACCACTTCGAGTGCGCGGCCGGTGGGCAGCAGGGCGATGATCTTACGATCGGATCCCGGTCCGGTGCGCAGGGTAATGGTGGGCCCGTTTGCCCCTTCGGCCACATAGAGGGTTTTGGCTGTAGCCATGGCGGTCATCAGACCAAGGCCCAACAGGCTCAATATCACGGTCATCATCGTTCGCTTCATTTTCTACGCTCCCTTGGATATAGGTTCCCCAGCGTTGGAATGTGGCGTATTCTTTGACAAAATAGGGCCGCATGTCAATAATTTCTTTAAACTGACTGAAGATTATGATAATTTTGGGTCAGACATATACAAATTGAGAATAGACCATGATTGCTTACGATTTACAATGCCAAAACGGACACGCCTTTGAAGGCTGGTTTGAAGACTATAAAGCCTTTAGCAAACAGCAGAAAGCGGGCCTGATCGCCTGCCCGATGTGTAACGACACCCAGGTGTGCCAGGTCCCTTCGACCTTTGCCATCAAGGGCAAGCCCTCCGGCCAATCACTGCCGGACGGCCCTTTGCCCGACCCGGAAACCATGGCCCATGCCATCGCGCATTACGTGGATCAAAATTTTGAAAACGTAGGCGCCAATTTTGCCACCGAAGCCCTTAAAATTCACTATGGTGTGAACGAACCCCGCAATATCCGCGGTGTGAGCACCGCCAAAGAGGAAGAGACCCTGCGCCAGGAGGGGGTGTCGTTTTACAAAGTGCCGGTGCCTGCACCGGAACCCTCTGGGCCGTCCGATTCATCCGATTCGTCTGATTCCGAAACCTAAAACCATTCTTTATACATATCCGGATTCAGGCGCCAGGCCAGCAGCGACTGCCGCCAGCGGGGTGGGTCGGTCTGCACGGCGATACGTACCGCCTTGGGTGAGCCGATGACGATGACCATCTTTTGGGCACGGGTCAAGGCCGTGTAAAGCAAATTGCGTTGCAACATCACGTAATGTTGGGTTACCAGCGGCAATATCACCACAGGGTATTCCGAACCCTGGGATTTGTGTACCGAGATAGCGTAGGCCAAGGTCAACTCATCCAGATCGGCATCATCATAGACCACCTGACGCTTTTCGTAGGCCACTTTCAAGGAGACATCTTTTCCGCCCGCCTGGCACACCGTACCGATCTCGCCATTGAAAACCTCTTTTGAGTAGTTGTTGCGCAGATGCATCACTTTGTCGCCTAAGCCGAATACAGATGGATTGCCCTGGCGTGGATTGAGGGCCGCTTGCAGTTTACGGTTGAGTTCAATTGTCCCCAGTGCGCCTTTGTGCATGGGGGTGAGCACTTGCAGATCGCGCACCGGGTCCAGACCCAACTGATTGGGAATGACATCGGCGCATAGGGTCACAATGGTACGGGCCACCTTTTGCGGATCGCTCTGTTCAATGAAACTAAATTCGGTTAAGGGCGTCTCCTGGGCCAAGGCAGGCAGCTGGGGCAGCTCGCCCTGGCGCACTTTGTGAGCATTGGCAATGATGGGACTTTTATCGGCTTGACGATACACCTTTTCAAGGCCAAAGGTTTTAACGGCCCGGGAGTTGATCAGGTCGGCCAAAACCGTACCGGGCCCCACCGACGGCAATTGGAACTCGTCACCCACCAGAATCAACACCGCGCCATGGGGCAGGGCCTTGACGATGCCGACCATCAGCGGCAAGTCCACCATGGAGGCTTCATCCACTATCAGGGCTTCGGTATCCAGAGGATTGTCCTGGTCGTGTTCGAAATGGCCCTCGGCCAGGTTGTAGCCCAGCAATTTGTGCACCGTGGCTGCCGACCGTCGGGTGACTTCCGCCATACGGCGCGCCGCTCGACCGGTGGGCGCCGCCAGACAATAAAGTCGTCCCATGGCATCGAAAAGCGCCGCGATAGCTCGAATCAGCGTGGTCTTGCCTGTGCCCGGGCCGCCGGTGATGATCACCACGCGCTCTTGAAACACGCTTTGCAGGACCTGCATTTGCCTGTCCGACAGGGTGATGGCCAAACGCTGCACCACAGCAGCCATAATGGTATCACTGTCCACCCGGGGCATCCGCACCGGAATGGTGAGCATGGCCCCGAGCCTCTGGGCGACGCCCACTTCGGCATGGTACAATTCCGCCAAATAGACCGGCGAATGGGGGGCATCGGTATCGATGACAATTTCGCCGGCCTGGTTCAGGTGGTCCAACGCACTTTGAACGGCGCCATAATCCAGCTCGAATGCTTCAGCGCAACGGCTCTCCAATGCCTGCCCGGCCACAAAACTATGGCCCTTGTCACAGGCTGCCCATAGGAGATGGCGGATACAGGCGGCGGCGCGCTCGGCTTCATCGATGGGCAGATCCGATTGTCTGACGACGGCATCGGCAATGTAAAAACCGATGCGCGGTATATCGGCGGCCACCTGATAGGGATCGTGGCGTAGAATCCGGATGGCATCCGGGCCGTAGGTTTTATAGACTTTGGCGGCATAGGCGGGCTTGATGTCGTGGTCTTGTAAAAACTTCATCAGGGTGTGCACGCCGTGATGGGCCTGCCAGGCCTGGTGGATGCGATCAGCTTTGTGCCGTCCGATGCCCTTGACTTCAGCAAGGCGTTGGGGTTGCTGCTCGATGACGCTGAGGGTCTCTTTTTGAAAGTGGGCAATCAATCGATCGGCTGTTTTAGGGCCGATGCCTTGAATCATTCCGGAGTAGAGGTAGCGCCGTATTTCATCCACATCGGCTGGCAAAAGCACTTCGAATTGCTGCACTTTAAATTGCTGACCATAGCGCGGATGCTGGGACCAGTTGCCTTTCAAGCGCAAGATTTCACCGGGACGCGATTCAGGCATGTGCCCCAGCACGGTAACCATGCTCTGGTTTTGGGCCACCCGAAATTTGGCAATCATAAAATGGGTGTCGTCACTGCGAAAGGTGATGCGCTCGATGCGCCCTTCAAGCTGGGTGGTGGACGTGTCGATCATGGCACCGAGGCAACAGGAAGCTGACCGGTCAATATAAGATGGGCGGCGGCCTTTAAATCAGCCACAACGGCAGTGGGTTGAATGCCCTGGGCGGCCAGTGTTTTTTGGGCCCGGGGCCCGCATCCGGTTTGAACAAGGAGGGTGGCCCCGCAACCGGCATTGAGCGCGCACTTCACATCCTTGGCATTGTCACCGATCATCACGCTCTGCAGCAAATCGATACCGTGGCGCGTCTTGGCCTGGAAGATCATACCGGGCTCAGGCTTGCGGCAGTCGCATCCTTCATCCGGCCGGTGGGGACAAAAAAAGATGTCCCATATCTTTGCCCCGGCGGCTTCAACGGCCTGGCGCATACGCTGGTGGATATCTTCCAGCACGGCCGGCGGCACCATGCCCCGACCGATGATGGATTGGTTGGTAATCAGAATCAAGCGATAACCGGCCCGGCTCAGATCGGCCATGGCTTCAAGACTGCCGGGAAGAAATTCAAACTCTTCCCAACACTTGATATACTCAGACGAGTCCACATTGATCACACCGTCGCGATCCAGAAAAATGACCTTTTCAAGTGACACCGTCAATGACATCCTTTCTCACTCCGCCACAACAAACGCCCCGTCAAACCCTTCCCGGATTAGCTGTGCTTCATATTCCTGGGCGGCTTCCAGTGAGTCGGTGTGGCCCACACGGACGCGGTAAAAGGTGCGCATGCCGTCAAAAAAGGTGGTCATGTGAGCGTTCTGGTAGCGCTGGCCCAGCTTATCCACCAATCGTGCCGCATTGGTGTGTTCAGTAAATGCTCCCACTTGAAAAGTAAAGTTGCCCGAGTAGTAATCAATGGGTACATATCGGGGTTTTTGACCGTCGGCCGTTGCAGGCGCCGGCGCGCCCAAGGCTTCGATGCGCACTTGCGCCGTGCCGGGCCCTACCAGGCCGATCTGCTCGGCGGCGGTGTAGGACAAATCGATGATGCGGCCTTGCACAAAAGGTCCCCGGTCGTTGACGCGCACATCCACATGGCGTCCGTTTTGCAAATTGTTTACCCGCACATAGGTACCCAGGGGCAGGGTTTTGTGGGCCGCCGTCATAGCGTACATATCATAAATTTCACCGTTTGAAGTTTTACGGCCATGAAATTTTTCACCATACCAGGAAGCTTTGCCCTGCTGTTCGAAATTGCGCGCATTGGCAATGGGCTGATACCAGGTTCCCATGACCCGGTAGGGCTTGGGATAGCCCTTCGGTGCGGGTGGGGGCGGCTCCGACGGCGGGTAATATGGGGAGATGCCGCTGCAGGCCAGCAGCAAGAGGCAACTGCATAACGCGGCGGGCAACGC
The DNA here is from genome assembly GCA_050291605.1 of Desulfobacteraceae bacterium. GTDB lineage: Bacteria > Desulfobacterota > Desulfobacteria > Desulfobacterales > Desulfosarcinaceae > JARRKU01. The sequence goes on along the minus strand of JBNKKB010000051.1, from coordinate 27,225 downwards.
GTATAGAATTAATCTAATGTCCTTAAGGTTTAGCCAATGGTGCACAGCGGGCGGGGTGCGATTACGCCGAAAATAGTCCATTTGCAGTTCTTCGCTTTTATCCTACTTTACGAGGGCCAACTTCACCACATCCATCATTTTATCGACAAAGTGAAACTTGATCTCTTTTTTCACTTTTGCAGGAATGTCGATCAGGTCCTTTTCATTTTCTTTGGGCATGATCACCATTTTGATACCCGCCCGGTGGGCGGCCAGCATCTTCTCTTTGATACCGCCCACGGGAAGCACCTGCCCGCGAAGGGTTATCTCGCCCGTCATGGCCAAATCCTTGCGGATCTTTTTGTTGGTTAGCAAAGAGACCAAAGCCGTCATCATGGTCACACCGGCCGAGGGGCCGTCTTTGGGTATGGCGCCGGCAGGCACATGGACATGGATGTCGGTGTGTGTGTAAAAATCCTCGTCCACATTGAGCTGTTTGGCATTCGCCCGAATGAAACTCATGGCGGCGGTGGCGGACTCTTTCATCACGTCTCCCAACTGCCCGGTCAGGGTCAGGCCTTTGCTGCCCTTCATGGCGGTCGCTTCGATAAAGAGCAAATCGCCGCCCACCGGTGTCCAGGCCAGCCCCATGGCCACACCCGGTGTGGTCAGGCGCGCTTTGGCCTCGGATGTAAATTTGACAGGACCCAAATACTCAGCCAAATCCTCCACTTTAATAGCGGCTTTTTTGATCTTGCCTTCGGCGATCTTGGTGGCCACGCCGCGACAAACCGTGGCGATTTCACGCTCCAGGTTGCGCAGCCCGGCTTCACGCGTGTAACCGGAGATGATGCGGCGCAGGGTGCCCACCGATATGGTAATCTGTTTGGAATTGATGCCGTTTTCTTTTCGTTGACGCGGCACCAGATAACGCTGGGCGATTTTGACCTTTTCATCTTCGGTATAGCCCAGGAGCTGAATCACCTCCATGCGATCCCGCAGCGCAGAGGGGATGGTGTCCAGCACATTGGCGGTGCAGATAAACATCACACGCGACAGGTCAAAACTGACATCCAGGTAGTGATCCGAAAAAGTATGGTTTTGTTCGGGATCCAACACCTCAAGCAAGGCCGAGGAAGGGTCGCCGCGAAAATCGCTGCCGACCTTATCAATTTCATCCATCATGAAAACGGGGTTGTTGGAACCGGCGCGCCGCAGGCCTTGAATGATGCGTCCGGGCAGGGCGCCCACATAGGTGCGCCGGTGGCCCCGAATTTCCGCTTCGTCACGTACACCGCCCAGAGAGATACGATGAAACTTGCGCCCCAAAGCACGCGCGATGGATGCGCCCAATGAAGTTTTGCCGGTGCCCGGGGGACCGGCAAAGCACAAAATGGGGCCTTTGGAATCGGGTTTGAGTTTGCGCACCGCCAGGTACTCCACAATGCGGCGTTTGGGTTTGTCCAACCCGAAATGATCGTCATCGAGCACTTTGCGGGCCTTGTTAATATCCATGTTGTCTTGGGTACCCTTCTGCCACGGCAGGTCGGTGAGCCAATCCAGATAGGTGGAAGCTACTGTATACTCGGCCGAGGAGGGATGCATCTTGGAGAGGCGATCCAACTCCCGTTCGGCCTCTTTGATGGCCTCTTCGGTCAGACCGCGCTCGTGAATCTTGGTGCGGTACTCGTCGATCTCAACCGTCTCGTCTTCGGCTTCACCCAACTCCTCTTTGATGGCTTTGAGCTGCTGCCGCAGGTAGTACTCGCGTTGGCGTTTGTCCATATCGCCTTTGACCTGGGATTGAATCTTATTGCCCAGCTCCAGGATGTTGAGCTGATGGTTGACCAGTTTGGTCACCATCCGCAACCGTTTGGTGGTGTCCCGGGTCTCTAAGACCGCCTGCTTTTCTTCGGCGCTGGAATTGATGGTGGAAGCGATCATGTCCGCCAGGGTGCCGGGTTCCGTGATGGAGTTTGCCATCTGGCCGATCTCGGGCGGCAAACCCGGGGAGAGCTCCACAATGCGGTCAAATTGCTTGATCACGTTGGCCATCAGGGCAGAGGTACGATCGTCTTCATGGGTCACATCCTCAAAATGCGTCACCTTGGCCCTCAAGTAGGATTTGCTCTGCAGGTAAGACTTGATACGAAAGCGGCTCAAACCCTGTACGAGTATCTGGGCTTTTTCATCCTCGGTCTTGGCCATTTTCAGGATCAAGGCGCTGCAGCCCACCTTGGCCAGGTCACCTTCGGTTTCAGAGTGCACATCATCCTTTTTGCTCGAGACCACCAATCCAATGATGCGATCTTTGGCCATGGCCTCGTCCACCAACTTAAGCGAATCTTTGACCATCACCACCAACGGCAGCACCATTTTGGGAAACAGGGCCGCATCGTATAACGGCAAAATGGGAAGCGCGTCGGGCAGATTCTCTGCATCGTACGAAACCGAAGGTTTACTTTCGGTCATAAAATCCTCCTTGTATATACAAACACAAAGGTTTAAAACTGATTACAATAACGAAGGGCCGCAAACGGTTTTCGCTAGCCGTCACTGATGGGAATCTTGTGGGTACGGTGCACCGCTTGCTTGGCCATGCGAATGGACAACAAACCATTGACAAATGATGTGGCCACCACTTCAGGATCCACCGGTGACGGCACGTAAAGCACGCGTTGAAATCGGCCATAGCGAATTTCAGCCAGCCGAAACGCGCCGTTGGGGTCGCGGGTCACCTCCTTGCGCATGCCAAAAATACGCACCGCCTTGCTGTTGATCTCGACTTCCAGGTCCTCTTTCTCCACCCCTGCCAGTTCGGCCCAGATTACCACCTCTTTTTCGGTCTCATACATGTCCATCTGGGGGACCCAGCTGCAATCTTTGCAGGCAAACATGGGATTGACCGGCCGGGGGCGAAAAAAGTCATGGATCGATTTTTCTATCTGCGATCCGATGCGATCAAATTCATCCCCCAATTGGTATCTAATGTGATTCATAAAAGACTCCTGCCGACTATAAAGTTAGGGTTGCTAAGACTATCTCCTCAACATATCACCACCGAAGGCTGGGTCTTGCATATTGGCGCAGTGATTTTGTAAAATAACATCGGTGTTTAACTTTGTAAAGCCACCCGGCCGTATACGGTTGCATTTATGGGATAGGGTGCATGGTTCCGAAAGGAGGTACCGTTATGACTCAAGGCAAGTGGGATCCATTCAGCAACTTGTCCACTTTGCAGGATCGCATCAACCGGCTGTTTGAGGACGCTTTTCCCCGAAGCGTTATCCCGGACGAAGAGATGGGAACCAGCACGTGGCGGCCATTGGTGGATATTTTTGAAACTGAAAAAGGCGTGACCCTGTTAGTGGATCTGCCCGGGGTCGACAAAAACGAGGTGTCATTGGAGGTCAAGGAAAATGTCCTGACCATAAAAGGGAAACGGGCGGTTGCGCCGAATGTAAACGACAACCAGTATTATCGTCGTGAACGCCACTGTGGCAATTTTCAACGCACCTTTGCCATGCGCGCTTTGGTGATGCCCGATAAGATCAAAGCCAGCTTTAAAAACGGTGTGCTGAAAATTGAAATTCCTTTACCCGAACAGGAAAAACCCCGGTCCGTAACGGTGGACATATCCTGACCGGGCCATAAAAAACCAACTACAGTTCTAAATCGGATCGCGCCGGCCTGTCGCGAGGGTCCATGACTTGCATGGCGCCATAACCGGCAAACCGGCGCTTCTGGCCCGGGAAAGCATAAGCGGCGCTGAAAGGAGGTCCGCATGAATCCCCCCTCGGCCTCAGGATGGCCGCTTGGGGACCCCAAGGTATTTGTCAATTGCAGTTTGCCAAGGATTTGCTTAGGATGACGGCATGATACCAGACTCCAACAGCCGCAGGGTAGTGGCCGCACAGTATTTTATATACTTCGGCGTCATGGGCGTTCACCTGCCTTTTTTTAATCTCTATTGCTATGAGTTGGGCTTCAGCGGGTGGCAAATCGGCTCATTGTCCGCCACCCGGTCCCTTGTGATGATCCTTTTTTCCATTGCCTGGAGTGTCCTGGCCGACCGATTTCATAGCCGTCGCTCTATCTATTTGGGCTGTAATTTCGCCAGTGCCACGTTGTGGGCGCTGTTTTTGTTTACTACTGATTTTTACTGGATGCTCGCCATCACCATAGCCTACGGCATCTTTTATGCGCCCTTGATTGCATTTTTAGAAGCCTTTGCCATGGATATTCTGGGGAGGGACAAAAAACGCTATGGCCGTATGCGGGCATGGGGTTCTCTGGCCTTCATCACCATGGTGCTGGTCCTGGGCCGTATCATCGACCTCTATTCGGTCAAAATTATCATCAGTCTGATATTAGCGGGTTCATGGGTCCAGGCCATGGTGGCCATGGGGTTTCCACGTATCCAGCCTAAGCCGCAGCACCCGTTTGGATCCAAACTCAAAGGGCTGCTCTGTGCCAAGGTGGCGGTCTTTCTCTCATGCGCCTTATTGATGCTGGCCAGTCATGGCGCCTACTATGCCTTTTTCTCGATCCATTTGAGAAATTTAAATTTTGATAATTTTTTCATCGGCTTATGCTGGGCCACGGCCGTGAGTTCCGAAATCGTGGCCATGATTTTCTCCGAACGGATTTTTAAGCGCTTTGGCTACGAAACGGTTCTGGTCTTTTCATTTGCCGTGGCTGTTTTACGCTGGACCGGTCTCTGGGTCGTTGAATCGGCCGCAGGTATTTTAGCCCTGCAGATCACACATGCGCTGACCTATGGCACCTTTCACATGGCCAGTATCCTGTATATGGACAAACTGGCCCCGGCCGAGACAAAAACCACTGCCCAAGCCCTCAACAATGCCGTAACCTATGGGTTAGGGTTGATGGTGGGGTTTTTTATCAGCGGCGCCCTCTATGAAAAGATCGGCTCGTTTGCCTTGTTTGGCATCAGCGGGATGATGGCCCTGGCCGGCGCTCTTATTTTTCAATGTTTTGTGTTCGCCGAGAAAAAAGGACAGCATTTGCCCGGCAGGTAACCACCGGAGCCGCATGCTGTGGGAGCGGCGTCGCACCGCGTCAATGAAGCATGCGGTACCGCAGATCGCAGTGGGCCGCAGATCCCACAAATGCGACGAATCCATTTTACCCTTGCAATGGAACCCGCCTAAAGATACAAAAAACGGTCTTTATTCCCGGATAAACGGGATGGCACTCAACCCGAAATCGCGAACACGCTAACAGGCCTGGAATGAAAATTAAATTAATTTTAACCGATTCAATCTACTTTTTTCTGAACAATCTACCGCAGATCGCAACCTTGTGCCTGCCATGGATAGCGGCGGGCGGATTGGTCGAATACCTGATTATCACCATGCCTGCCGAGCCGGATAGCCAGCCCATGATTATTATGGCTTGGGCTTTTAATTTACTGGTGCTGCCCGTCTATACGGCTGCTTTGATTCAACTGATGGCCAAACAGGCGCAGCACAAGCACCCAATGAACAAAGAGCTTCTAACAGATGCCCTCAAAGTCTGGCAGCCTGTTTTCTTCCTCTATTTATTGATGATCGGTATCGTGGGCGCCCTTTTGATCGGCACGCTGCTTGGATTTACTATTTTGGGCCGGCTTTTTGGTACCGCTGCCTTTAACACCATATTCAATTCCGGGTTCGGCTTCGTCCTTTTTATTTTGGTAGGCCTTCTGGTTTGGGTCAGACTCTCTTTTGCTCTATTTTATCTTGTGCTGGAAAGCCGTAATCCCATCCAGGCCGTCCAAAAAAGTTTTCATGCGACCCGGCCCTATACGCATATCATCATTCTCACGGTGCTTAGCTATGTCGCGCCTTTAATTGCAGCCATACTATATTCAGGCAGCTTGTTGCCCGAAAACAACCCGGGCCATGCCATCCGGGCGCTGATCGGTGTGGCGGGTTCTTTTCTGCTGCTCTTTGTTAATGTGCTTCTTTTCCGAATTTACATGTCTGCCGTTAAGCAAGATAAGCCCGACACGGCCTGAAAACCGTACTGCCGCCAAATCAAACAGCACAGCTACCGAAAAAAAGGGGCACGGTCTGACACCGCGCCCCTTTGAAGCTCACCAGAAAAGCTATTTCATATAGGGTTTAATCAGCACGTCGATGCGGCGGTTGATGGCACGACCGGCGGCCGACTTGTTGGAGGCCAGGGGCCGGCTTGAGCCGTAACCCAGCGCAGTGAGTTTTCTGGCAGGTAACGAGCCGTTGGCCAACAGATATTGTTTTACGGATTCAGCCCGACTCTGCGACAAACGCTGATTCGTGGCCGCTGAACCGGTACTGTCGGTATGGCCTTCAATGATCACATCCGGCCGGCCAAACGTATCAACTGCTTTTTGAACAGTCTTTAATAAAGGATAATTGCTGGATACAATCACGGACTGGCCCACAGGAAACTGGATCGCTTTAAGGCGGATGACACATTGCTGTCCTTGTTTGTATACTTCTGCATCTTTACTAGAAAAATACCCCTGCACCTTGTTGTAGAGCTCGTTGAATTTTTTTTCAGCCGCTAAACGCTCTTTATCGGTTCGCTCTTTATAGGTGCGGCCTTCCAGATCGGCGATGCGTTGGTTCAGCTTGGCGATCTGGGCGCTTTTGGCTTCCAGCTGGGCTGCGGATGCCGAGCGATTCTCCTTGATGAACACGATATCACTTATAATGCCTTTTCCCTGTTCGTCAAAGGAAACGTCACGCCGGTCCGCTCCCTTGAGTTGGGTGCTAAATTGATACATGTAACTTTCCATCCACAAGGCGATAGCTTCAGGCTCCATATCTTCGAGCTTAAGGCTGGTCTGGGTAATCTGTTTCAGGCGTTGTGCATAGAATTTGGCGGTGCGCACTTTTTGGGCAATACCCTCTACCGCATACCGATTGGTAGTGATAAATGCATCTGCTTCAGCCAATTTACGCTTAGCCATCGCATAGCTTGTGGGTGCCGTATCGTCCATGTCCTCGTCTTTGGCTCTTTTCATCATCCGGCGTACTTCGCTGAGGGCGCTGTTCTTGATGGCCCGCAACTCCAGTGCGCGGTATTGGGCATCAACGCTTTTTTTCTTCGAGACGACCGACTTGATATTGTTATTTTCAACGGATCGGGTCAGACCGAGAAATCTATTTTCCAGTTTGGAAAATTCCTTACCGAACTGATTGGCGCCGGCTTTGATGGCGGCGTTTCGACTTTTGATCACACCTTTGAGATGAGACCGGGCGTTTTTTGCATAATTTTGGGCTTGCTGTAATTGGGCGTCACCCAAGGCAATGTTTTCTAAAATCGCGGATAGATCCGTCCCTTTTTTTAACCCGCCCTGTGCTTTCTTATGAGAGGCTTGGGCCTGGGAATACCATGTCGGGGAAAGCACGTTAACTTGATCTTCTTTAGCTGCAGCCAGCTCTTTCGCCAGTTTGTCCGCAAGGGCTGCCGGGTGCTCCGACTTTGCAATGGTTTTGACGTTTAAAGGCGACTGGGCACAGCCGAACAACAGCAAGCTACCCGCCAAAACGACAAGCGCAGATTTAAAAATTGTAGTCTTCATTTGTTCTCACCTTTCTTATCAATTCTTATCAATCCCCCATATGCTTGCGATTGACTCGCACAGAACGCCCAAACTTTTTCATCAAAACAGCTGACAGGTATCATATTACACAAAACCGTGACCCGTCCAGTATCTTTTGTTTTTTTTAACTTATCACAGAATATATTATAGGTGCGCTAATCGGGTGCTCTTCATGTATTTTATCTCCCAGGGTGTAGAAAGTTGTCGTTTTTTAATAGAAGCTTATTTAAAAAGAGATGAGATGGGGACAGACCCATATGAAAACCCGAGCGAAGACTTTGACGCGGCGTCAGTCATTGTGCGAAGGAAATAGCAGATGCTTCAACCAGCCATAGAACGTATTGCCTTTCAGCACCGCCTGCTCCCATTTGATGAACTCGCGTGCCAGCCGGGTGGGATCGGCGTACCAGTCCGCACGGGTGGTATAACGCTCCTGGGCATCGAGCTGTTTAACCACTTTAGCGGGATTACCCGCAGCGATACAATTGTCCGGGATGGACTCTGTGACAATGGCGCCAGCACCGATGATACTGTTCTCGCCGATGCTGACCCCTTTGCAGATAATGGCACTGTCGCCCACCCAGACGTTCGCGGATAAATACACCGGCACAGCCTGGCCAAAAGAAACACGATCATAAATTCCATGCCAATCCGCATCCGTAATGTACACGCCGTTGGCCAACATGCAATTGTCTTCAATAATAATTTGCTTCGCTGAACTAATCCGCACTCCCGGGCAGATTAAAGTGTAGTCGCCGATGGTGATGCAGCCTTCCCCCTGTTTTTCCGGCCAGACCGACAACCGTACCTTCTTGTCCGATGTGGCGATCACAGTGGCATAACGGCCGATCTTGATGGGGGCACCGAACAACTCTACATGCCATGGACGCAAAAAAGCAAATCCCTTGCCTAAGGCAACCAGCTGGGGCTGGATAAAATGACGTACATAAAACTTCTGGAACTTGAGCCAGGCTTTTTTAATCACATATGGACGGTGGTCTTTGCGCATGGCCGGTGCTGCTATCTCGAATTAAATTTGTTATGGAATGGGGCACCTGCATCGTTTAAATAACGGTTGTCACCTTGGGAGGCGCCGGGGTTTTAAGTTTAAAGCGTTAAGTTTTAAGCTAATGAACAAAAATTAGAGCCCTTTTGATTCCCAATATCTATGGTTGAACAGCTTGCCGGCCGGGGTGAGGTCGTAGAGGGCATCGGCGGCCATCAGAACCACGGCGTTGGTCCAGGAGATTTTCTCCTCGGGCCAGATGACCATATCGGGATAGGTAAAACCGCACAAAAAGGTGCCATCGTCAAATGTACGACCACTGATCCAGTTAAATACGATATGGGCCAGCACATCGTTGTCCATAGCCGCCAAGGCCAGCACCAATTCTGCGGATTCTGCAAGGGTCACCCAGGGCTGATCTGAGACGCAACGCACACCCATGTCCTGAATTACAAATTTTTTCCAGTGGGCATCCACCCGTTCCTGGGCAGCCGGACCGGTGAGTGCGCCTGCCAGGATAGGATAAAACCAATCCATGGAAAAGCGCGCTTTGGTCATATTGAAATGCTGCGGTTTCGTCTGAATCGCCGCCTTAAGGCGCACCAGTGCCGCATGCCATGCGGGTCGCTGTTGACCCGCGATGCGGGCCAATGCCAAAGCGCATTTTAGGCTCAAACAAATGGAGCTGCTGCCGGCCAGTAGCGCCATCGGGTCATATTGACCTCGCCCATTAAGAGCCCAGTATACTTCACCGCCGGGAGCCTGCCATTGTATAGCGAATGTTACGGCGGCCTCAAGGGTAGGCCACAGGTGGCGCACAAATTCATGATCGCCGGTCACCAAATAGTAGTGGTAAAGCCCCACTGCCATATAAGCGGCATGATGGGTCTCCTGGGTATCGTCCGTGACCCTGCCGTTTTCATAGGCAGCATACCAACCGCCATGGGCCAATTGCCTTTGGGCCAGCCAGCCAAATGCTTTGCGGGCCGGAGACCATTTGCCGCCGATGGTCAGACCCATAGCAGCCTCCACATGATCCCATGGATCGGTTTTACCCCCAGGCCACCAGGGAATCTCGCCGTCTTGGGTCTGTGTGCGGGCGATCAGGGTCGCCAGGGCCTGCACGTCGATGCCCGGTTCCTGCCGTTGGGCAATTGTAGAGTGCTGAGGAGGCAAGAACAGCCGCCTTTCTGGTTATTTTATTCTATCTTTAATCATTAGGTCGAACCTCTGGGCAAAGAGGTTTGTACACAAACAATCTGCGCTTGAATAGATACTGCTCGATCCACAATTGTGCAAGGGTAAAATGATTGCTATTAGATAGCATCTGAAACGCATTGACAATGGCTGCGGGCGCCTTAGTTTAGGCGGTATTTTAATTTTTTAAGCGATTAATTGCGCGAAATGGAGACCATCGATGGCCATAGAGACCAAACAGCAATACCTTGAGCGGGTTCTTGAGATGAAAAAACCCAAATGTCCCCACTGTCAGCAAGAGATGAGCCTTTGGGAAGTTCCACCGGTAAATTTCTCGGATGGATTGGGGTGGGGTGAGCCCTTTCTTTTCTTATGTTTCAATGACGAGTGCCCCCTGTACACACAAGGCTGGGATGATTTGGAAAAGAACTATGCGCAAAGGGCTTCAATGCGCTGCTTTAACTATCCGGGCACCGATCAGTACGAATGCATGCCGGTTTTCAGTCCGCATGGCGCTAAGGGCCAGATCATTGATGACCAGGTCGTGGCTGAACAAGAGGCTCTCAATGCCAACATTAAAAAAGGTTTTTCCATTCTAGCCGATTGCTACGTCAACAAAGATGATGCCACGGTGATGCAACTGCTGTCCGATCCGTGCGAACCGGCCCGGGTGAGGATTAAGGCTGCCGAGATGATCGGCGACATCGGTGTTGTGGAGGCCGTTGAAGCGCTGCGCTGTATGCGGGCCGGAAATGAAATTCTGCAAAACACCATTGAGGCGGCTATTGGTAAAATCCACCAACGCCATTTTACCCGCGAGTGCCCCTTTTGCGCCGAAATCATCAAAAAAAGGGCCCAGGTGTGCAAACACTGCGGTAATGATGTTGCCGGGCAATAGTGGCGTCTACTCTGTATCCCGATAGAGCGCCAATTCACCGGATCGCGCGACCTTCTTGATCCCGAAGGGCTTCAAAAAGCAGATAAATGCGTTTATTTTTTTTTCATGACCGATAACTTCGGTCACCAGATGCGAGTGACCGTAGTGGAGGATACGGCCGTTGTATGCCTCAACGGCTCGGCAGATTTCAGCCTGATCACTCGGATTGGCTTTGACATAGATCAGGGCAATCTCGCGGCGCACAGCATCTTCGGTGGTCATGTTGGCCAGCTTGATCACGTTGATCAAACGCCGGAGCTGCTTCATGATCATCTCAAGCTGGGATGGCACGGCCCATGTGGTGATGGTAATACGGGAAACTTCCGGATCGTGGGTCGGTGCACCGCAGATGGTTTCAATATTATAGCCGCGGCCGGCGAATAGTCCGACAACGCGAGCCGTAACCCCGGGAACGTTATCAACCAGCATGGTCAGAACATGTCTTTGGTCCTTTTCGTTTGCAGCCATTATTCATCCTAACGCGTTCATTATTATGCAGTAAGGTCGCATCTTGAGCATCTGGGTGACGCGCATCCTGGACATTTTGAAATATCAGTTCCGATCAATTCTCTCCAATGCCAAGGTTACCAGGTTATGGGCGTCCGGGCACTGCAGTTCAATGGTATCGCCGTTCCACCAGGGAAGATCTCCTCCAAATTGAAAGGTAGAAAGACTGGGGAAAATATCATGGTAGAAAAAACCACACAACTTACCCGGATTGTAACAACTGATCTCAAATGTTTCGCCCTCCTGATGACCGGCGCCGCAATCACCTTTAACTGCTTTAATCGTGGCCACAATTTTTTTGCCCGCTCCTGGGTCCATAGCCATTGCGATTGCCCTCCTTTCTTATGAATTATTTGGATAAAGTGTCGTTTATCCATCTATCAACAATTTCCTAAACGATTGACATTCATGCTGTCATAGGACCGAAATATCAGCGACTGACGCACACGCCGTTGTTCATCCAACAATGCGAGGGCGGTGGGATCAAAGGTTGCTCGGGCTTGGGTCAACGACGGCACGGCATCCAAGCCCCGGCCCAGACTACGCCCGCTGAGCGTGTCCCAGACCAAGGCGGTGCTGCCGTCCGAGGCGACCGCCAACGGAATTTGGTAGGCATCCAGCAGGCGGGCAGCGGCAATCACTTCCCGCTCCCGGGAGGCGAGGGAGCCAGGGGCGCATTTGATCACCATATAGCGTTTGCCATGGACCGAAACCACCAAATCCACATGGGAGGCATAGGTCTCATCCTGTAGACGGATTGAGATGGGCGCATCGACCTCTATGGATTCGGGGGGGTAACCTTTGACTTGCACCAGAAATCGCTCAACCTTCTGGCGATTGGCTTCTGCCCCCACATCACGCACCGGTTGGCCGGTGATAAAGTCGTTTAGATCTCTTTGGGACAGACTATCCATGGTCATCTCTTGCTCTGCGGTCACAGCCTAATGTTGAATTAACGTGCCGCCCGTCATCTGGGGTGGCTGAGCGATGCGCATCACATCCAGAATGGTGGGCGCAATATCACCCAAGACGCCGGGCTCGAGTTGGACTGTTTTCTGCTGGTTGTTGATATACAACAGGTGAACCGGGTTGGTGGTATGCGCCGTATGGACACGGTCATTGGCCTCGATCATGGTTTCGGCATTGCCATGATCGGCAGTGATCAATATAGCGCCGTCCTTGGCCAGGATCGCTTCCGCAATCATTCCTACGCACCGATCTACCGTTTCACAGGCTTTGATGGCTGCATCCAATTTCCCGGTGTGGCCCACCATGTCCATATTGGCAAAGTTGAGCACCATAAAATCGTATTGGTCCGAAGCGACGCGTTTGAGCACCTCTTCGGTTACAGCCACAGCGCTCATTTCCGGCTGGTGGTCGTATGTGGGGATGTTGCGGGGTGATGGCACCAGGCAACGGTCTTCACCGGCAAAGGGTTTTTCTTCGCCGCCATTGAAAAAATAGGTGACGTGGGCATATTTTTCAGTCTCAGCAATGCGCAACTGGCTCAGCCCCTGGTTGCTGATAATTTCCCCCAAGATCGCATCCAGGTGCACGGGTCCAAAAGCCACGGGCAAAGCAAAGTTCTCATCGTACTGGGTCAGACACACGAAACCGCTTAGGCGCGGCCGATTGTCACGATGAAACCCATCAAAGGCCGTTTCGGTAAATGCCCGTGTGACCTGTCGCGCCCGGTCGGCACGAAAATTAAAAAATAGAACGCCCGCCCCGTCTTGAATGCAGGCAAGAGGCTGATCCCGGTCATCGGCCAGGACAATGGGTTTGACGAATTCATCGGTCTCACCCTTATCGTAGGCGGCTTTAATAGCGGCCACCGGATCTTGCGCTGGTATGCCGATGCCCTGGGTATAGAGGCGATAGGCTTGTTCGGTGCGGTCCCAGCGGGTATCACGATCCATAGCGTAATAGCGGCCGCATATGGAAGCAATGGTCCCCACGCCGAGGCGCCGAATGTGTGCCTGAAGCCGGGTCACATACCCCACCCCTGCGTCAGGGGCTGTATCCCTGCCGTCTAAAATCACATGCACAAAGACTTTTTCAAGGCCCTTGCGTTTGGCCAAATCCAGCAGGGCGAACAAATGGGTCAGTTGGCTGTGCACCCCGCCATCCGATACCAACCCCATCAAATGCAGGGGTTGGTGTTTTTCAAGAACCGATTGGGCAAGCGCATTGATCGCCGCGTTATCAAAAAAACTGCCGTCTTTGATGGCCAAATCGATCCGTTTGAGATCTTGATAAACGATACGGCCCGCGCCGATATTGAGGTGGCCCACTTCGGAGTTGCCCATCACCCCGTCGGGCAATCCCACAGCCTCGCCTGATGTTTGCAGCTGGGTGTGCGGATAAGCGGCCAAATAGCGATCTAAATTAGGTGTGCGCGCCAGGGTAACGGCATTGCCGGCGTCTGCCGGGCGAATTCCCCAGCCATCCAAAATCATCAACATCACAGGTTTGGGTCGTTGCATTTTAAATTCCAATCAACAGCGTAAAAGTTTATTCAATAACGACTTCTTCTCCCTCGAATGAATCGTCGCTGGATTGCGGCTGCGCCTGCATACTTTTTGTGGTAATTCTTTTGGCATCGCACCATAGCCCTTCCAGATCATAGAATCGCCGCGTCTCATCGTAAAACACATGAATGATCACATGGCCGTAATCCATCAACACCCAATGGGCCTCGCTTTTACCTTCAATGCTCAGTGAGTGAATGTTTTGGTCTTTTAATGCCCGTTCAATGTGGTCGGCTATGGCACGCACCTGACGATTGGAGCTGCCGCTGCATATAACAAAAGCATCGGCAATGGATGTCAGACCCTGAACATCCAGAGCCACAATGTTTCCGGCCTTTTTGCCAAGGGCTGCAGCCACATATTGATCCAGGTCGGGAACAAGGTTCCTGTTCATCGATACAATCCCTTTTTTTCAATATACCGGGCCACTGCGGGAGTGACCCATCGATCAATACAAGCACCATTTTGAATCTTTTGGCGGATTTTTGTTGAGGTTATGTCTATGGGCTTGACAGCAGCCAAATAAATGGGCGGTCTGCTGGGATGGTCAATCATTTTTTCACCGCCGGCAAGTCCATAATTCGGCGAAATATGTGTTTGCACATAAGCAACTGCTTTATCCAGCAGCGTGGTCGTGGAATGCGCAAATCCGGGTCGGCTCATCACGATAAATTCGACTTCATCAAATAAGCGTAAAAACATCTTCCATGTATGAATCTCCAAAAAAGCATCCAAACCCACCATGAAATAGAGCCGGGCGTCCGGTAAAATCTCCCGTCGATAGATGCGAAGTGTATCACAGGTATATGAGGGTCCCTTTCTTTTTATTTCAACGTCGGATGCCGTCAACTCAGGCTGGTCGATCACCGACAGACGAACCATTTCGAGACGGTGTTCGGCTTCCGCCAGAGGTTCGTTGGTTTTGTGGGGCGGCAGCGCACAGGGAATAAAATGGATTTGGTCCAAATCGAACTGCTGCAGCACATCTTTGGCGACTTGCAGGTGACCCAGATGCAGGGGATTGAATGTTCCGCCAAACAAACCGATTTTAGGGGGCATTTGCCGGCTTTTATTTAAGATGTTCATCCAGTCGTTCTAATTGTTGCAGCATGCAAGATTTCACTTGAACCAGTCCTTGGTGTGTGGCCGCGCTCATTTTTAGCACCGTTATGGCGTCAAGGGCCTGGCAGAAATGGTCAGCCAACGCTCCGGCGCCGTCGATGTCAAGTTTATTCAGTACCACCATCTGGGGCTTTTCCGCAAGGGCGCGACTGTGACCGGCCAGCTCCTTGTTTACCACATGATATGCGGCCAGTGGGTCCTCCGGGTCCAAAACGCTGGCATCAATCAAGTGCACCAAGAGGCGGGTGCGCTCTACATGGCGCAGAAACTGTGCTCCTAAGCCGGCACCCTGATGCGCACCTTCAATCAAACCGGGAATATCGGCCACCACAAAAGGTTCGGCATTGCGAGATTGCACCACGCCCAGGTTGGGGATCAAAGTGGTAAATGGATAATCGGCAATTTTGGGTCGGGCCGAAGAGAGGATGCTGATCAAAGTGGATTTTCCTGCGTTGGGCAGCCCCACGATACCGATGTCGGCCAGCAGTTTCAGCTCGAGCTTCAAGGTCCGGGTCTGTCCTGGTTCTCCAGGCTGGGCAAACCGCGGCGTTCGATGGGTAGACGATTTAAAGCGCATGTTGCCCTGACCGCCCCGGCCGCCCCGGGCCACCACAAACTGATCATCGACAGTTACCAAATCGCAGATCACCGCACCGCTTTCGATCTCGGTGACCAAAGTTCCCGGCGGCACCTCGATGACTAAGTCCGCACCTCCGCGTCCGGTCTTTTGGCTGCCTTGACCGTGACCGCCGTTGGCGGCGTTGTGTTGTTTTTTATTCTGAAGGTGGAAGAGGGTTCGCTTGCGGGGAGTGGTTTTTAGGATGACATCGCCACCCTTGCCGCCATCACCGCCGTCCGGACCGCCACGGGGAACGTAGCGTTCGCGCCGAAAACTGACACAGCCGCGTCCGCCGTTGCCTGACTGGACGATGATGGTCGCTTCATCAATGAACTTCACGCGGCATAGACACTGACCTTTTTGCCGGAGCGACCTTTGCGTTCAAAGGTCACAATCCCATCGATTTTGGCAAAAAGGGTGTAATCCTTTCCACAGCCGACATTGTTGCCGGGATGAATCGGGGTGCCCAGTTGGCGTACGATGATATTGCCGGCTTTGACAAACTGACCGCTGAAGCGCTTCACGCCCCGGCGCTGGCCATTGCTGTCGCGACCGTTTTTAGAGCTTCCGCCCGCTTTTTTATGTGCCATTGTACGTTGCTCCTGTATTTTTGCTTAGGCCTCGATGGCGTCAATCTTTACAGCCGTATACGGCTGACGATGGCCTTGCTTGCGACGATAACGTTTACGGCGTTTATACTTGAAGACAATTATTTTTGCGTGTTTGCCTTGCTCGACGATGTGCCCTTTGACTTGGGCGCCTTCAAGAACAGGTTGCCCGACTTTCACTTGATCACCGTCGGACATCATCAGGATCTGATCAAAGGCGACTTGAGAACCAACCTCACCGGTCAGTTTCTCAACCTTGAGCACATCGCCTTCTTGAACTTTATACTGTTTGCCACCAGTGGCTACCACAGCGTACATAGATGTTTCCTCCAAAAAACAGTCCTCAGACTTTCGAAAAACCGAATAATTAAAGTTTTTGACCTCTTTGTCAAGAAAAATGTTATGGATCCATCTAAAATCAATATCGCCCGTATTGTTATGGATCCGGATCATGAATTATAGTAGGTAGATCAGCAAATTTTATGGAAAGTGACTCTATCAATAATGACCGACTCAATCTCCCCGGAATTGCCGGCCCTATTAGACCGACAGTTAGAAATCGGCAACCGGACCATTCCCAACCGGTTGGTGCTGGCACCCATGACCTATCTGGGAAATGTGGCCTTTCGCCAGGTATTGGATGAGTTGGGTGGCTGCGGTTTAATGTATTCCGAAATGTGCAGCGCCGGCCGTATTCCCCAGGAAAACCGATATTGCTCCCCCTATTTTCGATGGCGCGATGAGGAAGCGGATCATTTGGCCATTCAGATCGTGGGCAACAAACCGCATCGGATGGCATTGGCGGCTCAACGTATTGAGGCTGAAAAGCTGTGGGGAGTGGATATCAATCTGGGATGCTGCGCAGCGGCAGTTTGCAAGCACAACCAGGGGGCCGCATTGCTTAAAGATACCCGCACGACCCTGGACATGCTGCGGCAAATTCGTAAAGCCATCCAGTGCCCAATGACCGTCAAGTTTCGCACCGGCTGGCGCGATGACCCGCAAATACCGGTTGACTTTGCGCGCCGTCTCGAGGATGTGGGTGTGGACGCACTGGTCTTTCATCCCCGCACAGCCCCGGATCGACGCAACCGACCGCCCAGATGGGAGTATATCGGCCGGGTTAAGGCAGCCGTGCAAATCCCGGTTTTTGGCAACGGCGATGTCTTCGACCCGCATGATTGCCTAAAGATGCTGCAAACCACGGGATGCGATGGTGTGGCGCTGGGACGAATTGCCATTGCCCGTCCCTGGCTATTTTCCCAATGGATCCAAGGCAAGAAAACCGGCGCGGATCGATGCCTCTCCATCGCCCTGCGGTTGATGCATCTGTTGCAAGAACACTTTGAATTCATCAGCGCGCTGCGACGCTTCAAACGATATGGCGCCTACCTGGCGGCCAACTTTGTTTTCGGCAACACGCTATTCAACCGCATTCGCAATGCCCATGACTTTGAGGCCTTGGAAGCCGTACTGCATACCTTCTTCCAAAGCGATCCCCAACAACTGAAACGACCCAATCTGAATTTTTTGCGCTAATTCCCCTCTGCTTTGGGATTCAGTTTTGATGTGAGGATACCATCGCACCAAAAATGCTTGAAGTTTGTACAAACATTCCTTTAAAATAAAAAACAGTGCCCATGGGCATTTAAACAAGGAGGAACCGACATGAAGATTTCAAAATACATGCAGTTGGCGGTTCTGGTGGCCGTTTTTTGTGGAATCACCTGGATGCCGGCAATGGCTGAAACCCTTCAAGAAGAAGCTAAAGAAACCGCCAATCAGGTATGGTCGGACATCAAAGAAACCGGCCGTCAAATTAAAGACGGGGTAGTGGACACCGGCAAGCAGATCAAGGAAGGCTTTACAGCATCCAAGGAGGAGCTAAAAAAAACATTCACGAAAAAAGATCAGGAAAAGACCCGGACCGATATATCCGATAAAAAGAAGGATGACCAGACGCAAAAATAATCTGGATTGCCATTCTTACAGCAGCCTTTCGCGATCCATACGCCGCGTAAAACGGATTGTTTTCAATGAGAAGCTGAAACCACGCGCCGGTACAAAAAATTCGGTTGATTTAAGTGCAAATGATGTTATGATTGCACATTCAACATGGCTCCACCCTGTATTGGTGGAGCGGTTTTTTTCTGAAGGAACAAATCATTTCCGAGTGTTACATCCTCCAGTTTAAAATTTTGAGCATTTTATAGAAAGGAGGATGTCACACCATGGCCAACGGAACAGTTAAATGGTTTAACGACAACAAAGGCTTCGGCTTCATCGAACAGGAAGACGGACCCGATGTGTTCGTTCACCATTCCGCCATCAACGCAGACGGCTTTAAAAGCTTGAGCGAAGGCGATCAGGTTACATTTGACATCGAGCAGGGCCCCAAAGGCCCGGCGGCAAAAAATGTCACAGTAAGCTAGAATCTATTGTCTTTATTCAAGGGGCACGCATCCTATGCAAGGAGGCTGCCCCTTGTCATTTCCACGCGAAGGGTGACGGGTATCCTATATGAATATCTACCTGGGCAATTTATCTTTTACCACCACTGAAGATAACTTAAAAAAAATGTTTGCCGAGTTTGGAGAAGTGGATCGTGTCAAGGTGATCAAAGACCGGTTTTCCGGTAGACCCAAAGGGTTCGGTTTTATTGAAATGCCCAGCAACTCCGAAGCCGATCAGGCCATCAAGGCATTGAACGGCAGCCGTTTAGACGGCAACAACATTAAAGTCAGACCAGCAGATCCAGGCGGAAAGCGAAAAAAAAAGAAAGCTTTTCGCCGCAGAAATTATTAAAAGAACTTTCTCCCCTAAACGAAGATCCGCAAATATTTTATAACGTTTACAGCATTTTTAAACGGGTGCAGTCATACAATAAAGTTCTTTCCCGGTTTATTTGAAGATAAGACAATGACGGTGTGCTTACCTGTATCTTTAGTATCGTTTCGTATACGGTATGCGTATCGAAAAACACACATCACGGCTCTATTTTTCAGTCAACCCATCTGATAATTCAGACGAGGTTTAACGCCATTAACCTCCCAACACCATGATTTAAAACCGTTTTCTTATCAAACGGGCCCGCCCGATCCTGATCGTTCCCAATCCGCCGAATTGGCATTTTTTTTGCGATATATGAATCGATTCATTCTATTCTTTTTAGGCCAAGTCTATAACGATACGGCAAACTGGGGGGCAAATGAAAAAATTTCGCATCACTTCTATTCTATTGATGGGTTTCATCTTGGGAGCGTTTGGATTCACAGGCTCAGCATTTTCAGCTCAGCCTCAAATCGCCGGGGGGGCCATGCATACGGTCGGTCTCAATGCAGACGGCACCGTTATAGCCGTAGGCAATAATGATGACGGTCAGTGCGATGTGAGCCCGTGGACCGACATCATCCAGGTGGCTGCCGGTAATGCCCACACCGTCGGCCTAAATTCCGACGGTACGGTTGTGGCAACAGGAAATAACGATCAGGGCCAGTGCGATGTAAGTTCTTGGACGGATATCATTCAAGTTGTCGCCGGAGATTTCCACACCATCGGCTTGCGATCGGACCATTCCGTTGTGGCAGTGGGAAACAACGACAGCGGCCAGTGTAACGTGGACGCATGGGTGGGAATCACCCAGGTCGCAGCGGGCGGTTCGCACACGGTGGGTCTGTATGAAGGCGGCACGGCTGTGGCCGTGGGAAATGATGCCGATTCACAATGTGAAGTTAGCACCTGGACGGATATTACGGGCATTGCAGCCGGTGCCAGCAGTACCCTCGGCGTGACTTCATCCGGCACGGTTTTATATCAGGGAGACTGTTATTATGGCCAATGTAATGTGGGTGGTTGGTTAAATATGACTCAGGTTGCTGCAGGCGTTCAACATACGATCGGTTTGAGATCCAACGGTTATGTTGCATCGGCAGGTTATGGTGGATACGGTGAAACAGAAGTGTCCAGTTGGCTGAATATCATCCAGGTTGCATGTGGCGATAACCATTCATTGGGGTTGATGGCGGATGGCTCGGTTGTGGCAGTGGGTAGTAACAATTTTGGCCAATGTGATGTTTCGGATTGGAATCTCGGTGTTTACACACCACCGGAACCCGAGCCGGAACCCGAGCCCGAGCCCGAGCCTGAGCCTGAGCCTGAGCCGGATGGCGATAGTGATGGCGATGGCGTCCCCGACGATTCCGATCTTTGCCCATATGACGACGCCAATGGGTATGATGCGGATCAAGACGGATGTATCGACTCCTTTAGCGGCTTGAAAGCATTAATCAAAAAATATATGGCGGAGGGATCCATCACAAAAAGAATGGGTTTTTGCATGTTAATCAAGGCACATTTCGCCGAAAAGTCAGCCGACAGAGGGAAGCTTAAAAGGGCGATAAACATTCTTTATATGCTGAAGCGTTCCGCCAACACCAAACGGTGGAAGCGGTGGAAGTGGTGGAAGAAAAGAGAATCAGATCCGGAAGCAGTGGCGGTAATTAAAAGTTATGTTCAAAATATTATCTGGCAGCTAAAAGACCAGATGGATCGCGAAAAGAAGAAGCGCTGCCGGCATGATAGGCATTGGAAGTCCAAACATGTTAGCGCGCATCGGCGATAAACCGTAAGTCTATGGCATGATTCAGTGCGAATGCGGATTGGACTGGCAATGCAAGCCCCGCTCATTGACCACAACTGAATTAAGCTGGTCCCACTTCGATTGTTCCTGTGGTATTTGCTGACTCACAAAGATTACAAAGGGCCGCCTTGATGATCCGGGCGGCCCTTTTGTATTTCAATAAATCAAGGGTGAGCAGCTAAGCGTGCACCTCCTGCTTAACCCCCACCACGATTTTATATAGCAGCGTGAGCACCAGGGCACCGACGGCGTAAACGCCTAAAGTGATACCGATCTCAGGCAGCGATGGCGCATACTCGTTGACCTCGTGCAAAGGATTGGGTACGAATCCGCCTGAGATCATGCCCAGGCCTTTGTCGATCCAGGTCCCGGCAATGATCACGGCGCAGGCGACGGCCAGGGTGGCCTCGTTTTTGCGCGTGGCCGGATTCACCGTCAAGATGATCCCCAGCACCATCAGCGCCATGGAAGACCACATCCAGGGCACCAGCGCGTTGTGGCCGTCTATCCCCACAAAAAGATACTCAATGGCATGAAGATGGCCCGGGATATTGCTGTACATGGCCACGAAAACTTCGCACACAAAGAAAAACACATTGATACAGATGGCATAAGCCACGGTTTTTCCCAGACTCTGAATCTGCTCCTTGCCGGGGTCAAAGTTGCTCACCCGGCGCACGAACAGGCACAGCAAAACCAATAAAGCCGGTCCCGCAGCAAAGGCGGAGGCCAGAAAACGGGGTGCCAAAATGGCGGTCAGCCAAAAATGACGGCCGGGCAAACCACAGTACAGATAAGCGGTGACCGTATGAATGCTGACGGCAAAGGGGATGGAAATGTAGATGAACGGTTTGAGCCATGCCTGGTAATGGGTCCCGTTGCGTTCGGCTTCCAGTGCGTTCCAGCCCACGACGGCATTGAGGAACAGGTATCCGCTCAGCACGCACATGTCATAGAAAAGCACCGAGTGTAAAGTGGGATAGAGGGGTACATTCAGCACACGCATGGGTTGCCCCAAATCCACCAGAATGAAAATCATGCACATGATCAGCGAGGCGATGGCCAGAAACTCCCCCATCACCGTGATTTTGCCATAGGCTTTGTAGTCGTGCAGGTAATACGGCAATACCACCATCACACCGCCGGCGGCCACACCCACCAGATAGGTGAAGTTGGCAATGTAGAATCCCCAGGAGACGTCTCGGCTCATACCGGTGATACCCAAACCCACATTGATCTGCCACAGATAAAGGATAAAGCCGATGCTGATGACACCCAGCAGGGCCAGTATCCATGCCCAATACGTTTTACTTCCTTTTACGGCTAATTCAAGCATATCTACCTCACACGATGTAGTAGACGCACGGCTCGGTGCCCAAGGCCGAATTGCGTCGTATGGTGAAATTCTCATGCAATGCTTCGCGCACTTCAGAGTGAGGATCCTTCAGGTCGCCGAAGATAATGGCGCCGTTGGAGGCCTCCACACAAGCCGGTATTTGACCTACGGCCAGACGCTCGGCGCAAAAGTTGCACTTTTCCACCACCCCCATCATGCGGGTGGGGAATTTGCGATTGATCTCTTTGTCATTGAGACCGGTGCGCGGATCTCTAAAGTTGAAACTGCGCGAGCCGTACGGGCAGGCCGCCATGCAGAAACGGCAACCAATGCAGCGATGAAAATCCATCAGCACAATGCCGTCACTCTCCCGCTTAAAGGTCGCTTGGGTGGGGCACGCCCGCACACACGGCGGATTCTCGCAGTGGTTGCACAGCACGGTAAAGGCGCGCTCTTCCACGCCTTCATTCATATAATTGTTGTGCAGATCGACAAAGGCATTGTGAAAATGGGTTTCCCAGATCCACTTGATCTCATGGTTCTTGTTTTCGAAGTGGGGCACATTGTGGATTTTGTGACAGGCTTCGACCAGCGGTTCGATATCTTCAGCATGTTGCAGCTTGCGCGTATCGATGACCATGGCCCATTGTTTGGCTTGGAGCGCTTTGGGCCCTTTTTGAACCTTGGTCTGGGGGCCGTGGGACGGGGCAGAGGCCACTGCCGAGATCACGGGTTGTGTGCCGAGCCCCAAAGCGGTGATGCCCGCCACTTTGATAAAACTTCTGCGGCTGCTTTTCATCATTCTTCTCCTTTGGGGTTTTCAATATGACATTGCCAGCAATAGGGTCGAACCGAAGCATAGTTGTGACAACGGTCGCAGAACTCCGTCTTGTTGGAATGGCAGTCCAGGCAGGTGTTGGTCAAACTCATGTCAAATGTTTTGCCTTCCGGATTGATAAATTCCCGCTTGGCGTTGCGCACCACGCTGTGCCGCCACAGATCGAGCAGTTGCATGTGCTCGGCGGTCATGAACTCAGTGGACATGACACATTTGCCGGCGGCTTTGGCTTTTTCCGTGAGGACCACCTCCGGTGCCGGCGCGGCTTTTCCCACTTTGACCAACATGTTGTACCAGAGTGGAAAAGAGAACAGGCCCAGGAAGATAATCAAGCCCAGTACGATCCATTTTTTATCATTCATCGGCATCCTCCATTCCCGGCAGCGGTTCGCCGCGCAGGTCAGTGGTTCTTTCTTGTTCACCCGGCATGATCAGCGCGTTGGCCACCAGCTCGGTGACACCGGTGCAATCGACTTCCGGCACCCAGTATTCCATGGAGGCCGGCAAAGCGGCCCGGTCGATGGCGCAGATGGTGGCCAGCATGTTGACCCCATGGGTTTCATGCACATACTTGACGGCGTTGGCCCGTGGCAGTCCGCCGGCCATGCGCAGCTCCATATCCTCGCCGGCATTGAGACCGGAACCACTGCCGCAGCAAAAGGTTTGTTCACGGATGGTGTTGGCCGGCATATCGTAGAAGTTGTTGGCCACGTTTTGGATCACATAGCGCGGTTCGTCGAACAGGCCCATCCCGCGGGCCGGATTGCACGAATCATGGAAGGTGACAATCTTGTTGTCGTTGCGCGACGGATCCAGCTCCAACTTGCCGTGCTTGATCAAATCCGCCGTAAACTCGGAGATGTGAACCATTTTGGTGGATTTGGCATTTTCAAACCTGGTGCCGGTGATGGGATTGACCGGTTCTTCCAGAAAGTCGGCGGGGCCGTTCATGGTGTCCATGTATTGGTTGATCACGCGCCACATGTGGCCGCACTCGCCGCCCAGTATCCATTTAACGCCCAGGCGTTTGGCTTCCATGTACATCTTGGCATTGAGCCGCTTCATGGTCTCATGGGAAGTGAAAAAGCCGAAGTTGCCGCCTTCGGAAGCATAGGTGCTCCAGGTGACATCCAGGCCGTATTTCTCCTGCAGGTAATGAAAGAGCAGCATGTAGCCCATACAGGTATAGGTGCCCGGATCGGCAAACACATCACCCGAAGGGGTGATAAACAGAATGTCCGCGCCCTTTTTCTGAAATTGGGGCTCCACCTGGACGCCGGTTACCTCTTCGATGTCCTCCACGAAAAAATCGATCATGTCTTTAAAGGCATGGGGCTGGATGCCCAAGTGGTTGCCGGTTTTATAGCAATTGGAAACCGGTGTGGCGATCCAGTCGATATTCAGCCCGATCAGATTGAGCAATTCCCGGCCCATGATGGTAATTTCGGCCGTGTCGATGCCGTAGGGGCAAAAGACCGAGCAACGGCGGCATTCAGAGCATTGGAACAGGTAGTACCACCACTCCTTGAGCACATCCAGGCTCATCGGTCGGGCGCCTGCCAGTTTGCCGAGTATCTTGCCGAATTTGGTAAAATTATTGCGATACACCGAACGCAGCAGCTCCGCCCGCAGTACCGGCATGTTTTTAGGATCGCCCGTACCGATAAAAAAGTGGCACTTGTCGGCACAGGCACCGCAGCGCACGCAAATGTCCATGAAAATTTTAACGGAACGGAACTTTTCCAGGCGCTCTTGAAAGCCTTCAGGTATAATCTCTGGCCAGTTTTCGGGCAGCTGCCAGTCGTCATCCATGGGATTCCACTGACGCGCATTGGGAAATCCCAATGTCTCCACACTCTTGGGGTTGGAGGCGTAACAGTACATCCCTTTGCGAATATTCACCGGTGTATCCATCCAGCCCGTTGCAGGCGGACGCGCGGCGATGCTTCCAATCAACTCATCGGGTTTGGGCGTTTCGTCAGCCATATTAATTTACTCCTTTTTATCGTCAGCAGTCGGTTCGTCGGTGGCCTCCGGCTGGGCTTCAGAAGCCTCGGGCTCAGGTTCGGGCTGGGGTTCAGGCATTTTATCCACCGGCAAGCCGGCCTCCACCATCTTCTCCCTGAAATCATCCTCATAAGCCTCGTAGGTATGCACCTTCACCGGGTAGTTCCAGGGATTGACATGCCGTTTCTCACGGGTATTGGCGGTCAGGTTCCGCGTGGGGCTCAGGAAAACGCCGCCCATGTGCATCAATTTGCTAAAGGGGAAATAGATCAGCAATACACTTACAAAAAACAGATGAATAAAAAACAGGGGGCTGATGCCCTCGGGTATGCTCCAGTTGAAGGTAACCAACCCCATGGTCAACTCTTTGATGGCCGTGATGTCGACCTTGACAAAATAGCGCATCAAGATTCCGGTAAAGGCAATGCCCATGATCAGAAACAGTGGGAAAAAGTCCGAGGCCAAAGAGATGTAACGCACATTGGATACAAACAAACGCCTTAAAAACAGGTAAGTGACAGCGGCCAATAATACAATGCCCGACACATAGACACCGGGCAGGCCGAATTGAATGATATCGTATACAATTTCAACCCGAAAAAAGCTGTCCACATTCTCCAACAGCTGGAGGCACCAGGGCATCGGTTCCAGAAAAAAGCGGAAGTGACGAACTATCGTGGTTAAAAAGGCGTAATGGAACGCCAATGCACCCACCCACAAAAAGATCTCCAGGTTATATGAGATCGACGGTCCGGATTTGAGCTTCATACGGGTATTGCGGAATAGAGAGCGAAAGGTCACTATTTCCAACACCATGCGAATGAAAACACCCCAGCCGGTGGAGGGGTTGTCGATTTTCGCTTGCTTAATCCAGGGCATGGATTTTTGCTGACCGCATGTGGTGGGAATGCGAAATGGAACGGCCGAATTGGACCAGTCCATAACGCGGCGAACAAATCCCCCGATAAACACAATGACGGCCACGTAAGGAATGATGACCCCGAATACCCATTGGAGCGGACCGACACTTGCTCCAAAGTAAGCGATCAGGGCCAGCGCGAATACCGCCAGCAGCGATGACAAGTAATGTTTATTCATCTAACCGCACCTCACTTCGGATCTCAACCGCTAGGACAAGATCCTTCTATATATAAAGGTTAGCGCCTGAGCTAGGACAACGCTTCATTGTCCGGCTCTTTAATTAAACCTGCTCTGTTAAATGCACTAAATGTCCGGGCGCGCATTTCATTGGCTTTTAAATCGTAAATTTTCTCCCGGCATTGCATATAGACATCAAAAGAGAGCAACCCAAGCGAATCTATGCGCGCAAAAAGATCGGCCAATACCTGCCAGGCCGTCCGGTCACCCGCATCAACGGAAACGGCCTCTCGAACGATGGATTTTAAATCAAAAACAAAGCGCACGGCATCGCTGGCTGAAAAATTTTGAATGGCGCGAATGCGAATAATGGGATCTATCAGGGGTTGAGCCGTTTGGCGATCAAACGCGTCAATGATGTGGTCGAAAATCTCAATGAGACTCTGATACGAGTTCCGGCCCACTGGGTTGGCAAAGGGATCTTTTTGGTTGCGCATGAATTGGGCGGTATCGGCGGGATAGGTTTCCATCAACCTATCGAACCATCTATTGACGATGGCTTTTTTCTTTTGGGCTAATTGCGCGTGCAGATCCATATACTTGGGTGCGACCCCCGAACTCCCGGCCTAAGATGTTTTAGATCAAATTGTATATTGAGTGCGTCAAAGGATGAATCTATAATCAAAAAGCCCGGTCATGTCAATGATAAATGGATAGCACATAAACAACCGAAATGGATGATTAAATTTGCATGCGAACTTAATAAAATGGTGTCGAAAGCAATTGGGAAGTATTAAGTTTTTGGTTTTAACTCAACTTTCGGTTTTCACTAGCCGGCGCCGCCAGTGGATGATTTGCGTCATACGCAGCTTCATTCAAGAGTCACGAAGGCGCGCTGCGGGTGCCCCGCTAACTCGCTGTGCTCAAACAGTGCGGGGCACTTTTCCTTCGCTATGCCTAAGTGGCACTAAAATTCGCTGCTGACATGACGCAAATCACCCACTGGCGGCGCCTATGGCAGAAAAGTGGCGAAAGCCGAAAGTTGAGTTTAAAGTTGAGGAATTCTATCGATTATAAGGGCAAGACCCCATCTATAAATACAAAGCCAATGTCATTAACTTAAGGGGCCGGCGTTAAGCGCTCCTTGTGGGAGCGGCGTCCCGCCGCGACTTTTCAAGCATGTAGCTGGTTATGTCGCGGCGGG
>JBNKKB010000050.1:0-24291 GCA_050291605.1 Desulfobacteraceae bacterium | reverse complement strand
GGGGATTTACCTGTGCACCAATTGCGATCGCTGTACCGTTGTCTGTCCGGCGGGCATTAATCTGCGCGAGATGTGGTTCAATGTCCGTGAAGAGATGATCCAGCGTGGAGATGCCGTTACCCTGGTCTTGACGCCGTTCTCCTATTTCCGCGGGCTGAACATGAGCGAATTCGATTTTGAGCAGTTTGAAAAACCCGTCGCCAAAGCCCGCGAAAAGGTCACCGCACCCTATGAACTGTTGCATCAATCGGATGACATTATTCCTTTGACCTCGTCCAACCGGAAGTTCAAGGAGAATACCGGTCTGTCGGAGCGGGCCGAGACATATGCCTACTGTTTTACCTGTGAAAACTGCTCCACCGTATGCCCGGTGGTGGGCAATTATGATCATCCGGTAACAGACCTCGATCTGCTGCCGCATCAGATCATGCGTTCCATGGGATTCGGCATCAAGGACCTGGCCATGGGTTCCCGGATGCTGTGGTATTGCCTGACCTGCTACCAGTGCCAGGAGCACTGCCCGCAGGGGGTCAAGGTCACGGACATCCTGTTTGAGCTAAAAAACCTTTCAGCAAAAGAAGCGGGTTGTTCGTCGCCCCAAAAAGGGGCCGCCTAAGGTCAACAATTAAAAATTGGATTTGTGACACCTCTAATTCAGGGAAGCGACAATGAAGTTCACGTTATTTTTAGGATGTAACATTCCGGCCCGGGTGCAACAGTATGAGGACTCGGCCAAAGCGGTGTTGAAAAAGCTCAATGTTGAAGTTGCGGATAACAAAGAGTTCAAATGCTGCGGCAATCCCATCCGCAACACGGACGAACCGACCTTCATCCAGATGGCGGCCCGCAACCTGGCGTTGGCGGAAAAACAGGGACTGGATATGATGGTGCTGTGCAAATGCTGTTTCGGCAGTCTCAAAAAAGCGGCCCATCTGATGGCGCACCATCCTTCAATTCAAGAAGAAGTGAACAGCGCGCTGGCCAAAGAGAATTTGCATTACGCCGGCACAGTAAAAATCAAGCACTTCCTGTCGGTCCTGTATCATGAAATCGGCATCAAGCCGCTGAAGGCGGCCATCACCCGGCCGTTTAAAAAACTGAACATCGCCACCCATTATGGCTGTCATGCGTTGCGACCCAGCGATGTTACGCAATTCGACAACCCGGTGGCCCCGGTGCTGTTCGATGAACTCGTCACCGCGACCGGGGCCAAGAGCATCAAGTGGCCCTTAAAGCTTGAATGCTGCGGTGCGCCCATGCTGGGTGTCATGGACACCCTTTCCATGGACTTGACCGAACGAAAAATAGACGATGGCCTCAAGGCCGGGGCGGATTACCTGTGCGTGGCCTGTCCCTATTGCCAGATGCAGTTTGACCGCGTTCAGCAGATGATGTCGTCGGACGAAAAAAAGCGCCGGCAGCTGGCAAGCATCGTATACCCCCAGCTTCTCGGACTGGGCATGGGCATTGCCGGCGAGGAATTGGGGATAGGCCGGAATGAACTGGATATCAGTCCTATCGAATCTTTTTTAGAGTAGGAGAAACAATGTCTCAACAAACAATTGGTGCCATCATGGTGGTGGGAGGCGGAATTGCCGGCATGCAGGCGGCTATTGATGCGGCCGACTCCGGTTATTATGTCTATCTGGTGGAGCGATCATCATCCATTGGCGGGTTGATGGCGCAACTGGATAAAACCTTCCCGACCAATGATTGCGCCATGTGAGTGATCTCACCTAAACTGGTCGAGGTCGGCCGGCATATCAATATTGAGATCCTCACACTTTCTGAAGTCAAAAACATATCCGGGCAACAAGGCAACTTTGAGGTCGCTTTGACCCAGCATCCCCGCTACGTGGATATGGATAAATGCATCGCTTGCGGCGCGTGTTCGGAAAAATGCCCCATGCGCGTTCCCAATGAATACGATTCGGGTTTGGCCAAGCGAAAGGCCATCTACGTTCAATATGCTCAGGCGGTCCCGTTAAAATATGCCATCGATGATAACAAGTGCATCTTTCTGACCAAAGGCAAATGCAAAAAATGCGAATCGGTCTGCCCCACCGATGCCATCAACTATGAGGACCAACCCAAGGAGTTAACACTCAACGTCGGTGCGGTGATCATGTCCAGCGGCTGCACGCCCTATGATCCGGCCACGCACGATGTCTACGGCTACAAGTCCTCCAAAAATATCATTACCAGCCTCGAGTTCGAACGCATCCTCTCTTCATCCGGCCCCTACGGCGGCCACCTGGTTCGACCGTCGGACAAACAGGAGCCCAAAAAAATTGCATGGCTCCAATGCATTGGATCCAGGGACGTGCATATCGGCGCCAACGGCTATTGCTCGGCGGTCTGCTGCACCTATGCCATCAAAGAAGCCATGTTGGCCAAAGAACACAGCAAGGACCCTCTGGATACGGCCATCTTTTATATGGACATCCGCACCACGGGAAAAGACTTTGAACGGTACTACAACCGGGCCAAGGATCAATACGGGGTGCGCTTTGTCAAATCCAAAATCACCCATATTCTGCCCACCGACAGCGGCGAGCAACTGATCCGCTACTTTGATGAATCCGGCAAACGGGTAGAAGACACCTTCGACATGGTGGTTCTGTCTGTCGGCCTGGGGGTCAATCCATCCGCGGCGCTGCTGGCCAACGGCATCGACATTCAAATGGATGACTATCATTTTGTCACCACCAACAGTTTTGAACCGGTCCAGACCTCTCGTGCGGGCATTTTCGTATGCGGCTCTTTTGAGGCACCCAAAGACATTCCCTCTTCGGTCATCGAAGCCAGCGCCTCTGCCGGTTTTGCCGGCAGCCAACTGGCTGAATCCCGTTGGAGCCTGACGAAAAAACCCGAAATCCCGGTGGAGACGGACACCCGCGGCGTTCCCCCGCGCATCGGCGTATTCGTGTGCTGCTGCGGCACCAACATTGCCGGTGTGATCGACGTCCCGGCCGTGGTGGAGTACGCCAAAACACTGGAGCATGTGGTCCATAGCGAAATCAATCTGTTCAGCTGTTCCCAGGACACCCAGGACAATATGGCCGCCATTATCAAGGAAAAAGGCTTGAACCGGGTGGTGGTGTCCGCTTGCACACCGAAAACCCATGAACCGCTATTTCAGGAAACACTGATCAATGCCGGGTTGAACAAATATGTCTTTGAAATGACCAATATTCGAAACCAGTGTTCGTGGGTCAATAAGAATAATCCGGAGATGGCCACCGAAAAGGCCAAGGACCTGGTCCGCATGTCGGTGGCCAAAGTGGCGCTCATGGAGCCGTTACAGGAGTCCCTGCTCCAGATCAATCAAACGGCCCTGGTCATCGGTGGGGGGATTGCCGGCATCACCGCCGCCCAAAACCTTTCCGCCCAGGGCTACCACACGGTGATCATCGATAAAAAAGACCATCTGGGCGGCAATGCCGTCCACGTGCACGAAACCTGGCTGGGTGAAGATGTTTCCAAGAATCTGAATAAAATGATCACCGATATCCAGTCCGACGGAAATATCGATATTTATACCGGATCTGAAATCATCCAGGTCGACGGGTATGTGGGAAACTTTAAAACCACCATCCAAATGGCGCATGGGACCCAAGAGATCGAGCATGGCGTGACCATCATTGCCTCCGGTGCCAAAGAACACACCCCCGATCAATATCTATACGGAGAAGACGATCGGGTGATGACCGGCCTTGAACTGGATCGCAAACTCATTGCCAGCGATCCCGCCGTCTCTGAAATAAATAGTGCGCTCTTTATCCAATGCGTCGGCTCAAGAATTCCCGAACGGCCCTACTGCTCCAAACTGTGTTGCACTCACTCGATTCGAAACGCACTGCAATTGAAGACACGCCGTCCTGAAATGGATGTCTATATCCTCTACCAGGATCTGCGCGCCTATGGCTTAAGGGAAGACCTGTACCGCAAAGCCAGAGAAGCCGGCATTCAATTTATCCGTTATCATGCGAAGCAGGGCCTCGATATCCGCCAGGAAGATGATGCATTGAAGGTCCGATTTTCCGACACCGTCCTGCGACGCAAAATGGAAATTACACCGGAAATGATCATTTTGGCCAGCGCCATCGTAGCGCCCGAAGAGAACCCGCTCTCCCAGCAGTTTAAAGTCACGCTGAACGATGACGGCTTTTTCATGGAGGCCCACGCCAAACTCCGGCCGGTGGACTGTGCCACCGATGGGGTCTTTATTTGCGGTTTGGCCCATGCACCCAAACCCATCGATGAATCCATCGCCCAGGCAGCGGCGGCAGCCACCAAGGCGGTCACCCTGCTGGCCCGCAAAGCCATTCGCACCAGCGGCACCACGGCCGAAGTCAATCCCGCGGCATGCAGCAGCTGCGGAGTCTGCGTCTCCGTCTGTCCCTATTCAGCCCCCTCGTTCATTCCGGAATCGGAAAGATTCTTCCCCGGCAGGGCCCAGATCGAGGCGGTGCTTTGCAAAGGGTGCGGCTTGTGCGTGGCCTCCTGCCGTTCAGGAGCCATACGGTTGAAAGGGTTCGACAACGACCAGATCTTTTCCCAGATATTTGCCCTGTCTGAAACCGGTTGACCCTTCCGGCGATAAAGGGACGGACCGACTATGTTAACTTCAATACCCGGGCCGGCGAAGCAGACGGTCCAGCCTTGTTGGGCAAGGGGAGCTTGTTTTGAATTTTATCCGCAGTCAATGGCCTGCTAAGGCAGCATACTTCACCTAGGATGATTGGGTTGCATTTTCCGGCAACACCGCAACCCATAATGAGGGTACAGGCTGGAAACGCTGAAAACGGGAAACACGCAAACGGGCGTTTCATCACCGCCCTATGTCTTCCCGGCCGCCTGACCATCAGGTGCAGAAAAACGCAAACGCCGGAGCCATCCGGTGTCTTATTTAGCTGAACGCCCGTATGCATTCAGGTATGAAGCAGAAATGAGCTGAAACTCAATATTGGAAAAGGAGGTCTGGGATGTTTGAAGTTGCTAAGCGCATTTACCAACGTTTTGGAATCGGTCTTATGGCGGCAGTGTTCCTGCTGGGGATGGTGTCGGCGGCCTGGAGCGCACAGACGGATTATGATGGAACCTATTACGGCTCCTATTCAGGTGATGATAGTGGCATCTGGGTCGCGGTGGTCAATTCTGCCGGTGATACGGTATTCCTGTCCTATTCTACGGTCACTGGCGAAGGCGATGGCGGCTTCATGACCTGGTGGGGTGAATCCTCCGGAATCGGCAATTACTATACCGGTTCAACGGTGATACAAGGCAGTTGGGCAGACGGATATATCGATTCCTCGGATGGCTCTGTAAGCGGTTCTTGGGGCAACACCACGTCTGGCGATAGCGGAACATTGTCGGGCAGTGCGTACACCAGCTGCCCTCATGCCGGAACCTATTCAGGCAGCTTCAGCGGTGATGATTCAGGCACCTGGTCCATGACCATCGCCTCCAACGGCTCTATTACCGGTACCATATCCCCTGATAGCGGCGGGACACACGCCTTTGAGGGCGGATGCCATCCTGATGGCCATATGGTTGTGGTTGGTGATGATGGTTCCGGGACCGCTTTCGCAATGTTCGGGCAGATTTCCGGGAGCAGCGTTTCCGGGGAGTGGGTTTCCGATGACGGTTACAGCGGCACCGTCAGCAGCAGTAGCGGTGGCAGTTCCGGAGGCGGCGGTGGCGGTGGCGGTGGCGGCTGCTTCATTATGAGCCTGACCGGCAGGTAAGTGATCCTTAAACGTTCCAATTCGTAAAAACCACGGGGCTCTCAAGAGCCCCGTTTTTATTTGCCCTGCAATGAACCTGCCTGTCTTTCCCATCCGGCGGCGGAAAGATCTGAACCATCGTACCCCGGCCCAGATCACTCTGGATCTCGATCCGTCCGTCATGTGCGTGACAGGGAAGTTGTTTACAAATTGATTCCTGAGAAGTAAATCCTTTTAGGGCAAATCAGAAGGCGAAAACTGTTTTCGTCCATCGATATCACAGTATAATTCAGTCAGCCCATTTACCATATGTTTGGAAAAATGTTTTACTTCTCACGAATCACTTATTATTATCCTGATAAATACTTTACAGACGGCGTGTTTTGGGGACATCCTAAACTTATTCACTTTCTGATAAATCATTGCCAGACAGCGGTTTGCAGTGGTAGCAACTTAGTCCATTTTATCACTGATCGCCTTGTAATCAATTGAGATAAAGGGGACTAAAACCGTTACTTACGGTCCGTAATTTATAGCTCACCGGCATAGGCCACCGACATAGGCCACCGGCCTCATTGGCGATCTTTTTCCTAAAGTTATGTTGTATTCGAACGATAAAGTATCGGATGATACTGGCTGGTCACCTGCCTCCGATCACTGCCATACAATCTGTTTATACTTTTATATCAGCCTGTTCCGTCCTTAGTAGAGCTTTGACCTGCTTTTCGAGCCGCGTGGGTTCATCATTTTATCGGGGTGCAAAATATGAAATTTTTTCTTTTATTTAAAAGCGCATTGCTTCCGGTTTTCATCATGTTCATACCAGCGTTTTGTTTTGCCAAAGGGCTCATCATCAAAGATGCGCCGGACTGGGTGTATGACTGGACCACATACAAAAAAATGCAGGGGGTGCGGCTGTTTCAAGCGGTGAGCAGTGCTCCCTCCGTGGGCGACACCGAACTCCAGAACGCCATAGCCGAAAAACGTTCGCGCAGAAAATTGAACCAAGTCTTCTCTGCCTATGTAGACACCTTGTCCAGCGATTACCAAACCGCCGGGCATCCAGCGACAAATAAAGGACAAATAAATGACCTGGGCAAAGTTGTACTGCCGGAAGCTAAAATCGTCTCACGCTACCACGACCAAAGGACGGGCCTTTTGTTTTGCCTTATTCAAATAGACATAACAAGCGTAATGAAAATTGCTGCACGCAGCCAAGACATTGATCCGGCCATCCAAAGTTACCTTCAAAAAAAGGGCCAAGAGATCTTTGATCGAATGTTGAAGGGTCAATATCAAAAGACTTCAACCCAATCACAACCGCTGGAAACCGCCAGACAAGCGGGCTGCCTGGCTTGTCATAAAATAGACCGCAAACTGATGGGTCCTGCCTTTTCCTGGATATCTTACAAATACAAAGACGATAAAAAAAACGGAAAAAGTGCCATCGCCGATACCATCATCAACGGCAGCAGGAACAAATGGGCTGTGGCCTGGGGTATCTTAATGCCGCCGGTGAAAAAGACCACCGAAGCGCAACGTATGGCATTGGAGGACTATATTCTTAGCCTCGCCCCCATCGCTCCCCCCAAATGAATTTGATCCCAGGGCTCGGTAAAAAAGGGTCAAAAAAATGCGTTAGATTCGAGTGTGGATTGGCCCGTATTGATCGCTGCGGCCTAAAATAACTGGAGCTGCATCCGATAGTTTTCAATTACTTTCCTGGGATCATCGGTGATAACCACTTGTTCCATTATCCACTCCGGTGCACGGCCCTCGTTGACCATGGCGGCGATCTGTTGGCGCATACCGTCCCAAAAACCTTTGTTGGCTTCGGTATCAAATAGAATAATCGGCACCCGTTCCATGATCGAGAGTTTCATATTGCATAACGTGATACCCAACTCTTCCAAAGAACCCAAACCGCCCACGTTAAAAATGGGAAAAGATGCGATCTCGAACCACTTCTGGCGGCTGTGACGGCATGTGGCTTGAAATACCTGGCAAAAGTCCACATCAGTGGTCAAGGGCTGATCGGTAATCTCCAAAAAATTGGCCCCCGAAAGGATATCCCGCTGCCGGGCCATGGTGTTGGCCACCTCCATCACCCCGCTTCCGCCGCCGGTGACGATACCGATATTGTGCCCCCAGAAGGTCACCAGGGCGTCCATCAAGGCCCCCAAACGGGCTTCGCCCTCCGGGGAGAGCGGCAATGTGGAGCCATAAAATGCAAACAACATGGATTTATGAAAATCGGCCAAACGCTCCAAGTCAACAAAATATCCTTTCCCATCACGCATGGTGTGCACCATCAAACGCCCATTGAGACCACAGACCCAGTACACCTTCACGCCATAGGCGTGGTATTCCAGCAGCCGGCTATGATCCTCCTGGGACAAGAAGGGACCGTGCTCACAGGAGGCATTAAAAAAATAGAGCGTCTGGACCTTTCCTTGCGCGACCAGGTTAATGATATCGCGGTGCTCTACCAAATTGGGAAAATATTGCAGCGTTAAAACGACCGGTTTCTTTTTATTGATGATGTCCGCCAG
Source organism: Desulfobacteraceae bacterium (assembly GCA_050291605.1). Lineage (GTDB taxonomy): Bacteria > Desulfobacterota > Desulfobacteria > Desulfobacterales > Desulfosarcinaceae > JARRKU01. The sequence continues at coordinate 16,010 of JBNKKB010000050.1, read as the reverse complement.
CCGCGACGTGGCGTAAATGTGGGCACATCGGCTGCGTTGGGAATAGTTGTCGCGATCCGTGGCACATTGGGCTTTGGAGACCTTGCAGTCTTGTTTGGGGCCGTTGGCGGCCAGTTGGGCATTGGACAGCCCGCCCCCCTCCGGCGCAATCACGGCCATCGGCTTGCTGAGAAAATGGCAGGTTTGTGCAGGGTCAACGGCCATCTGCTGTTCAAGTGTTTTGAGATCTTTAAATGCATAGGGGTAGGCTGGATCCGATATGGCTTTTCGACGATTCGGCACTTTGTATTTGGGGGCGCCATAAATGCGGGCACTGATCAACGGATTGACAATGGTATGCGCCGTGCCGTTGATAATTTCCAGATAGATACGAATCCCCCGGGTTTTAATGGGGTCCAACACGGTGGCAGGCAAGTTGCGCCCCAAAGAAAATCCGCTTTGCAGCACCACGTAGTGCTCATTCAAATACATGGAACAGGTGGTAATCACACCTTGGCCCGGTGGAATCACCACATTGGCGACAGAGCGGTTGATCTGGTAGCGGTTTAACATCTCGCGACCGTCATCGCGTAATAAAATGCGGCCGAAAGTCTGAATGTCGATATCCGGTCGCAAATCACACACCATCTTGTGAGGGGTGATCACGATACTGCCGTCGCTGGAAATGGCCGTAGAGGCGGGCAGTTTAAGTTCTGCGCCCTCCACTGCCGTCATCACTTCTTCGGAAGAGAGCAATGCATCCGGATCACAGTAGACCATCCGCCCCACCGGCAGCCCCTCATCAAAAAAGGGTGCCAATTGATTCAAACCTGGATATCCTGGAATAACAGCCGTGGCCATTTGGGTGATCACCAGGTTGTCCCCTTCAAGTTGATCAATGGACGGCGGTTCACCGGTGATTTGAATTCCCAAACGAGCGATACGGGAGCGTTCACTGAAAAGGATATGCTCCGGTTGTCGTTTGAGGCGCTCAATCATGTGGGGAGACAGGCCATAGCTGGATTGAAAGGTCACTTGATCGGCAGCTTGTTCCAACACTTTGACGATGACACCGTCGTCCGATTGTAACATACCGCGATAAGATCGATTGTCTCGAAAGGTTCGGGTCATTTTTACTCCTCTGATATCCATGAGGACATGGGCGATACCGTAAAATCAATTTCGTACAAAGGTTATCCTGACGGCCGCCAACAACACCTTTAATCTTTAAACTTTGTGCCTTGAGCTAAAGCGCAATTTTTGGGCGAAGGTACAAGCCTTTGTTTTAGTATATAGGCCAATTATACAAATATATACCATAGGTTCAACTCATGTTAAGGCAGGCTATTAAATAATTTTAAGCCTATTGCCAAAAATTGTCATATTTTCAAGGATTTCTTCGAGTGAAGTCTCGACTGAATATTTTCAATATGATAACCGGCGATCAGGGAACCGCAATATATGGGGGTCATTTCAACATTTTAGTCATTTTGTGTCGTGTAATCCATTTTTACTTTCAATACTTTGAAAGTGGCATAAATATTGCTTTTATTTACCATTAATCAATATTCCAATCCAACATGAGGCAATATCATGCAATGTCAACAATGCGGCTATCGCCGGCAAGCCGAAGACGATGCATTTGTTCCCCGCAATGAATGCCCTGCTTGTGGCGTGGTTTCCGGAGCGCCGGAAGAGGCTGCCATGTCTTCAGGTCCCATCCGCAACCCCAGCCCGGTTAGCGCTTCTACGTTACGCAAAGCCCGCGAGCGGGTGGAACAACGCCTGCGAGAACAACAAATGACTCAACGTCAAGATTCGCGTCACAGCCAGACATTAGAACTGGCCCGCCGTCTCAGTGCCGAAGGCGTAAAAAAGCGACGCGCCGAGTGGGAAAAAAAACAAAAAGAAAAAGAGGCTACGGCGACCGCAGCAGCGGCTACATCCGCTCCTTCCCATCCGGAAGAAAAGGCAGTATTCGATCTCCCCGCTGACGGGCAGCAACCCGGGATAAAGCGCAAGCAACCCGCTAAAACCATCGCCAAGGCGTTGGACAAAAAAGCGAAAGAACCCAATATCGCTCCGCAAGCGGCCGGGGACAACTCATTGGAATCACCACTGGGGTCATCCGACCGGCGTGCTGCAGGCAAAAACTCGGATGCGGATCAAGCGCATGAAAGTTCTACCCCAGGCAAAGGCCTTGAAAACGAAACACCCCCATCCATCAATGACGCCGCAACTGAATCCAACGGACCGATTCCACTGTTTCAGAATAAACCGGTCGCACCCAAAGCCGGGCACCCGAAACCGCCATCGTCGAAAGAGATGAGAGAGGATCTGGATCCTCCCCTTTCGGCACCCCCAGAGCCGGATATTCCCCTGCCTTCTCGACAAAGCCGGCCGAACCCTGGTTTAATGCGATTGCTGCCTTTTGTGGCCTGGCTGATTCTGGGGACGGGTGTGATTGGCATGTTCCTTTCCTGGACCACCATTGGTAATGTCGAAGCCGGTGTGCAGCCGCCGGTAGGTTCGCCGCTCAACATGTTGCCGTTTGGCTTGCTTTTGGGATTCGCCTATTTGGCTACCGGCGTATTGGGGTTTGCTTTTTTCTGGGTATCCTCTCTCATCAATCGCCAACTCAAGGATATCCATCGTTTGCTGCTCATGCAGCCGACCTTGCAAACATCCCCAAAGCAGCCGGGTGCGCCTGAACCCGAAAACCAGTTCAAGGCTTCTTATTAAACCCGAAAACGTTTACTCCTCCGATCCTTCCATGACCAAAACTTTGGCCCCCCTGGAGGCGCCTCGCTTCAGATCCATAAGCGCCGCATTGGCCTTTTCGAGAGGATAAATTTGCACCTCGGGCTTGATGGGGATTCGGGCTGCCAACTCTAAAAACTCTCTGACATCGCGGCGGGCCACATTGGCCACACTCTTTATCTCTTTTTCCTGCCACAAGTGGTCCGCATAATTGAGCCGGAGCAACTGCTCCTTGTCATGTGCCTGTTTTCGAATGGCATTGATGACCAATCGCCCACCGGGTCGAAGATGGGCCAATGCGTTGACCACGGGTTCCCAGGCCGGGGTGGTATCAATAATGGCATGCAACCGATGAGGGGGCGCATCGGTGGTGGAACCCGCCCATCGGGCGCCCAATTGCCGGGCGAATTGCTGCTGCTCGGCGCTGCGGGCAAAAACATAGATCGGGCTTTGCGGATATTGATGCAGCGCTAACCTTAGCACCAGGTGTGCCGAAGCCCCGAATCCAGTCAGCCCCAAGCGATTCCCATTTTGCATACCTGTCAATCGCAACGCGCGCAGACCGATGGCCCCCGCGCACAATAACGGCGCTGCCTCAACATCGCTAAAGGCATCGGGAATGGGATAAGCGAAACGCCCATCCACCCGCATATATTCCGCATACCCGCCGTGTGCATCTCGACCGGTGGCCTCAAATTCGGTACACAGGTTTTCGTTGCCCGCCTTACAATATTCACACACGCCGCAGGCGGAATAGATCCATGCGACGCCGACACGATCCCCGGTTTTAAGCCCGCTGTCTTCGGACAGGGTTTCAATCACCCGCCCGACGACTTGGTGGCCCAAGACCACCGGCATACGGGGCGGCGGAGTTCGGCCTTCGATCTCGTCCAGCTCCGTGTGACAGACGCCACATGCGGACACTTTGATCAACACTTGCCCGGATTCGGGCACAGGTCGCGGCCATGAGTTAAGTCGCAGCGGGAAAACATTGCCGGACATATCCACAATGCGGTCCAGGACCATGGCTTTCATGTCACCCCCCGGGTTGGATTAAATTGCAGGATAGAAAAATACGTCGAACTCGCTTTAACATTGACCTTAATTCCTAAGCAAAGTTAAAATAGACCCGATCATCCAGCATAGGATACCGAAGCGAGGTATTTTCGCGCAACAAGAATCGGTACGCTAAACATTACCACAATCCGTGTGTTTTTGACCGAGATAAAAAGTTAGGCCATCTGCACGGCAACCTCCGTGCGATAGCTTTTGACGCAAGCTAGCGGGCATTTGCCAAAAAAACGCGTTTCAACCGCTGGTGCGGTTCTGCGCCGCTGAGGCGTAATCGCACTGTCGTCCAATGGGATCCTTGATATGGAAACAATTGATCATGCCATCGGCTTATGTTTAGGCGCCTCGACCCTCTCCATGGTGCGGGTTGCCCTTGAACCCTCCGCCGATCCCCACAAACCGGCGGCCATGGCAGTGAAAGTGCGCGACCATCGGGTGCGGCCGCATGACGGAAATCCAAAACAGGTGCTGATCGAAACATTGCAGGAGGTTTCCCGCCACCCATCGACAAAAGTCGCCTTGACCGGTCGTAAATTCAGGCACCTGATCAACCTCTCTTCAATTTCCGAACCCGAAGCAGTCGAATCCGCTTTTGATTTCGTCAAACCGAAACATGGCCCATGTCCGGTGCTGATCAGTGCCGGAGGCGAAACCTTCATGGTTTATGTAATGGACGCCAGAGGCCGAATTACCAATGTTATTTCCGGCAACAAGTGCGCTGCCGGTACCGGTGAATTTTTTTTACAACAACTGCGCCGTATGGATGTGACCCTGGAACAGGCCGCGCAATGGACCGATCAAACCGCACCCTATCTTGTCTCGGGCCGTTGTTCTGTTTATTGCAAATCCGATTGCACCCACGCCACCAATAAAGGTATTCCCAAATCGCGCGTCACTGCGGGTTTGGGCAAAATGATGGCCGATAAAATCATTGGGTTGCTGAACAAGGTCGAGTGCAGCACCGTGATGCTGGTGGGGGGGACGGCGCGCAACCAGATGATGGTGCACCACTTGCGCCAAGTCATCCGGAATCTCATCATTCCCGATCAGGCACCCTATTTCGAGGCGCTGGGGGCAGCGCTATGGGCACTGGAAAACGACACCCAATCCCTACCCCATCCGAGCCGATTGTTCATTTCACAGCAGCACGGCTTTGATCGGCTATCCCCGTTAATCGCATTCCAATCTTCGGTCAGTTATCGCAGCGGCACACGTGACACTATTCGTGTGGGTGACGTCTGCTTGCTGGGCTTAGACGTCGGTTCCACCACCACCAAGGCAGTGCTGATCCGCCACACCGATGATATCATGCTGGCCACCGTCTATTTGCGCACCAACGGAGACCCTGTGGCGGCAGCACGCAAATGCTATAGCGCTATTCTTGCAGAAATTGGCCAACACGTTGATCCTCAAACCATCACCATCATCGGCTTGGGCGTCTGTGGTTCGGGTCGGCAAATCGCCGGTTTGCACGCCCAAACCGATGGCATAATCAACGAAATCATTGCCCACGCCACCGCAGCTCTTTATTTTGATCCTGAAGTAGACACCATCATAGAAATTGGCGGTCAAGACGCCAAATACACACACATTGTCAATGGTGTGCCTGCCGACTATGCCATGAACGAGGCATGTTCAGCGGGAACCGGTTCTTTTCTGGAAGAATCGGCTCTGGAAACATTGGGCCTTCCCATGGAGAAAATTGCCGGTGTCGCCTTACAGGCCACTCAGCCACCGAACTTTAACGATCAGTGTGCCGCCTTCATCGCGTCCGACATTAAAAATGCCATTCACGACGGCATTGTCCAGCAAGATATTGTGGCCGGCCTGGTATACTCCATCTGCATGAACTACAACAACCGTGTAAAAGGCAACCGTCCGGTGGGCGACAAAATTTTCATGCAGGGGGGTGTATGTTACAACACAGCCGTACCCCTGGCCATGGCGGCACTGGTGGGAAAACCCATCGTTGTCCCCCCCCAACCCGGGCTGATGGGTGCGTTTGGCGCTGCCCTGGAAGTCAAAAAACGATTGAATACCGGGCAGTTGCCCCCCACTCACTATGATCTGGCTGAATTGGCTGACCGCACAGTGGTGTATAAGCAGCCCTTTCGCTGCAAAGGGGGCAAAGAACCATGCGATCGTCGCTGCGAAATTTCGCGTATCCGTGTGAACCAGCGTACGTATCCCTTTGGCGGCGCCTGCAATCGATATGAAAATATGCGAAAGCACCGGCGTATTGACAGTGGCGATCTGAATTTGGTTGGCATCCGTCAACAATTGATCTTTCAAAAGTATGCGCCCGCCCCATGCGACAGAGGTAGCGTCGAGTATCGGGGCCGCATCGGGCTCAACCGCAGTTTCTTGGTCCACACCTATTACCCGCTGTATGCCCATTTTTTCAGCGCATTGGGATTTGAGCCGCTGTTGCCGGAAAATCCCGATCCGGTGGGCATCAACCAATGCAATGCCCCATTTTGTTTTCCTGGGGAATTGGCCCACGGATTTTTCCACGATCTGATTACAACCCGGAGGCCGCTCGACTATCTGTTTTTACCGCATCTTAAATCCATGCCTTCTCTGGATAGCAACCCCAACACCCAACTTTGCCCCCTGGTGCAGGGAGAGCCTTTCTACCTGCAAACGACCTTTCGCAAGCAGCTGAGGCGCTTAGCCCAAAAGGGGACCCGGGTTTTATCACCCCTTCTCGACCTGGGCCAGGGGTTGACCCAGGCCCAAAATCCGCTAGTGGCCACCGCCATGCAAATGGGCATCCCGCGCAAAGCGGCCGAAAAATCCTTTGCCCGGGCGCTGGGCATCATGCAGGATTGCCTGACGGAGATGCAAAAAATCGGACACCGAGCCCTGGCCCGATTAGAGCATAATCGTGACCTACTCGGCATAGTATTGTTTGCACGACCTTACAACGGTTATGCATCGGAAGCCCATATGGGTATCCCGCGCAAGTTCGCCTCCCGCGGTGTGATGGTGATCCCGTTGGACTTTCTGGATCTTGCCGGCCAGGCATCTAGACGCTTTATGTACTGGGGGATGGGCCAGCGCATCATGATGGCCGGCCGTAAGGTCAAACCTCACCCCCAATTGTTCGGCACCTACATCACCAATTTCTCCTGTGGGCCGGATTCGTTCATCGCCGGTTATCTGCGAAATTTAATGGGCACCAAACCATCGTTGACCCTGGAGTTGGACAGCCATACCGCAGACGCCGGACTGGAAACACGCATCGATGCATTCCTCGACATTGTCCGCGCTTACCAGCAACTGCCGGCCAATGAAAAGTCCCTGCCTGTTCAAGCGAATACATTCAGGCCGGCGCGCGTCACACATGTCAATGGCACTCCTGCCCTTACCACAGGCAACGGTTTGACCCTGCCGCTAGCGGACCCAAGGGTGACCCTGCTGCTGCCCTCTATGGGAAAATTGGGCACACAAGCCCTGGCAGCCGCCTTTCGCAGCGCCGGTTTTAATGCTTTGGCGCATACGCCAAGCAATGAGGCCATTCTCAAGACCGGTCGCGGCAACACCACCTGTAAAGAGTGTCTGCCTTTGATCCTCACCACCGGAACCCTGATCGATTACCTTGAACACCATAAGCAACCCGATGAAGTTGTGGCCTATTTTATGCCTAATGGATCGGGTCCATGCCGTTTCGGTCAATACCACATATTTATGGAAGACCTCATCCGCAAACGACAAATACCCGATGTTGCCATTCTCTCTCTATCATCAGATTTGGGATATGGAGGACTGGGTGCGAACGTCCATCGCAGGGGATGGTGGGCCGTTGTCGTATCGGATGTATTTGAAGACATGCGTGCCATGCTCCTGGCCAATGCCCGGCACAGGCCAAGCGCCATGGCACGATTCGACAGGATATTCAACCTTGCGTTGATGGCCCTGGAAACGGGAAGTTTCCGGAGCTTGGAACAGGCCCTCATAAAAGCTGCCCGGCAAATCAACGACATCCCGCTTCAACAGCCGCCGGCACAAGTTCCCCGGATTCTTTTGACGGGTGAAATTTTTGTACGCCGCGATAGCCTGTCCAGGCAGCACCTCACCGAACAGCTGGCAAATAAAGGGTTTGCAACAGTTTGCACGCCGGTAGCCGAATGGATTCTCTACTCGGATTTTATGCTTTACAACGGACTCTCCCCTCAGGGGCCGTTGGGTGTGCGCGGTAAAATGGGTGCTCGCTTCAAGCGTTATCTCATGCATAAAGACGAACAGCGTATCAAAACAATATTGTCGGCCTCAGGACTGGTGCATCCGGCACCCATTCGGATAGCGCCTATCATCGACACCGCCAAACCTTATATTTCTCCCCATCTGGGCGGCGAGGCTATTTTAACAGTGGGCAGCGCCATCAAGGAGGTTGCCACCGCAACATGCGGCGTCATTGCCATTGGCCCGTTCGGTTGCATGCCCAACCGACTGTCCGAGGCGATATTGAAAGAAACGATGAAACGAGAAGACAAGCTGATCAGTGATCCGCAGAACCGTATGCTGCCGACGGTGATGAATGAAATGGAAGCATTGCCCTTTCTGGCCATTGAAAGCGACGGCTCGCCTTTCCCACAAGTGCAACATGCCAGATTGGAAGCATTTTGCCTGCAGGCCAACCGGCTGCATCAGCGCATGCTGCACGCCCAATATGCCAATTGATAATCTACTGATTTTCAATGGCTGCCGGCATAAGAATGGAAAAAGTACTTCCTTTTTCAGGCGCGCTAACCACATCCACCATGCCGCCATGATTGATCACCGTACCGTATACGCAGGACAGGCCAAGGCCACGATGGCGGCCAACAGCCTTGGTGGTAAAAAATGGTTCAAAAATCCTTTTGCGGATGCCGTCATCCATTCCAATGCCGCTATCTTTGATGGCCAATTTAACATAAGGACCGGGTTTAAGGTTTTGGATTTCGGTGCGGACCTCCTGCAGGATAATATTCTCGGTTTTGATGGTGATAACGCCCCGCGCGGCAATAGCCTGCCGGGCGTTTAGCAACAGGCTGATCAGCACCTGATCCATCTGGGTCTTGTCCGCTTCAATGGGCCATAATTCCGGCTGTAACTCTTTTCGAATGGAAATGGTCTTGGGGCTGTGAATAAGGGCGGCCAGCGCCTGCTCCACAGCCTGGTTCAAATCCATTCGTTCAACATGATACTTGCCGCTCTGGGCAAAGCCAACCAACTGCTTGGATAACTTGCCTGCCTCTGCGATCAAAATCTCCATCTGTTCGATATGCCGGTGTAATGGGTTGGTTTTGTTCAGGGCCAATGAGAGCACGGACGCTCGGCCCTGGATGCCCATGAGTAAATTATTAAACTCATGGGCAAGCCCCCCAGCCAGGGTACGGACAGTGGTTAAATTCTCAGCTTGGGCATAATTCTCTTCACATAATTTCTGCGATGTGATGTCACGAACGATATTCAATGTGGCCGGTTGACCCGCCCAATCGATCCGCACGGCATTGACCTCAACCCAGACGATATCTCCGTCCTGATTGACCACACGCAATGGATACATGCTGAGGACTTTCTCGCCTTTGAGTCGTTTTTGATGGCGCTGGACCACCTTTTCCCTATCATCCGGATGCAAAAAATCAGAAAAGTTCCTGTTCTTAAGCTCTTCGGCCACAATACCGGCGATTTCCAGGGACTTGGGGTTGGCAAATTCAACCCGGCCATTTTGAAGCACGAAAATGGCGTCTCTGGCATTCTCAACCAATATTTTATACTTCGCCTCAAGGTCGGCCAGCTCCTCTCTGATCGCTTCAGATTCACTGACTTGCTGTTCAAGCTGTTGAATGCGTTTTTTAAGATCCTGGTGCGTCGGCGGATTACCCATAAGTTGTATTCTCCAGGCCAATAGGGACCAAGCACAGCAGTGATCGGTTTATCAAAATCTATGTGTACTGCCAAGGCAAAAGATTGTCACGGAAAGCTCAATAAAGAGACGGTGCTTGAAAGGACGCAAAAGACCCTATCCCAACGCCGCACCAAATGATTAGATTGATACCCTTCGATATTAAAGCCATTATTGGCCAATGTCTTGATGGGGCCCTTTGTATACCATCGGCTTGCGTCGATCCGATCCTTGTCGTCGCTCGGGATATTTGGATAATGTCACCACCACGCCGCTACGTGTTCCATGTCGCCGGTCGGACTTTTCTTTACGTTTTTCTTTGATCACTTTCTTTTTAGGCTTCGAGCGACGCGGATTTTCTCGCTTTTTTGGGTTGTTTTGCACCGGTGGTATGGCGCCCACTGTTATATCCACCATGGAGATCACCTCCTGGTCCTGTTATCGGTGTTTGATCATAAAACTTAACCCCAATGAGCACAATTCTGTAATGGCAAAGCGGCGCCCTGTTGTGATGATGAACTGATCGTTGTACTGGATAGCCGCAGCCGGCAAACAAGGCCTTTCAAGTTTTAGGATACAATGAAGTTTTAGAAATATTTTCCCCCTACCGCGATTGCCTTTGATCGAATAAGGGCATATATTAACTGGATTGATCATGGCGGATTATGGGATACGACCAATATTTGACGGAGTTTGGCACGATATGAGCAAAATAAAAATTGCGATAGTCGGTGTGGGCAACTGCGCCAGCGCATTGGTCCAGGGTCTGCACTACTATAAGGACAAATCAGCCGAAGAGGCCGTTGGCATCATGCACTGGCATATCGGCAATTACACGCCCAATTCCATTGAAGTCGTGGCCGCTTTTGATATTGACCGGCGCAAAGTCGGTGAAGATGTCGCCCAAGCCATTTTTTCAGAGCCCAACTGCACCAGCGTATTTTGCTCCAATTTACCCAGCATAGGCACCCAGGTCCAAATGGGAAACATTCTTGATGGTTTTTCAGAGCACATGAACGACTACCCGCCTGAACGGACATTTTTACCGGCCGACCATCCCCAGCCCAGCAAGGAAAAAGTGGTGCAGACCCTGATAGAAAGCGGCGCCCAGGTCATGCTGAACTACCTTCCGGTAGGATCTGAAATGGCCACGCGGTTTTATGCCGAATGCGCCCTGGCGGCCAAGGTGGCTTTCGTCAACAACATTCCTGTATTTATAGCCAGCGACCCAGCCTGGGCCGGTCGATTTGCCGATCGGCAAATACCCCTTATCGGCGATGACATCAAATCTCAATTCGGGGCGACGATCACCCATCGCGTGCTTACCGATCTGTTCAAAAAGCGGGGGGTGCGCCTGGACCGCACCTATCAACTCAATACCGGGGGTAACACCGATTTTTTAAATATGCTCAACCAAAAGCGCTTATCTTCAAAAAAAAAATCCAAGACCGAAGCCGTACAATCTGTGACCGCCCGACGCCTCACCAATGAGAACATCCATATTGGCCCCAGCGATTATGTGCCTTGGCAAAAGGACAACAAGGTCTGTTTTATTCGTATGGAGGGACACCTGTTTGGCGATATCCCCATGAATTTGGAATTGCGACTCTCGGTGGAAGATTCACCCAACTCGGCCGGTGTGGCAATTGACAGTATTCGTTGTGCCAAATTAGCCTTAGATCATCATATCGGAGGGGTACTTGAGGCACCTTCTGCTTATTTTTGTAAACATCCGCCGCATCAATTCAATGATGACCATGCCTACCAGATGATTGAGGACTTTATTCAATCCCATTCGAAAAGCAATTGAAACAAGGTTCCGGTTTTGCTTACCCAATAGCAAGACAAATATTTTATGCAGAAATATCCCGTTTTGACCTTATGGAAGGCGTTTGGCTATTTCGTAGCGCACATTCACCTTGGCCTCACCATCATCTATAATTTGAAGCGACGCCGGCTCCAAGGCAAGGGCAATGGAAATACGGCCGCTGGTGCGTAAATTCTCCAGCTGCACTTTGCGGGTGTAGAGGGTGGAGATGTGGTTTAAGATGCGCCCGGCCCCCATGACTTTAAGTTTGGCCGGCGCTACAACCACGGATTTCAGGATCAACCCTTCAGGTAAGGCTCCCACCCAATCGACTTGGATGGGAAGCTCTTTGGCAATGGGAAAGTCCAAGACCACCTGGACCTGAGAGGGCTCGATGCGGTTTAGACGCACGCCGGGCGGCAAGGCAATGCTGTTACTGGTAATGGTAAAACTGTTTTCGCCATTAACGGCATTGCCCAAGTCGATTTTCGCTTTAACTTGATCCGGTCGCATGGAGTTAATCAAGGCGCCTGATCCACTCAAATGTAACCGAACGGTATTATTTGAAGCGGACAAAATTTCCATACGGGCATCCCGGTTTATATATTCCAAAGGCACTTCAAGACTGGTCAAGGTCTCCAAACCCTTGGCAAAACTAAACCAGACGACAGCCATACAGAGCACACAGACAGCACCGGCAATACCCAATTCCAGGGAATCCCGCCTGCGCACCGCCTCAGGTTCCGTCGCAATACCCAGATGTGTGCGCAACAACTCCTTTAAGCTCAAATTGTCACGTATGGAGATGATTTCACTATCTTTGGCCGCCACCACCTGGCCGCTCTCTTCAGAGACCACAATCACTAGCGCATCGGATTGTTCCGTCATACCGACGGCAGCGCGGTGTCGCGTGCCATAACGGCGGGGTAAATCCTCTCGCTGGGTCAACGGCAAAATAGCACTCACGCGGGTTACGCGGTCGCCGACAATAACGGCAGCCCCATCATGAACGGGATTGCCATTCCAAAAAACAGAGAGCAGCATTTCGCGGGATACCTTACCCTGCCAGTTAATCCCCCCCTGCATGGTCTCATCCACATCTTCTTTGCCCGGTATGACAATCAAAGCACCGATATGTTGGCGCGCCAGTTCATATACGCCTTCCACCACGCTGTCCACGGGTGTATGCGCCCCCTTGTGGGGAAAATCCCATAGAATGGCCCGCAAATTTTTAGCTTGCAGCACATTGCGAATCTCGTTTCGAAAAACAATGATAATGATCAGCGCCGCACCGGCAATGATCCCTTGCATGGCCCAACTGGTCACAATCAATCCCAAACTGGCGGCAAGGCGCTGAAATACCCACAGTATCGCCAGTCCTGCAATGACGCGAATTACATTCGTTCCTCTGAAAAGGACATAGAGCCGAAACAGGATGTAACTGTTCAACAATACATCGACAATGTCTTGCCAGCGGATGGTGGAAACAAATTCAATCAGGGCGTCCATGATAGTCTACTCAGTTACGCTGAAGCGCAAGATTCTTAACAACTGATTTTCGGCATTATAAATTTCAACGCGCCACGGTCCGATATCGCCTTCCCGTAATTGGATGCTGCTGTAAGTGGACCAACTGGGTGGTTTAAGGGTTAGGCGCTTGGTGGTGACCAAGGCATCACGACGATACCATTTATGATAAGTATGGGTTGGCTTTTGGATACCTTCAAAAGAGGAAAAGCACGAAATTTTTCCTAAGGCAATGGGGAACACCACTGCGGCGTATTGCGGTTCATAAGCTTCGATAGACTCACATATCGCGGCACGCGTTAATATGAGCTTTTGGCCCGCTGGTGGATCGGCACCGTCAGCGGCCCACACTGGCCATGCCAACCAGCACCACGCCACCGCCATAGTGATGTATGCCCTTTTTGTGATCATCATATCATTATTACTAACGGGTCGGCTAAATTTTGCAAGCAAAATATTGCGCTTTTTGTAAAAAATCGGATGATTACATTCATTCGAGGTGCGGTCCGCGCCATAGTCCTTGCCATCCGGTTAAAAATTCGATGCCAGGGGTCCTGCCCCTGCCGGATGAAATTGCCGCGATCTGACTGCTCAAGCAACCGATCAAAAACGACAATATGGGGTGCAAACCAAAAATAGACTCTATAATAGAACGGGGGGGGAGGCGATAGCGGCATCAAGTTCGCCTGAGCAAGTCGGCCAGGGTCTTTTCCACCATCAGGTCATTTTGAGTGGCATTGGCGTGGATTTTTTTTACAATCGCTTGGTCCACCACCCAGCCGAATCCGAGTTCATCAAAGAAAATTATCTCTTTCCGGTGCATATCCGCATCTCCTTGTGGGCACATTGGCTCTGACCAATGCTGACATAACAGCCGGCTCTGCCGAGAGCCTTACTTATTATTTTCTTCACTCTTATTATCGCCAAGGCAGGAAGTAATCTTTAGCTGTTTTTTACTGCTCTCATTTTGGTAGGCGTAAGGATCGCACATTGAGAGGTCCGACCATCGCACTTGATCCGTAGGGGGGCCGCCAAGCGCACATGGCAGAGATATTGAGTCTCTTGATAGATGGGCATTTTTAGAATACGGGGCCAGTCTATCCAATCGTCACCCTGTTCGTTTACGGTCAAGTAGGCCAGATTATGGGTGGTGATATGCTGGAAGAAATGGGAACCGAAAGATGGATCGGCTTTCAAAGCTGCATTGCGTAACTCAACGATGACACCGGCACCGTTGATATCCTTCCATTTAACAGGGATACCCAGCCAGGGGTCGAATGAGCCCCATCGCCCGGGGCCGATCAGCAGATAGGGCCGTTGACTGGATTTGAGTCCGGCGTTGATGCGACTGATCTCAGCAGCAATGGACGCGGTCGCCGCAGCATCGAAAACATCAGGCCTGGCATATACAAGGTCGGCAACATGCTCTATTGTACCATGGCCCAAAGCTTTGGATGAATAGCACAGTGCCGTGCGCCGGTCATCTTCTGAAACCTGGACCTCAAAAGGATCGCTGCCCATGGACATGGGGCGCATCTGGAGCAGGAAAAAAGTGGGCAATCCCTTTTCTTCTTCAGCAAAATCAACGGCAAACTCGATTTCAACATGACCGCCGGTCCCCTTGCGTCCAATGGCCAACAGTGCCCTCAGCACGTCTGCCAATGGAAAGAGCTTGTGCTTTAAAATAGGCGCGAAAGTGACCAGTCTACTTCCCGTTGCAGCAGCACTGTCCCGAATTCGACCATCCTCTGGTTGATAGGTGCTCACGACACGCGCCAGTGGCGGCTCTGTGAGTGCATCGGAGACTTTGCGTTGTATTAAATCATTATTCAGATCCAGGTCCATCGGGTCATCGGCAATGGGCAAAGCATAAAAGACTTTCTGGGCATTGGATAGAATATCTTCTACCTTGGAAAAATCGGGAAGCAAATGGGGATACTTGGGGCAAAACCTCAAACCCCCTTCCCCCCGGCTGATGACCTGACCGAAACCCAGTGCGATTTTGGCCATACCGTCATCGGGTTGGATACGGTCCACAGGATAGTAGTTTTGACTGCGCGCAATGCCGGACAATGTTGGATAAAAAAAGTTTCCATGTCGACTGCCGCATATTTTTTGAATGACCACCGCCATGATCTCTTTGCGATGACGATATGCCGTGCTGCGGACAAATCGCCGCGGCAACTCAAACCAGGTGGAGGCATATACCTGCTTCACAGCGCTGATCAACTGGGCCAGTCGCGTCTGGGTATCGCCGGCGCTGTTGGGGATCATCAAAGTGCGGTACAATCCGGTCAATGGCTGATGGTGGGCGTCCTCCAGCAAGCTGGAAGAACGAACCGAGAGCGGATAGCGAACGGTCTCCACATAGACCGCCAATTCCTTCACGAAGGATTCAGGCATATGAGCGGCCTCAAACGCTGCTGCAATCTGCGCATCACTCAATTGGTCATGCAACGGATCGGGTAAATCATTGGCAGCAACAAACGCCTCAAAACCTTCACTGGTGATCACCAAGGTGGGTGGCACGCGAATATCGATACCACCGAATTTTTCGAAGAGCCGTGGGGATTGGCGCAACAAATTGGCGGCAAATGCAATTCCACGCGCCTTGCCGCCCAAAGAACCGTGACCGATTTTAACAATATCAGCGATTTGAAAATCAAAATCTTTGCTGTTAAACTGGGCCACCACGCCTTTTTGGCGCCATTTGCGCAAACCGTGAATACTGTCCACCAGGTAATGACGCACGGCGGTTACATCTGGAAAATCAGATACTTGCACCTGGCGCATCCGCGTCGCCAAGGCGATTTCAGAACGTGCCATAATCCAATTGGAAAATCGATTGCGCGAAGCATGATAACACAAGGGTTCATCGGGAATAGTGGGCAAAACAGCTTCCAGTTCACGCAGGTTAGCAGCCCTGCCCACCTCCTTGCCATCGGCCAAACGAAACACAAAATCACCGAAACCCAA
>JBNKKB010000049.1:0-76654 GCA_050291605.1 Desulfobacteraceae bacterium | reverse complement strand
TAATAAGGGTTTGGTGATCAAACCGGTCAGTGAACAAGCCGACCCGGCGCACACACAAGGATGGCAAGCAAACGAAAGATGCGCTGCGGGTGGGCCCTATGAACTCGCGAACGCGCTCAAACCTTTCGGCCCGCTGATCCTTCGCTGCATCTAACGGTTGCTAAGCCCCGCTTGCTCAACGTGCGCCGGGTCGGCTTGTTCACTGACCTACGGTTACAGATCCAAAAAAAAGCTGTTTAGATACGCCTTGTTTTGGGTTATAGGTCCGTTTTTTTATAAGATCCCTGCCCGGCGGTTGGCGCACCCAGACAAGGGCGGACATTTTCCTTGTTGAAAGAAGCGTTTTCAATCGCTACAATACCTTGCATCAGCACTTGCTTTCAGTCAAAATATCAAGACCAGGCGGTGGTTGGCGCTGTTGACCGCTGTTGTTGGGAGGCGATCATGGACCGATTTGATGTGACCCTGTTTGAGCCATATCCGTTCCAGGTGGGACAAAAGATTCGGATCGAAGGCGGCAAACGCCATGGCGACTGGGAAGTGGTAGGCGTTAACGACAAAAACGTAAGATTACGTTGTCCCCTATCCCAACGGGAGTTTGAATGGGCACGTTTTTGTTATAAAGTTGATGAGCGTAAAGGCGACATTTGGCCCAAAGAAGATGATAAACCAGTGAACTGAGGTGGCCGGATGTTTACGGAAAAAAGGCGGGTATCCACAGGCCTTAGGGGTTTGGACCGGCGCCTGGACGGGCTGCTTATCGGCGACAATGTTATTTGGTATGATGAAGCGGGTAGTCTGGCCTTTCCCTTTACGCTCAATTTTATCCAGGCGTCCCAAAAAGAGAACAAACCCCTGATTTACATCACATTTGACCATTCGCCCAAGGCTTTGGTGGAAGAGTTGGGCTCTTTGGCACAAGATTCACAGTTGACCCTATTGGATTGTTTTACCCACGGAAAAGGTGATGGATCATCTGTGTTCAGCAAGTTTTACGAAAAGGACGCTGCCCCATACCCCTGCCGGATCGTTAAGGTCAATGAGCCCTGGAAACCGGAAAAAGTCTCGGAAGCCATATATCGCATCCATCAAGGCTTGAGCGGCGATGTGCGCTTCGTGTTCGAAAGCCTGACCGGCATGCAGGACCTGTGGGAGGGCGAAGAGAGTGTCTTAAAGTTCTATTCACACGCCTGCCCGCGGCTATATGAGCTGGAGACCATTGCCTATTGGATTGTTGAAAAAGGGGCGCACTCCAACCGGTTCAAGGCCCATATCAATCGGGTCGCCCAAGTGGCCATCGACCTGGCCATCAAGCGCGGCAAGAGCGCTCTGACGGTTCTAAAAACCCACAATCGCAAACCCGAAGGACTGAACGAATCGCAACCCTTTTGGGCGGATGGTAAGTCCGTCAATTTTGATTCTGAAAAATCCCTGCCGTCCAATGTTGATTTGGGTACACGATTGAAGCAATTACGTACGCGGCGGGATCTATCTCAGAAGGATCTGGCTAGTATGGTGGGGGTCACTCCCAGCACGATCTCCCAGATCGAAAGCAATTTGATTTATCCTTCCTTGCCGGCTTTGTTTAAAATGGCCCAGATTTTAACAGTGGATGCAGGCTATTTCTTCCAGAAGCAAATTAACGGCCAACAGCCATCTGTTTTTGAAGGTGGCGGTAAGGCGGTGCGTTTTTTAAATATGCCCAAAGGCAGCATCCAGGGAAAGGCATTGCTTCCAGTGGATTTGCCCGCTTCGATTGAACCGTACCTTTTGGAAATTCCGGCCGGGAAGAAGTTGCCGTCTCATTTTTTTGTGCATAAAGGCGAAGAGTTTGGTTATTTAATGGAAGGCGCACTACAGGTCACCATTCAAAATACGGCAAAGCAATTGACGGTCGGCGATGTGGTTTATTTAACCCGGTATATTCCATCTCAGTGGAAGAATACAGGCAAGACATCAGCTCGGATGCTTTGGTTTAAAGTGTTATAGAGAAACAGACCTGCAAGGAGATAAGCATCGATGCATATCCACTATTTGCAGCATGTACCGTTCGAAGATCTCGGGAGTATGGCATCTTACTTTGACCGGCAAGGCCATCGCTTAAGCGCCACCCACCTGTATCAAAACCAGCCGCTGCCGACACCTGACGCTTTTGATTGGCTCATTATCATGGGTGGCCCCATGGGTGTTGGCGACGAGAAGCAATTTGACTGGATGATTAAAGAAAAAGTTTTAATCAAAGAATCCATTGATGCCGGAAAAATTGTATTGGGTATTTGTTTAGGCGCACAATTGATCGCTGAAGCCTTGAATGCCAAGGTGTATCCGAACGCTCTCCGTGAAATTGGTTGGTTTCCAGTTTTTGATACCGGGCAGGCCCATGGAACACTTTTGGAGGATGTCATTCCCGAGGGGCTGGAAGTTTTTCATTGGCATGGGGATACTTTTGATAATCCCGGCGGAAGTGTAGCATTGGCTGCCAGTGAGGCTTGTCGCAATCAAGGGTTTGTCTTTGATGATCGTATTGTGGGACTACAGTTCCACCTGGAGACCACACCGACTTCAGCTAAGGCCCTGTTAGACAATTGCCGGCATGAACTGGATGGATCACGATTCGTTCAAAGTGAAGCCCATATTCTTTCCAACATGGCGCTTTGCGCGCCCATGAATGCCATTATGATATCTCTTTTGAAAAGACTCGAGGCGAAGTATGGGCAATAGGTTTGCCGACCCATTCGGCAGGCGGCAATAAAAAAGCATGCTACAAAGCTCGATACGGTTTCGATGTTTTTTTGCGCTTGCGCTTTCGTGTTTTGGTGCCCGCCCGTGTGCTGTCGGCAAAATTAATTTTGATTGTGCGATTTTCCCATTGAACACCTTTAAGGGCCGTGTAGACTTTCCGGGCCACGCGTTTGTCCACATCAAAAAATGAAAATTCCCGGTTGAGGCTGATTTGGCCGATTTTGTCTGATCGGATGCCTGCCTTATCGCAGATGAGCCTTACAATAGCACCTTCACGGATGTTGTCCATTCGGCCAATGTTGATGAAAAAACTTTGGGCGTTCTGGCTGGTCAGACGTCTGGGTTTGGTTTCCGGCTTCGTCGGCGGTCCCTTTTGTACGTTAAGGTCCCCGGCGTCGCGGTAGTCATCCAAGAAGCGATTGAACTCTACCGAGACAAATCGCTGGATCAGCTCCTGCTTGCTGATGGTTTTCAGGGCTTTGTACACCGGTGGCAGATAGAGTTCGATCTCTTGCGGGTTGACCTCAACACGCACCATTTTTTCAACCATGGCGAAGAGTTGTCTTTCGCAAATGTCGCGGCCTTGGGGGATCTTTCCCATGATAAAGCGTACCCCGCTGCGCTGTTCAAGTTCTTTGATACGGCGTGCTTCGCGGGTATTGACCAGCAGCATGGAGATACCCGATTTGCCGGCACGAGCAGTCCGGCCGCAGCGGTGCGTATAGCGTTCGGATTCATCGGGCAGGTTGTAATTGATCACATGGGTGATGTCGTCCACATCCAAACCGCGTGCAGCCACGTCAGTGGCGACTAATATCTGTAAGGTGTGTTGGCGGAATTTGCGCATGACCTGATTGCGTTGCTCCTGGGAAAGATCACCGTGCAAAGCTTCGGCATGGTAACCCTCTTTCATTAATTTTTCAGCTATCGTACGGGTTTCGATCCGGGTGCGGCAAAAGATCAATCCGTAGATGGCCGGGGCATAATCAATAAGCCGTTTCAGGGCTGCATAGCGGTCCTTCTCCTTGATGATGTAGCAGGTGTGCGTAATGTTCTCGGCGCTGATATTGCGACGGCCAATGGTCACTTCGATGGGGTCATGCATATATTTTTTAGCAATGCGTGCGGCGGCCGATGGCATGGTGGCGGAAAAAAGCCACGTTCGTTTGTCGTCCGGGGTTTGTTTCAGAATGGCATCAATATCTTCCTGAAAACCCATACTTAGCATTTCGTCCGCTTCGTCCAGAATGCTATATTGGATGTGACGGGTATGGACCGCCTTGCGGTTGATCAGGTCAAGCAGCCGGCCCGGCGTTGCCACAATGATTTGAGCCCCTTTTTTGAGTTGGCGAATTTGTTCTCCGATACTGGCCCCCCCGTAAACGGCAACGATGCGGGTGCTTTTCAGGTAGCGGGCATATTGGGTCAGATCGCCGGTGATTTGCAGGCACAGCTCTCTGGTGGGGCAGATGACCAGCCCCTGGGGTCTGGGCATCTTCATGTCAATCAGTTGCAGCAGGGGGAATCCAAAAGCGGCTGTTTTGCCCGTGCCTGTCTGGGCCAGACCGACAAAATCGTGGCGGCCATCGATAATGTTGGGAATTGCCTCCTGCTGAATAACAGAGGGTTGCGCAAATCCAAGGACTTCTATGGCTTTAAGCAATTCTGGTTTTAATCCAAATTCATCAAACAACATAACCGGCCTCTTAAATAGCGAAGCCCTCCGGTGGTTGCGCCGGATGGGCTGTAAAATATCTTTTGTTTTGCAACCGAATCCATGGTTTCATGATTGGATACAGATTACAACTCCAATTGATGGGATTCGATCAACGCATTGTTTTTTTGTGCTCGAATGCGGATGCTTTGGGATAAACGCCTGCGCGATACTGCATTATGTTAGTGTATCGGTAGCTTGCCATTTTTGGATATAGTGTATAAAATGGTAAAGTTCCAAGATCGTGATGTGCTCAAATGTTCACTTGGCAAAGAGACGCTGGTCGGCAAAAAACAGCTATTCCGTTTTGTGAACGATACGAATTGCTATTCCCATGATATTATTGCCATGCGTGAAGAAATTTATGGCGAGGCATGGCCCATGCTTGAGTGCGTTATGCAAAGCGGCCGGGTGTGTCACACTTTGCCAGCCATTCATCAGGCAAGAGAGGTGTTTCTATCTGAATTTATGAAACTGTCGAATGATTATAAAGTGCTGAAAGATCCGCCCACATATCCCGTAGCGATCAGTGAGGCACTGCAGGCCGGGCAGATGCGGCGTCTTTCTGAACTGGGGTGTGAACCGCAGTAATGAGATAGCCTTTTGAAGGTACTTGCGGCTGCATATTGAAGATAATCGCCAACGATCTATTTCAATTTACCGATGACTAAGTTAGCATGTGAGATCAACTTTTCGCCTTGACGGCGCGTAAACCATTAAAGAGGAGACCATGCCATATGGGAGAATACTCGCCCGAGATGGGCAATGGAGAGCAGAGCGTTGAAATTAAAATGCCGCTTCAGCTCGTTGAAAGAATCCGGGGGTATTGCCGGAAGCAAAATATCACCATGGATAATTTTATTCTCGATGCAGTCACGGCAAAGCTTCAATCGGCCAACCAGGAGCGGAGAAAAAGACAACGCTTATAGCACGATGGCCAATGAATGGGATAGGCTTCATCAATTGGTAACATCGCAGTTTAACTATCTGATACCCCACCTTTTTAATTATGTCGAGGGCATCCGGCTGAAGCCGGGGGAATAGCGAAGATGGCTGCCCCCCCTGGCATTCAGCCGGGGTAGAGGCTAAACGTTAGCGGGATTCAGGGAATATTAAACCATATCCATTTTCGCTGTGCAGCGATTTGTCCAATCCTTCCATTTCACTTTGTTCATCAATTCGAAAACCCATGATTTTGTCTATCACCAGGCAAATGATAAATGTCCCGATCGCTGCCAGGGCAATGGTGGCTCCCAAGCCTTTCAGCTGCACCATGAGTTGATGCCATATAGTCCAGCCGGCTGCATTGGCCTTGGCAGCCGCCATCCAGCTGTCCCGAATAAAAAAGCTGAGCAGTATAATCCCAAGTCCGCTTCCGATACCATGTATACCGAAGCAATCCAGACTATCATCATAGCCCAGCTTGAGTTTGACGTTCAACGCCCAGTAACAGGCTCCCGCAGAGAGCATTCCCAAGATAATGGCCCCGATAGGTTGCACCACACCGGCAGCAGGTGTGATGACCACCAGGCCGGCCAAAATGCCCGAGACAAATCCCAAGGAGGTGACTTTGCGGAAAGCGAGGGCTTCGATAATCATCCATGTTAAAGCGCCGCTGGCGGCGGATACCTGTGTCATGGTCAGGGCTCTGGCTGTCGCCAGGCCACTTTGGACTGTGGAGCCGGCGTTAAACCCAAACCAACCGACCCAAAGCAAACCGGCCCCCATCATGGTCATGACCAGGTTGTTGGGCGACATCGTAGCTTTGGGATAACCTTTGCGAGGTCCTAAGTAGATGGCGACCACCAGGGCGCTGATGCCGGCTGAGACGTGAATCACCAAACCGCCGGCCAAGTCGATAACGCCTGCGGCGCCGGAGTTGAACAGCCAACCATCCCCGGCCCACACCCAATGGCATAGGGGGCAATAAATCAATAAAAACCACAGCACGATGAAAAGGCTATAACTTCTAAAATAGACCCGTTCGGCCAAGGCACCGCTGATTAATGCCGGCGTGATGATGGCAAATTTACCCTGGAACATGGCCAGCACATATTCAGGTACCCCGGCCGTGATGGAGTCATCGATGCCCTTTAATAGGAAATAGTCGCTGTTCCAGCCGATAATCCCGCCCAGGATATTTTTGCCAAATGCCAGGGCATAGCCGCATACCACCCATAACACGCCAATGATGGCAATGGCTACAAAGCTGTGCATCATCGTACCCAACACATTTTTGGTGCGCACCAAGCCGCCATAGAACATGGCCAGGCCGGGGACCATCAATAACACCAGCGCAGTGGATACGAGCATCCAGGCTGTGGTGCCGGTATCCACAGCTTGTGGATCAGCTGCATGGGCCAAGGTGGGTATCAGCAATAGGGCGGGTAGTGACATAATTGCAACATTTGAGCGGGACTTCATCCATGCCTCCTTCGACTTTGAAATTCACTTCGGGTTCAACCATACAACCCGACAAAGGATAGCATAGATCGTGCCGTAGCATGGAATTTTGTAACTATCTTATATTAATGTGAAAAGCGCAAGTAAAGCTTGAGGGGTCTCAGAATAAAACACAAAAATGTCATTATTTGAATCGTAAAAAGACATTATTGTAGTATTAATTTCAAAAGTCTAAGGGGATTACCTAATGCGGGTGCTGAATTGGCGGGGATTATTAAGAATGATCAAGGCCGGGCCCCGGCATCCATAATTCGTGCTGCAGGTGTCGGCGGCAAATTGCCGCGCACAAGTACGCTTTTTTGTATTGCATCCACCACCCGATCGATCTGTTCCACACCTTCACGGATTTCTTCAACACCATCTAAAAAGCTGTTTGCGATTCTGGGTACTTTGACACTACCGGCTCTGATGTTTGCTAAAATGGTCTGAAGATCACCGGCGGCCGCCTCGATATTGTTTAAAACCGCCTTGGCCTGGGCGACGCGCTCCGTTATAGCCTGACCGGCATCACGATAGGCGACCAGATTTTCTTGGACCAAATTCATGGTTTGGGGTGCTTTGGCGGTCGCCTGATTTACGTTTTCTAGAATGTCGCCGACGCGATCAATATTATCCTGAATTTTCGCCAACACCACTTCGGATTGCAGCAATGCGCCTGCCGGACCTTTACCGGCTTTAAGATCCGCAGAGACCTGTTTGATGTTTTGGCTGGTTTCTTGAATGTTGTTCAAGGCGGAACTCAGGGGGCCTTTGGGGTCGTTCAGACTGCTTGCCACCGCTGAAATATCTTGGATGGCATCAAGGACCAATCTGGCGGTTTTTTCGACTTTAAAATCGCTAAGCACGTCGGTGAGGGAGCGTTTCTCCCTGGAGGGTATATTTCCTTGTTTAGGTATCAACGGTGCATCAGGGGAGCCCGGGATAATGGAGATGTATTCAGAGCCGATAAAGGTTGGGCTTTCAACGCTGGCCACGGCATCTTGCCGAATACGGGAAGTGTATTTTTCCAATATCGCCAGTTTTACCTGCACGCGATCTTTTTCAAGTACGATTTGTTTAACCTTGCCGATATCCGCTTTGAATAGCTTGACAGCTGCATTTTCCTGTAAATTGTAACTTTCGTTAAAAGAGG
The DNA here is from genome assembly GCA_050291605.1 of Desulfobacteraceae bacterium. Taxonomy (GTDB): domain Bacteria; phylum Desulfobacterota; class Desulfobacteria; order Desulfobacterales; family Desulfosarcinaceae; genus JARRKU01. Next base: position 68,603 of record JBNKKB010000049.1, on the reverse strand, counting down.
TGTAATAGGTGTTGTAAGTTTCAAACCAGTCTTTACCGCGGCCAATTATAATCAATACGGCCATTAGCAGCATGGATACGCTGATGATAAATGTTCCGACAACGCGCTCCAGCCGAGAAAATTCCATTTCCATGGTGCATCGTCCTGTTGTGGATTAAACCATTAAGCCGGCGTATCGCCCCGTGTGAACAAAAGGTATGGGGCGGGTTATGCCGCCCGGCATATGCTGACTTTGATCTTATTCGGTATCCTCAAGTCGCTTCGCTTCAACAGTAGTCAAGGTGCCATTGGCAATGATAACTTTTTTTTTGGCATATCGGCGGATCAATCTTTTGTCATAGGAACTAAACACGACCGGCTTTGCCTCATGGGTCCAGTCATTAAACAGTTGGGTCATCAGATCGACTTTTTCATGTCCTATGAATTCTTCCGGGTTGATCAGCAACAGCACTTCGGGTTTTTTTATATATTCTCGAACAATGATTGCCGCTTGAACCTCCCTGGAATTAAGCGCTGCCGGTCGTTGGTGCAATTTATCATCCAGACCCATCTTTTGGCAAAGCCGGCGGCCATGATCATCCAAATCGAGGGTCAAGTCATTTTTAAAATAGTATTGCATAAGCAATAAATTTTGTCGAATGTTCAGGTTGCTAATCAAGGCGGCATCCGGAGCGATATAGCCGATCTTTCTTTTGCAACTCAACGATTCCTGGCGATTTTTTAAATCCACTTTTTGGCCGTCATATCGGTAGATACCCTTGTCCGGATGGACCAGGGTGGCCAGCGCCCGGACAAAAAGATAGGCATCGTACGGATTTTGACTCTCAACCGCGCACACATCGCCGGCCGTCAATGAGAAATAGATGCTGTTGAGGCCTTGACCCGAGTCTATCGGTGCAACGGTATAATCGGAAAGCTCGATCAAAGGCATGGCAGCACTCCTTGGAGATGGCTGTCAATAAATCGACGGCCATTGCGTTTCGATATGACGAATCTCTTTTTTTTTTGCATCATTTGATAGGGTTCCATTACATATAAAAGGCCACTGATATGAAGACATTGATGACCAAACAATAGAGGAAACATTCAATGGACGCCCGTGAGGTGGCTATGGGGACTTCTGTAATTTGTGTCTTCAGCTCGAGACCGCGGTATAGACAAGTGGTGGTGATAACAATTCCGAAGACAAGGGCTTTGATCATTCCCACTAGGATGTCAGTGACTGAGATGGCTTTGGCAATCTGGTATAAAAAACCACCCATAGGAATATACGTGGTTGACCACACAACCGCATAGCCGCCCATAATGGAAACCAGATCAAACACAATGAACAGTCCCAACAAGGCTGAAGTAATGCCGACTAAACGGGGCAAACATACAAATCGCATGGGATCGAGGCCGGCCATCTCAATGGTGTCCAGTTCATGCAGCACTTGCATGTAGCTGACTTCAATGGTGACGGCTGTTGCCGATCTAAGTATAACCAGCATTGCGGTAATAAAGGGGCCTAACTCGCGGACAATTAAAAGTATCGAAATACGACCAAAATCGTATTGGCCTGACAATTTGGCAAATTGAATGATGACCATACTACCCACCAGCAAGGCAATCGGGATGAGAATGGGCAGGGCCTGAACAGCGGTAAAATAGAGTTGTTGTATGATGATGCGGCCAACGATGGCGCGCCCCTCTTTGGGGCGGGAGAATGCCAGGGCAAACAATCGGTAGGCAAATGCGAACAAATCCAGGATGTGGCCGACCGAATGGATTGCCTTCCTGCCGATGTAGCCTATTACTCGTTCCATGGTTCAGAGGGTGGTGTTGCCCGCAGTGGTGGCAGCGGGTTGGTTGACTTCTTCCGAGTCTTACAATATATTGTCGGCTGCGGTCAACTCAATTAGGTAACTATCTAAAAATAGAAGATGAAAATTCGATTGCAGATGGTTCTTTGGTGTAGCCTGTTGCTGGGCATAAACCCCTGGGTGCGCGCGGCGGGCGCCACTGACGAGTACATTGAAGCGCTGATGACAGGGCATATTAACTGGACCCAGGGCATTGTGGCGGCCCAGGCCGTCGGGACCGTGGAACAGGCCAAAGACAACTTGCTTCAGATTGCGTTACGCGTCCGGGTGGATGCCAAGAGCAACGTTTTAGACATCGCAGGGTTCAATCCGAAAGTGTGGACAGAAGTAAGAGAGATGGCCCATGCTTCAAATGTGGTGGCTCGCGACAAATGCCTGGACGGCCTCACCCGGGTAACCGTTCAGATGAATATTTTGGGCGGTTTTTCCCAGCTTTTGCTCCCAACGGGGATAAAACAAGTTGAGCCCATCAAGCCCTTGAACGGCAAATTGCCGATACCGGAAACACAGACTAATCCGACAAATCCGGCATCCGCCTCACCGCCGTATAAGGTCTATACCGGGCTGATTGTTGATGCCCGCGGTATCAATATAAAACCGGCTATGGTACCTGTGCTGATGGATGAAAGGGGTAAAGAAGTTTATAGCCCGGCATTTGTAAGTCGTGAATTTGCGGTCCAGCAAGGGGTTTGTCAATATGTTCGTCATTCGGACCGTTTGGCAAACTCAAAACGGGTAGGCCCCAATCCCCTCTGGGTCAAGGGTCTTCGGGCGGCCGGCAATCAAACATGTGATATCGTTATCAGCAATGCGGATGCATCAAAAATTCACGGCGCTTCTGCCCATTTGGGATTTTTAAAGCAATGCCGTGTGATCATTGTTGTGGATTGATTCATCTTGCAAAGGTGAATATATGCGAAAAATGATAAGTGTGGTGATGGCTGCTTGTGGTCTATTCTTGGCGGGTTGTGGCCCGGATACTATATTTGTGCGTCCCCGTTTGGATACACCGGACCAACACTTGGCCACAGGCCATCAATTGATCAAACTCGGAAAATATGATGATGCTTGCCGTGAGTTTATGCGCGCCAAAGAACTGATGGCGCCTAATTATGTAGCGGTCTATGTGGGGCTGGGATTGGCTTTGGGTCATAAAGGCAAGCTCGACGAGGCGAAAGCAGCCTTAGATCAAGCCGGCAAAGAGGCTATCAGTGACGAGGAGATGTCTGCGGTCCAAAAAGGTTATCAGCAGCTTGAGGAAATAACTCGCAAAAAGAACCCGGATCCTGAATTATCCCGGTAAGGACAGCTATCATCGCTTTTGTTCTCTGCCTGACAAAGGGGTTGGACGTGTTTTTCACATCCAACCCCTTTGTCTATTCAATGGCGTTCTTGTAAAAGCCGGTAAAATTTCTGCCAACGAATTTTCCATCCGAATCAATAGCGGTAATGATCCGGCTTAAAAGGCCCCTTCACAGGGATTCCCAGGTAATCGGCTTGCGCAGGGGTCAGCTGGGTGAGCTGGACGCCCAGCCGCTCCAGATGCAATCGGGCGACCTCTTCATCCAGCGCTTTGGGCAGGGTATAGACTTTATTTTTATGGGATTCGGTGGCCAACGCAATTTGGGCCAAGCATTGGTTGGTAAAGCTGTTGCTCATTACGAAACTGGGATGACCCGTGGCGCAACCCAGATTGACCAGCCGACCTTCGGCCAGAACGACAATTGAGCGACCCGATGGAAGGGTCCATTTATCCACCTGGGGTTTAACATTCTCTTTGGTACAGGCAGGGTTGTTTTCCAGATAGCTCATCTCAATTTCACTGTCAAAGTGGCCGATGTTGCACATAATGGCCTCATTTTTCATCTGCTCCATGTGTGAGCCCTGGATAACATGGCAGCACCCGGTGGCGGTAATGAAAATGTCTCCCAGGCTAGCTGCGCTATCCATGGTTACCACCTCGAAACCCTCCATGGCAGCTTGCAAGGCGCATATGGGATCGATTTCAGTGATCAAAACGCGGGCGCCGTAACCCCGCATGGACTGAGCGCAACCTTTGCCAACATCGCCGTAACCGCAGACCACCACCACCTTGCCGGCCATCATCACGTCGGTGGCGCGTTTAATGCCGTCTGCCAATGATTCACGGCAACCATACAAATTATCGAATTTGGATTTGGTCACTGAATCATTGACATTAAAGGCGGGGAAAAGCAGTTCCCCCCTGTTTTGTAACTGGTAGAGTCGATGCACACCCGTGGTGGTCTCCTCGGAGACACCTTTGACCTTGGCGGCTACCTGCGTCCAGAAATTGGGGTCGCGCGCGTAGCTGACTTTAAGACGGTCCATCAAGCACTGCATGTCTTCGCTATCATAGCGCTGATCGAGCAGCGCTGGGTTTTTCTCCACAGCCAAACCCTGATGAATATACATGGTGGCATCACCGCCGTCATCCACGATCAGGTCCGGTCCGCTGCCGTCGGGCCAAATCAGCGCCTGTTCGGTACACCACCAATACTCGGTCAAAGTTTCGCCTTTCCAGGCGAATACAGCCGCTGATTTTTTTTCGGCTATGGCGGCAGCGGCATGATCCTGGGTGCTGAAAATGTTGCATGAGGCCCATCGAAGGTCCGCGCCCAACAATTTTAAAGTATCAATGAGCATGGCGGTCTGAATGGTCATATGCAGGCTGCCCATCACTTTAAGCCCCTTGAGCGGTTGTTGGGGGCCATATTTTAACCTAACCGCCATTAATCCAGGCATTTCGTTTTCCGATAAGGCCATCTCTTTGAGGCCCAGAGCGGCCAGCGTCATATCGGCCACTTTATAAGGCAGTTGTGGATCAACTTCCAGGAAACCTTCGGGGCTCTCCAGTTTGGGTGCAACAGTCATTTAAATCTCCTTTTGCCCAAGATGTGTCGGGCTTGCCGTATGGGTAATTAACGGTCACCATAAGACAGGTGGGTCCATATGTCAGGGCTCGGCCCTGTATTTGTTAAAGGCCTGCCTTTTCTCTGATGATTTTTGCCATTTCTGTCCGCTCCCATGAAAAACCAGGCTCACTGCGGCCAAAGTGACCGTACGCAGATGTTTTGCGATAAATGGGGCGCAAAAGGTCTAGATACTCAATGATGGCCGACGGGCGTAAATCAAAGACATCCTGCACAATTTGGCGGGCCAGTTTTTCCTGTACATTACCGGTTCCCATAAAATCCACCATCACCGAGACGGGTTCAGCCACACCGATGGCGTATGCAATTTGGACCTCGCATTTTCTGGCCAGACCGGCAGCCACCAAATTTTTAGCTACGTGGCGGCCCATATAGGAGGCACTGCGATCGACTTTGGAAGGATCTTTCCCGGAAAAACAACCGCCGCCGTGACTGCCCTGGCCACCGTAGGTGTCCACGATGATTTTACGTCCGGTGAGGCCGCAGTCACCCATGGGCCCCCCCACAACAAAGCGTCCTGTGGGATTGATAAAATAGCGGGTGTCGGCATCTATCATCTCTTCGGGGATGACTTTTTTGATCACCTCTTCGATGATGGCATCCCGAAGGTTTTCGTAGCTGACCTCGGGCGTGTGCTGGCTGGAAACCACAACGGCATCCACTCTTGAGGGCGTGCCATTATCATATTCGATGGTGACTTGGGATTTTCCGTCCGGTCTTAAAAAATCAAGAATGCCCTTTTTTCGAACCACGGACAACCTCTGGGTCAGCTTATGCGCATACATAATCGGCATCGGCATTAGTTCAGGCGTTTCATCGGTGGCATAACCGAACATCAGACCCTGATCCCCGGCGCCCTGTTCTTTATGCAGGCCTTTGTCGTCATCCACCCCTTGGGCGATATCAGGGGACTGGCGGTCGATGCTCGTGAGCACCGCACAGGTCTGCCAATCAAATCCCATCTCGGACGAGTTGTAGCCGATGTTTCGGATAGTTTTGCGAACGATATCGGGCATGTCGACGTAGCACGAGGTGGTGATTTCACCCGCGATGATGGCCATGCCGGTGGTGACCATGGTTTCGCATGCGACGCGACTGGTTTTATCTTGCTCCAAAATGGCATCCAGAATGGAATCGGAAATGGCATCTGCCACTTTGTCCGGATGACCCTCGGTTACCGATTCGGAAGTAAATAGAAAATGCTCTGAGCTCATTGTCCTCTCCTTGATTTCTCAGATGAATGGTTTGATTTTGATATCTTAATTTGGCTTTATAATGGCAAATAATTCCCTTGTAAATGGCTATGCGGCGGACATACGGTCCGGGTTGGCAAGTTTATCTATGGTTTCTAAGGAAAAGTTTCCAGCGTTATTAACGTCAAATTAATATCAACAAATAATTCTCAAATAGAAATTTTAAACCTAACACCTTATGATGACGGATGTCAATTCTGCAAAAGCGGACTTTCGCCGGCGTGGTTTATGATCCTGCCCGCATGCTAGGATGCGGTTTTTTGCGCGGCCATGCGGATGATCATGTCGGTGGCATGTTCCAAGTCTACCCTGGCCATGTTGATGACAAGATGATAGAGTTCGGGCTGGTCGTAATCTTGCTTTCCAATCTTGCGGTATAAATTGGTCCGCCGCCGTTCTTCAGCTTTGACCACTTGGGTGGCTTGCTGTATCGACATATCATAGCGGTTTACGATAAATTCAATTCGTTTTTCCAGGGTGCTGATGAGCAATACGTGTAAGGCTCCCGGGAAATCATTGAGGATATATTGGCTGCCCCGGTCCAGAAAAACCACATTGCCCTCTTCCGCCATCTGCGAAATGATAACCACCAGGTAGTCAATGTAGATCTGCTCGTCGATATAGCCGCGTTCATCTTTTAACACCCGGTCAACAAGGGCCCTGGAAACCATTTTAGTTACAATACGCGATAGGCGGCCCCCGGCCTCCTTTTCAACCGATTCCACCCAGCCTTCTGAGACTTTGGCTTTTTCGGCAATGATTTGGACGATATCCTCATCGGCAAAAGTGTAACCTAACTTGTCGGCTACTTGTTTGCCGAGGGTTTTGCCCCCAGCGCCATACTGCCTCGATATGGTGATGACGGCCATGGACGCCTCCTTATGCTATAAATATTCCGGTTGATTGTAATGGGTTTGGCCTCGCTCCATTTTTTTCACATTAAATCGCATTTGAGCAACCGTTTCATGAGTTGCAGACCCCTGGGTTAATAGGACCCGGATGGTTGATGTTATCAAGCGCACTATGCTGATTCAGGCGGTGGTACGACTAAAGTTGGGCAGTCTGACTTTTCAGCAATGGCCCGTGGGATGCTGCCCAACCAACGTTCTTGCCAGGCGGTTTTGCTGGACGATCCCAGCACAATCATGGAGGCCTGACATTCCCGGGCTGCTTTTTCAATTTCTTCGATGGGATCGCCAATGTAAACATGCGCTCGAGCTTTGATATGTTTCTCTTCCAACCGCTCGACGATGGTTTCAAGTCCGGCGCGTGTCTCTTTACGGACCTTTTGTACGGCCATGGCAGATGTGCCTTTCAAGTCCTTTTCGTCAGCGACATGCACCACGGATACCTCGCTGGCAATGTCCTTCAAGGACAGCAAAAAATCTACAGCTCTGTTGCCGGCCTGCGACCAATCGGTAGCCAGCAGGGGCCGTTCAAAAGGTTTGTCGAGTCTCTCTATTTTATCCCGTGGCGGTGTATATACCAGCACAGGGACAGCGGTGCGGCGTATCAATTGAATGACATCGGAGCCGGAGTAAAGCTGGTCAATGAACCTTTTGTGGGATCTGCCGATGACAATCAAATCAGGCTTCTCTTTTTGTGCGGCTTCGATGATTTTGCCGATCAGGTTGCCGACAACAATATAGACGCCCACTTCCATGCCTTGCTCAAAAAGGGTTTCGGCCCAGTCTATAAACCTTATATTGGCAGCTTCGCGCAAACGCACTTCTTCGCTTTTCTGATATCCGACACCGCGATGCATGACGATTTTATCTCGCTCAATGACATGCACGAACACCACATGATGTAGTGCGTTTTGCTGTAGCGTCAATATGCTTTGCAAGGCATTGAAGCTCAGGTCGTTGAATTTGGTCACAAACAGCAGTTTGTTGATTTCCATCGGCTCTATCACTCCTGTGCCATGGATCTTATGGTAATACTGCCTTAATGGCAGCGGCGAGTTCTTCCGGCTCCACAGGCTTTTCCAGATACGTTTTCGGTTCGGGTATCTCTTCACCGCCGAATTCGGTTAGCGCTTTTTGTGAGCGCGAAAAAGATTTTTGGGTGATGCCGGATAAAATAATGATGGGAATGTTTTTTAATTTCGAATCTGTTTGCATTTGACGGTAAAGCCGTATGCCACTCTCTCTGGGCATCAGGACATCCAAGATCACAAGATCGGGCTGTTCCTTTTTAAGCAATTGCATCCCTTCCTCGCCGTTGGTGGCCTCGATCGGAGTGTAGCCGTTTTCCTCCAAAACAGTGATGCTAAAAAGTCTGACATCGGGATCGTCATCTACAACCAAGACTTTTTTTCCCATGTTATATCCTCCTTGTGCGCATGATTTTTTACGATGGGACATGGGCAAAGCCGCATCGTAATGACAAAAACGCGCTTTATTTAGAAGCAACGTCTCTTGTGTGTTTCAGTTTTTTGCATTGCCCTACGGTATATCCAGGTCCGTTAAGCGGTCAAGTGCTATTAAAAAAAGATCCATGTGATCACCACAAAAATGGGAATCAAGAAAGCCAATGAATATTTCAAGACGTATCCAAAAAAACTAGGCATGGGGGTGCCGGCCTCTTCTGCAATGGCGCGCACCATAAAATTAGGGGCATTGCCGATATAGCTGCAGGCGCCAAAAAAAACAGCTCCAGTCGAAATGGCTTTTAAATAGATGGCTTTTTGGGTCATCAGCAACGGTACGGCTTGGGCTTCGCTCATTCCGGCGAAAAAACTGCCCAAGGCGGTATTGAAAAAGGTCAAATAAGTGGGCGCGTTATCCAGAAAGCTGGAGAGGATGCCCGTGACCCAGAAATAGTGGGCCGGTTCATTGACCTTGGTGACGATAAAGGCCAGGGCGCCCTGGCTGCCGGCCTTTAGAATCATCAGACAAGGCACCATGGTAATAAATATGCCCACAAAAAGATAGGCCACTTCCTGGATCGGAAACCAGGTAAACTCATTGTCTTGTCGGATGGTTGCGGATGTCGTCAATAGGGACAACCCGCCCATAACCACCAGCAGCACATCACGTATCCAATCCTGGACGCCGCGGTGGACACCCAATGTGTTGAGCTGTCCCCAATCCACCATGCCGCTGAACAGGACCGCTCCGACAATGCCGGCCAAAAAAATAAAATTGTGCACGCCCTCCAAGGCGATCGGTACACGTTCATCCGGTGTTCCGGTTGGGGTTGGCGTACGATCGGCAACCTGGGCGGCGGTCTCTTTGCGGTAAAAATAGGTGTCCAGTCCAAAATAGACGATTAACAACAGCACCGCCGCACACAGCATATGGGGACTGATCTGAAGCGTCCAGAAAAAATTAACCCCATGCAGAAAACCTAAAAACAGGGGTGGATCGCCCAAAGGGGTCAGGGAACCGCCGATATTGGCCACCAGAAAGATGAAAAAAACCACCATAAAGGTTCTGTTTTTACGATGTTTGTTGGCGCGCAGGAAAGGGCGAATCATAAGCATGGCGGCCCCGGTCGTACCCATCCAGGATGCCAGAATGGTACCGATAACCAACATGGCCACATTAATGATGGGTGTGCCGCGCAGGGTGCCCCGCAGTAAAATACCGCCTGAGACGGTATAAAGGGACCACAGCAGAATGATAAACGGCACGTAATCGGCGATCAGGATATGTATGATTTCATTAAGCGCTGTGGCGCGATACAATACGATAAACGGAATCGCCATGCAGAGCGCCCAAAAGACGGAAATTTTTCCAAAATGGTGATGCCAGAATCTAGGCGCGGCCAGTGGCCAGAGGGCAATGGAGAGCAGCATACCCGCAAAGGGCAGGCAGCTTATCAGCGGCAATCGGGTTCCCAAATCTTCACCAGGGTGAGCACTCTGGTGGGTTGCAGATGATGGTGTTTCGGCCAAATCAGTCGATTTATGTTTGAGGGGCTTTGTATGGGGTGGTGAGGCATCGGCCGGTGTTGGCGTTATGGTGAGGCTAAAAATCAAGAAGATACCCATGAAGCCGCATAGGGTTGCTGCTATAGGGTGGTTCATGGGCGACTCCAGGTTCCTTTTGAATGTGAGAAGTTTTCGGGTTTGGCTGTCTGGATCCAAACCCACTACATCATTTGCCGTTGCAAATCAAATCAGACAAGATGGAAAGTGTTTCTATAACAGCGGCTATTTTTTCAGGGTGAATATTGATAAGCGTAATAAAAAAGAGGAACTAGGTCAAGTTGAAAAATGAGATTCATTACATGGTTGAATTATAAAAAATGATTTAATATCCAATTGTTGACATCGTTTAATAATCTTTGGTACTGAAAACTGCTATTTGCTGATTAGTTATACAATATGGCAATTACTGAAAGCGTTTAGCTCGATCCCGGATAGCATTGTTTTATTGGCACCTGAGCAAAACCGATGACTTGTGGGGATGACGCTATTGAACCTTATCACCGGTTCAGTGCATATAAATTCAATTGCGATGTTGATATGGTCCGCCTATGATAGACTCAATGGTTTTTGATTATAAGAAGCATAAAGATTGGGCTTCCCATCTTCAGATTGTTTTACAGATTGGACTCACAATGGTCGGTTCCATTGCATTGTGTTTCTTTGCGGGTTGGTATCTGGATCAGTGGCTGGGCACCCCGGGTGTATTGATGGTCGTGTTTACTATTCTTGGCGTTATCGGTGGTGCAGTTACCGTATATCGTCAAATTCAAGAGATTCTATTTAGTGAAAAACAAAATTCCGAAAAGCAGCCTTAACCTGTTTGCTGATCCTCCGCAAAGCCCATGGCTTTCCAGCAGCTATTTCAGGGAAACAGACCATAGCTCCCCTCTGCGGGCTATGCGCAAGGTCCAGCAGCGCTATTGCAGGATGGCATTGGTTTTGGCCCTCGCTGCGGGTGTTGGACTGATGCTTTCCGGCTATGTGGCTTTGGGCAAAGGAGTCCTTTTGGGCGCCATGTTTGGCGTGCTGAATTTTATCTTAATGGGTTTGGCGCTACCCATGCGGTTGGGAAAAAGTCGCGCCAAGTCCATTCTTTTGTCCCTCTCTTCTATTTACGCGCGTTATGCCATTCTATCGATACCGCTGATTTGGGCCCTTAAGGTGGATACCATCGCAGTATCGACAACAGCAGTGGGATTGTTCATGGTGCAGATCGCCATCTTGGGGGACCACCTGTGGCGCCAGTGGCGCAATCCCGTGGAGGCAACTTAACGTATGGGTGATTTGGGTCTGATTCACCAACTGGTCATTTCTGTCGGCGGGTTTAAACTCGTGCTGAATTTAGAGGTCATTTTAATGACTTGGATCGTGTTTGCGTTACTGCTGATGTTTGGATTTTTGGCCACGCGCAAACGGGGGTTTGTGCCGCGTCCTTTTCAAATTATTGGCGAACTTATTGTCGGTCAGCTCTATCAACTGACTGAGGATGCGCTGGACAAAGAACAGGCCGAAAAATATGGACCCATGGTATGCGCGCTTTTCTTTTTTATGTTGCTGTCCAATTGGCTGGGCATTATTCCGCATCTTGAAGAACCCACCAAAGATCTGAATACGCCCCTTGCCCTTGGGCTGATGGGATTTGTGGTGGCCCATGTTGCCGGCATCAGATCCAAAGGTTTTAAAGATTATGCCCGGGAATACTTCCAGCCCATGTTTTTCATGATGCCCTTGAATGTTATTGGCGAACTGGCCAAGATCGTTTCTATCTCATTCCGGCTGTTCGGCAACATCATGGGGGGGTCGATCATTATTTTGGTGGTATCCCATTTGACTTTTAGTCTTGTGTTGCCACCATTGCTCAACGCTTTTTTCGGTTTGTTCGTGGGAACAATCCAGGCCTTCGTTTTTACGATGCTGACTGTGGTTTACATATCCGTACAGATTAAATAGAGTTGCGACGGAGTTGGTTTTTTTTAGGTAACGAAATACGTTGGACCCTGTTGGCCTGACCATTAAAGAACGCCGATGCGGTGGTTTCAGGGCCACGAAAAGGTATTCCATCGGCTTTTGCTTTAACGGTTGCAACCAACGAATTGTGATAAGGAGTGCATTTGGAGCCTGCAACACTGACCACTTTTGCTGCTCATCTGGGTGCAGGAATCGCCATTGGTCTCGGCGCTGTGGGCGCGGCTATCGGTGAAGGATACACAGCAGCCCAGGCGAGTACGGCAGTGGCCCGCAATCCGCAAATTTCAGGGGAGCTTTTTAAAAATATGCTGGTCGGCCAAGCCGTGGCTGAATCCGCTTCCATATTTGCTTTGGTCATTGCCATCTTGCTGCTTTTCGTGGATATGCCCAGTGCCAATGCCATTAAAGCGGCAGCACTATCCGGTGCTGGCGTTAGTATGGGGTTCGGCGCTGTGGGTTCCGGGTTGGGATCGGGTTTCCCCGGAGGGCAGGCATGTTGGGGAATTGCGCGTCAGCCTGCCGTAAGCGCCCGTTTAACCACCAACATGTTGATCGGTTCAGCCGTATGCCAAACACCGGCTATTTTTTCCATGGTGGTGGCGTTGATGCTCATATTTATGGACTTCAGCGGGCAACCGGTTCAGCCTACCTGGGCCGCCTTGATGGGAGCGGGCTTCAGCATGGGGCTGGCAGCAATTGGTTCGGGCTACGGCGGCGGATTGGCTGCCGGTGCCAGCTGTGAGAGTGTCGCCCGACACCCACAAGCCGTAGGGCCGGTAACCACCACCATGTTGGTTGGCCAGGCCGTTGCTCAAACGCCCTCCATTTTTGGGCTTTTGATCAGTTTTATCCTAATGTTTAAAACATTTCCCGAGGCAAATACCCTCAGTGCGCCCATGGCGTTGTTGGCTGCGGGTGTGTGCATGGGGTTTGGCGGCATCGGTCCGGGTATCGGCAATGGGATGACCGCTGAGGGGGCGGTACGTTGGGTCGCACGGCAGCTGGATTATTCCGGAGAGCTGATGCGAACCATGCTCGTGGGCCAAGCTGTGGCGCAGTCAACCGCGATTTATGCCATGGTCATCAGTTTGGTATTAATTTTCGTTTTGTAAGGGAGTGCGGTTTTTAATTTGATGGGCAAGATAGAATTATCACCGATCTAAAGGAGGATATAGAGATGGCAATTGAAGGTGTGGACTTGGTAAAAGCGGCAGCCTTTTTAGGCGCGGGTCTGTCTATGGGCCTGGGCGCCATTGGCCCCGGTGTAGGAGAGGGAATGGTTGCGGCAAAGGCGTGCGAGGCCATTGGTAAAAATCCAAAGGAGGCGGGATTGTTGACACGCACCATGCTTGTCGGTCAGGCGGTCTCTGAATCAACGGGTATATACTCTCTGGTAATTGCTCTGCTGTTGCTGTTCGTTGTTTAGACATCGGTCATATTAAAAGCGGGTGCGCATTCGTTAAGGTAAAGCGTTACAATTCCCAAACTGTGGGTAAGCAAATATGGAAATTGTTGAAAACATTGCCTTGATCAGCATTAATACCACGATGGTGGTGCAGCTTCTTTCTTTCCTGCTGTTTTTGTGGATGTTTAATCGGATAATGATCAAACCGCTGCGTCAAGTCATGGGTGAGCGGACGAGTTATGTCGATCAGATCCGCCAACAAATTGTTGATGCCGATGAGGCGTTTCAAAAAGTAGCTGATCAGATCGAACGCCAGGAACGTGATGTGCGCAAAGCGGCATCAGCGATCCGGGATGAGATCGAATCCGAGGCTCATCAATCGGCCATGGCCGCCGTGGGCAAAACAAAAGTTGAAATTAGCGACTTAAGAGATAAAGCCCAACACCAAGTCAATGCTAAAATTGCGGATGTCCGTTTGCAAATTCAGACTGAAGCCGAGGCGCTTGCCGACCAGATGGTTGCCGCCTTGATCAATCCACGGGGGGCAAGGTGAAACGGTTCAAAATCAACTTTCCATTCTGGCCAGCCCTGTTGGCGGGGATTGTCATCGGATCCTGGGCGATGGATGCTTGGGCTGCGGAATCGATGTTCGACAATATGGGGCGCTGGTACGACTTTTTGAAGGCCAACATGACACGTCCGATGTGGGACACCTTCATGCGCTGGGTTAATTTTATTATTCTGACGGGTTTGATCATAAAATATGCCAAAACTCCCGTGGTCAATTTCCTAAAAGAAAAAAAAGCGGAAACGGCCCTCTCTATCCAGTCGCTGGAAGGCAAAAAACATGAGGCTGAAGCTAAAATTGAGGAGAGCCGGCGCCAACTTGCCGCCAGCCAAGAGAAGCTGGCCCTGATCAAAGCGCGCATCCTGTCCGAAGGGGAGCGGCGCAAAGAACAAATTATCAGTCAGGCCCACCAGGAAAGCCAACGCATGCTGGAAGGCGCCAAATTAAAGATTGACAGTCAGATAAGAGAGGCATACAAAGCCGTTCGAGTGGAATTGATCGATATGGCAGTGGAAAATGCCGTCACCAAACTGCCGCATGCGATCACCGACAAAGACCAACAAAATTGGATTGGGCTGTGGATGGATACAGTCCAGAAATCGAATTAAGATTCCAAGATAGAATAAAATTTTAAGGCGGCCAAGCCGGATCGAGCCGAGCAGGTTCAATTCAGGTGACACGAGAGGAATGTGCCATGCCGACCATGGATCGCGAAGAGTTGCTCACAGAAAAATTTGTACTCAAACAAGTTGAAAAATGGCAGGCCTTTTATGCCAAGGGCGATAAGAAAAAAAAGTCCAATATCCCTGTGGTTACCCTCTGTATGGAACCGGGCAGCGGCGGTTGCACGATAGCCGAGCTGGTGGCCAAACGGCTTGAATTCGATTTTTTTCATCGTGATATGGTTCACAAAATTTCCGAAAGTGCTCGCATCAGCGACACTATGGTGGAATCATTGGAAAAAGAGCGTCTCTCCGGCGTTCAGGATTTCATCGCATCCATTGTCAAAGAGCAATATATCCATCCCAGCATCTACCTGGACCACCTGATGAAGGTGGTGGGCACTATCGGTAAGCACGGACGGGCCGTGGTGGTCGGGCGCGGCGCCAACTTTATCATTCCCCCACAAGACCGTTTTGCCGTACGCGTAATTGCCCCTTTGGAAATGCGCATTGAAAATGTCGCTAAACATTATGGCGTTCCCAGCGATACCGCCAAACGGCGGGTGATGGTACGTGAAAATCGACGCCGGGCTTTTATTCGCCAATCTTTTAATGCCGATATCTGTGACCCCCTGCATTACGATTTGATTCTGAACACGGGCAGTATGAACGCCGAAGCGTGTGTGGAAGCGATCCTCGGATCGGTGCTGGGTAAGTTGGATTCGTCCAAATAGAAAAATACCCCTTCGCAACGGATCATCCCGGCCTTTGAATTCCCGGGCATACAAACAAGTGGTTAGGGATACCCGCGATCCATTGCATTCCTAAATTTCCGCATGGGATATGCTGCCTGCTCTCCCCTCGTATAAGGAGGCATTTGATCTAAATCACACCGTTTGGGCTTTCACACGGAAAGCAGTGGATTAGATCTTTCAGCCACCCGAGGGCGCACATTTGGGTGGCTTGAATCCACCTGAACCGGTGGGAATACCCGCTGGTCTTATAGCACCGGCTGAAAGCAGTTTTTTGACCTGATGACTGCAACAGGAAGGGCATTGGGGCGCAGGATCTTTAGCGGATAGCGCCAGATGTTCAAACTCGCATCGGCATTTTTCGCAATGGTATTCGTAGATGGGCATTGAACACTCCTCGGTACGGAATTTGTGACAATGTAACGCAACCGGCGTTATTGTCAACCCAGTCGCTTATTGTCGGCGCGGGCCCTGTGGTTCGCTCGCTGACGTGTCGAATGGGCATAAAAAGTTGAAGTTTAGTCCAATGCATGCCAAGCTATGAACAACTTGGCAGCACAACATCAATAAACAGTCCCGATTATACTGGAATAAGCAAAAGATGAAAGCAGCACCTTTCAAAATGGCCGACCTGATCAACATGGATTCTCCACAGGCGGTTTTTGACGAGGTGTTGTTTATTGCCACGTTGTTGAGCCCCCGGATGGATCCCTCTCGACTGACCAATGCCTTTGGTTTTACACTGAGCCTCTATCAAGGATTTTGGCCCAGTGAACAGGCCTGCAATACGGGTTTCCATGATTTACGTCATATTACCGATACCTTGCTGGCCATGGCGCGGCTTCTGCACGGCGCAGTATTAAACGGTCGCCAAATTTCTCCACGCCTTCAATTTGTGGGACTGGTCAGCGCAATGGCGCACGATGCAGGCTATATTCAAGACAAAAAGGATGGCGTGGGTACCGGTGCCAAATATACATCGGTGCATGTGGAACGCAGCATGGCGTTTATGGAACGCTATGGCAAGCGATATGGCCTGACCGCTGAAGAGGTGCCCATCAGTCAATTGTTGATCCAATGTACCGACCTGGATGTCGATGTGGCGCGCCTGGCCTTTGCGTCAGGCACCATTGCCACGTTGGGCAAATTATTGGCGTGTGCCGATCTGATGGGGCAAATGGCGGATCGCATCTATCTTGAAAAGCTGTTTTACCTTTATCGAGAATTTAAGGAGGGGCAGATTTCAGGCTACCGTGATGAATTGGATTTGCTGTACCAGACACTCTCTTTTTTCGATGTTGTTTCTGAACGTATCAAAAATATGTTAGGCGGTGTGGATCGATGGTTTGCGGCCCACTTCAGATCCCGCTGGAACATATCTCAAAATCTTTATCAAGTGGCTATGGACCAGCACAAACAATACCTGGGTTCAATACTTTCCCACTCCGATCCGGCGCCTGAAAATCACTTACGACGCAAACAGATTGTGCGTGAGCTGATACGCCAAGCGCAGTAGTGCAACTTTACGACATATTGCGACTCAGGCCTTAACCGGTAGCAGGAGCTTTTTTGTCGATGATTCTACCCTCTGCGTCTAGAAAAAAAATCAGTGATTGGGCATCCGCCGCATAGCGCTCCAGATCTTCATAAATAATGGCTTGGATTTCATATTTATGACCTCGCGCTTTGGGAAATTGCAGAAACCCTTGCTGAGCCGAATCTTTGTCGGTAAATACCGGAATAAAGGCAATCTCACGGTCTGGATCTTTTTGTCCAATGATTTTCTCATCAGCACCGGGATTTTGAACTATAACATAAACCCATGTGCTGTTATCAATTTTTATGGCCATGTTACTCTCCATTGTGGGAATTTGTCTTAATCGTTCTAAGCAACTTTATCAACCGTTTCAATGGTTATTGGGTGTTACTGGGGACGGTACTCTTGTGGTCCAAGGCAGCCCTGATGGTTTGTGCCAGGGAATGTTTTTGGAAGGGCTTTTGAATAAAATCAGCACATCCCATGTCCAGGAGGGCACGGATTTGTTGGTTCACGTTATACCCACTGGTCAGGACAACCGTGGCATTTGGATTGTATCTTCTCATTTCCTGGAAAAGGTGATCGCCACCGATATCAGGCAAGATGAGGTCAAGTAGCACCAAATCGATCTGGTCATGATAACGGGCGTAAATTTCCAAAGCTTCAGTGCCGGTGTTGGCGACCATCGTATGGTATCCATGTCTCTTGAGAATTTCACTGCCTGCCATGACGACGCGCTTGTCATCATCTACCACCAGGATCGTTTCGCTGCCGGTATGATGATCCTGCGCTGGATCGGGTGCAGCGGGTTGCTGGGCAATAGATGCCGGCAGGTGCAGGGTGAAGGTGGTGCCTTTGCCTTTTTCACTATAGACATTGATGATGCCGCCGTGACTCCGAATGGCACCGTATGCACCTGCCAAACCCAACTGATCGTAGCTTAAAGGGCGGTATGCCGAATAAAAGGGTTCAAAGATGCGTTCAATGGCATCCGCTTCCAGGCCGCTTCCCGAATCGGTCACCGATATTTTAACATAGCGGCCCGGGTCCGCATTAAACGGTCGGGTAAAGGCTGCTTCCAATTCGACGTTTTCAGATTGTACATAAAGATTTCCACCCTCGGGCATGGCATCAACCGCATTGAGATATAGACTTAACAGCGCTTGACTTAATTGGGCACGATCCACATGGGTTTGCCAAAGTTCTTCCTCCAACAGCTCGTGCACTTTCAGATCGGGCTGGGAGCGAACCAGCATCCGGGATGTGCTTTTGATGAGGTTATTCAGGTTGGTGGGCATCACCACCAATTTGCCGATTTTGGCGAAACTGAGGATCTCCCGGGCAAGGCGGCAGCCCTTTTCAGTCGATTGATGGATGCGCTCCAGGTTTTTTTGCATGGGGTGGTCCATTGGTAGATTTATACGAATCAAAGATAAATTGCCATGGATCGCCATCAGGACGTTGTTAAATCCGTGGGCCAGCCCACCCGCCAAGGTGCCCAGTGCATTCATTTTGCGGGATTGACTGAGTTGTTCTTGCAAGCGTTCCTGTTTTTCCTTTGTCTTGACCTGTTTGGAAATATCCCGCAACACGCCCCGAAAACCAACGATTTTATCGTCCTGGTCTCTGCTCAACACCATGGAGATTTCAACGGTCACCCAATGTCCCAACTTGTGATAGACGTTGTGTTTGGAAATGGCGGCATCCTGATCGTTTTTAAGCACTTTCGCAGAAAAGAGCTGCATGGCGCGGGCGTTGTGCGGGGAGGTGAATTTATGAAACTTTTGGCCGATAAGTTTTTCCGGGTCGTAGCCCAGCATGGATAGCAGGGCTTTATTGCAAAACTTGATGTGTCCTTGCAGATCCGTTTCAAAGTAGCCTTCTTGAATGCTGTCGATGATGTCACGGTAGCAGCGCTCTTTTGCCAAACCCCCTTGGCAAAGATCCCTTTCCAAGTGGTCAAGCTGGTGCTGCAGTTTGGCATTTTCGGATTTTAATTTCTTGACAAGCGCGCGCTGTTCGAGAAGATCGGATTCTAATTGGTTTATTGAGTCGCTATTGTGCGAAAAGGACATTGAGTTGGCCATATTGGATCTTCCTGGTTTTAGCGGCCGGAACGCTTGCAAAAGAGTTGCACAATAGTTGGGCTAATCATAACCTTTTTATGGCAAGATTTGCACGCCGTTTAACTATTAATTATTACAAAGAAATGGCGCCTTTTGTCAAGAAAAGACGGCTTTAGTGTTGTGTCTCGGCAGTAACTTAAAAATAGGAATGGCTGCATGCTAGGCGAAGCAGTGCCCCAGGATTCAAATCCCAATGCCGAAGCCGAAATGTCAAATGGCGGATCAGGACCGATTGAATATTAAATCGATGGATAACAATTTAAGCT
Source organism: Desulfobacteraceae bacterium (assembly GCA_050291605.1). Taxonomy (GTDB): domain Bacteria; phylum Desulfobacterota; class Desulfobacteria; order Desulfobacterales; family Desulfosarcinaceae; genus JARRKU01. The sequence goes on along the minus strand of JBNKKB010000049.1, from coordinate 49,316 downwards.
TTACTTTTAGCTGCGCTTGGATGTATTTTCGGCCCGTTTCAATATTCATTTTTATTGAGGAGAGCACAATGGCAGACACTTTCGAGATCCCGGATGGTTATCAAGATTCTTTTAGGCGCCTTATACCGTATATGGCGGCGCCCTTGCAAAAGGATCCCAAGGTGTTTGAATCTCTTTATATTTTCCTTAAATTGGGTGGGGAAAGATTGGCGCGAGTGGTCATAGAGGCCTACAATGTCAATCAGCGTCAATTGGAGATTGCGGTGATGCGACGGCTTCGTGAAGCAGCTTTTTTCGAAGAACAATTGGATGAAGCGGACGACGAGGACGACGAGGACGACGATGAGAAGGATGAGGAGGCTCCGGATCCAGCGGAACCATCCGAATAGGGTGTGTCGTTTAGGCGATATGGATATTGCGTTTCTCCGTCGAAGGACTTCGCCCGTCCAACCGGATCCCAAATTCAAGTAAATCCATACGCTGCGTGCATCACGACTCACATGCCAACGCTATTTTCTAGACTTTCAGCTGAAACGGTTCGTACTTACAGCCTGGTGCTTTCAGCCAGTGGTATCGCCTACCAGGTGCAGCAGAACCCCCATTTCTGGTCTATCGAAGTTCCCGCCGATGATCGTTCAGCAGCTTGTAAAGCCATTGCAAAATACCTTGTGGAGAACACGCAGCGGCCCTCTCGCGAAGGCCGTCGTTTTTTGCCCATAGGGCAAAAAACATGGTCGGCGCTCTACGCTTTGGTCCCTTTGGTCGTGATCCATTGGGGTATGGGCGGCACGGAGGATATGAGCGCCTCGGTCGCCAGTTTTGGTGCCGCCGCCGACCAGATCACAGCGGGCGGTTACTATCGCTGCGTGACGGCGTTGATGCTCCACATCGGCTGGGGGCATCTGTTGGGCAATATAGTAGGGCTGGCGCTGTTTGGCACGGCGCTAGCTGCCTTCTGGGGTTGGGGTATGGGTTGGTTGGCGATTTTGGTCTGTGGTGCTGCCGGCAATGGGCTGACCGCCATGTGGTATGGCTCGGGTCATGTATCTGTCGGTGCATCCACAGCGGTATTCGCTGCCGTGGGGTTGTGTGCCGCCGTCTCTTTCTGGCGAGGGCTGCTGTCCCGATCCTGGTCTTGGCGGCTGTTGACCCCGTTGGCCGGAGGAGTGGCCCTGTTGAGCTTCTTAGGTGCCGCACCACACACGGATCTGGTGGCCCACCTCATGGGATTCATTACCGGCCTGGCGGCGGGTCTGTTCGGGGGATGGCAAACGAAGTTACCGGCATGGCCCATTCAGCTATGCGCCGCCTTATTAGCCGCAATTTTGGTAATTTGGAGCTGGGTGTGGGGTTTAGGCTACAATGGATAAGGTGTTATACTTTCAAATCCCGTCTCCGTTACCAGAAGCGTTTGCTCAAATTGGGCGGACAAGGAGCGATCTTTGGTGACCGCGGTCCACTGATCTTCCAGGACCATTAATTCGTGTCCCCCCAGGTTGATCATTGGTTCTACGGTAAACACCATACCCGGCACCAGGCGGACGCCCTCTGAGCGGCGACCAAAATGGGGCACCTGGGGAGGCTCATGAAATTCAAACCCAATCCCATGGCCCACAAATTCACGAACCACCGAACAGTTTTGGCTTTCAGCATAGGTCTGAATAGCCCAGCCTATGTCGCCGATGGTGTGGCCGGGGCGAACCATGGCCAACCCCTCTTTCAGGCATTGTTGGGCCACGGCAACGATTTTCCTGGCATCCGGTCCGGGTGTGCCGATAAAAAAAGTACGGTTGGCATCGGCATAATATCCATCCAAAATTGAGGTCACATCCACATTGACGATGTCGCCCTCTTTGAGTTCCCGCGGACCGGGGATACCATGGCAAATCTCTTCATTGATGGATACACAGACACTTTTGGGAAAGCCGCGATAGTTGAGCGGTGCCGGGGTAGCTTTGTTTTTAAGGGTGTAGTTGTGCACCAGGGTATTGATCGATTCAGTGGTGATACCCGGCTTTAATTGTGCTTCTACCAATGCCAGGGTTTCCACGACCAGAGCACCGGCCCGTCGGAGGGCTTCAACATCTTGGGGCAGTTTGAGTCGGATTTTGGGTTTATCAGGATGATAGGCAGCCCGCTGACCGGAAAAATCAGGTTCGCAGCACCGCTTGTATTTTTTGCCGCTGCCGCATGGGCAAGGCGTGTTGCGGCCTATTTTAGGCCTCTTTTTGGGTTGGGTCATCCCCATGGAACTGCTCCTTTTTTGGCTATGCTAAGGTCTCCCTGCATAACCGTTCACTTATAATGGATTGGTCAATAGGTGTCAATTCACAATCCCGGCGGTGCCTTGAAAAATTGGATCAAAGAAGGTATATCCGTCGGCGAAATATGTTAACAATTTAGCGGGTCAGGTGTATTGAATTTCAATGATAGCCTTACAGGAGGATCGGCGTCGCATGAACAAAAAAGATAGTGATCTGGAGTGGAAAAATAGAGTGTTGTGCAGCGATGAAGGCTGTATCGGTGTCATTGGACCGGATGGTCACTGTAAAGAGTGCGGCCTTGCCTATCCAGGTGAATTGCCGACTACATTCGCTTCGGTCTCATCTGAAGCATCCCATGCCCATCCGTCCTCGGAAGAAAAGATGGAAGACAAAGCTGAGGATCTTGAAGTGGCCCCGGATCAGGAAAACGCGACGGATGACCTCGAAGAAGAGTGGGCGCAACGGACGCTGTGCAGCGATGAAAGCTGTATCGGTGTCATCGGCCCGGACGGCTGCTGCAAAGAGTGCGGCAAACCCAAGTCGAATTAGGGTTCGCGCAAATAATGGCCGCATATTTTTATGCGAACCCTCAGCGAACGCATTCGTCCAAGGACAAGCTGATTTGACTATTTGTCATCCAAGACGTCGCGGATTTTCCGTGACAACTCTTCAATATTGAACGGCTTCTGGATAAAGCCGTTGCATCCCAGATGCAGAATGTAGGAAGCTTTACCGTTTAAACTGTACCCGCTGGCCAGCAAGACCTTGATGTTCGGGTCTACTTTTTTTAGGTTTTCATATGTCTGGCCACCGCTCATTTCCGGCATAATCATGTCCAGAATAACCAAATCGATCTTGCTTTGGTCTTGGATGTACACTTCCAATGCTTCTTGTCCGCTACGTGCCATGAGGGTATGATAGCCCAACTCTTCCAGCATTTCTTTGCCGATATTCAAAATCATCTCTTCATCATCAACCAGCAGCAGGGTTTCAGAGCCGGTAAGGGGGGGCTGGTCCTCAGGGGGGCTGTTTTCCAGAGATCTTCCCGACGTTGGCAGATAAACCGTAAACGTGGTGCCTTTGCCCTTTTCACTATAAACGTTAATGATTCCGTCATGATTTTTAACGATACCATAGGTCGATGCAAGCCCCAGGCCCGTGCCGCGACTTCTGTCCTTGGTGGTGAAGAAGGGCTCAAATATTTTTGCCTGAACCAATTTGTCCATTCCGATACCGCTATCGGTGACAGAAGTTTTGACATAATTCCCGGGTTTGACATTATAGGCTCTGGCATAAGTCGTGTCCAAAGTCACATTATTGGTTTGGATATAGATTTGGCCCCCACTGGGCATGGCCTGCCAGGCATTGACCAGCAAGTTCAACAAAACCTGCTCCATTTGACCCCGGTCGACAGCCACCAGCCAAATATTTTCCTGGGCCTGGGTGCGGATAGTAATCTCTTTTTTCGTTCGACCAAACATGGTGCAGGTTTTTTCGATCAGTTTATTCAGATCGGTCGCTTTGACTTCATATTTGCCGCCGCGGGCGAAGCCCAACAATTGTTTGGTCAGCGAGGCGGCATCTTGAACATAAGTGGTGATGTTTTTCAATTTGTCGTGGGCCGGGTGGGAGGGTGCTATTTTGGTCAGCGCCAACGAGGCGTTGCCCTGAATGGCCATCAACAGGTTGTTAAAGTCATGGGCGACACCGCCGGCAAGGGTGCCGACGGACTCCAGGCGCTGGGCTTGCTGGAGCTTGGCGTGCAGGCGTTCTTTTTCCGTGATATCCCGCAGCAACCCCTGGATGGCCGGGCGTTGTTCAAAGGTAACCAAAGAAGCTGAAACTTCAGCGCGAAACTCAGCCCCATATTTGCGCAGCGCCTGATACATCTGGGATGCAAGATGGGTTTTAGAGCCCTTCTTTTGGGCTTGAATGGCGGTTTTAAGTGCTGGGTGATTTTCTGCGGCCACCACATCCCAGAGGCTTAATTGGAACGCCTCTTCCTGGGTATAGCCCAGCAAATCGCACATTCTCTGATTAATGAATCGAAATCCAAGGGACTCGGCATCACAGATAAAATACCCATCCTGGGTATTTTCAACCAAAGACCGATAGCGCTCTTCGCTTTGCATCAAAGCCTCTTCAGCCGCTTTGCGTTTGGTGATGTCGACCATCACGGAAATCAGGCCGATGATTTCGCCGCTATCGTTGCGCAGCGGGCCCGAAGTGGTACTGACATAGAAGCGTGTCCCATCTTTTTTTTGTCGGATGACCTCCATGTCGGTAAAGGTTTTGCCATCCATTTTTTCTTCAAAGATGGAACGGTACTCCTCCTGCTCCTCTTCGGGTATCGCCGGGTAGGGTTTGCCGATGGCCTCGGCTTCGGTCCATCCAAACATTTTCTCGGCCGCCGGATTCCAAAGGGTCACGCGAGCCTGGCGGTCCAAAGAGACTATAGCGGCGTTGGAGAAACGATAAACCACCTCCAAAGCTTCGTTGGCCGTGCGAAGGGCTCTTTCAGCCGCTTTGTGTTGGCTGATGTCCTGAAAAGTGACCAAAAGCGTATCATCGGAAATGATCCTTGCATGGACTTCCACCGGTAAATAGCGCCCGTCTTTGCAACGGTAATGCCGCTCAAGCACAATTTCTCTTTCCGGACCGCCGGCATTTTTGGTGGTAATTAACGGTTGCGCATTAAGATCATCCGGGTGCACCAGATCCTGGGCGTGCATTTGGGTAATTTCTTCATAGGTATATCCTAATACCTGAAGGGCTTTGCGGTTGGCCTCGGCAATCCGCGACTGTTCATTAATCAGTAGAATACCCATAGCCGCGTCTTGAAACAGCCGTTTATAGCGCTCCAGCGCATCGTGCAATTCAGTTTCCGCAGGAGGGCATTCAGATGGCTGGCAGCGCTCCAGCGCTTTTTCGAGTTCCGCTATTTTTTGCCTTAATTTAACAGTGGTGGGATCGGCCAAGCGAGTCTCCTTGTCGTTTCAGTTCAATTGCATGCTGTGCATTATTGCGCTTCAGCTTCTCATCATCCTATCGGTAGTGTTTGTAGTGAATGCCGTATTTTTTTGATTTGTAGGCGAATTTGCGAACAGTGGTTTTTAAAACCTGGGCAGCCGAAGTGATGTTGCCGCGGGTGTTTTTCAATGCGTCAATGATCATCTCTTTTTCCAAACTGGCAAGCGCGTCATCCAGAGACTGTTCGGGCATGGTGTCGGATTCAAATCCGGTTTGGAGCGTTGGCGGCAGGTGATAACTGTGGACCACGCCGCCGTCACACAATAAGACTGCACGCTCGATGCAGTTTTCCAACTCGCGCACGTTGCCCGGCCAGTGATAGTCCATAAGCATGTCAATGGCCGGCGTAGAAAATCGTTTGATCTCTTTGGTGTTTTCCTGGGCGTATCTCTCTAAAAAGAAATCCGCCAACAGAAGAATATCCGTTTTTCTTTCGCGTAGCGGTGGCATATAGATCGGAAAGACATTCAATCGGTAGTAAAGATCACCGCGAAAGGAGTTGTCTTCCACTGCTTGTTCCAGATTCTTGTTGGTCGCTGCCACGATGCGTACATCCACCTTATGCGTTTTTTGGCCGCCCACGCGTTCAAACTCTTTTTCTTGCAATACCCGTAACAGGTTGGCTTGCACATCCAGTCCGATGGAGCCGATTTCATCCAGAAAAATGGTGCCCGCATGGGCCAGTTCAAATTTACCCAGTTTTTGTTTTACGGCGCCGGTAAATGCGCCCTTTTCATGGCCGAACAATTCACTTTCGATTAAATTGGCCGGAATGGCTGCGCAATTGACCTTGACAAACGGGCCTTTGGCGCGGTGGCTGTTGTAATGAACCGAATTGGCGACGAGCTCTTTGCCCGTGCCGCTTTCGCCTCGGATCAACACGGTGGCGTTGCTTTTACACACCTGGGATATCATCTGGTAGACTTCCCGCATTTTGTTGCTGTTACCCACGATGTTGGTGATGCGGTACTTGTCCTCCAATTCATTGCGCAGCCGCTTGTTTTCATTGCGCAGCTGCTCTTTTTCACGTCGGATGGTTTCCAGGTTGATGACGTGCTGGGCGATCATGGTCGCCACCACCGACAATACCTTTTGGCCCTCTTTAAGGGCATAGCCTTTTTCATAGAGCCGATCGACGCTTAAGGCGCCAATGACCTGGTTTCCTTTTTTGATCGGCACACAAATAAACGAGAGTTCTTTATGGCCTTTGCTTTTTTTTTTCCGACTGGCCGTGCGGTTGAGGAACATCGGCTCTTCGCTGATTTTGGGAATGGCCACAGGTTTGCCGGTCTGAATGACACGACCGGTTACGCCTTCTCCCAGTTGGTACTTTACGCGTTCGATGGTGCTGCGCGATAAGCTGTGCGCGACTTCGATGCTAATTTCATTTCTCAGGGGATTGAGGATCGATACTGTGCCGCGCACCATATCCAATGAGCTGGACAGAATATCCAGAACTTTATATAAAGATTTTTTAAGCTCCAAATGTTCATTGAGGGCATTGCTGATCTCGTAGAACAGCGTGATTTCTTCAATTCGTTTCATCTGCGATGAGCTCCTGCTGCAGGTTGCTTGCTTCAATGGGGTGTAAAAAACCATTATTCAGGACAAACATAACAAATTTGTAACAAATGGCAAGCTCAATTATTGCACATATCGATATGGATGCATTTTTCGCCTCCATTGAGCAGTTGGACCATCCTGAATTAAAAGACCGGTGCGTGGTGGTGGGCGGTTCCTCTCGCCGGGGGGTGGTCGCTGCCGCAAGCTACAATGCACGCCGATTTGGCATCCACTCGGCCATGCCCATTTTCCAAGCCCGCCAAAAATGTTCCCACTTGGTTATTGTTCCGCCCCGGCGCAAACGCTACACAGAAATTTCCCGGCAGGTGATGGCGATTCTATCCCGATTTTCTCCACTGGTTGAACCCATCTCCATCGATGAAGCTTTTGTGGACATGACCGGTTGTGAGCGCATTTACGGCTCTGCCCATGAGATGGCCAAAACGATCAAAGCCGCCATCCAAAGCGGCCTCCATCTGACTTGTTCGGTCGGGGTGGCGCCTGTTAAATTCCTAGCCAAAATTGCTTCGGACATGGACAAACCCGATGGGTTGACCCTGATATCACCTGATCAAGTGGCAGCCTTTATTGCAAACCTTGCCATAGGGAAAGTACCCGGTGTGGGGGCTCGAGCCCGCCAATCCCTCGCCGGCCTCGGCATCCGGACCCTCGGCGACGTGAAAAAGATTGATCCGGGCTTGCTGACACGCAAGCTTGGAAAATTGGGTCATCGGTTGATCGCGCTGGCCCAATGCCGGGACGATTCGCCGGTCACCCCGTTTCGGGAAGCCAAATCGGTGAGCAGTGAGACGACCTTGGATGACGATACCCTTGATCGGGGCACATTGGCGATCCATTTGCTGGGCCAATCCCAGACTGTTGCACGCCAACTGCGACGCCTGCAAGTGCGGGCGCGTACGGTGACTTTAAAAATTAAAACCGCTGATTTTAAGCAACACACCCGCAGCCAAACCTTGGACGCCGCTTTTCGTGACGCGGACACCATTTATCAGGCTGCGCTGGACCTTCTGGATTCCTATCCCTTGACGCGTGCGGTTCGCTTGGTGGGGGTCGGCGCCTCAGGATTACTACCGGGAACACAACCCGTCCAGGCCGAGCTGTTTCCCGATGATGATACCATCCAAACCGGCAAATGGGAAAAGGTGGATCAAGCCGTGGATGCTGTGGCCATCAAGTTTGGCGGGCAAGCCGTCAAGCGCGGCTCATTGACGGGCAAGAAATAAGGCGGTTTTCTGGAAGTTGCTAATGGATCAGTCGTGTTTGCTGATCATTGAAACCAGGGCCCTTACCGTTGCTTCCGGCGACAAATCCGTGCAAGCGAGAGTGTGGTGGGCATAGCGTTGATAGAGGGGACGGCGTTGGGCGTACAGCGTATCGATGCTTTGCCCCGGGAGATGGATCACCCCGCGGGTGTCCAAATTGCCCAAGCGCTGTTTAAGCGGGATCAGTTCAATGTCCAGAAAAACAATTGTGCCCAAGGCTTGCAGGTGGGACATGGCCCGGGGGCGGTAGACCACGCTGCCGCCGGTGGAGATGACGCTCTGCCGGGCTGTTATCTTTTCAATGGTTGCGGCTTCCAAATCACAAAATGCTTCCACACCGTGCTGCAGGATGATTTGTTGCAACTTTTGCCGTTCACCGGTCTGAATCAGCAGATCCGTGTCGATAAACGCGAATCCCAGCCGCTTGGCCAACAGGACGCCCACCGTACTTTTACCTACGGCAGGCATTCCGATAAGCGAGACATTATCGAGACTTGCCATTGCGCGTGCCTTTCAAGGGTTGCCCTATACCGTTGTGCCGCCCTGCGGCCGGTTGAGATCGAAGAAGTATTGCACGCCGCTTTTAATGACTGTCAAAAAAATCATTCCGAAAAAGAATGGAAAAAGAACGCAGTCAAACAGATAGGCCGCTACCAGCTTTATGGTAAGCGCCGCGATACGATCGGTTTCGGTTTTTAAGTAGGTGATCAAGGCTTGCACCCCGCGTCCGGCATTGGCCAAAGCGGATTTAAGATTTTGTGCGGAAAATCCATGATCGTTGCTGTCGGCCAAAAAGTGTTGGCTGATATGCGTTGGTGAAAGCGTGCTGCTCAGGGTTTGGAGTTCTTCCTGGGCGGCCTCGATCATGGGCTGGGTGATTTTTTGAGACAGCACGGCAGCCCCGGTGACCGACAAGGGCAACAATAGGTAAAGGGCGACGCACAAAGCCGTGCCGAAGCGTACCGCTTCTATTAGCCCCTTGTGCAGGCGGGCCCTTTGGGGAAAAATCCAAAGGGTCAAAAAATAGATGATCAGGATCGATCCCAAGCCCGTGAGGGCCCAATGATCGACGAGACGCAACCCTTTTAGGGCCAGCTGCATCCCCACAAGGATACTGCCGCCCGCCAGGGAGGCTCGCCAGGCAATATCCACGTAATCGTACATCGGCTGTACTATGTCACCCAATTCCAAATTAAAGCCGATGCCGACTTCGGAACCCTCCACTATGGCAAGCCCGCTTTTAATGGTGGAGAGCAGCAAAAAGCCGGCCAGAGATTTATCGAAGGCGTTTTCCAGGTAGTGTGCATTGGCGCTTTCCAGCTGGCCGAGGCCGCAGGCGTTGAATCCGCGATCTACCCAGCCGAGGGCCGAAAGGATCAAGATGGTGATTAAAGCTGCGATACATAGCGTTCTTTTAACTGCCGAATTCATCCACACCTCCATTTCGCCTGATAAGGATTGAATGGGGTTCCCTATATAACCATGCCTGACGGGATCGGGTCCCCAGGGGCAGAGTTGCAACGGATGAGGCTTGTCTGAACCATATAGCATTAAATATCAAATCGTTAAAGTTTAAAAGCGGGTTCATCTCCAAATGAGTTTGCGTAACTGTTAAATGTAAGTATACTGGCACGCGTTGCTATCACGTCATTGGCAGCCGTGGGTTTTTGCTTTGCAAATTGCGTTTATGCGCAACCCCGGTTAACGTCGATGACCGGTGACCCAGCACCTCTTGTCGTACTTAAGCTTTATGGATAACCGAATTTTGGTATATAGGTCCGAATGAAAATACTGCTTATCTATCCTTACTTCCTGGAACAGCGGATTCACGTTGAAGAAATCTCCGCTGTTCCCATGGGGCTTTACTATGTCGGTGCCATGCTCAAAGCCCATGGTTATGAAGTTGAGATTTTGAATGGGTATGATGCCGGCCAATCATTGGATCGCATCAAACAGATTCTGAACGGTCGGAAGCCGGACATCGTCGGGTTTTCGATCCTGCATGCCAACCGTTGGGGGGGCATTGATATGGCCCGTCTTTCCAAGGCCGTTAACCCGAACGTGCCGGTGGTGTTCGGCGGTATCGGGGCCACCTTTTTGTCAGAGCATCTGTTGACCCATTTTGATGAGATTGATTACGTGGTGCGGGGAGAAGGCGAATATACTTTTTTGGCTTTGGTCCGGGCCATTGAAAAGGGTATTGGAACTGAGGCGCTGGCGTGTATTCCCGGACTGGCGTGGCGTGCTGCCCACGGCATCGTCCACAATGCGGTTGCTGAACCCATTCAGGATCTGGATGCCCTCCCGCCGCCGGCGCGCTATTTTGATTTTCAGCACCTTTCACTGACCCGCGGCTGTCCCGGCCGGTGTAACTTTTGCGGGTCGCCCCGGTTCTGGGGGCGGCGGGTGCGGTCGCACTCAGCTGATTATTTTGTGGATCAGCTGGCCGCACTGGCTGCACGGGGGGCCACCTTTTTTTATTTTTCCGACGACACTTTTACCCTCAACCCGGAACGGGTGATCGCCGTGTGCCAAAAGATCATCCGGCGTGGCTTAAAGATTGTATGGCAGGCCATTGCCAAGGTGAATGCCGTCAGTGCCGAGATGCTGTATTGGATGCGCAAAGCCGGTTGCGTGCAGATCAGCTATGGCGTTGAAAGCGGTTCGGAGGATATCCGGCGCATGCTGTGCAAAGACATCCGATTGGGTCAGATTCAAAAGGCCTTCGCCTTGACCACGGCCCATGGGCTGATGGCAAGGGCCTATTTTATCTACGCTGTTCCCGGGGAGGATTCTCAGACCATCGCACAGACATTGGCCTTGATTGCAGACATCAAGCCCCTGGCGGCCATATTTTATATGTTGACCCTGTTTCCCGGTACGGCGCTATATGAGGCGTTTAAAACCCGCACCGGATTGAACGACGATATCTGGTTGGAGCGCCGGGAAGATATTCTCAGCTGGGAATATGATCCTGACCTGGATCAGGAACAAGTGGTCGCCTTCGGGCGCCAACTGCGATCCGCCTTTCATCAAGGACTGCCTGAATCTGTCCGACAGATCCAGCTTAAGGACGATGAGGCGTTGAAGGTTGAACAAGCTGATTTTCTGTCACGATTGGGTCTGACCTTCAGCCATGGGGATTACGCCCGGCTTCAAATGACCCCTGCCCCCGTTGAAGTGGCCCGGGGCCTGTTTGAACGGGCCTTAACGCTTCATCCGGACCATCGTGCCTATTGGGGGCTTGCCCTGATCCACCAACGCCAAGGCGCTCTGCCCGAGGCCATGACGATTGCAGAGACCGGTTTGGTGCATTTTCCCCGCAGCGAGGCCCTCAACATTTGTCGGGGGATCGGGTTGATCCATCAAGGCGATTTCGCCCAAGCCCTGGATGTGCTGCTGCCTTTTTCCGCATCCCAAGAGGCGCGTGTTCACATTGTGCGCTGCTATCAAGCCCTGGGTCGGCCCGACAAGGCGGCCCCCTATACCCGCCGGTGATCAACCCCACCGTTGCAGAAAAAAAGATGGCAAAAAGGTTATTGAGCCGCATGAACAATGAACGGATTGCATATTTGTGACTCGATCGAGCAATAAACCAGCGGTGCACTGTAGGATCGGACCGATTTTATACCATCTTTTTTCCCCTCCGGCTTTTGCAACGATAGGGTAAATTCAATAAAAAACTTCAGAATGGCATTAAACATGCCGATGATAGGAAATAACCTGAAAATATTTTGTTCTGCTTGCGGTCGATAACCTTTTAGATAAGGCGGGGCTGCCCATGAAATGGATAGATGAACCCCCTAAACTGAAACTTGATCGACGATTGTGGACCCGTCATTTGATTGCAATGGCACCCATGGTGCTCTTTGGGATGTCTGTCCTGGGTTTGTGGGGGGCAAATGCGACACATCCTTTGGGCTCACGTCTGGCTTTGGGTATTTTGATGGCCTTGCTGATGGTCACGGGACTTCTCATTGCTTGGGCCTTGAACCGCAACCCGGGCCATTCGCTGCACCAGGTGACCCATGCGTTGAAGGCGGCGGCTCAAGGCGATTTCAATTTTCGATTGCCCATAGATGCCACCACCGATTTGGATGTCTCCCTGCATTTTAATCGTTTTATGGATCAGATGGCCATTTCCAACGACAAACTCAGGATAGAAATCCATGAACATCAATTGACCGAACAGGCTTTGATTGAGAGCCAAACCCTGTTTGATGTATTTATGGCCCATTTGCCGGCGCTGGCGATCATCAAGGATGCGCAGGGACGCTATCTTTTTGTTAACGCGGCATGTCACACTATTCTAAAAAAAACACCTGAAGAGGTGGTCGGCGCGACCGACGGCGATCTTTGGCCGGAGACCAGCGCCAAACAGATACGCGACCACGATCTGCAAGTCATGCAGCACAATCAGGTGTTGAATGCGGTGGAAAAGATGGCCATCGGCAATGAGATCCGCCACCACTTGGTTACCAAGTTTCCCATCCTCAAAAATGGCCGACCGCACATGCTGGCTGCCATTGCCTTTGATATTACCGATAAAGTTCGTGCCCAGGAGGACAAAGCCCAATTGGAACAGCAATTGGTGCAGGCCCAGAAAATGGAGGCCATCGGTACGCTGGCGGGCGGCATTGCCCACGATTTCAATAATATATTGGCTGCCATCTTGGGTTATGTAGAGTTGGCCCAGCTTGATGCCCGCCAGGGCCACAATGTGCATGCAGAATTGGACCATGTGCTCAAAGCCACCCACCGCGCCAAAGATTTGGTGCGCCAAATCCTGACCTTCAGCCGCAAAACGGAACAAGATCGCCGGCCGCTGGACCCTGAACCCTTGGTCAAAGAGACCCTTAAATTGCTGCGCGCCTCACTGCCCTCGACCATTGAGATTATATCCCCGCTTAAAAGCAACGCGGCGTTGATTTCGGCCAATCCCACCCAGTTCCACCAGGTGATCATGAACCTGTGCACCAACGCAGCCCACGCCATGGAGTCCCATGGGGGGGTCTTGGAGGTGGGTTTGCAGACTTTTGATTTGACCCCTGCCACCGCTGTAGCCAAAGGTGTGGCACCGGGCAGGTATGTGGAGTTATGTGTACGTGATACAGGCCATGGTATTACGCCGGCCTTGCAGGGGCGCATCTTTGACCCTTATTTTACCACCAAAGCCCAGGGCAAAGGCACCGGCATGGGGCTGGCGGTGGTGCACGGTATTGTCAAAAGTCATGGGGGTACCATTCTAGTGGAAAGCCTGCCCGGGCAAGGGACTTGTTTCCGCATCCTTTTCCCCAGGACGGAGGGGGTCGCCAAAAAGACGCCTCAAAGCCAAGAGAAACTGCCCATGGGCCATGAGTCTATCCTTTTTGTGGATGACGAGCCCTTTTTGGTGGATTTGGGGCAGCAGATGTTGACCCGCTTGGGCTATAAGGTCACAAGCTGTGTCAATGCATTGGAGGCCCTCGAAAAGATCAGACAGGCGCCCTCGGGATTCGATTTGGTGATTACGGATATGACGATGCCGCACATGACCGGGGAGGAGTTGGCAGAGCGCATTGCCGCATTGCGGCCGGACCTGCCGATTATTTTATGTACCGGCTACAGCGAACATATGCTGACGGAAAAGGCCTCCCGGTTGGGTTTGGCCGGATTCGTTAAAAAACCGATTACCATCAATGAGCTGGCATGTGCGATCCGCAACGTGTTGGATTTTCCATGCCGCCATAACCAAACGGCCGCAACGCCACCCCGCCTGCGGGTAATTGCCAATGATTAGGCCCCATCCAGTGGCCCCCGAATAGTGGATCGGAGTTAGTGAATAAGATTGGCGCCCTTTTCGGTCAATTGCACTTTTGGAACAGGTCCTTTCTGATAGGTCAGAAAGCCTTTGGCCGCCAGTTGCCGGATGGCTGTATTGAAATCCTGTCGCTCAAACAGGTCCAGTCCCGGCATATACTCATCTTGAAGCCATTGTTCAGGCAAGACATCGTTTTCTTCGCCGTTCATGGCCCGAAATTGATCGAGAATATCTTTTTTAATGGTTTTTATATCTCTGCTCATGGTGCAGTCCTTATGATCTGTTAAAGTATGCTGTTGATGGCATGCAATTGTACAACCGCAGCTGTTTCTGATCCAAGCTCCATAAATTAAGGCATTTTTGTCGGTTGACAACATCAATACTTACATAAAATCTTGAGGGAATTTTTGGATATGAGTTTCAATACCTTATGGATATCCGATATCCTGCGGGGGGGGTATATATGATAGTTTGGAATATAAAGCAGCGTAAAATTACAGATGAATAATTAGGGCAAGATTATCCGGTTTCGTGGTAGCGTTCAGTAACCATATCCAAATCGCCGCTATATTCTTCCTGGTACCGTTTCTGAATGGCACGAATAATCTCATAGCGACCGAAAAAGATTTCGACCAGCTCCGGATCAAAATGCGTTCCGGCGCTTTTGTCGATCTGGGCCAGAATCATTTGTTCGTCCCAGGCTTCTTTGTAGGTGCGCTTGGAGCTTAACGCATCAAACACATCCGCCAAGGCCACAATGCGGCCAAACAGTGGAATTTCCGTTCCTTTTTTGCCCCGTGCATGGCCGCTGGGCAGTACAAAGCCTTTCAGCGGTTGGCCGGTCATAAAGTCGATATATCCCGGGTACCCGTTTCCATCCCAACGTTCATGGTGGTTCAAGGCCACTACACCGGCCGCTTCGTCAAAATCCGACTGCCGATTTTGAAAGAGCCGGGCACCCTGAATCGTGTGCTGTTTCATGATTTCATACTCGTGCTCACTCAGGCGGTCCGGTTTTTTCAGAATCAAGTCGGAGGTGGACACCTTGCCCACGTCGTGGAGCATGGCGGCCATTCGTAGAATATCACGGGTGCGATCGATGATATTAGGGTCGGTGTGGCGGCGAAGCGCCCACTGCTCGTAAATTTCTACAGAAAATCCGGCCACGCGATTAACGTGGGCCCCGGTCTCTCTGGGATCGCGCATCTCGGCCATGCGGATCATGCGCAAAATCAAGGCGCGCGTCATTTGGGCGCGTTCCAAAGCCACCGCCGCCACGGCGGCGAAGTGGTTCATCATTTTTTCATCATCGCTGCTGAAGCGGGTGATGTTGTTGGATGCATCTTGGGCGTTGATGATCTGAATGATGCCCAAAATCTGGCCACTGCTGTTCTGCAGCGGCATGGTCAAGATGGACTGGGTCTTGTACCCTGCGGTTTCATCAAATTTTTTACTGAAGCTGTACGGCAGCGTGGGTTCCAGTTTGTAAACGTCGTCAATGATCAAAGGGCGCCCGGTGGCCGCCACATAACCGGCAACGCTTTTTTCATCCACAGGAATCTTAAAGGTCGAATAAACCAGCTTCTCGCCCTTGGGCAGTTTGCGTTGCAGTGTATCGTTCTGGGTATAGGCAAAATGGAGCCACTCCCCTTCCTGGATATAGATGGATCCGGCATCGGCATTTGCAAACTGGCGTGCACGGGTCAGCACACGCTCCATGAGGATGTCCAAGTCGTTAATCTGGCTCAACTCGATACTTAAACCGGTCAGGCTCTCTATTTTTTCTTGTTCACTGAGCATGCCCTGCCCCTGATCATGAGTTAACATCGCTTAGCGACGCGCTGTAGGGGAACAGCGACTACAAAATTTAAGAGTACCGGGACCCGGATCAGGCGTCAAGCCCAAAGTGCGAAGGGCGTAAGTCATTATAAATGATATAAAAGCACTGTTTGCAAAACATTTTTTCATGCAACGATAGGGGTTATTGCTTGGGCAGATGAAGGATAAACGTGCTGCCCTGGCCTTGGGTGCTCTCAACGCTGACCTGACCGCCGTGGGTCTGCATGATGTGCTTTACGATGGCCAATCCCAACCCGGTGCCGCCCATTTTACGGCTGCGGGCTCTATCCACGCGGTAGAAACGCTCAAACAACCGGTTCAGATGTTTTTGGGCAATACCGATACCTTCATCTTGGATGCGGATCTGGATCGCCGCATCCACCAGACTGACCGAGATATGAATCCGGCTTTTATCCGGGCTGTACTTGATGGCATTGTCCAGCAGGTTCATCACCGCCTGTTCCATAAGGTCCGTATCCATCATGGCGGTCAAGTTTTCCGGGCATTGGGTATGGATGCGAATCTGTTTTTCCTTGGCCTGGTTGCGGCACAATTGGACAGCCGTGCCGATCATGCGGTTTACGTTGTTGCGGGTGAGGATTAATTGTTGAATCTCCGGAGCCTGCTCCAAATTGGACAACTGCAGCAAGTCATCAATGATGGCGGTCAGGCGCAGGACATGTTTTTGGATGATATCCAAAAAGCGTTGGGCTTCACCGGGATCTTCAACCCCGCCGTCATGCAGCGTCTCCACAAACCCCTGGATGGCGGTCAAGGGGGTTTTAATTTCATGGCTCACGTTGGCCACAAAATCTTGACGCATGTTTTCCAGATGCCGCATCTGGGTCACATCATTCATCACCAGCAAGGCCCCGATGGTTTTGCTGCGGGCATCTTTGAGCAGGGAGCAATGGGTACTGAGGATCTGTTCGCCGTTCCGGTAAAGCGCGATGTCTTTTTCAGTATGGGTGCCCTCGGTCAGGGTGGTATGGATCATGTCGTACAGTTCCCTGCTGCGCATGACCTCTTGAAGGCTGCGGCCTTTGAGCTGTTCCGCAGGTTGGTTGACCAGGCGTGCCGCCGCCGGGTTGATATTCATGATCCGCTCATTCCGGTCAATGGCCACCACGCACTCCACCATACCGGCCAGAACCGCCTGGGTTTCGTTGCGCTGGCGCACCAACGCATCCATACGACCCTGGAGATCCTGGGCCATTTGATTCATGGCCTCGGCCAGTTCCGCCAGCTCCAAGGTGGCGGGCGGGTGCAGGCGATGGGATAGGTTGCCCCGGGCAAAACGGGCGGCGCCCCGGCGCATGGTTTCCAACGGGCGGCTGATGCGCCTTGAAATGACCAGGCTTAAAAGGGCCGCTACCACGGCGATGACCACGCCTCCCAAAGCGATCCGGGCCTGCAGTGCTTGTAACTGTTTGTCGACGGCGCGCGTGGCAATGGCAATACGCATGACGCCCTGGATTTGGTCCTTTTCTGAAATGGGCACCGCCACATACAACATGCGCTGTTGCAGCGTACCACTGAAACGGATGGCCGATCCCGTCTCTCCTTTTAGGGCCTGCTTGATTTCCGGCCGGTCGCCGTGATTATCCATGGTCAGGGGCGTGGCTTCCGAATCCCCCACCACCCGGCCATTGGGAAGGATCACCGTTATGCGGGTGGGGACATGGACGGCATTTGCTTTACACAGGCGATCCAGCGCCGCCGGATCCGCAGGATTCAACAAGGGTCGAAACTGGCCGGTCAGCAAGCTGGCCTGGTGCATCAGATCCTGGCGGGTCTGGGAGATATAAAAAGATCGCATCGAATGGCCGGCAAACCAGCCCGCTGCACCCAGTACAATGAACACCAGCAGCAGGTAGGAAGGATAGAGTTGGCCGATGAGTCGTCTGCGTTTTGCCATTTTTTTACGGGCCTAAAACTAAAATTAAGGCGGGCCTGTGATAAGTTTATTTTTTGACGCGGTTCGCGTAAACCACCACTTTAAACAAATCTTCATATCCACAGCCTTCAAAAAAACGCCGAACCTGTTTTGGGGTTATAGGGCCGTTTTTTGCGACACTAGTGGGTGCCGGACGTCTCTTTAAAGCGGTACCCCACACCGCGGACGGTCTCAATATAGCGGCCGCTGGAAGCGAGCTTTTTGCGCAGGCCGACGATTTGTACATCCACACTGCGGTCGGTGACCGCATAATCATCACCCCGCACGGCATCCACAATTTGGGTACGGGTAAAAACCCATCCGGGACGGCGGGCCAGAAACGCCAATACCTGGAATTCGGTATAGGTCAGTTCAATGGGCCGGCCATCGGCGGACACGCTGCGCCGGCCGGTATGGATCACCAGCTCGTGCACGCTGATGATCTCATCATCCTCATTGGCCGCTAGGGTTTGGCGTCTCAGAACCGCCCGCACCCGGGCAATCAGGACACGGGGGCTAAAAGGCTTGGTGATATAATCATCTGCGCCCAGCTCCAAGCCTGCCACAATATCAGCCTCGTCTCCCTTGGCGGAAAGCATTACGATGGGCAGCCTCTGGGTTGGGGCATGGGCCTTCAAACGCCGGGCCAGCTCGAGGCCATCCATGCCCGGCAGCATCAGGTCCAACACCAGCAGGTCCACGGCTGTCGTTTTGATGGTCGTCCAGGCTGCTTCACCGCTGGCAGCGCACTGGACGCGGTAGCCTTCCCGGGCCAGATGGTAACGCACCAATTCTAAAATATCCTCTTCATCATCAACTACCAGAATCGTTTTTTTGCTCATCGTCGCCTGCTTTTTGGCGCCTGTTGCGGGTAATTCACAGCGGCCCATACGGTAAGTACTAAATTGGGCGTACCCTGACCGGTGGCTGTTATCATGATATTAGGTTTATGTTAGGATTGGGTTAGCGCCCGGTATCCTTTGGCCATGGCCGCATGGATTCAAGGCCGGGTAGAATTTATTTGCAGGTGAACGGGTAAAAATGATGAAAACAATACCCTTGGGGATCACCATACAACACCTCGGTTTCAGCCATGCAGCTGCCGATGGCCTGCCGCGAAACACTTTCAAAGTCCTGCCGCTTTTCTTCTTCGGCTTTGCAGGCCATGCAGATGGGTTCGTGATCATATACCGATAGAATCCGTTGGTCCGTAGGCTTTAAACCGGCATTGCAGCGATGGCAAGCCAGGGCGCAAGAGAGCTTCTCTTTCCACTCGTCCATATGTTCATCCTTTGCATAGTGATTTGAATAACAATAAAACCGATTGATTCTAAAGCAATGGCTGTTATGTTACCTTCTAGCCGAACCATAATCAAGAGCGGCGCGGGTGAACCTTCTATGAAAAATTAAAGGCGCGCCCCATCATGACGGTACTGCGAATGTCATAACCCGGAACGCCAAAATGCGAGCAAGGAATGACCATTGACCCTGTTTAATATCATCGCCGTTGCTGTGGCCTTGGCCATGGACGCTTTTGCTGTGGCCATCGCCACAGGCGTCTGTTTGGGAAAAATCCACTGGCGTCAAAATTTTCGACTGGCCTGGCATTTCGGCCTCTTTCAAGCCGTCATGCCCATTATCGGATGGAGCGCCGGACTGACCGTCAGAGATCTGATCTCCCGTTACGACCACTGGGTTGCCTTTGCCCTGCTGGTCCTGGTGGCCCAGGGCATGTTGCGTGAGGCCTTTAAAAAGGACGATAGCTGCCGAAAAACCCAGGATCCCACCAAAGGCTTTACCATGGTGATGTTGTCGGTGGCCACCAGCCTGGATGCCCTGGCCGTGGGGCTCACCCTCTCCATGCTCAAGGTCTCCATCTGGTTGCCGGCAACCATCATCGGCGTGGTGGCCAGCCTTTTTACCACCGTCGGCCTCCACCTGGGCAAACGCATCTCCCAAGGAACCCGCGTGCGCCAGCTGGCCGACGGCTTAGGCGCTGTGGTGCTGCTCATCATCGGCCTGAATATTTTACGCGAGAATGGGGTGTTTGCACCTTTCTTTTAGGGTGTCTCATTAAAAACGGTGAGGGTGGTTTTCCGGATTCGAAAGATGGGATTACGGAAAAGTTTAAACTTTCCCCTTTAAGCTTTAAACTGAGGCGCCTCAGCCGCATTGTATTGGCGAAGCAGCCGTCAAGGCTGCAAAAACTTAAGCCCCAATGGCGCCTCCTCCCTCCTGCGCGCCTCCGTCCCCACCAGTTCGAACAGGATCACTTCCATGATGTGCCACACTTTCACCCCCTGGCGGATGCAGCCGGTGGTGGTTTGATCTTTGCGGCCGCAGGCCATGTGCATGTGGATCAGGGGCCGGCCGGATTCATCCTGGAAAAGGGTGCCGGTGCCGGCCACCTCGTGGACGTTTTCCAGTATCTGTTCCATGGGCTTTAGCGGCAAGCCACGGTCTTGTTCGGGACCCACCACCAGGCGACTGCCGGCGTCCGCACCTCCCAGAATGATCAGGGCCGCCGCCTGAATAGCGTGATCTTGTGCAAATTTTTCGATGACCGCATGGACCACTTCCCCATCTTCCAACCGCAGTATAAACACTCGTCCCTGCTGTGCTTGGGCGTATTTCATAGTCCAATCTCTCCTTTGGCTTTTTAGCGTTGTACTGGAAGGTACACGATACTCTATTTGTCAGCGGGAGGCAAATTCGTGCCGGGCGATACAGCGGTTCCCGGTGAAGCACCAGAAAGTGGCGAATGCGGACAGGTCATTGGGGGAGGGGCGTCTCGCCCCGACATCAGCGCCATGCGCAAGACGGCATATCGCGGCAAGATACCGCTCTCACAGAACCCAATTCATGCCAAAACAAATGAGAAAAAAAGAGGTTTTCTAATTGTACTGTTTTGCCCACGGCAGCAATGCTTCGAGCTCCTCCTGGATGTCGTCCGGGACGGGTCGAATCGGATGCGTTCGCCGGAGGCCCGATGCGCCGAGTCTGGTCGAGCCGTCCGTAAACAATTCAGACAGGGCGATGTTGATCTTGTGGGTCAGCGCTTCATAGGAGAAGTGGTGTCGGGCCACGGCAAAGTTGTGCGCGGTGGCATGTTTGCGGTGATGGTCGGAATGAATCAGCCTGCGGACCTGCTCGATGGCCGTTTTGGATAAAAACCCATCCATGGTGGCCACTTTAAACCCATGCGGCTCGATGTCCCGAATGTAGGTGCTATAGCGATTGACCAGCACGGGTTTTTTATAATAGACGGCTTCTAAAAAGCCGTTGCCGAATCCTTCACAGAGGCTGGGGTAGGTGACAAAGTCGGCCGCCGGATAGATATCGGCCAACGAAAATTGCGGATAGTGGAGCGAAGCCGTCCCCCATGGGTCCGCCAGTTGGCAGGCCACAAACTTTAGATCTACCTGTTGGGACTGGGCATACGCCTTGAGCCAGTTGGCGTATTCGTAGCCCTCGTCGCCGGCTTCATGGGAGACGATCAATTTGCAGTGGGGCAGATCAAGGGCTTTGACCAGGTTGACGGCGTGTTCGATGCCTTTGCGCTGCACCACCCGCGTGGGTTGCAGAATGACCGTATCTTCTGCTTTAATGCCGATAAAATCGCGAAAGGATTGTACCGCCTGGGTGTCGGTTTTAGGCGGATTCGCAAAATCAAGCACATTGGGCGCTATGGTGGAGACGATTCCCGTGCGGCGGGCCAACTCCTCGCGCGCCGTCGCGTTGATCACCATGTGGGCGATGTTGGGCAGCCGGGGAGGGAATGCCATTTGCAGATAGTCATTGGCCGCATTGACGGTATAGCGCTCGCGCTCCCAATAAAAATCATGATGGTGGGCGATGGTGGGGATTTGGGTTTCGGCTAAAAATTCCGCAAGCGCCATGCCCAATGGAATCTGCATGGGCAGCGAGAGCACATTTTCGGCGACCAAAAAGTCGATTTGAAATTTTTGCACAAAACGGTAGAGGTGGGCTTTGATGATCTGGCGTTGTTCATGGATCAAATCGGTGGTTTCGGGTGATCGCTGCTTATGGCCGATCAACGCGTCATTGATCTGAACATTGAGATCACTTTGAAAGTACGCCTCGGGCGCCAGGTAGCTGATGGCCGGTTTGCGATCCAACTCTCCGGCAAACCAGTGACAGGCGTATCCGTTGCGCATAAAGACCTGGGCCCACTTGCTGGTTTCTAAAGTGACGCCGTCCGTACCCCGAAATCGCGTTGAAATGAAGCCTAAATTCATCATGTCCCGCTCCGCTCTTGTTCGGCCCGCCCTCGCCTGGAATGTACATGGCGGTCAATAGTGCCAATCTTCCTTCTTCCTTGGTCATCAGGTATGCAATTGATGTGCAAAAACGGCAATTAAGCAGCCGGTTTTTTACAAAAGCATAAAATAGTTAAATATATCAGTAATATAAAAGTATTCAGATAAAAACTGGTATTGGACACCCAAAAGAACGATTAAGAACTATTTTACACAATATGAGGCGAAATGATGCCCTAGTGGAATAATAATACAGTGTTTCCCAAGGGTTCGGGGCAAAAAGGCGGTCAAACAAGTCGATTTTATTAAAAGAATCAAGGTTGGCGTTTCAGTCGCCGGCCAAAAGTGCGGGTGGGGCCGAGCCCCACACGGAAGCGGCAAAGTACCCCAAAGGTGCTGGTCGGTTTGTGCCCGGCCAGTCGCAATTTCCCCTTGACATCAAAAAATTGAACTGGTAGCAATGCAAATTCTTTTAGGGCACCGTAAAAGATCAGGGCGGGTAGCTCAGTTGGGAGAGCATCGGCCTTACAAGCCGAGGGTCACAGGTTCAAGCCCTGTTCCGCCCACCAGTTTTTTGATTGCACGGCCATTTTTCGGGGGCGTAGTTCAGTTCTGGTTAGAACGCCGGCCTGTCACGCCGGAGGTCGCGAGTTCGAGTCTCGTCGCTCCCGCCAATTTAAAAAAGGGTTAGATCCAGATCGGACTAACCCTTTTTCTATTTTCACCATCGGCAAGATCACCACGCGACATCATCTCGTGAAACATGACGAACTGCTTGTTAAATTTTAATGCAAATCAATATAAACAAAGAAATAGCAAAAATCTACAAATCTGAATACGGGCGGATTTTGGGAACTTTGGTCCGAATATTTAGTGAGTTAGATATAGCTGAGGAAGCTTTGCAAGAAGCGTTTACTGTCGCCCTAAAAAAATGGCCAAAAACAGGCATCCCCAAAAATCCATATTCATGGTTAATTTCCACAGGAAAATTTAAAGCTATTGATTCGATAAGAAGAAAAAAACGTGGGAGAGAACTTCTATCGGATGAGTTATCTATTAATAATGAGGTTTATCCAGAATTGCCACTTAAGGATAAATTTGTCATTGAAGATGACCAACTCCGCCTGATTTTTTTTTGTTGCCATCCCTCATTATCTTTGGATTCAAGAATTGCTCTCTCCCTTAAGGTAGTTTGTGGCATGAAGACAGAAGAAATAGCCAGTGCTTATCTTGTATCAAGTGAAACAATAAAAAAAAGAATTTCCAGAGCCAAAACATTATTAAAAGAAAAGAAAATCCCTTATGAAATTCCCTCAAGGTCTAATATAGCAAACCGAATGGATACAGTTTTAAATGTCATTTACTTAATATTCAATGAAGGTTATTCAGCAAGTTCAGGAAAATACCCTGTAAGAAAGGAATTGACGGATGAAGCCATTTTTCTAAACCGACAACTTGTCAATTTAATTTCAACACCTGAGAGTATGGGGCTTTTGGCATTGCTTTTGTTTCATGAGTCCAGAAGTAAAACCCGGGTCACAATAAACGGGGACCTTATCCCGCTTGAGAATCAGAACCGCTCTCTTTGGGACCAAAATCTAATCTATGAGGGATTACAGTTAATTCACAAAGCTATCATGTCAGGCCGGTTAGGAACTTATACACTGCAAGCAGCGATTGCTTCTGTCCATGCAACCGCTGACTCGGTTCAAAACACACGATGGGATCTCATTATCGATTATTACGACTTACTGATATCAATCAACCCATCTCCTGTTGTAAAGCTAAATCGCGCTATTGCAGTAGGTATGCTGAAAGGGCCAAAAGCAGGTCTTTCAATTATTAATCATTTACTCAAAGAAAACAAACTTGAGTCCTATCAGTTTATTTTTTCAGCTCAGGCGGAATTTTTAAAAAAACTTGGCCATAAAGATGAGGCAATTAAAGCTTATAAAAAAGCCATTGATATTACCAACCAGGAAGCTGAGCAAAGGTATTTAAAAAATCAACTTTCAGAATTAATAAAATAGTCATTTTTAATTGTCCCTTTTTGGAACTTTCATTCGACTATATATAAAGGATAGAAAAGTCACTTGTTTATCCTTTTTTCAAAACTTATTTTAAAAATCAACTTAATAGGAGAATCAAACATGCAATTTTTTATTTATTTCACTATAAAAGACGGAGAACCCATGACTCCGCCTTCCCCAGAAGGAATGGCAAAAATGGGAAAAGTCATGCAGGAATCTTTTGAATCAGGAAAAATCGTTGCAACGGGACAGCTTCCTCAAGAAACTACCCAGATTAAATTAGAAAAGGGAAAATTTTCCATTACCGATGGACCTTTTATTGAAGGAAAAGAATTGATCCCCGGGTTCACGATCATTAACGTTGATTCCAAACAGGAAGCCGTTGAATGGGCGAAAGAACTTCGTGAATGCATGGGAGATGGAATCCTAAAAATGGCTCAGCTTTCAGCAACAGGTGCGGAAGATCTGTAATTTCTAAACTCAGGACAAAAGACTTAATTCTCTTTGTTAAAATTGAGTCTTTTGTTCTTTGAATACAGCTGACTGACCTTGATCAAGTATTTGATTGATAGGTTAAGGATATCTATGTAGCCTTATTTGTTTTTCCAATATAACAAATATTTAACAATAAAAGGATAAATGAATTACATGAAAATATTTTTGGTATGTTTGCATTCTTTATCTCTAGTTTTGTTATTCAAGGGATTTTAGCATCAGTCATAGCAGGTGAATATTTTGAGAGTATTTCAGTTTTTCGAAATCCTCCTATATTTATTATGGCGATGGCCCAAACCGCGTTATCTGGTCTTGCAGTCGCAGTATTATACCAATTTTCTAATTTTGAAGGAACTCCATTACTAAGAAGATTCAAATTTGGCTTGCAGAGAGGTTGAAAAAGTCTGCCGGTTTATAGGATTCGAACCAACTGCGGGTCGCGCACAGCCTGCGCGCCCCACAGCAGGGTTGTTGAGACTGTAGAAAAAGTGTAGAAAGGAGCTGTTAAAGGATGTACATTCTCGGGCCCATAAAATTATAAGTTAAATATAATTTTATAAAGAATTTAGTAAATAAATGGGCGTGCCGCTACTGCATCGAATATTTTTGGGCTTGATAGGGCCAATAGAAGCAATTTACAAGGAGCAATGTCATAGTTCCAATCAGAACCCTGTTCGAGTATTCAGTAAAAAAGAAGTATAAAATCGCCACTTTTTTTCTCTCGTTTCGATTGGAGCAATAGTGATATTAGTTTTTTGGGGGATATTCACATAATCATAGATGGTCGGGTACAACAAAGCTGCTACTCCCGCCGCGGCTCAGACGCGCCGGAGAGCAGCCCGTTAGCCTTATCTTTTATAATTCAGAACAGATGATAGGGTTGTAACAACCTTGTTGACACTGTATCAAGTCATGTTACAATATTGAAGCATGATAACGAGCATTCGACATAAAGGGCTTGCTGAGCTATTTGAGCGTGCCCGATCTCATGGGGTTCGTCAGGACTTGCAAAAAAGATCCCTAAGACGATTAGATGCTATAGATCAAGCGGAATTGTTAACTGATTTAAACGTTCCAGGATTTAATTTTCACGGCCTTCAAGGAAGACCAAAGCGTTATAGTATTCATGTCAACGGTCCATGGTGTATCACCCTTCAGTGGGAAGATGGTGATGCATTTAAAATCGATTTTGAACAATATCATTGAGGTTTAGCCATGGGAGAATATTTAGCTAAACGTCCGTTGAAAAGACCACCCGTACATCCCGGTGAGATATTGCGCGAAGATGTAATTAGAAGCCTTGACCTTTCGGTTAGCGAGGCAGCGAGGCGAATCGGTATTTCTCGCCAGCAACTTCACCGTATAATTGCCTGCACGCATCCGATTACAATTGAAATGGCCCTTAGGATTGGAAAGTTTGCAGGCAATGGGCCTGGACTTTGGTTGCGAATGCAGCAAGCTTATGATTTGTGGCATACTGAGAACAGGATGACAGCCGAACTATCCAAAATTGAGACTGCCGCGTTAAATGGACTCGACGCCTAACCGCGTAGACAGCGGACCGGGAAAACGATGCCATTTTCAGTTTTAGCACAAGTACTGTTTAACGGTTTATCTGTATAAGTTCAGTTTGTTTTCCCGTCCGGTCACGCAGAGCATAAAGAGGATCACGATGAATAAAAAAATAATAATCTGCATATTTATGTCCGCAGTCTTTCTGTTTTTTGCGGGAACACTCTATCCGGCGGCCGCTGATGAAGACCACCATGAAAGGCATAGGGAAAGAAAGCGCGAACGTCATAGGGGGAGCCATCTTTCTGAAGCATATCTGCAAGCCGTCAATAATCCGGTTTTTAAGGCGCAATGCGGTGAATGCCACTTTGCTTATCAACCCGAACTGCTGCCTTCGGCTTCCTGGATGAAAATTCTTGAAAATCTGGATGATCATTTTGGTGACGCGGTAGAGCTCGATGATGATGCCAAGCAAATTATTTCAGTTTACCTTAAATCAAAAGGCGCTGAAAAAAGCTCCGCCGAAATAGCTGTCAAGATTATGCGCAGTCTGCGCAATCAAATCCCTATGCGCATTACGGATATTCCGTATATGCGAGCCAAACACCATGAAATTTCTGCGAAGATCCTGAAGCGTGAAAGCGTTGGATCACTGTCCAACTGTGAAGCATGCCATACGATGGCCGAGAACGGCAATTACGATGATGACAATGTGAGAATACCCAAGTGAAACGGTGGGAAAATTTGGCAGAAGATACAGGCTTGCGTAAAGTTCCCTACCACTAACCTAAGATGAGGCATGGGGTACTTTTGGAAAAACAGGACCAGACAGTAGTGCGCAAGTTAGAATCCTTCTTTACTGTTCGGCTGTGAAGGAGTGTGACGGTGAGAACATCCCAACCTATTTGTCTTGTCATTGCATTGGTAATGATTCATGGTGCGGCGATTGGAGAAGATTTTTATCTGGACAGCCCACTAAACGAGGGTTTGTTTCGATTTGAAATTAACAACGATGCCCTATGGGACAGGGACAGCAACTTCACCAATGGATGGAGCATTCAATACCACACGGTCCGTTATGCCGATTGGGAGGAATCAAAGGCGCCAAAATGGATCAAGTGGGTAGGCAACCATTTCCCAACCCTTAGCCATCGAGATGGCATCGTTCGCAACGGCCATGGCATTGGACAAAACATGCTAACACCCGGCGATCTGTCCAATCCCGACCCACCGGAAGGGGATTTGCCTTATGCCGGCACACTGACCTATACCCTGAACTGGCAAAACTTCAATCGGCAAAGGGCGCGGATTTTTCAAGTCAATATCGGTGTCCTGGGTGAGGAGTCCAAGGCGGACTACGTCCAGACCTATGTGCACAGCAACCTGCTGGGCATGGGAGAGCCGCAGGGATGGGATACACAAAGAGAGACAGAACCCATCCTCAATCTCGCTTATTCGCAGATTTGGCGCCTGGCCTCCTGGGGCACCTACAATGACGGCTGGGCTGCTCAAATTGCAATGTCGCCAAGCTTTCATTTGGGAAATCTGTTTACGGCGGCAGAGTTGGGTTTAGCTCTGCGTTTTGGGTGGAACATCCAAGAGGGATTCAGCGCCTATCCGGCACCCTCCGGCCGGGGGATATTTCAAGGTACCCACCTGCCGAAACCAGCGACCGTGTCACCCCATGGGGTTGAGCTTATATTAGGGGTTCGTGCAACCGGTATCTTTTATACGGTCATTTATGACGGCAGTTTCATGACGGACGATGACAGATCCGTTGATCGGAATTTTTTCGATTTCGCCGCAGGATTCGGTCTTAATTATCACTACTATAATTATCTCTCTTTAAGGCTTACCATTCTTTATGGCTCAAACGTTTTGGATGATGAATCTTTACCCGAACCTTTGCCAGGAGAAGATGCGACGTCATCGGATATCTCCTATGGTACGTTGGTTATCGATTTTCATTTTTAGGACAGCGGGGCACCCATTAACTTATAGCTTCCCAATATACGCAATGTTTTGTTAAGAAAGGAGCAATGAAATGATAACGCGTTTCGTACTGACTTTGATCGCCATCGCTTCGGTAATCACTATTTTGCCGGTCCCCTCATCTGCCGATCCGGAAAAAGATGGCCGAATTATTGAGACCGAAGAAAATTCAAGACCGACAGATCCAAGAACGCCGATAGCGACTATCGTACCTGCTATCACGCATTTTTCTGCATCAGACGGTATCCGCTATTATAAAATGGGACCGTATGGAGGATATGATACCCCCAGTGTTTCTATTCAGATGCAGGATAAAGATGGGCTGCAGTCCTTTGAGATCAAATTTAACGGTCACTCCATCCTTACAAGGGCCATTGCCGGGTCTCCCCAAACCCATAGCGAATCATCCCTGCCGGTCAATATCTACCCCCATCGTCCCGCAAGTTCCGGCAGCTATGTGCTTGAGGCAATTGTAACAAACGTCTACGGCAACACAGCCACAAGAAGTATTCATATTAATGTGGATGTCAAGGAACCCCGTATTGTCTCTTTCAATCCCGGACATGGACAGATATTATATACTTCCAGCGAAACAACCGAGGTGAGGTGGAGTGTCAATGCGAGCGATGATTTTTCCGGAGTTGCCCAGGTTAAGATTATGGGCAATATGGCAGGTGCCTCCGGAATGCGATGGAACGCAGTAGACACGCTGTCACCTTATCATATTAGAATTCCAGGTGTAAATCGCGGCGTTTCCGATTGGGTTCTGGAAGTCAAGGATAATGCCGGTGTCATAAACCGTCAGTCGTTTCGCATTACGGTGCGTCGCAGGCTGAATTTATCTCCGGCCCAAAAAACCGATAAAAAGTTATTCCCGGCTAAAAAGGAAACCAAGCCGAAGAAATAAGTCTAAGCCAGTAAATGGATGTACTGATTTATGAACTCATCCTCCGGATAGTTGACATCATGAAAATCATATTGGAAAATAATAGCAGTAAAAATGCAATAGAAATAGAAGTTACCCGAACCTTGCATGATTTGCACTTAAAGATAAACAAAGTATATCATTTGTCTGATTCCAAGTATCAATATCGTTTTGGGAAAAGGATGTATACCCTAAATGGTCCATTCAATACCATCAGTCATCATTGCGACTTGTTGATATACGAAAAAGAACCTGTTGAATATCGCTGTGGTAAATTGGCTTCGGAAATTTTTCATAGCAACATTTCAAGCAGCATTTATGACTATTGTGACTTTAATGAATCCCACTATTGTTCGGTTTTTGAACAGATTATCGATATTGATGCATGCTATGATGCGATGATGATTCTAAATGGATACTTTAAAGTTGAATCCAGCAAAGCATTAGAGGTGATCCGAGACATTGATTTGGCCAGGGAAAAATGCAAAAATTGCATATACGCAAACTGCGATTCGATTGATTATGAGCTGACCCAAAAAAATATTGCGTTGGAAGAATTTGTGCATCGCAGTGAAGGTGTTAACCTTCACAATTCAATTATCTATACCAAGCCCCGGTCACGCTAACCCTACAGTTGCGTTATGCCATATTCGCCTGGGTCCTAATTCATCACGCCGGCGCGACAACCTTTAAGGAGAGTTTTACATTGAACCTGGTTGATACGATCCCTGCCATTGTTCGCATCCTGCTGGTATTCTGCCTGATTTTAGTCGCCATCAAACGCAACTGGTCACTGGGCAATGCCTTTATGGTCGGATCGGCCGCTTTGGCCGTGGTATTCGGCATGTCACCCTGGGCCATTGTCAAAAGCGCGGGCGGGTCGATGGTGCATCCCAAGACCTTGAGTCTGACCGTTGTGGTGAGCCTCATTCTGGTGTTCAGTCACAGCCTGGAGAAATCCGGCCAGATGAAGCGCTTGCTGGAATCGTTCAAAGGGCTGCTGCGCAGTCCCCGGCTGAACCTGGTGGTCTTTCCAGCCCTGATCGGCCTGCTGCCCATGCCCGGCGGGGCCATCTTTTCCGCCCCCATGGTCAAACACCTGGGCAAAGCGCATCACCTGTCCGGGGCGCAGCTCAGCTACATCAATTACTGGTTCCGCCATGTCTGGGAATACAGCTGGCCGCTGTACCCAGGCGTTCTTCTAACCGCCGCCCTGGCCAATGTGGGGCTGTGGCATTTGGTGGGCATGACCGTGCCGCTGACCCTTACTGCCCTGACCGTCGGTTATTGGCCCCTGAGGGGCGCAGTGTCCCGGGCGGTTCCGGTCCGAACCCCACGCAGGCCCATGGGGCCATTTATTCGGGAGTTGGGCCCCATCCTGCTGGTGATCCTGGGCGGCCTCGGCTTGGGCTTTTTACTGTCGGCCATGTTGCCCGACGGCCCCTTGCGCCCCATTGCCAAAGAGTTGGGTCTGATCGTAGCGCTGATGGCCGCCATTGCCTGGGCATGGCAGGCCAATGCCTTGCCGGTCGAGCAACGTTGGGCCATCATCCGGCAGCCGGCCATGATCAAAATGATCTACATGGTCCTGGCCATCCTGGTATTCAAAGGGGTGCTGGAAGACAGCCAGGCGGTCCGCCAGGTGAGCCAGGAGATGCTCCGCTGGCGGGTGCCGCTGGTGCCCATCTGCATGATCCTGCCTTTCCTGGTGGGGGCCGTGGCCGGCATCACCATCGCCTTTGTAGGCGCCGCCTTCCCCATTCTGGTCTCCCTGATCCATTCCATGGGCCAGGGCCCGGATCTGCTGCCCCTGATGATGCTGGCCATGGCCAGTGGATTCGTCGGCGTGCTGATCTCGCCCCTGCACTTGTGTCTGCTGCTCTCCAACGAATACTTCCACACCGGACTGGGCCGGGTCTATCGACTGATAGCCACGCCGCTGGTAGTAATTGTGTCCGTGGCGTTGACCTGGTTCTCGATCGCCAGCTTTATTTTTTAAAGATGGAGATGGTTTTCTTTTGTACAGGGGTTGCGCATCGCCTACTAGGTCTCTTCTTCTCCGACCGCTTCAGACAGTGTATAAAGAAACCCGGCGTTTTCGTCCCAAACCAGGGGTTTTTCATTCCTCAAAATATCAACGAGACCCTGGTGGTCCGCCTGGCTGACTGAGAAGTTTTCGTATCCTCCATCTGTAAAGAATAAGCGAATCCACCCATAACCAATCGAATTTACATCAGTTCCCTTTCGCCAACCTGCCTGATAACTTTTTACTTTTTTAATCGCCATTTTCCAATACCTCCTTTGATTGGGCCACAACACAGTTGTTACTTTTCAATCAGTGCGGCCTTGCTGATATGAAAAGCGATGAACGAAGGTCTAAGCCTATTTAGCCGATTGCGGTTTAAATCACCTGAATAGCCAAACCCATTGGTTTGGGCATATTCGACCTTCGATGCCTTTAAAAAATGGGAAATTTGATCACTTTTTGCGCTGAAAAGAATATCAGAATATGGAAATCAGACACTGTGCGGGTCAACAATTGATAGTTTTTAAGTCTGGTGCCAAATTTAGGAATTGCCCTTGAAAGAATTGAATCTTGTCGGTCGAGTTGTAACGGCTGAAAGGGCATGGGACAAGTATCGTAAAATGACTTTTATCTAAATTTTAAATCAATTTCTGTGATGCATATCACATTAATCCTCTTATTTTTAAAACCGGCGGCGCCGGCCTCTCAATAATCAGAGAGGCTGAACTTTTATAGGCTGTATAAAGACGGCCATTTGAAGTCTTTATAATCGCTTTCGATGGCTTCTTTTTATTTTTGCGCGAGACCTGATTGCAGTGGCTTTGAATCCGGGCGACCGTTTTGGCCCCATCCCGCCACACTTGGCGGGTTTAATTAAAATAACGATATTTCAAATTGTTATAATAAATACCGACAATGGGTGTGCGGCATTTGGATGCTGTTCTGAAATTCGCAATTCAACATTTATCCAGTGTGGGAAAGAAGGTATTGTGTGAAATTGCCGTTGTTGGAATATCCTTGTTTCAGGCCTGTAAATAAATAGTAGTATTTCGAATAGATAGGACAGTTGTCTTTGATGACGTATGAGACGAGCCGTTGTAACGGGAAATTGGCAACATCGGCTCAACGCCTTGGCATTAATTTTGCTGGTAGATTCCTCTGATCCAATACTTATCGAGATGAGAGTTGTCTATTTTGATCCTGACGTTTGCGGTTCCGCAACATCAATGAAAACGTCGGGCAGGCCGAGTTGTACGTTGGCGTAAATCAAGAAGAGGTAGCACATGACAATTTCCCAGGAAGAGATCGGTAAAACGATTTTCAGACGATCCGCTCACCTCAGTTTGTCCAATTATGCTGATGACATAAAAACCTTCAATATTCTTTTTGCATTGGATGGCAAAAGGTCTGTGCAGGAGATCGTGGTTCAGGATGCCTTTGATCCGGATGAGATGAAAGCCAAAATCAAAGGGTTTTATGATCAAGGCTTGATCGAGCCGGTTATGGACGACGGCATCTCAAGGGGCAAGGCCAAGAAAATCCTGGATGCCATCATACTCAAGCGCTCCCGGGGGGTGGGCGCCATCGCCAAAGCCATCAAGATTAAAATCGCCTTGAAAGGCATCAACCCGGACGAGCTTACACCCGATACCCCGGATGATCCGGTGCTATTGAGAAAATTGCTGGACCTGGCCCGATCCTATGGGTTGCAGGTCAGGACGAAAGCAGATCAATCCAAGGGCAAGACCAAGCTGATCATCGACAGCATTATCACCCAGCGCTCCGGCGGCGATCCGGAAGTGGCCAAGGTCATTCGGACCAAATTCATTCTCAAGGGCATCAACCCGGACACCTATTCTCTGGATACCCCGGATGATCCCGGTCTTGTGAATCGACTGATGGCGTTGGCATCTAAGCTGGGCGTCAAGATTCCAAGTGCAAAGGCTCATGTGGGAGACAAGATCGAGCAGATGCTCTGAGGTTTTGCATCTTCAAATCCAACCTCGTCCGCCTGACACATTATCCAAGGAGACCCAATGAAATTCCTTACTGCCTATAGCACGGAACCCAATCCTGAAAAAGCGTCCCTTCAACTGCAGTCCCGGATGACCGGTTGCGATCTGAAGGCTGTTCTTTTTTTCGCATCGTCCCAATATGATCCCCAAAGGATTTGTGAATGTATGCAAACGGCTTTCCCTCAGGCTGAAACTTTGGGATGCTCCACATCCGGAGAAATCGTTTCCGGCAAGATGCTGAAAAACGCGATTGTCGCCATGGGATTCACCGCGGATGTCCTGCAGGATTTGAATCTGCAGATCGTTGAACACATACAGGCTGAAAATCAGGTGGAAAAGGCCTTCAAAGGATTTGCGGGCCATTTTAATGAGGATCCGTTTTCAATGGGGGTGGATGAGTATGTCGGGTTGATTCTGGTGGACGGACTCAGAATGGCGGAAGAAAAACTGATGGACCGTATTGGAGAGCTGAGCAACCTGTTTTTCATCGGCGGATCGGCCGGAGACGATCTGAAGTTTTCCCGGACCTGGGTTTATGCCAATGGAAAGGCTTATACGAATGCCGCCCTGCTGGCCCTGTTGAAACCCAAGGTCAAATTCAGCTTCATAAAAACCCAAAGCTTTAAGCCTTGCGCCGCCAAACTGGTGGCAACCCAAGTCGAACTTTCGGAAAGAAAAGTGATCGAATTCAACCATAAGCCGGCGGCCATGGCCTATGCCGAGGCTATCGGAACAGCGGTCGATAAAGTCGATCAATTTTTTATGTCAAACCCAGTGGGGCTGTTCATTGACGGTGAACCGTATGTTCGCAGTCCACAGCGTATCGAAAATGAGGCCATGCACTTCTATTGCACCGTTATGCAAGGGATGGAGATGACCCTGCTGAAGTCCTCCGACATCGTCGAGGATACACGCAAGGCAGTGGCTGATAGACTGGCCAGATCGGGTCATATCAATGGCATTATTAATTTTAACTGCATCCTGCGCACACTGGAACTGGAAAAAAACGGCACCACCCAAGCCTATGCCGATATCTTCGCGGATATACCGACCATCGGGTTCAGCACTTATGGCGAGGAATTTATCGGGCACATCAATCAGACAGCCACCATGCTTGTCTTTGAATAGAGCGGATTATTTCAAACCGGTCTGCCACCGCCATTTGATATTTGGATTTTGACATTATCCGGCCGCCGATCCTCCTATCTCCAGGTCCATCCGGCCGGATCGGCCCTATTCGTCATCGCTGTCAACACCGTCGGGTTCGCCCGGTCTTCTGGCGGTTGCCTGCCGTTCGAGCATCCACTGGGGGTATTCTGGGGGCAGCGCGCTGACCTCGTCCAGTTGGTGGAGTTCTTCTGCGCTCAGTTCGATGTTTCCGGCGTTGAGGTTGTCTTCGAGCTGGTCCAGGGTTTTGGCGCCGATGAGCACGCTGGTCACCCAATCCTGATGCAGCAGCCAGGCCAGTGCGATGTTGGCCACTGAAACGTCGTGGGCCTTGGCCATGGGCCGCATAACATCGATCACATTGAAGGCGCGCGCTTTGTCAATCGGCGGAAAATCGAAGGCCGCGCGGCGTGAGCCCTCAGGGCCGTCACCTTCACGTTTGAATTTGCCGCTGAGCAGGCCACCGGCCAGCGGACTCCAGACCATCAGGGCCAGCGCCTGGTCCTGGATCAGGGGTACCAGTTCGCGTTCTATATCCCGGCCGGCAATGGAGCAGTAGGCCTGCAGCGATTGGAACCGGTCAAGACCCCGGCGTTCTGAAATACCTAGGGCTTTCATCAGTTGCCAGGCCGCCAGATTGCTGGCGCCGATGTAGCGGACTTTGCCCTGACGAACCAGGTCATCTAGCGCCACCAGGGTCTCTTCCAAGGGGGTGAGGGCGTCGTAACCATGGATTTGGTAAAGATCGATGTAATCGGTTTGCAGGCGCTTGAGGCTGGCGTGGACCTGGTCGAAGATGTGCTTGCGGGAAAGACCGATGGCGTTGGGTTCATCGGCCATTCTTCCGCGAACCTTGGTGGCCAGAACCACCCGGTCCCGCTTGCCCTTCAGCGCTTCGCCCAACAGACGTTCCGACTCGCCGAAGGAATAGATGTTGGCGGTGTCGATGAAGTTGATTCCCGCATCCAGGCAGCGGTCCACCAGGCGGGTGGCGGTTTCCTGGCCCTGTTGTCCGATGACTTCCCAGAAACCTTTGCCGCCGAAGGTCATGGTGCCCAGGCAGAGATGGGAGACGAAAAGTCCGGTTTGTCCAAATGTGTTGTATTGCATGGGAAATTCCTCCTTTGTGCTGTGCACGCATGGGTTGCGATATCCTGATACGGATTTTGAATGCTCTCGTGTATTCATCATGGGATTGTTATTGATGATGTCAACCGGGTTCCGGTTGCTTTCGGGCCAAAACCCACCTCTGTTTTTGTCTGACATTGGCATGGTGGATCGGAATAGGCAACGCCAACTATTTGACATTCTAATAAATACAGAGTAATAGGGGCATGCCGGACTTTGAAACATCCATTTTGTCTCATCGAATAGAATTCAAGATAACATCAGCCAAAAGGAGAGGCACATGCTGATTACCAATGTAGAAGAGATTCCGGGCAAGACAATTGTCGAACATTATGGATTGGTGGCCGGCTCCACGGTGCGGGCCAAACATGTGGGCCGTGATTTGATGGCCGGTCTGAAGAACCTGGTGGGTGGCGAGCTCAAAGGCTACACTGAACTGCTTGAAGATGCCCGTCATGAGGCCAAAGCGCGCATGATCGCCCAAGCTGAAGAGTTGGGTGCCAACGCGGTTGTCAATGTCCGCTTCAACACCTCATCCATTGCCCAGGGCGCCAGTGAGCTTTACATTTACGGCACCGCTGTGCGCGTGGAATAGGGGGGGGCATGCACGGCTATCTATCGTTGGTTTTCAACTTGGGTGTACCGCTGCTGATCATCGGCATTGCCCTGGTCGTCGGCAGTATTCTGGAGAAAAAGCACTATCGGTCCATTGACGAACGTGAGCGCAAGTACGGCCGTTTGCCGCTGCTGAACGGAAAGCGATACCCAACCGAACGGCCTGTTGCCGATGCCCGATTGGTGAGCGGATCGGTAGTCATCTCCTACGATCACTTCAAACGTTTTCTGGCCGGGCTGCGCATGGTATTCGGCGGCGAGGTCAAATCGTATGTGAGTTTGCTGGATCGTGGCCGCAGGGAGGCCATTTTGCGAATGAAAGAAAAATGCCCGGACGCGGATCTCATTGTGAATCTGCGTGTCGAAACCAGCAGTATTGGCAAAGGCGGCAGGCGAAAGAGCCTGGGGTCCGTGGAAGTATTTGCCTATGGCACGGCGCTGTGGTACGCAGCCGGCGAATCATGAAGATCGTCAACCGCCGGCCCCAAAAAACTGCGGATGTCAGCTCCGCCCGGGGTACTGCCGGAACAGAACTATGGAAACTGCTGCTATCGGCCGTGGTGCTGCTGATCGTGCTGTTTTTTGCCGTCGGCTGGACGGTGGATTTTGTCGTGGCACGAATTTCCTTCGAGACGGAGGCCAGGGTTTTTAAGCACGTCAACCTTCCGTACCACGGAGCGAAAGGCACCCCTGATCCGGCGCATATTGAAATGGCCGGGTCCATTCTGGCTAAATTACGGGAAAATCCAGAGGTGCCGCCGCTGCCCTATCAGCTTGTCGTCATCGAGCAGGAGGATCCAAACGCGTTTGCTTTTCCGGGTGGCACGATTGGGGTGACCACGGGCCTGCTGGAGGTGTTGGATGACGAAATCGCAGTGGCATTTGTGTTGGGCCACGAACTGGGCCATTTCTGCAATCGCGACCATCTTGAGGGGATGGGACGGGCCATCGGATTCAGAATCATCATGGCCACGCTCTTCGGCGTAGGAGATGGAGCGGAGTCCTTCGGCAATATCATCGAATTTGTTTTTCAACGGAGCTATTCCCAGGAGCGCGAAAAAGCGGCGGATCGTTTCGGATTGGAGCTGGTCCATGCCGTCTATGGAAAAACAGAAGGGGTCGACCGACTGTTTCAAATCTTGCTGGATGAGCGCAAGATGCCGGGATGGGCCTACATGTTCTCCACCCATCCGTCGCCGCGCACACGCATCGACGATCTTAAGTCGTATGCCGCGGTGATGGGTGTCAAATGAGAATATTTATCCTCATAATTTTACTTCTTATCCCGGGTATCGCATTCGGCATTGAAAAGGCTGACATGGTTTTGGTTATCAAATCCGAATCTAAGCTTTTCCTCAAGAAGAGGGGAAAAATTATTAGGGCCTATTCTGTGGCATTTGGCGCCAAACCAGAAGAACATAAACAACAAGAAGGTGATGAGCGAACACCCGAGGGAAAATATTTCCTGGATTACAAGAAAGAGGATAGCGCATTTTATAAATCAATTCATATCTCTTATCCGAATGCCACAGATCAGAAACGTGCTAAAGCATTAGGTGTTAATCCGGGTGGTTTGATAATGATCCATGGCCAGAAAAACGGATGGGGTTGGCTGTCATGGATTACGCAACAATTCAATTGGACGGATGGGTGCATCGCCGTATCAAATGGTGCCATGGATGATATTTGGGAATCGGTTAAAGTTGGAACTCCCATCGAAATAAAACCATAGATCACAGGACATCTGATATAGTCTATTCGTATCAACCCCTTCCATCATCGCAAGGCTCATCGTCCTGATCAAAGCGGGAGTGCTCAGCCGTAGCGGAGAGGGTGCATTGGTCCATGGGGATGCTCTGCATGGTGTGACCGCAGCATTCCGGTGCGTTGTCGCCCTGTTTTGTTTTTTTCTGGCCTTTGCAGTGGGTACATTCATAGGCCTTTTCATCAGTCATGTCTTTCTCCTTTAAATTTGGATATTTTTTTTATGCGACATTGGGCTCTATTGATGGCCCTCCTTAGGCACGATGCAAATAAAGCGGAACATGCCGTCCCCTGCGTTTTTGAACTGATGCTCGACATCTGCGGGGATATAGGCATACGAGCCGGCTTCCACGGGTTTTTCTTGGCCATCGATGAACAGCATGCCTTTGCCTTCCAGCATGTAGTTAATATGGGGCCACGGATGGGCGTGTTTGGGAGAGTAGCCTTCCGGGCCCAGCTCCAGGACACGCATGACATGGTCTGACCAGCCCTCTTTTTCGCCGATGAGCACTTTCATGGCGGCATTTTGAACGGCCGGGCTGTTGATCATGTTGGCGATGGCGTTTTTTTCATGGGATACGATCATGGGAACCTCATTGATTGATATTTTAAGTTGCGTTAATGGGCGCAGCACATCTTCCATTCTGGGAGGTGGCTTTCGTCCTGCCTTGCGTCGTTTTGATGTGCAAAGATTAAGACGTTTTCGTATTTGAGTCAACCGGTGTAAATAAGCATGGATTGTGGCGGCCGGTTGGGTTACATAAATTGGTGATACACTGCTGGCCAAAGCAAACATTCACCCGCAAACCCAGGCCGATAGATGACAACTTCAGTATCAATGGCATACGGCTCCGGCAAAATCGTATTCAAAAACACCGGCCCCTCTGATGTATTCACCATCCGGGAGCCTGACAATCAAGTGGATGCAGACCGCTTTTTATCGCGCTTAGAGGACTGTCTGTACGATTTTAATTTGGACCTGTCGCATCCGGCCGTTGTGGTGGCCGATAAAACACGGCTGTGCGGTTACCCGCAATATTTGCCGGTTTTACTGGACGCTTTGGTCGCCCATGGCGCCCCGGCAGCGCGCATCCGCATCTATATCGCCTATGGCACCCATCCACCGCAAACCGATGAAGAGTCTTTTGCTACGTACGGCGCTGTTTATGGCCGATACCGATGGGTGCATCACAACTGCGAAGGGGATGATTTCATTGAGATGGGAAAGACATCCAATGGGACGCCCATCAGATTGAGACGCGATATCGCCGAGGCATCCTGCGTGATCACATTCGGCGCTGTTTCCCATCACTATTTTGCCGGTTACGGCGGCGGGCGCAAATTGATGTTTCCCGGACTGGGCCAAAAAACGGCGATCTATGCCAACCACGGCCTGTTTTTGGATCGTGTTGCGGGCAGGCTGGCACCCGGGTGCCGGCCCGGTCAGTTGGACGGCAATCCGCTGGCCATGGATCTATCCGAATATGAATCCCATTGCCCGGCGGATATGGCCATTCACGGATTGCTCAATAGCCGAGGGCAGGTATACGATCTTCTGGTGGGCCGGGGCAGCGCACATTTTCAATCTACCTGCATCCGGCACGCCGCCCACTGCGAGGCTACCGCTGAACGGCAGTATGATTTGGTTGTGGCCTCCTGCGGCGGCTTCCCCAAAGACATTAACTTCATCCAGAGCCATAAAGCCATTCACCATGCTGCTGATTTTGTACGCGATGGCGGCCAATTGATCGTATTGGCCGAGTGCCGCGACGGCATTGGCTCGCGCACATTCCTGTCCTGGTTTGAAATGGGGGGGTGGGAGGATGCTTTTGAAGCTCTATCCAATGGCTATGCGGGCAACGGCGGTACGGCACTGGCCATGATGAACAAGCTGGACCGCATTCGTATGGGGTTGGTGACCCAATTGGATATCCAGTTGGCCGTCACCATTGGTTTTGAAAGGGTCACACCGGACCAGATCCAGGCGCTTTTGGATCACCACCAGGGATCATTGGCTTTTATACCGAATGCGGGCATGTTGGTCAAAAAGCCTTAGCGACCCTCCATTGAAATAAACCCTATAGTTGCATAAAAAAGACGGTAGAATACATTCATTTGACATGGGGATTTGAATGCTGTGCTGCCG
Source organism: Desulfobacteraceae bacterium (assembly GCA_050291605.1). Taxonomy (GTDB): domain Bacteria; phylum Desulfobacterota; class Desulfobacteria; order Desulfobacterales; family Desulfosarcinaceae; genus JARRKU01. Next base: position 9,506 of record JBNKKB010000049.1, on the reverse strand, counting down.
CTTCGGCTAGCATGCCGTCATACCCATTTTGCACGTTACTTTCGGGACACAACACCAGCGGGAAATTATTCAATGGGCAGGGTGGCGTTAAAAATATCAAAGCACTTGCCAAGAATGCCGCTCAGCCGCTGTGTCTGGTTGGTAAACTGGCATCCAATACCGTTAAGGTCGCTGTATATGACTTGGGCCCTTATTTTAATGACGCTTTTCTCTGAGGGAAGCTTGATGGCCAGATGAATATGGCGACCGATATCCAGAAGCCATGGACGGTCCATTTCAATATAGAAGCCATCAATACTGAAATCGATAATCTGTGCTTTTTCCTTGATGCCTAAAATCACCACCGGCAGGTGCAACTCAATGCGCTGATTACCCCTGCGTTCGGCTTGAACCAGTTTGTGTTTTCTGCGAAGATTAACCATTAATGAATAAACCTGAAATTCGGGTGCCAAGTATCAATCAGCTTCTGCCGCAATAGGTAATACTAAGCATACTTTTTCATTGTGCCACAACCCATATTTCGATTGTGGTTTTGCCGGCCGATGGTTCAATCCGGAGATGGGTGGATTCTTGATATTTTTTAAAAACGAGATCCTCTTGATTTGAAACCCGAAGCGAAACTTTGCCGTTGGAGCGTCAGAACCGGCCGGGACAGAGCCTTGTCCTACGAAGATCGTCTGCCTGGCGACCATCGATTCGGCGCAGGGCCGGCTTCTGCACGGGCCTGTAAGAACGCCGAAGATCGGCAAGCGCAATCGCCATCACCGGCAACGCGTTTAAAGTAACCCCTTGCGGGGTTGACTGATTGCCGGGTGCTCTGAACCGGGTTACTTGTTTGCACACCGAATCGTGGCGTGGCAGTATGGGCCATGCGGCCTGGCGGCGCTTGATTTTGGGCAGGAGAACTGATAGGAAAAGAGCCCTTGTGCATGCAGGCCAGTAGCTCTAATTGGTAGAGCACCGGACTCCAAATCCGGGTGTTGGGGGTTCGAATCCCTCCTGGCCTGCCATTTTATTATTCATGCCAATCTCATGTTCCGGGGTGTTACTGCCTTAAGGGTCCTCAGGCGCTTTGAAGATTTTATCGATGATTGCCGAAAGGGCCGCTACGGTAAAGGGCTTTTGAATAAAGCTCTCAGCGCCGGAGTCCAGAATTTGCCGGGCCGGGCCGTCCAAGGCAAAGCCGCTGCAAACAATAACCTTCAGGTCGGGGCGCGCCGCCATCAATTCAGGATAAATGCGGCTGCCATCCATATCAGGTAAAATCACATCCAACAAAGCAAAGTCTATTTTACCCTCATGTGTCCTGGCGATACGGATGGCTTCATCACCCGAACGCGCCTCTATGACCTGGTATCCCATTTTTTTGACCAGGGCATGGTTGACCTCCATGACCAGCTGTTCATCTTCGACCACCAGCGCGGTGCCTTTTGATTGGGCTTGGTAAGTTGCGGGCACCTCAGCGATTTCAACCCTGGGGGTCACCGCCGGCAGGTAAATGGATACTTCAGTGCCTTTGTCCAGCTTGCTGTCCACATAGACATACCCCCCATGCTTTTTAACGATGCCATACACCGCTGCCATGCCCAGACCGCGACCTTGGAATTTGGTCGTGAAAAAGGGTTCAAAGATCCGGCCGCGGGTTTGCTCGTCCATACCCTTGCCGTTGTCGGTGATGCGCAATAAGACTTGGGAACCCAGCTTCAAACCCTGGTACTGTTGACAGTCCGCTTCGCTGACGACGGTGTTCATCAAGGAGATGCGGATGCGTCCTTTGCCTTCGATGGCTTCCGAGGCGTTGGAAATTATGGCCGCCATGAGCATCTGCATCTGGGTGGGATCCACTTCGATGTGGTCGGTGGTTTCGTCCAGGTCCGTTTCCAAATCCACATTGGACGCCATGCTGTGCTGAAGCAGGGCTAGGGTGTTCTTAACAAATAAATGTGCGGCAATGGTTTGTGTTTGGAATTTTCCACCCCGGGCATAGGCCAGCAGTTGGCCGGTGAGTTGGACCATTTTTTGCCCGGCCTGGCTGATGGGGTTCAGGAAATGGTTGAGCTTTTCATCTTGGACTTCGTCCATACGGATTAATTCGAGATTGCCCATGATAACGGCCAAGGCGTTGTTAAATTGATGCGCCACCCCGCCGGCCAAGGTGGCGATGGCCTCCATCTTTTGGGCTTGTTGCAGGCGGGCCGACAAGCGATATTTGTCTTTTTCGGTGCGTTTGGCCTCGGTGACATCCACTGCAAATGCCAGTGCCCCACTGTAGTTGCCTTGGGCGTCCTGCTCGGCAATGGCACTAAAACGAATTTGTCGCTGTTCGCCTTTTTGGGTTAAGAAGGTGAACGAGCGGTTTTTGATATGACCCGATTGGTAAAGCTCCGGAAATGAGTCCTCAATGGCACTGCGGCGGCTCTCGGGTGCGAAAAAATCGAAAATGGATCGGCCCAGCACCTCCTGTCGCGCGTAGCCCAAGGTTTCCAGCCACAGGTTGCTCACACTGGTCAGCGATCCTTTGCTATCGATGGAACACAACATCACCGGGGTGTTATGGTACAGGTCTCGGTAGCGCCGTTCGCTCTCTTGCAAAGCGTCTTCGGTTTGGCGCTCTTTGGTGACATCCCGACCACAGCCCACCGTACCGATCATCTCACCGCCGGGCCCCCAGAAAGGGGCTTTATGGATGTCCAGAACCTTGCGCTGGTTACGAACCATGCCTTCGTGTAAGAAACGGCACGGGGCCATCCGGGTTCTAACCATCTTGTCCGATTCAAGACAGATTTTATCATAGGTGTGTTCATGTCCTGCCTGGCGCTCCTGCTGGGCAAAATAGAGATCGGTTTTACCTGTGGCCTGATCCGGATGTTGGCATTTCAACACCTGGTCGCACATGGCCTGGTTGGCAAAAAGATAGCGATCCTCCAAATCTTTGGCCCATATCAGGTCGGGCACATTGTCGGCCAGCAGGCGAAACATATCGTAGAGCTCTTTGTATTTGTTTTCGCTTTTGCTCAGCGCTTTTTCCACCGCTTTTCGTTCTTCTTCAATGGAGAGCGCTTTGGCCAGTGTGGCAATCAGATATTGATCCATTTCACTGAATTGACGGATCCGGGTATCGACCACGGCCAGCGCGCCGATGACCTGGTCACGGCACCGCACCGGGTGCCCCAAATAAGATTTTAGCCCATACCGGTCTACCAGCGGGTCACTCTGCTGATAGGGGGACTTTGAGATATCTTCTATAACAACGGTGTGTTGGCCTCCATTGATGACGGCTTCGTAACAGATATGCCCATCGGGGGCGTCGCTATCGGGCAAATCGGCCGGCAGATTGTGCCCGGACCAGCATTGCAAAGACGCGTTCCGGTCATCCAGGCGATTATACAAGGAGCATCTGCTGCGGATTACCTTGTTGGTGTGGCGCACAATGATATGAATATTGTCGATGGGATCAGGGCCAAGCTGGTTAAACAAATCGCCCATCAGTTTGATGCTGGACTTTTCCTGGGCATCCTGATCCAAGGCTTGCTGGCTCTGGGGGGTGCTTGAACTCATTAACAATTCGCATGCCGCTAAGCGGGCATCTCCTTTGACCTGATCGTCAACTGCAGGAGTTGATTACAATCGGTATAGTTAGAATTGTCAACTGAAAAGCAGTTGGCAGCCATATGGCTCATCAACCCGCAATGCAGGCCGCCTCAACCATAAAAAAACGACAAAACCGGCAGGCTAATGTCGAAAATCAGCATCTATAGGGTGCGCTGGGAGTAAGCGTTTACATATATACCGAATCGAAATAATTGTAAAGCCCAAAGGCGGCCCATGTTTGATTAAAATTCTTGCACGATATTGATTTAGAAACAAAGAGGGGGTGATTCAGCATATAAGGGTTTACACATGTTGCTGCCCATGCCATTTTAAGGCTCCATTTGCCTGAGGCATCTTCATCATATGGAGGTGATTATGAAGCTGATTCGCTTTGGCCAACCCGGCAAGGAACGACCTGGGTTGTTGCAAGCTGATGGTATTGTTGATCTGCGTGCCCATTATCCGGATATTCCCGATATTACCGACAGATTTTTCCGACAGGGGTGGTATCAGCGGTTGGCTTCCGTTCAACATCCCGGCCAAAAGATGCAGGTCCGGATAGCCGCGCCGGTCAGCCGGCCTTCTAAAATTATTTGCCTGGGAAAAAATTATAAGGAACATGCCAAAGAGGGGGGGTTTGATGTTCCCCCAGCACCCCTGTTGTTTAGCAAAACTCCAAATACGCTGAATGGACCCTACGATCCGGTGCTTTTACCCCAAAGTACAGGTCACGTCGACTGGGAGGTGGAACTGGCAGTGGTGATTTCCAAACAAGGCAAACGCATTTCACCCACCCAGGTGTATGACTACGTCGCAGGTTTTTGCGTAATGAACGATGTGTCGGGACGCCAGGCCCAGTTTGCCGATTCCCAATGGTTTCGCGGCAAATCCTTTGATACCTTTGCGCCCCTGGGTCCCGCGCTGGTGACACCTGATGAAATTGATGATGTGCACAACCTCACCTTGACCACCAAGGTCAATGGTCAGGTGATGCAATCGGGCAACACCCGGGACATGATTTTTAATATTGCTTTTCTGATCGCTTATATCAGTGAGGATATGACAATAATGCCGGGAGATGTTATCGCCACCGGCACCCCTGCCGGGGTGGGTTTTTTTCGCGATCCGCCCTTGGCACTTCAAGCCGGCGATGAAGTGGAATGCGCCATTGACCAGATCGGCGCCATTCGCAATCGTTTTGTACCCAGCGAGACTTAGATCCCGCACAAAAAAGCTTCATATTTTTACGCTTGGCATTAGTGTCTGAAATTAAAGGTATTTTTGTCGGATATAGTTGGCCACCATGTCGGCACCATTTTCTCTGGCTTGTGGGGTGCGCGAGATGCTGAGCAATTCCGGCAACGCTTTGAGCCAGCTGCCGTTTGCATAGGTTTGGGAGTCGATGGCTTTAACGGGCATGTGCGCATTGACGAACGCTTCCAGTTTGGCACTCTCCGGAAAAAGGGGACGGGTGATATAGCCAAAGGGCGTACCGGCGTGATAGGCCTCTGAGATTGTGCTGTAGCCCAGCTTCCCAATCAGCACATCGGCTGCGCATACCAGATCGGGGTGGTACAGCTCCGAGTGAGCAGGCAAGGTGATCACCTGTGGGTGCCTTGCCTGTATCCCGTCGGCACCTGGAATCACCAGATGGTAATCCAGCTTGGCGGGCAGGTGGTCCAGAAAATCATAGGTGTCGGGCACACCACCCGTACTCACCAGCACCATTTTGGCTGCCTGGGGCAGGTTTAAATGTTGCCGAACCTGGTCTCGGCTGGTGCGTGGTTTGCGGCTGATGGGGATCACTTGCCGCGCCCCGGCTACCGGTCGACATAGGGGTTGCGCCTGAATGTGATCATCGGCTTTCGCATAGATGGCGGCCAACTCGTCCGCGTGGCGTCGCAGACCCGGAGCTGCCGACTGGTAAGATCGGTAGATCCAATCCCAGGTAAAGTTTTCAACGACAAGGGCGGGAAGCCCTGCCCGTTGAGCAGCGACAATACCCATGGGTGAAATGTCACTGACCACCAACTTGCAATTCAGCCCTGTGAGTTGATCGGCGACGTGGTCAAGCATCGCCGGGTCAAAGGGCAACCAGTTGTCCAACAGCCGGCATGTGGCTTGGGGATCTTCGGCCCATGGAGATTTTTGGACCATGCCGATATCCGTTACCAGCGGGTGATACCCCAAATTCAGCGGTGGCAGATCTTTAAAAAGCCAGGCCGGCACGGTGCTGAACAGTTCAAAACGGATATTGGCTTCAAGCGCTTGAAGGCCGCCCATGACGGCTGCCGCGCGGGTGGCGTGGCCGTATCCATGGGGTGTTACAAAATAGGCGATGGATGCATGCATACCGCTCTATATCAATTTTAAGGGATGGGATCTATAGCCGAGAGCTGGGATCGTGGAGGCTTTTGCAAAGGAGAGGTGATGTCACATCATCCAATTGAAAAACCTAAATTGATCGTCACTGGTGCCAGCGGCCTGTTGGGGCATGCGCTTTGTGCCCGGGCCGTTGGTCAGTGGTCGGTTTTGGCGCTGTACCGGCGCAACAAACCGAAGCTGGCAGCCGTGACGCCTATCCAAGTCGATCTGAGGGACCCTGCAGCCGTTCATCGCTTGATAAAGTCCAGCACAGCCCATGCGATCATTCACACGGCTGCGGCAGCCCAGGTGGAGCAGTGTGAATCCCGCCCGCGACACACAACCTCTATCAATGTGGCGGTGCCCGGTCTATTGGCCGAGTATTGCGCTGAAAAAAATATCGCCTATGTGTTCACCTCCACCGACCTGGTTTTCAATGGCCGCCAAGCCCCATACCAGGAGAAGGATCCCGTCAATCCGGTGTGTGCCTACGGCGAGCAGAAGGCGCAGGCTGAGGCCGCCGTGTTGCAGCGCTATCCTCAAGCGCTCGTCTGCCGGCTGCCCTTGTTGTTCGGCATGGCTCCTTTCAGCGGGCACCACTTTTCGGTGCAGGGCCTGCAGGCCATTCGCCAGGGACAAAGCCTTCAGCTGCTGACCGATGAATATCGCACGCCCGTCGACAGCCATAGTGCGGCGCAGGGCATCTTGCACCTGTTGGGGCGCGCGAACGGTTTGATGCATCTGGGGGGCCGCACCCGAATTTCGCGCTACGATCTAGGATGCATGATGGCGGCCCACATGCAGGTCAAACCCGACATGATTCGGCCGGTCACCATTGATACCCTGGACCTGAAGGTCGCGCGGTCGCCCGATTGCAGCCTGGACAGCCGCAAGGCCTATGGCCTGGGATATGCCCCCACCCATTTGGCTGCAGCCGTTAAAGACCTGGTCAGTCGATTTGATGTCATTTCGAACCGTTAATCACCGTGGCGGTGGCCAACTCGATTGACACTCTTCGGTTTTGGTTTTATATACGAAAGGTGGATGAAGGCCGACACTTCTCTTTTTGGGTGGTGCACCAACAGCAGGAGCCTCAATTTCCATATTTTCCCTATCCTTATCAATGACAATCCAAACCCTAAACAAAGGACACCTATCATGAGGAAGCCGTTCTTGGGTCTGCCGGTGGCAACCGCATTATTAATTATGATAATAGCTACTTGCACTCTGGCTGAGCCATTGACCGGTGAGATCCCTTCCGAGCTGGCGCGCTGGCGCTCATGGGTGCTGCATGACCATCAAGATGCCCTTTGCCCCGCGCTGTACAACAATGGTGCCGTGGTCCGCTGTCAATGGCCTTCCCATCTGGATATTACGATCAGCGACGACGGGGGTCGCTTTGAGCAACGCTGGCAAATTTTTTCCTCCGGATGGGTCGCCTTGCCGGGCAGTGCCGATCTGTGGCCGGAGGGGGTTGTGGCGGATGGCCGTTCGGTGGCCGTGATTCAGCGAAATCAAGTCCCTAGCATCTATCTGACCCCGGGAACCCACCGTATCAAAGGACAGTTCTCCTGGACGCAAGCACCTGAGATGATCCATGTGCCGCCCGCGTCGGGTCTGCTGGTTTTGTCGGTGGCGGGCCAAAAAATTTCAACTCCGCAGATCGATGTCAAAGGCCGCCTCTGGCTCCAGGAACAGGAGAAAGCCGCCAGCCAGGAGGACCGTCTCAACGTCACGATTTTTCGACGCATCAATGACACCATCCCCATGCAGATCGATACGGTACTGCGTCTGGAGGTGTCGGGCCAAGCCCGGGAAGTTGGACTGGCGGATATATTGCTCCCGGGTGCTATTCCCATGCAATTGGACGGCCGGTTGCCGGCGCGCATCGACACCCAGGGCCGCTTGTCGGTGCAGGCCCGCCCGGGCCTCTGGCAGATCGAGCTGACCACACGGATGCCTGAAAATGTTCAAAAGATCAGCCGGGTGAAGACCCCCTATGGGCAGGAGATTTGGTCGTTTCAAGCACAACACCACTTGCGCATGGTAGAGCTTTCGGGTGCCGTCGCGGTGGAGCCCGGCCAGACCGAAATGCCCGGCCCGTGGCGGCGTTTTCCAGCTTACTTGATCAAAGAGCGCACCACGCTGGTGATCAAAGAGATCCGGCGCGGCGATCCCGATCCGGAGCCCGACCAGCTTGCCCTGCAGCGGCGCTGGTGGCTCGATTTTGACGGGGACGGTTTTACCTTGCACGACCAAATCCAGGGTACCCTCAGTCGCCAATGGTCTCTGGCCGTTGATCCCCCCATGACATTGGGCCGAGTTGCCATTGACGGCCAAGCGCAGGTGATTACCGCCCAAGGCGACCCCCCCAAAGCCGGAGTGGAGCTGCGTCGCGGGCAGTTGAACCTTGAAGCGGATGCCCGTTTGCCTGAGCGCACCGTGGGCATGGCTGCTGTGGGATGGGCGCATGATTTTCAAAAGGTTACCGGGCAATTGCATTTGCCGCCCGGCTGGCGCTTGATGGCCACCCGCGGTGTGGATCAGGTGTCCGACACCTGGCTTCAGCAGTGGTCTCTGCTCGATTTTTTCCTGGTGTTGATCGTCGCTTTGGCAGTGTTCAAGCTGCGCAATTGGAAATGGGGGTTGCTGACGCTGACCACCATGGTCTTGATTTACCAAGAGCCGGGGGCGCCTCGAATGGTGTGGCTTCACATCCTGGCGGTACTGGCCCTGTTGCCGTTGTTGCCGGCCGGCTGGCTCAAGCGCCTGGTGGTGATGTGGGGTATAGCGGCCGTCATCGCGCTGCTGATCATGGCCATTCCGTTTGTGGCCAATCAAATCCGCTGGGGTGTTTACCCCCAATTGGCACCCCACAATGACTACAGCGGGCGCATGCATCGCTCGCTGCAGGCTCCGCCAGCTGCAAATGACGCGCCCGCGGGTGATGAGATACACCCGGAACCTAAAGCGCCACAGCGGCAAAAGCGCGACAGTCTGTCCAAATTACGATCCCAGTCCTCCCCCATCCGTATGCCCAAGCCGGTACAAGCCGACCTGGCCATCCGTGTTCACGATCCTGATGCGCTAATTCCCACTGGACCCGGTTTGCCGGATTGGCATTGGCAGACCATCTCCCTGGAATGGAACGGCCCCGTCGCCAAGGGTCAAACCCTGCACCTCTACCTGCTGTCTCCCTTGATGAATTTGATCCTGGCTTTTATCCGGGTGGGGCTGTTGGTGGGGTTCATCTGGGGTGTGTTTGATTGGCGAGCCTGGTGGCGAAAATTTCATCAACAACTCCAGGCCAAAGCGGTTGGTGCGGGTTTGTTGTTGGTGGTGGTGATTGCCGGTCTGCCCAGTGCGGATGTGTGGGCAGCCCAGGACGGGTTCCCCCCTCCGGCTTTGCTGGAAGAGTTGCGCCAGCGGTTGTTGGCACCACCTGAGTGTTTGCCCCATTGTGCGGATATTTCCCGGTTGGAGTTGGCCGTTACCGACAACGAGCTGCAAGTGATGATTAAAATTCATGCGGCCGATCCAACGGCGGTGCC
>JBNKKB010000048.1:0-8945 GCA_050291605.1 Desulfobacteraceae bacterium | reverse complement strand
ACTACGAAGAGATAAAAAACCAAAAAAAAGATTAAAAAACCATATCGATACATCCTGCCTTTTTCAAAATCAAACCAAAACATTACAAAAATATTAAAATAATCGCTCATTTTTTGCGTCCTTTTTGGGGGATAATCCGTCTACGGATTAAAACAAACAAAAAGGAGAATGAAAATGACGCCATTAGCCAATGCAATCGAGCCGATTACTAATTTTTTTGATTTTGGGATCTATATTGAATCAATAAAAAATTCTCGGAAACTCAAAACTGGAATAGGGTTGAAAGAGTTTTATAAAAATCTTTTATTCGGCCAAGGGTATAAACAGATATCCCCTTTAAAACTCATTGAGAAATTAAAAAAGGAAGATACTGCCGTTTTACTGGTTGATATAAGGGATAGAGATAAATTCAAGGCCGGACATATCAAAGGCGCGGTTTCCAGTCCATTTGACGATTTCTTAAAGCAAGTCCTGGTCGATGGAAAATATGATGATTTCCATCATAAAGACATCGTCCTTGTCTGTGATACCGGACATATGAGCCGTGTGGCAGGATCACTTTTAGCTGAGGAAGGATTTCAGTCGGTATATAGCTTGCGAAACGGTATGAGACGGTGGAATAATTGGAAAAATCTGGTATCCGGATTTGATAATCATAAATACATAAAACCAATCTGCCAAAAATATTGCGCGGCTAATTATTAACTGCCACCTAACCAACAAATAAACTTCGTTAGCAAAGGCGTGCGGGTTGTGTTTCGCACCTTAGAAGTGGTTTCAAAACCTCCTTCCAGGCCCAATCTCTGTGTTGGAGCATGCGATTCAATACTCGAAATACTCGATGTATTCCTCCGTTTGAATTACATGCTCCGCCTTGACCCTGAACCTGTAAGGAGGTTTTGAAACCACTTCAAGTTATTTCCAAATGAATTGAAATATAAAAATATGGAGAGAATAATGAAAACTTCACAAAAAAAAGAAGCATTATTTTGGGTAAAGATGGGTTTTGGTGCTGGAATAGCAGCAGATTTTATTTTTGGATTGAAATTGATGTTTCTCCCAAAAATGGTGGAATTTGTATGGGGATTATCCCAAAGCATGAGTCCGCTCGAAGTTATGTGGTCCAGGTATTTGGGTGTAATAATTTTTGCATGGACGTTTACTTTGTTATGGGGACTGCAAAAGCCTGTTGAACGGCGGATAATATTACCGATTACAGCAATTTTCGTTTTAATTCCTTTCATGATCATTGAATATCAGGTTCTTGTCACAGGCTTACTGCCTCTTGGAAACATGCTGTTTCTGATTGGCTTACAATTGTTTTTGATAGCTGTTTTTATGAAAGGTTACTTCAGTGTACAAAAGGAAAGGGAAAGGGGTCAGGTCTCCACATTTGACAATTATAGTGTTTTTTAAGTTTCACAATAAAATGCGCAGCTGAACTCTATGCGTAATGGGCTATCCTTATAGAATTGCTTTCGGAAGGCAGCTTAATATGGAAATATTCATAGCTGGTATCTTGTAATTATGTCAAATGTGGAGACCTGACCCTTTTATCTTCTATCTTCTGTTTTTTGATCCCTTCTATAAGGGATCTGATGCACAAAATCGAACACGCAACGTCAGAAAGTCGACACAAATCGGCACATGACGTGCCCCCAACCATCCCCCGCATATTCCCGGGAAACTGAGCATTTTTATGTTTAATTGGAAAAACGTTTAATTATCCGTTTGTTAACAGTGTGTGGCATTGATTCTGCCGCAGCCATGGTTATCCGGATCAGGCTGCCGACCGGCAGGCATAAAATTTGCGAAGGACAAAGAAAGGACAAAAAAACAGAATGGATAGTTGGGACTTGACACAACAACCCCGGCTGATATCAAATGCCCTTTACATCGGGCTGATAATCGGCTGAATTTCCGGAGGATTGACCTTGAGTTTCGATCGTCGTGAATTTCTCAAACTGAGCGCGGGCGCTTTTGCCGCCGCTTTTCTGCCGCTTCAGACATTGGCCGCAACCCTGCCCGAAATCGACACGGCACGGCGCTTGTCGTTTTACAATACCCATACCGGCGAATCTCTCGATATCTGCTATTTTGACGGGAGCGCTTATTGCAGGGATGCCCTGGATCAGATCAACTACATTCTCAGAGATCACCGCGCCCGTGAGGTGCATCCCATCGACGTGCGCCTGCTCGACCAGCTTTATGCCATCAAAAGCAAGGTCCGCCCCGAAACGCCCTTTTATGTCATTTCCGGATACCGCTCACCAGAAACCAACAGCATGCTGCGCCAAACAACCACCGGCGTGGCGCGTACCAGCTTTCACACCAAAGGCAAAGCCGTCGACATCCGGCTGCCCGGCTATAGCACCGGGCACCTGCGGGATCTGTGCATCGCCATGAAGTCCGGAGGCGTCGGGTTTTACGCCAATTCGGATTTCGTCCACCTGGACACGGGGCCGATTCGCTGCTGGTAAATTTAATTTTTAAACATCGCCAGCGGTGGCGGCGGATCGGGGGGGCGCTGCTTCAGGGCGCTGTTTAGATCGCGGTCGCGGTGGTAAATGTCGTTGCGAAACTGCAGACGGCTTCCGGCGTCCACCCATGCGGTCATATAGATCAAGTGCACCGGTATGGGATTGGGGATGCGAACCACCCGGCGCTTACCGCTGCTCAACATGGGTGCGATGGCTTCGGTCCCTGCCACGGGCTCACCGTTGAGCAGATAGGCGGCCAGAGCTTGCGCATTTTCAAGGCGGATGCATCCCGAACTGAAATCGCGCTGCTCGAAGTTAAACTGCGAGCGTTGGGGCGTGTCGTGCAGGTATACGGCAAAGCGATTGGGGAAAATAAACTTGATGCGACCCAGCGCGTTGTAGGGACCGGGGTCCTGGCGCAGACGGAACGGAAAGTAGGTTTCGTTGTAATGGGTCCAGTTTAGCGTCTGCGGATCGATCTCTGTTGCGCTTTCGGTCCAGTCCGTGAAAACCCGGATGTGCTGCCGGGACAGATAATCCGTGCCCGACACCAGTTTGGGCAGGATGTCCTCCACGGCAATGGTGCGGGGCACGTTCCAATACGGATTGAACTCCATGTATGCTATTTTGGAGCTGAAAACAGGGGTGCGGCGGGCCGGGCGCCCCACCACGACGCGCATTTTCAGGACCTGCTCATCACCTTCGACGACTTCCAGGCTGAAATCGGCGGTGTTGACCACGATGTGGCGATGACCCAGATCGTGGGGCAGCCAGCGCCAGCGCTCCAGATTCAGTTCGATTTGACGGATGCGTCTTTCGATGGGAACATTGAGGGCGATGCGGGTCTTGGGGCCCACCGAGCCGTCGGGTGCCAAGCCATGCCGCGCCTGGAAACGCCTGACCGCATCCACAAGCGTCCCGGCATAGCGGGTGGGCGCTTGCGGCACACCACCGGGTTCGATATCCCCTGACAATTCCAGTCTGTTGCACAGGGCCCCTACGCGCGGATCGACATCGCCCGGCCGCAGGACCGGGCCGGCAGCAATAGGCGGCCATCCACCCTGGAGCTGCAGGTCGCGCAGCCGCAGCAAGGCCTTTCGCAGACCGAGGTAGCCCCGGTGTGCCGGCCGCAGCCGCTCAAGGGCCTGTTCCAGGCGGTTGATATCCAATGCGGTATGCAGCAGGGGCAGCAAATCGATGGAGCGTTCAGAGACCAGCCAATCCGGATGCAGGGTTTCCGGATCGATGCGCCCGCCCGCCAGATGCATGCCCAGCAGCAGAAACGCATCGGTCAGCAACAGGTCCAGGTCCGCCCAGTACTCGGCCTGTGTCTGGATGGTCAAATCGGAGGCGTTGGTGAGCTTTGCCAGGGTCTCTGCAATGGCAATGGTATGGTAATCCTGAGGATCCAAACCATCCTGGAAGGCATTTTGGAGCGCCTGAATCAGAATCCCGGCTTTGGGCCGCAATGTCCGATCGCTCATCCAGGCCGGTGCGAATCCGCGTTCCCGATAAAACAGCGGTATCAATTTGAGGCCGCAGATGGTTTCACCCTGACAGACAAATCGCCGGCTTTGATTGCCGGCGCTTAAGCGGGATTCGATTTGATGTCGGACTTTCTGTGTGATTCCGGCGGCTTCGTTTTCCGCATCGGCCTTTGCAGCGGAAGGGTGGAGATATGCGCAGGCAAATATGCAGAAGAAAATAGCCGCTTTTTGAATCATGTCTCGCACCGGCCCCCGCTTGATTATAAAAAGAGTCGGTCATCCTGTTTTAAACCTTACATCGGTTGTGGCGGCCGCATCATGGTTTGGTGATGGCCTGGCAAGATCGTGCGAACGATCTGAAATTGATTCCGATCAATCAGCGGAGGGGGAGCGTGACGAACCACGGGGCGTAAGGGTGTGGAAAAAAGCGCAGACCGCTGTTACCATACCTCGGGATAACCGATATCGACAAATGCCGCTTCCATTTTATTTTTATGTTCGCGTTCCATTGCCGCCAGCTCGAGAAAGACGTTTTTATGGTCCGGGTCGGTACAGGCATTGGCCAGTTGGGTGTAATGCTCCATGGCGGCCTGCTCCTTTTTCATGGCCAGGGCAATGGCATCCTGCGGCCGCATTTCCAGCGTCAATGCCGGCGTCTCGACGGTTTCAGCGACATGAAAGTCCGGAACGTCCTTGAAGTTGATGGTATCCGATGGATTGTCGCGAAAATTTTCCAGAATGTTTCGATGTTTTTTTTCTTCTTCGCTAAACGACCGGAACAGCTCCTTCAGAAAACTGTTCCGGGTTTTTTCGGCCACCGACAGATAGAATTGATAGGCTTCTATCTCGCCCTGGATGGCATCTGCCAGTATCTGTTGATATGTTTTTTGATCCACAACGTCACCTCATGATTGTGTTATTCAGCCTGCAGCACAAGCACCGCGCCGGCGCACAGAAAAATAAAGTTGGCCGCCCATGCCGCTACCAGAGGCGGCAATATCTCACCATAGCCCAGCGATAAACAGAAGCTTTGAAACACCCAAAAGAGAAACCCGATGGTGAGTCCATACATAATACTAACCGGAAGGCCGCTGTGCAACCGTTTGCGCGCGGTCAGCCCGATGCCGATCAGCCCCATCAGGATGCAAACAACCGGATAGGCGGTCTTTGCGTGCATATCCACCTTGTAAACCGTCGCGTCATACCCTTCCTGTTCGACCTTTCGGGAATACTCCCTCAGCTCCTGGAAGTTCATTTCCTGGGATTTTGGTACGATTTGTTTGAAATCGTGGGGTTTGAATTCCAGATATGCAGTGATCAAGTCGTCAAACGTGATCCGATAGGTATTGTCAGTTGGGTCGAGTGTCTGGGTCATACAGACAATCAATTGCCACCGATCATTCGAATAGATGCCTTTCTCGGCGTCAAGTCGTTTGACCAGCCGAAAATCTGAATCAAAATAATAGCGGGTGAAACCGAAAATCGTCTTGCTGGGCGCATGGTAGTATTTGATATTGGTGATTTGACGTTGGCCCTTGATCCAGATATTTTTTTCGTGGCGTGTCACATTGGCTGTTTTCCGCACCTCCTGATACTTGATGATATTGGCCGTGCGCATGGTGGCCGGTACGATTTGTTCTGCCAGGACAAACTGAATTAGGGCCAGGGTGATGCAAACCAAAAGGACGGGTCTGAGCAGGGCGTAGATACTGATGCCGCTGGAGTTGATAATGATCAGCTCGTTGTTTTTGCTCATCAGACCGAAGACGATCAGGATGGATAGGAGCAGAATCACCGGCATGGACTGGGTACAGATGAACGGTATTTTATACAGGACGCATTGAAAGGCTCGCCACATGGATATGTTGGCCGCTATGAATTCATCCATGTTTCCCAGGTAGTCGATGACCACAAAAATGCCCAGCACCGCAAAAAGCACCATGGAGAAGCACTTGGTGAATTCAATGATGATGTAGCGGTTGATCAGATTCATTCTCGCTGTCCTGTCTTCGTCGGCACCGGGAGGCTAGTATATTCGTCGCCGGAAAATCCACTGCCGGAATTTTGCGTGCTTCAACAACCTGCCGAACTGAACCGGTCGATCTTTCACGGCCCGGCGGTAGAGGTAGATGCCGAATGCGGTCGTGACGACATTGGGCGTCCACATTCCCGCCACCGGATGCAACGTGCCCGACTCGCCCAGCGCCCAACCCACCGACAGAAGGACATAGTACAACAGAAAAAACGGGATGCCTATCACGGTTCCCACAGAGCGCTTGTTCGTTTTGGATTGTATCCCCAGCGGAATGGCCAGCAGCCCCAGTGCAAAACACGCCGCCGGCAGGGAGAATTTTTGGTGAAGGTTCATCAGGGCGTTGTTGCGGTACCGTTTATTTATGCGGGCGTTGGTCAGGTATTTCCGGATTTCGCTTATCGACATTTCGTCGACGGACTTGCGGCCTCCGGATCTCTTTTTGGCCATCAGCTTCTTCAGGTCCAGATTCATATCATACGTTCCAAAGGCGATGACCTGTGCCGATTGCTTGGCGATATCGACCTGGTTGATGGCGCCCTTGAACAGGCGCAGTCGAAGCATCTGTTTTGACGCATCGGTGGAAATCGTGCCCCGCGGGGCCACAATGACATTGCTGACATCCTTGTTGCGGCGATCCTCGATGAAGACATCTTTCATCATTCGTCTTTTGATATCGACTTTGTTTACATAGAGCATGATGCCGTCGAAACTGTCGATAAAGGTCCGCTCCTTGATGATGGCGTCGATATGGGATTGTGCCAGCTCGGTCGACAAATCAATGTAACCGCGGTTGCCCCACGGCATGATAAATCCGGTGATAGCCATGGTCATGGCCCAGCCCATGAAACAAAAGAGCGCTACCGGAATCAAGAATCGATTGGGATTGACGCCGCCGCTTTTCAGCGCAACGATTTCGTTGTCCGCCGACATGCGTAAAAATGTCAGCAGTACGGCCATCATGACGGACATGGGAGTGACAAATGCCAGAAAAAACGGCATGGAGTAAAAAAGCAACAATGCCACTGCGGGCAGGCCGGCGTTATAGTTGACCACCATATTGGTGATTTCCAGTATCTTGCTGGTCAACAAAATAAAGGTGAAAAAGAACAAGTTGACGGCAAAGGGCTGGCAGAGCTCTCTGAACAAATAGCGGTTTAGGATGCTGTTCACTTTCATATCGAGGGTGTCGCCGTGCCTTTCTACATCTGCTTGTGCATGAGCGGGAAGTCGTTCATCGCGACCGGACGTTCGCCGGGATCCCTGTTGGAAAACGCCTCTACGTCGCGGCATCATCCTCAGCAGGGGCGGGGGGCTCCGGTCCGGATTCGGCCGGAGGCCGGGCGCCGCTCTCAGGCCCCAGCAGGACCGCCAGCCAACGTGTTTCCGACCGGCTGTCCAGGGCAATCTTGGCGGTGATGGTCAACGGTACGGATAGCAGCATACCCACCGGGCCCAGGACCCAGCCCCAAAAGAGCAAAGAGAGAAAGACCACCAGAGTGGAAAGCCCCAACCCCTTTCCCATGAAGCGTGGCTCCACGATATTGCCCATCAGCAAATTGACCGCCACATAACCGCCTGCAGCCAGCAGGGCCTTGGTCATCCCCAACTGGATCATGGCCAGCAGCACCGCCGGAACGGCTGCGATGATGGAGCCGATGTTGGGGACGTAGTTCAGGGCAAAGGCCAGTACGCCCCAAAGCAAAGGGAAATCGACCCCCAGAACGGCCAGCCATATCGATATGATGATACCGGTCGCCAGGCTGACCCAGGTCTTGATGGCCATGTACTGTTTCACATGGGTCAGGAAATTTTCCCAGTGCGTGAGCGATGCCTCCGGCGTTTCCCTGATGGCCTGCAGCTTGACGGGGAAGCTGGCCGCTTCCAGCAGCATAAAAATGACCGTCATCAGAATCAGGAAACCGTTGGTGAGCATATTGCCAAGACCGTTGAGCACGGCCGCCGCCAGCTTCATGGCAGCGCCGGGATTGAAGATTTCCGTTAACGCCAGAGAGCTTGTGTCGACTCCCAAACGGGTCAGGATGGCCATCGCCGCGGTTGTTTGCGCTTTGATCTTGGCCTCGTAGAGCGGCAGGTCCCGGGTAAACTGATTGATGGATTGGCCCGCCAAAGCGGCGATGATGATGCCGATACCCAGAATCGAAAGAACCACCAGGATCATGGCCAGAACGGCGGGTACGCCTTTGCGCTGCAGCCAGAACATGGGCGGGGCACTGATGATGGCGATAAAGGCTGAAAGCAGAAACGGCACAAGAATCACCGCCGCGGCTTTCATGCCGGCGATGATGACAATACAGGCGGCTGCAGTCAGCATGGTTTGCGAGGTTCGCATGGTCATTCCTTATTGGTCTTTGTTCAGATGGACTGCCAGCCAAATGGTGTCGGTCTGTGGCTCCGTCCACGCGACTCTGTGCTGAACATGCGCCGGGATGAGCAGGTAGTCGCCCGCTTCGAGCCGGATCAGCCCGGGTTCGTCCTTGAATTCGATGCGGGCCTTGCCGCTGAGCAGCAGGACCCATTCATCCCAGTCCTGATCATACCAGAATCCCGCTGCGGAAAAGTGGCCGCGTGATACGATGCGTTCGATGGTCGCCTGGCGCGTGCGCAACAGCTCCTGCGTCAGCTCCTCCGGCAGGTCGTTTGGTATCTCTTTGAAAATATTTGGTAATATCATGAGAGTTGCCCTGCTATAGACGTTCAGAGCATGTTTTTGGCAAGGCCAGAGGGAGGAAGCTGTATTACGATACCGCGACGCCCGCTAGCGCTGTCCAAAAGCACTACCCTGCTATAGACGTTCAGAGCATGTTTTTGGCAAGGCCAGAGGAAGGAAGCTGTATTACGATACCGCGACGCCCGCTAGCGCTGTCCAAAAGCACTACCCTGCTATAGACGTTCAGAGCATGTTTTTGGCAAGGCCAGAGGGAG
>JBNKKB010000047.1:0-106265 GCA_050291605.1 Desulfobacteraceae bacterium | reverse complement strand
TACAGCGCTATAACCCATACAAAACTTAGTTGCGTTTGCGTCGGTCACTGGGCCAACCCACCTGTCGCACACGCAATGAAGCCAAGGCAACCGTAAGATGCGCTTTCGAAAAAGCGATTTAAATGCATGATTTGATGTTGGGCTTTTTGGAAAAGCTTGCATTCAATATAACGACGCCATTGGATCCACTTCGGTTCACCGACCCGCGTACATCTTAATGAGTTCCCACCATAACCAGAATAGCCCTAAGCAGGCCGTCAGTCCAACAAGCCCTAAGGCGATTTTCCATTTGGGGATGTGCCGATCCGGGTCCAGATCCTTGAACAGGTAATCGGTCTGCAGGGACCAGCGCCGCTGTAACCCCACCATCCCGATGCATAGCAGCAGCAAGCCGCCGGCAAGGGTTTTTAATCCATGCCATGAGACATGGGTCTCCAATGTGGCTACTTTCGGATGGGTCGGTAAGTAGTGCACTTGGACCTTGCGCCCCTTGGGATAGGTGGTTAACAGCGTTTTGATCTCTTTTAGCTTTTTGGCTTGCCCGCCAAAAGCGATGCGTTTACTCTCATACGCTTTGCCATCCACGCGATAGTGGTAAACTAAATGGAGTTGAAACTTCAATGCACCTTCACGCATGAAGCCCCGTTTAAGCTCAGAATGTGCAATCATACCATCAGTGACCGGCCAAGCGCCGCAAGTGAGCATACGATAGGTGTTCAATACTGCGACAACAAAGATTAAAGCGCCGATAACGGTCGTAAAAGCCCATATCCACTGAGCCACGCTTTTTATGCGTGGTTTTAGCAGTTCAGTCGCGAATTGTTCTTGATGTGTGAAAAGCGTTTCAGCCATCCTGAACTCCTTTGGTCTTTAATTTTTCTCGGCAAAGTCTCAAAAAACACTACCACAGTACTTTCGTACGAGGTAAAGCGCTATATCGAAACAAGCATTCGATCCGTCGGCGGTGAAGATATCTCCGGACTCTGTTATCATCCGTTCCGGCTTATGCATGACTTTTGGATAACGCATGCGAAAATACTCTGAAACGCCTTCGTGGGTAGTGGCAATCTTACCATCCAAAAGACCGGTTTCGGCCAGCACGAATGTGTCGGTGCAGCTAGCTGCCACATGCGCGCCACAGCGATACATTTTTATTATCCAGGGAATGACATCCTTTTCCCGCGCCATTGTATCCTCAATGTTATAGATGGAAGGGATAATTAGCAAATCGGTTTTTTGGATGGATGCAATACTTTGATGGGCCTGAATCATGATATTGCCAAGGCAAGATACGGGACCGCCCTCAAGGGATAAAATTTCAACTTCAAAATTGGGGGGGGGTTGGGGCTCGTTAAACAGCGCATTCCAGAGTCTGCCGGCGAAAAAAAAGATATCCAGAGGACCGGAAATAATAGTGGAGGACGTGTCGGTCAGACCCAAAAGGGTAACCCGCTTCATTGCATACTCATTTTGTCAAAATAGGTCATCATTTTAGCATGTTTAGGTAGGGTATCCTGAATAACAAACATCTCGCATTTTCTCAACTGCGACAGACGTCAAGATTTAGAAAAACTTGGTTGGTGTTCGCTGCACGATGTGGTAACAATCTGCCGGCGTCTAACTCAAAACAGGCAACCCAAGCCATACTGTTCAGGATCAGATCATGGATTTTGTACCTGCGTTCCAGCCTCCGAATGATGAAAGCCGTTCCGCCTTGTGGTTCATTTTCGAAAAAAACAAAATTCTGATCAACTGCACCCATGGCGCCTGTATCATTCCGGACGACGATACCATAAAGGCCGGTGGCATCACCCTTACCCACAACATTTTTCTCGGCACGCTGGGTGATCGGAACTGCTACGCCGCGCAATGGCCCTTCGGCGTACCGGCTCCGGAACCCTATTCCTGGATAGACTTGCGGGCCTTGCTGGACACGATCAGCGAAGAATTATTCTGGATCGCCGGTCTGGCCAATCAGCTTCTCGATTGGGAACAATCCCACCGGTTCTGCGGGCACTGCGGCCGTCCAACAAAGGATAAAGCCGACGAGCGCGCCAAGTATTGCCCGGCGTGCGGCTTGATCAATTATCCGCGTTTGAGCCCGGCGATTATCGTTGCGGTGGTCAAGGACAACAAACTCCTGCTAGCTCGCAACAGACGTTTCAAGAACTCTTTTTTCAGCGTACTGGCCGGTTTCGTCGAACCCGGAGAAACCCTTGAAGCCTGCGTCAGACGCGAAATCCGTGAAGAGGTAAGTTTGGAGGTGGGCAACATCCGTTACTTCGGCAGCCAGCCCTGGCCCTTTCCCAATTCCCTGATGGTGGGTTTCATGGCTGATTACGCCGATGGAGAGATACAGGTTGACAATGCTGAGCTCGTGGAGGCGGAATGGTTCCCGGCTCATTCGCTTCCCCGGGTACCGTCCCGGATCAGCATTGCCCGTCAACTGATCGACTGGTTTATCAGCTCCAGAAAAACCGGGATGGTTCGAGACGCCTCTCCACTTTGAAATCCCGTCAGAATTTCCTGTTACTTAAATCTGCCACGAGTGCCGAAACTCATTTTGCCTGAACCACGCATCCACTCAATTGACAACCCGCAATTGAAATGCCAAAAAGGCCCATGACACCGCAAATGGAATCCTCACACCAAATCTTCATGGAAAGCGCCCAGCATATGGCACAAGTGGATGACCAGAGTGTCGACCTGGTGGTGACTTCCCCCCCCTACCCTATGATTAAGCTGTGGGACGATCAATTTGCGCGCATTGATTCCGATATCGGAAAGGCCCTCGCACGGAACGATGTCAACAACGCTTTTGAGCGAATGCACGTCTATCTGGATGGTATCTGGAAAGAGGTCACACGTACACTGAAACCGGGTGCAATTGCCTGTATCAATATTGGGGACGCCACCCGCTCGTTCGACGGCCATTTCCAGCTGTTTGCCAATCACGCCAGGATTATCAAGGCATTTAATACGTTGGGTTATTCCCAATTGCCGGCCATCATCTGGCGCAAACCCACAAACGCCCCCAACAAGTTTATGGGATCCGGCATGTACCCACCGGGGGCATATGTCACTTTGGAGCATGAATATATACTCATATTCCGCAATGGCGCCAAACGAGAGTTCAACGATGAGGCCCAAAAACAACGGCGACACCAAAGCGCCTATTTTTGGGAGGAACGCAATGCTTGGTTTTCCGATGTGTGGATGGATTTGCCGGGTGCACCCCAAAATTTAAAGGAAAAGGGGGGCCGCAGTCGCAGTGGGGCCTTCCCCTTGGAGCTTCCATTTCGGCTCATCAATATGTTTTCCATCAGAGGTGATCGCGTTTTGGATCCGTTTTTGGGTACCGGCACAACCATGCAGGCCGCCATGTGCACCGGTCGAAACGCAGTAGGTTATGAACTGGATCCTGATTTGCATCCCTTGATTCTGGAAAATTTCGCTTTGGTGCCGGATATTGCCAACGGCCTGGTGCAAAACCGCCTTCAGGCCCACCGCCACTTTATTCGATACCGCGTCAAAACCAAAGGAGATATCAAACACCAGAATCGCCACTACGGTTTTGCCGTGATGACCCGCCAGGAAGAGGACCTGCAGCTTCTTTTGGTTCAAAATATCCACTACTTGTCCGGCCATCGCTTCAATGTGGTCTATGGCGACCTAAACAACCCGGCGGCATCCCCCACGAAAGAAGGCGAAAAAATACCTGCAAACAGCTTTCATCCCACCACCAAAGGCCGCCAGATGAAAATATTCTAAATCAGATACACCATCCTATTTTTTATCATCGAAGAGGCCGCGGATTTTCGTGGAGAGTTGACGGAGGTTAAACGGTTTTTGTAAAAAATCGCTGGCGCCCGTTTTAAGTAAGTCTCGCGTTTGCTCACCTACGTAATGGCCGCTGGCAAACAGCACCTTGATATCCTGGTTTAAGGAGCGTATTTGATTGAACACTTCTTCGCCACCCATATCAGGCATCACCAGGTCCAGAACCACCAGATCGATGGTATCTTTTAGCTGGGAATAGATTTCAATCGCCTCTTTCCCATTGTTGGCTGTCAACACCGTATATCCCAAACCTTGAAGCATGAGTTCGCCGACATCAATGATATACGCCTCGTCATCGACCAACAATACGGTTTCGGAACCGATTTCAACGATATCCGAGGAATCGACTTCGATTTCCGGCTCATCATCGCTGGCCGGCAGATAGACGCAGAACATACTGCCTTTGCCCAAACTGCTCTCAACGGTAATAATGCCGCTGTGATTCTTAATGATACCAAAAGCAGAGGCCAAACCCAAACCGGTCCCCCGGCCAGGCTCATGCGTGGTAAAAAAGGGTTCAAAAATACGCTGCTGGATACTCTCAGCCATCCCCACACCGGTATCTTTTACCGTGATTTTAACATAGCGGCCGGCTTGAACTTCGTGAGGTTTAACAAAAAACGATTCCAGATGGACATTTTCGGATTTGAGAGTCAACTCGCCGACCCCACCCATCGCTTGCCAGGCGTTGAGAAACAAATTGACTAAAACTTGCTCGATTTGATTGCTATCTGCCAATACCGTCCATAAATCTTCTTCATATTGGCCATTGATGGTGACGCTTTTACGGGTGCGGCCAAACATTTCAACCGAGCTTTTAATCAGCTGATTCAAATCCATGGGTTTGACCACATATTTCCCACCGCGCGCAAAACCTAACAATTGTTTGGTAAGGCGCGAGCCACTCTCGACGCACTCTTCGATACTTCTAAGCTTGTCATCCAAAGTGGGATCATTCTCGGCCTCCAGGTACATCAAGGAGACATTGCCTTGGATTCCCATAAGCAAATTATTAAAATCATGGGCAATGCCTCCGGCTAATGTCCCAATGGATTCCATACGCTGGGCCTCTTGGAATCGACGCTCCAGCTTTTTGTCACGCGTAATATCGCGGGCGAAATTCAAAGTGGCGGGCTTGCCTTTCCACTTTAGGTTGACTGTATTCAGCTCCACCCAGACCACTTCATTTTCCTTGCTTATCAGACGAAGCACCAGGGCTTTGGGTTCTTCTTCCTGCCCGATTAAGCGCTGTTGCAATCGCTTCGTGTTGGTATTGCGGTCGTCAGGGTGCAGGTACGCGTCCAGTGGTTTGCTTTCAGTAAGCAGGCCGATTTTTCGAGCCATCTGTTTGCCGCGCTCGTTATAAAATCGAAAGTTACCATCCTGATAGATAAAGATGGCTTCTTTGGCATTTTCAACCAGCAGTCTGTATTTTTCCTCGGACTCAATCAAAGAGGCCTGACTCTTCTTCAACTCCGTTATATCGCGCCAGTGCTCGACGATGCGAACGACCCGACCATCCATATCCCTGATGGGATAGGCTCGGATATCCATCCAAACCTTTTGCTTTTCAAGGTATTTTTCAAGACTGGCCGGCTGTCCGGTTCTCAAGATGCGATTGGCCACACAATTATTGCAAGGCCCTGTTTCATCGACCAACTCATAGCAATGTTTTCTGATGATCTCAGATTCAGGCTTGTTGAAAAAACGATAGCCGGCTTTGTTAAATCGGATAATTCGAAGCTGGGTGTCCTGCACACCGATAATATCTGGAATTGCATCGAGCATGGCCTCGATTAAAAGGGAAGCTTCCCGAAATTGGTCCTCAAATCCGCGCCTTTCACGTTCGGCTAATCGTCTATCCCTGTTTTCTTTGACCAGTTTCTCATTGATGGCCATTAATTCTGCAGTGCGGCTGGCCACCAAAGACTCAAAATGTTCCCGATAACGGTTCAACTCGATTTCGAGCCGCTTATGCTTAACATCAATGGTCCGAAGCTGCTCCTCAGCTTCTTTGCGGCGCATGCGCTCCTTGGCCAACTGATTATCCAGCGATTCTCTGTCAAAGTCTGCAGTATTATTCAGGGTTTGCGTTTTCATAGACCCACGGGGCTTTAGGATAAGTGTGGGGCAATCTGCTATGCACACCCAGCAGTGAAATGTGCACACAAATTGGACTCACCCTCATGATAAATCAAAATAACAGAATATTGTTTCCTTTTTATAAAGAATATTTACCATAAGCACAACTCTCAACTTTTCCAAATTTAAGAATCATTGTTCGATGGAAGATTTAAAAAATGTATTATTAATATTTACTATGTGTTGAATATTGTTGGCCAACCGGCATCCAATAAAAATCCATTGTAAATTGATAGGGTAACGGCACGCTGGCAGCCGCATCACCTATTTTAAGTCCAAACTACCCATCCGCAAGCGAATTTAAAATATTGTCGCTTGTCCGCCTTAAGTTTAAATCAAACTCGTCGATATAACAGTATATATCCTGTGCCCTAGAAGCGCAGCGAAATCCGTCACAAGGTGCATATACGGCAAGGTAAACCATTTGGCATCGGGGTAGATTTCACAACATGAGTGACATCGATCAAAACGACATACCAAAAGCGGAAAGTGATGCAGGGGACGAAGACTTAGAAAACTTGAGTCAAACCGAAAAAGCCGCCTTTGAAAAAATAATGTCCGAAATAGGCTCAGCGGAGGCAAAATCTGATGCATTGCCAGCCCCAGGAACCTCAACGGATATTCCGGTTGCGCCGGAGCCCGCCAAAGAAGACGCTTCCGGCGATGCCGATATTGATAAAAATGATAATGAAGCTGAACCCGATGACGATGAACTATCCGATAATCAACAAGCCGCATTAGATCAAATTATGACTGAAATTGAAAGCGACGACTCGAATGGCCCTGTACCCACAGCACAAGAGGTCCCCAAAGCAGAGGAAACGGATGGAGCACCGGAGGATGAATTAGACCCCGACCAGCAGGCTGCCCTGGATCAAATCATGGCCGAGATTAAAGGCGGCGGCGCGGAGGATCCGGCGCCGACGACGCCGGAAGTGCCCGATGCAGAAGAAAAAAAGAGTGCACCGGAGGATGCATTAGACCCCGACCAGCAGGCCGCCCTGGATCAAATCATGGCCGAGATTAAAGGCGGCGGCGCGGAGGATCCGCCACCCGAGGCAGACACTTCCGCGGATACGCCAGATTCAGATGCAGATGCTGAACCACCGTCCGAACCACCGAAACCGGTGCCGCCTCCGTCGCCGGACACGCTTGATAAAAAGCAAGCGTCGGATGGTTTATCGATGGATGAGTTTGATGATCAACTCAACTCACTCTTATCAAACGTTAACAATAGCGAGTCAGAGGATAAAAAAACAGCACCCGACCCCCCCAAGCCGCCGGCTCCTCCGGCATCCGAAAATTCTTTGGCAGACATTAATTCAGCCCTAAAAAATATCGTCAACGAGGCACAAGATGAAACGGCCGAAACCGATGATCCTGATGACGATGCAGTCAATGCGCCCTCAACCGAACCCGCTTTTACTGAACTTCAAGAGATCGATGCGGACAAAGACACAAAGACAACTTCAACCCAATCGATTGGCTCCGGTCGATTGAAAAAGAGACTGGTTTTTACAGCTATTGCCTGTGCATGCGCGCTTTTGGCCGTGACCGGTTATTGGGGTTATGGTCACTTTTTAAAATATGACCGTTCCACTCCCGGTGGGCCCACTTCTGCAGCCGCAACCGCAATTCCAAAGGATACACAAAAACCTTCTGAATCAACGCAAACGGTTGCCCAAGCGAGCCCCATCCCACGTGCCAATACCCCATCAGTTGCCCCCACAGCGAAACCCCGCCTGTTTGGGGATCTTCGAGCCGATATCGTGACCGCCAGACAAAAACTGGAAGCGCGAAAGGCGGAAATACTCGATCTAAAGCGCTATTATCAAAATGGCATCCAAGAAGAGCGGGCTTGGCTCCGATCGAAACAAAGGACCAAACTTCCGACTTTCAAAGCCGCCCTCAAAAACCGCAAGACCGAGTTGGGACTGCGGTCCATTCAACGCCGCATGATCTATAACCGCAAATTAGAAGCGCCTCTACTGCAATTGGAATCCTATTCAGAGCAACTGCTTTATCTGGAGCGGCGGGTTCAACTCTATGAGCTTTTAAGCGACGCTATCAGTGGCCTCACCTTTACAGAGCTTAAACGCGAGGGTGCCGAATTAATCCAAAATATTTTCAGAGAGAGCGACCAGCTGTCCATTGAAAAAGTCGAGGTGACGGCGCCAAGTTTAGAAGCTATCTGGAAAGGGCTTCAAAACCGTACAGCAAAAGCCACTTCGCCCGCGACTTCGACCACGCCATTGAGTGCCGCCGACCATCAAATCAGCAAATCTATCTGCGACGGTCAATATGAGCGCAAATATTTGCTCACAGCACTCACACCGCAAACGGCAAAATGTTTGGCCAAGTGGCCGGGCATGGACCTGTATTTAAACGGATTGACCCATTTGCCACCTGCGGCAGCCAAACAATTGGCCCAATGGCCCGGCGAGTGGCTGAGCCTGAACGGATTAAAATCTCTGTCCGCCGATGCCGCCCAATATCTGTCCCAATGGACCGGTAAACGAATGTCCCTAAACGGCATCACAGTTCTTTCGCCGGAGGCCACCGCATATTTAGCGAAATGGCAAGGCGAACAGTTAGAGATGATCGGCCTTACCTCTATCGGCCGTTGGGAAAATTATGTCACGCAGTTATTTTTATCAGAAGGCTTACGCCGTAAATTGCAGATGCAATGATCGCATACAAAGTGAATGCCATGCTGAAAGATTTGTCTATAATGAAGATATCAACCCACACTCCCCGGGCATTGATGCTATGGGTGATTGGAATCACCCTTATTTTGATCCCTGCAACCGGTGGTGAAGTTTTTGCCAACCCCAAAGTGACCCAGCTTCAACAAAAAATGGCGGACATCACCCTTCTCAAACAACAGCTAAAAGAACACAGCCAAAAAGCTGAATCGGTCCTCAGCACCCTTCTGACCCAAAGAAATGAACTGGTCTCTGAAATTCGGATTCTGGTAAAATCTTTAAACATAAAAACCTTTGAACAAGCCAGGCAGCATCTGCGCATCCGATATAATATGCAGTTGCTGCGTACCTTGATGGCCTATGTGGATAGATTTGACGCCAAAATAAGTTTTTATCAGACCGGCTGCGACAAACTGGCCTATCTCCATCAACTGACGACAGACGACATCAAGATGGCAACGTCCATGAACGATTTTCAGATCGACGCGCTGACCACCCAGATTTCTCTGGTGATTAATAAATACCTGCCCGAAGCGCATGCTATTCAAATAGACCCCAAACGGATGCAACCGGTCTCTTCCGAGCAGGTATGGGATGCGGTGGTAAATCAACGTTATTAGGATACCTGCAAATCACTGAATATCGGATGTGTCCTTGCCGAAATTCTGATTTCACCTTGCTTCAAACAAAAAATAGCCCTATATTTAGCGCTCTAAATCTTGATCATCACGGGAAGGAATAAATCATGGCTTCACCTGCGAAAGTGACCAAAGGATACGTAAAAACAGAGAATATGCTCCTATTTCTACTGGTGGCCGTCGCTGTTGGGTTTGTAAGTGGTGTCGTGTTCAGTGCCTACCGATCACCCCCTGTCCCTGATGTTGCCCAGAATATGCCGCAAAATACCTCTGGCGGAACAGCTCCCATGACCGCGCAACAGAAACAGACCCTGGCCGCCTTGGTCCAGGCCACCCAGGCGACGCCGGAAAACATCAAAGTATGGACCCAACTCGGCCATTTTTACTTCGACGTAGGTCTTTCCGAAAAAGCCATTCAAGCCTATGAGAAATCTTTGGCGCTGGACGGCAGCCGGCCGGATGTGTGGACCGACCTTGGGGTGATGTATCGTCGCAGCGGCGATGCAGACAAGGCAATTGCCTCATTTGACCGAGCCATTTCATTGAACCGGAAACACGAAATTGCCAGGTTCAATAAAGGGGTGGTTCTGATGCACGATAAAAATGATCCCAAAGGTGCTTTGGAAACATGGGAAAGACTTCTCGAAATCAACCCGCAGGCCAAAACGCCGAGTGGCGATCCGCTCAAAACCATGGTGGAACAACTCAAGAAAAATTCACCTTCATGAATTCTGCAAAGCGAGACATCTGTTATGCGTGGTATTCAAGTTCATCGGCGAGAAGTGATTCGCCATGGTCGCGTGTTTGATTTGACTGTAGAAAATATAACCTATCCCAACGGCGTCAATAATGACATGGAGATCATTCGCCATCCCGGAGCATCGGCAATCGTTCCGTTGACCGAGGATAACAAGGTGTTGATGCTCAAACAATATCGCCACGCCGTGGGCAAATTGATCTGGGAAATACCGGCGGGAACCTTTGAAGACGTTGAAAAACCCCTGCCATGCGCCAATCGCGAGTTGATCGAAGAGACCGGGTTCAAGGCCGACACCTGGGATGCTTTGGGCGCCGTTACACCGGTACCCGGATATTCAGATGAAAGAATCCACCTTTTTTTAGCCAGAGATCTAACACCGGCCCAGCAGAATTTGGATGCCGACGAGTTTCTTGAAGTTCAGCCGATCCCCCTGAGCCAGGTGGCGGTCATGATCACCAGTGGCGAGATAGAAGACGCCAAAACCATCGCCGGCATTTTTCGGACACTCCATAAACTGCGCACCGAGGATGCAAGTTATTGAATCTTTCTCCTCACCTTGTTGTACAGAAGTACTATATGCGAGAGTTAGTTATTCTTCCGCTCAGTTTTTAGATATCCGATCCTTCCAGATCGCCGTCATCTCTTCCCGGGAAAAAACGTAGTTGGTATTGCAGTGGTGGCATCGAATCTGAATGGGAAAAGGGCCGTTGGTGGCCATATCTTCCAGTTCTTCCGCTTTGAGCAGGAGCAACATGGCCGCAATAGCTCTGGGGTTGCAATGACACATGAATTCTACACCCCGATGATGCAACAACCGGGGTTTGAAACCATCAAAGGTAGACTCGAGCCAAGTATCTGGAAAACCATCCTGGTTTACGGCATCGCCCAAAGAAGCAATTGTGCTGACTTTGGCTTCCAAAGCATCAAGAATCTTTTCTTGTGCGTCGGGCATGGCCTGCAGCAGCAATCCGCCTGCACCGGCAACCTCACCCGCCTTGTCGAATACAATGCTCAATGCGACGGCTGCAGGTACCTGTTCGGATTTGAGGTGGTAAAGTGCCAAATCCTTGGCCAGTCGACCATGTTCCATCATTATTTTGCCGGTAAACGGTTGCTTGGCATCCTCCAGGTATTTGGTCACCGACAGGAAACCGGCGCCGAAAAAGGGAGACAGGTCAAAACTTTCCAAAGGCTTATCAACGGGTATGGGCACTTGGCGCAGATAGCCGCGCACTTCTCCAAACGCATTGGCGTCCACGCTCAATCCCTTGATGGGGCCGGTACACTCTACTTTGATGTTTAACCGGTCGTTGCCTTTAAGCCCGGCGCACATCAGTGCGCCGCCCAAATAAGCATGTCCCAGGACCAAAGTCTCCAGAATACCCAATTCATGGTTCCAGCGCATCTCATTGACCATGCGGGTCCCGTTGACCACCACGCCTCGTACGCTGTCTTCGGCCAGCAAAAAGGTATCCAGACGGTCGTTGCGACTGGCCTGCAGCTGCGCTTTAAGGGTCTCACCGAACAATTTTCTCTTTTTCATGGCTCCACCTGGACCATCCGATGCGAAAATATCACCAATCGATCTCCCGGATGGATGGGCGCATTCAAATCCAGGCGATTCCAGATCAGAACCGCCTGCAAGGGCACATCGAATTTATCGGCGATGGTCGAAAGGGAGTCACCGTTGCGAACCACATAAATGCGTTGCTGGCGCAATCGGCTGTATCGAGAGACCAGGTCATCCAAACGCGATTTAAAGCCTGAAGCGCTGCCTTTGGGTAGATTGATCCGGCTGCGTCCCGGCTGAATGTAATGGCCGCGGATATGCGGATTGAGGTCTTTGATCACTTTGAATTGGGTGTCGGCCGCGCGGGCCACTAGTCGAATGGGCACTTCTTTGAAACAGTCCAAGTCCACTGTATCGTAGACCAACGGTTGATAAAGGGCCTCCTTGGGCAGCGTAAACCCGTAGGTCTCCGGGTTGCTCAGGATGAGCTTGATGGTCATCACCCGGAAGATGAATCGCTGGGTCTCCAGGGACAGGTAGAGTTTGTAATAGTCTTGGGTCTGCTGCTCTAAAATCTCGGCGCTTAAGCCCTCTTCACCCATATTGTAGGCCGCCAAAGCCAGTGTCCATGAAGAAAACTTATCATGGAGTAACTGCAAGTAGCGCAGTGCCGCAGGGGTGGATAAAAACAAGTTACGCCGCTCATCAACAAACTCATTCACTGCAAGTCCATAGGTGCGCGCCGTCTCAGGCATCAACTGCCAGAACCCCACCGCTCCTCTGGAAGATCCCGCGTGGGGGCGCAGTGCGCTTTCGGCCACCGCCAGATACTTTAAATCATCGGGCATCTGCTGCGCGTGCAATTCCCTAGCGATAAAGGGCAGATAACGGGGCGCTCGCTTTAACCACAGCAACACCTGGGGCCGGTCCCACAACGTGAGCAGCATCTCCTTTTCAAAACGTTCACGAACATCTTGTGAACGAATCGGCACCACTTCACCGCACAGGCTCAGATTTACGGGCATTTTGATTTTGTCTGCCAACCGGCTATCAGCCGCCCAAGCCGGCAATGCCGATAGAATGAGGCTGAGTCCCAGCAGCCATCCCAATCCGCTGCTTCCCGTTCTTTGTGTCATATAGCGATTCATGGATGAGTCACCTTTTTTATTAGGGTCAATCCGTATCATTTCCAATCCAATCTATCCACATGTAATTATCGATCCCATGCACATTAAAAACTTGACACCCCGCCCTGCCACTGAGGACCCTGATCAAAAAAGCGATTCACCACTTCGCAATATTGTTGCGGATTTCGGGTCTTGTTGATTTTTTTACGCAGATTCGGCCCCTCATTGAAGGCTTTGGCAAAATAGCCCCACAAGCCTTTCATTCGGTTGATCAGATGAGACGGGCCATAAAGTTTACGGCCATAGCGCGCATAAAGCTGATCATGGAACGCCTGAAATTTACGAACGCGCCCCGCAAACGGTTGCGTCTCGGCTTTGATGCACCCCGGCAGGAAGGGATCGTAAATGGCCCCGCGTCCAATCATCCAGCCATCTGCCCCTGGAAAACGCTTTTGCAGCATATTAAAATCCTCGGCCGATGTGATGTCGCCATTATAGATCACCGGGTGGCGGCTCGATGCGAGGCAACGTCCGAAGGCGCCCAAATCAGGATGTCCGGTGTACATTTGCTCTCCGGTACGCGGATGGATGATCAGTCCTTTGAGGGGGAATCGGTTGAAAATGGGCACCAGGGCATCAATTTCAGAGCAATCCTGGCGCCCCAAACGCAGTTTGACGCTCAACTGATTGGGGATGACAGCCAGGACCCTTTCCAAAAAAGCTTCAATGGTGTCCGGATGAGGAAGCAGGCCCGACCCGCGTCCTTTTCTGGCCACCATGGGATAGGGGCATCCCAGATTCCAATTGATGCCGGTGTAACCCAAATCCGCCAGCGCTGTGGCTAAAAGCAAAAAATTACCGGCTGACTTACTCATAATCTGGGGCACAACGGGCATTCTCAGGTTGTTTTCCGGTAGTACCTCTTTAAGATGCGCCGGCTTGATACGCGGCCCCTTGGTGGTGCTCAAAAACGGCGAAATCGCCCAATCAATGCCGGAAAAATGCTCGGCAAAAGTAGTGCGAAAAACAGCATCGGTGACCCCCCGAAGGGGTGCAAGTACGATCTGTGGCCCCATGCAACAACCTTAATTGATGATTTTCAGCATATACACGAAATTCTATGATATAATTTGGACACCAACTGCGGTCAAGCCTTAGATATACCCTGCTGGATGAGACAACAGTACGTTACCTCACCCCTCACCTTTGCGTTCGATCGGCACGGGTCTTCCGGCATTTGCAGTACACCAAGCCCCTACCCTTATGAAAGGAGCCGGTTATGTATAAGACCATCGTCAGCGCTCTGGATGGATCGGAGCGCAGTTTGAAAGCCTTAAAACATGCGTGCAGCTTGGCGGCCCAATATAGTGCCAAACTGATTGTCGTGCACGCTTATCCCCACACTTCCGACCTGCATGACTTCGCAGGTTACCACAAATTGCTGGCCACGCGGAAAAATGTGGGCGAGCAGGTATTGACTTTGGCCGATCAGATTATCGGAAAAGTCGGTTTTGACGTTGAAAAGGAGCTGTTGGAAGGCCCAGCGGCCGCTGCTGTTTTAACTGTGGCAGATACCCGCAGCGCGGATCTGATTGTCTTGGGAACCCGGGGGATGGGAGCCCTCCAAGGCGCACTATTTGGCAGCGTCGCCACTAAAGTATCCCATCACGCCAATTGCCCCGTGTTGGTAATACGCTAAGCAAGCACCGGAAAACGCCTATCTATAAAGCTCACGTTGATGTTTCTTGTGTTCAAAGCGAAAAAAGGAGGTAATCGGAGTTGGATGGGATTGCCGGCGATCCAACACTTTTTGTCGTACTTGAGCTTCTGGATAACGTACACTGAAACTCAAGTACTGCATCTGGTGTTGGATGCCCGGGTCTTATACCACCAATGGTACAGGCCCCACTCCATCAAGTGGACTTGAAATACCGACCTTGCCATCATTTTGAACATTTGATACGTTTCTTTTCTTCATTCGGAATGGGACAGCCGTTGGCTCTGCCGATATTTCGCCCTAGCTTGCCATCTGCCAACGTGATGGATACAATCGAAAAATGGGAGGGAGCCTATCTTGAACAAAGACTTTTTACATATCGATGATTGGTCGTCCGATGAGATCTTGACTACCTTGGACTTGGCACTCGAAGTCAAAACCAAACTGAAAAACCGCGAAGATTATAAGCCGTTTAAAGATCATTCCCTGGCCATGGTTTTTGCCAAGCCCTCGGCACGCACACGGGTTTCTTTTGAAACCGGCTTTTTCCGTTTGGGCGGCCACGCCCTTTATTTGGGCCCTTCCGATATCGATCTGGGCAAACGAGAACCCGCCAAAGATGTCGCCCGCGTGCTCAGCGGGTACAACGATATGATCATGGCCCGCTTGTTCGATCACGCCCATCTGTTGGAATTGGCCGATTACGCCACTGTACCGGTGATCAATGGGCTGACCGATTACAACCACCCCTGCCAGATCATGGCGGACATCCTCACCATCAAAGAGCAACGGGGCCACCTCGACGACCTGAAAGTCACCTATGTGGGTGATGGCAATAACATCGTGCACTCCTGGCTGCGCCTGGCCGCTCGATTGCCCATTCAATTTTCCTGCGCCTCGCCAAAGAACTATATGCCGGACCGTGTAACCGTGGAACGAGCTGTCAAAGCCGGAAAAAGCCAAATCAACATCCTGCACGATCCCCTCAAGGCGGTCAAAAACGCCGATGTGGTGTATACGGATGTGTGGGCCTCCATGGGAAAAAAACATGAACTGGAAGAGCGCATCATTAATTTCAAGGGCTATTCCGTAACCCCGGAGTTGATGAAGCACGCCAAACCCACTGCCGTTTTCATGCATTGTTTGCCCGCCAGCCGAGGGCTGGAAGTGGATGATGTGGTCATGGAATCCGATGCGGCCATCGTATTTGTCCAGGCCGAAAACCGCATGCATGCACAGAATGCGATAATGTTAAAAGTTTCTAATCAGGCGTAAATGAATAAATCGCCTCATTTATTTGGTGCGACGTAATTCCGGTTTGCTCAAATGCCAATTCTTATAGATCTCGATCCCGGCTTACCCGTACGTTTGATGCAGGAGTGGCTCTCAGCCGCAACCATAAAGTGTATACCAACCGAAACAGGGGAAAACGTATGATCGAAAAAGTCATTATCATGGGGGCGGCAGGTCGCGATTTTCACAACTTCAACGTATATTTCAAAGAGAACCCGCGTTATCGGGTGACCGCCTTTACTGCGACTCAAATTCCCGACATTGACGGACGCCGTTACCCGACCCAATTGGCCGGAAAAGGTTACCCCAACGGTATTCCCATTCATGCTGAAGATGAACTGGTAGCATTGATCAAAGAAAATCGCGTGGATCTGGTGGCCTTCTCCTACAGTGACATTCCCCACCAGGAGGTCATGCACAAAGCCGCTATGGTGATGGCCGCCGGCGCTGATTTTATTCTCATCGGGGCGACCTATACCATGCTGCGCTCATCTAAACCGGTGGTTTCCATTTGCGCCGTGCGTACCGGATGCGGCAAATCGCCCACCACCCGCCAGGTCTGCCGCCTGCTCAAACAGATGGGGCAAAAAGCAGTGGTGGTCCGCCACCCCATGCCTTATGGTGATCTTACCCAACAAGTGGTGCAGCGATTTGCCACCTATGATGATATGGCCACGCATCACTGCACCATTGAAGAGCGCGAAGAGTTCGAACCGTTGGTGGATCTGGGCATCGTGGTATACGCCGGGGTGGACTACGAAAAAATCCTGCGCCAGGCCGAAGAAGAGGCCGACATCGTTATTTGGGACGGTGGCAACAACGACACGCCCTTTTTTTTCCCGGAAGTGCACATTGTGGTGTTTGATCCCCTTCGGGCCGGGCATGAACGTCTTTACTATCCGGGAGAAACCAACCTGCTGATGGCCGATGTGGCCATCATCAATAAAGTCGACAGCGCCACCCCGGACCAAATCCAACAGGTGCGCCGGAATATTGAACACTTTAATCCAAAGTCCGCCATCGTCGAAGCCCAATCCGCCTTAATTGCGGATGCTCCCCAAAGCGTAAAAGGCAAGCGGGTGCTGGTCGTCGAAGACGGCCCCACATTGACCCATGGTGAAATGGCCTATGGTGCCGGACTGATAGCCGCCCAACGCTGGGAGGCTGCCGAAATTATCAAACCCCAACCCTTTGCCGTCGGCCTGATGAGAGAGACATTTGAGCAATACCCCCACATCGACAAAGTGATCCCGGCCATGGGCTACAGCGCCGAACAAATTAAGGACCTGGAAGCCACCATCAATGCCAGCGATTGTGATCTGGTCCTGTTCGCCACCCCCATCGACCTGCCCAGACTGGTAAAACTCGACAAACCCAGTTTGCGCGTCAGATATGAGTATGAAGATTACGGAGAACCGACGTTAGAATCCGTACTGAAACGCAAACTAAAACTATAGGTTCCTTACACGCAGTTTAAAGTGTCCGACTTCGCCAGGCTACATCGGACAAGTAAGGATTAAAGTTTTAAGCAAATGATTGCTGTCGATATTAAGGATGGTTTCGCAGGACCGGGCTCCGTCCCGGCAAGCCAATCTCTGCTTTGTTAAAGCTCTCTTTACTTCTAATTGACCACTAAAGCTATTACTATAGAAATACGCGCATCGATCATGACAGAAAAAAAAGAAATCCTACTCGTCGCCCTCGGCGGCAACGCCATGGTCAAAAAAGGCCAGGCCGGAACCATTGAAGAGCAGTTCGATAATCTGGCTGTTCCCATGACCCAGCTGGCCCGCCTGTCGCGCCGCTATCGCCTGATCATCACCCATGGCAACGGACCCCAGGTGGGCAATCTGCTGCTCCAACAAGAGTGTTGCCGGGATGTGCCCCGGCTGCCCCTTGAAATCCTGGTGGCCCAGACCCAGGGCCAGATCGGTTACATGATTGAATCCACTTTGGACACCCAATTGATGGCCATGGGCATCGAGGCCGCCCAGAAGTTCATCACGGTGATCAGCTACGTGGTGGTGGATGAAAACGATCCCGCTTTTCAGGCGCCCAGCAAACCCATTGGCCCTTTGTTCACCGAAAACCAGGCACGCAACCAGCCCTACCCTACCCGCCAAACCGCCAAAGGCTTTCGTCGCCTAGTGGTCTCTCCCAAACCTCAAACCATTGTGGAAAAACGCGAAATCCGTAAACTTCTCGACATGGATTTTATCGTTATCTGTTGCGGCGGCGGCGGCATCCCCGTTGTGCGCGAAGGGCGTCATTTTTCAGGTGTGGATGCGGTTATCGACAAAGACCTGGCCAGCGCCAAACTGGCCCAGGAGGTGGGCGTCGATCATTTTATCATTGCCACGGATGTGCCTGGTGTGGCCCTTGATTTTGGCACAGCGCAGCAACGCTTCCTTTCCGAACTGACCCCTTCAACGGCCATCCGTCACATGTCACAGGGGCAATTCCCTGAAGGCTCCATGGCCCCCAAGATCGAAGCGTGTCTCAACGTCATCCGTGCCGGTACCCAACAGGTGGCGATTACCCATGTGGTTGATATTGAAAAGGCGGTGGCGGGTAAAATCGGCACTCACTTTTCGATGGATTCAACCTGAGCTAACTTTTTTTCAACCCAAGGAGGTCAAAATGAGTGCAGCAAAAATCTTGATGATTGTCGGCGACTTTGTGGAAGATTATGAGGTCATGGTACCGTTTCAGGCGCTTTTGATGATTGGACATGATGTCAAAGCCGTGTGTCCGGATAAGAAAGCGGGCGAGCAGGTGCGCACGGCTGTTCATGATTTCGAAGGTGACCAAACCTACAGCGAAAAACCCGGTCACAACTTCACG
The DNA here is from genome assembly GCA_050291605.1 of Desulfobacteraceae bacterium. GTDB lineage: Bacteria > Desulfobacterota > Desulfobacteria > Desulfobacterales > Desulfosarcinaceae > JARRKU01. The sequence continues at coordinate 87,689 of JBNKKB010000047.1, read as the reverse complement.
CTGAATGCGACTTTTGCAGAAATCAATGCACAAGACTATGATGCGCTGGTCATACCCGGAGGACGTGCACCGGAATATATTCGTTTGAACGAAACAGTGATTGAGATGGTGCAACACTTTGCAAAGGAGAACAAACCCATCGCCTCCATCTGTCACGGCGCACAGGTGTTGGCCGCAGCCGGAGTCGTTGAAGGCAAAAGTTGCTCCGCCTATCCGGCCGTTGGACCCGATGTTACCCGTGCGGGGGGTCAATATGTCGATATTGCAGTAGACCAGGCTCATGTGGACGGTAATCTGGTCACTGCGCCGGCATGGCCTGCCCATCCGGATTGGTTGGCCAAATTCTTGGCGGTATTGGGAACAAAGATTGAGCTATAGTTCTATGATAAAATAAGGGTTCTTAACCAATTAAGTCGGAGAAGAGCCCTTATTTTACGTATTCAATATTGTGCAACATGTATCAAATCGTATTTCGTGTATATTATCAACAGAACGATTGGATGGGAAGTGAATCCAGTGCATTTCAACCTGAACCATGCAACAGCGGAGGTGTTCTTTGACCCTAATCACCATTGATCAAGACAAGTGCAAGCGGGATGGCCTGTGTGCTGCGGATTGCCCTGCGCGTATCATCCGGTTTGAAGGCAAAGACAGTTGCCCCGAACTGTTGCCCAACGGTGAAGCCGTGTGCCTGCGTTGCGGCCATTGCGTGGCCGTCTGCCCGCATGGCGCCCTGGATCATGTGGATGTGCCATTGGCCGAGTGCCTGACCATCGATAAAGCCCTTTCGCTGACCAAAGCCCAGATGGAGCAGTTCTTGCGCTCCCGGCGATCCGTGCGCCAATTCAAAAAAAGTCAAGTGCCTCGGGAGACCTTACAGCAGTTAATTGAAATTGCACGCAACGCCCCCACGGCAAGCAATGCACAGTTGGTGGAATGGGTGGTGATCAATGACCGGGACCAAGTGAAGCACCTTGCCGGGCAGGTAATCGGCTGGATGCGCGACAAACTCAGTGCCGATCCCCAGGCCAGGGCCATGCCTTACCTGCCCAGGTTGATAAAGGGCTGGGAAGCCGGCGCCGATGTGATTCTTCGTGATGCGCCCTGCCTGGTGGTGGCCATGGCCCCCGAACACGATAACCATGGCATGGTCAATCTCACCCTGGCGCTCTCGTATCTGGAGCTGGCCGCACCGGTTTTCAAACTGGGCACCTGTTGGGCGGGTCTGCTGCAAGGGGCCATCAAGGCCGATCCGGCATTAAAACAAGCGGTGGGTATTCCGGCAAGCCGGCCGCACCACTACCCCATGATGATCGGAAACGCCAAGGTGCGCTATCAGCGGTTGCCGGTTCGTAAGAAACCCCGGATCGATTGGAAGTAAAACCCTTCGAAGTTATTCTCCAAATGAGTTGGAGGTACTGATAAAGATAGGCCTGACTATGAATTTATACAGGCATCTCACTGGTGCCAGGGTCTTTTCCATTGGCAACGGGCTGGAATATAATCTCTATATAAAACTCTTCAAACTGGCCGTGGTATCGGATTTTTAATGGACTACACTTTGAATTTACTAACCATCTCATTGATTTGTTCGGCTAGTTGGCTTAACTCCTGAGCACTTAAATTGACTTGTTCACTACTGCGCGAAACCTCTTTTCCAGCCTGGTTGACTTCAGCTACTTCATTAGCGATCTTTTCTGAGACAGAGGAACTCTGAGCTACATTTTCATTAACTTCACTTATGCCTTGGGAGGCCTGATCCACATTACCTGCGATTTCCTCGGTTGTAACGGCCTGTTCTTCTACGGCAGTTGCAATAGTCGTGACAATATCATTGACATCATTAATAACCTCGGAAATTTGCTTTATCTCATCAACGGTCAGTGATGTGGAGCTTTGAATATCATCAATTTTAAATTTTATTTCCTGAGTGGCTTCAGCGGTCTGTTTGGCCAATTCCTTGATTTCGTTGGCCACGACGGCAAAACCTTTCCCTGCCTCACCAGCGCGAGCCGCTTCTATGGTAGCATTGAGAGCAAGTAAGTTTGTCTGCTCTGAGATTTCAGTAATTACTTCGGTTACCTTACTTATATCTCGCGCAGCATTTCCAAGCTTATCAACCTTATCAGAGGCGTTTCTGGCCTGTGAAACGGCTCCATTTGTAATTGTACTCGCTTTTTCTGAATTTTGGGCGATCTCCTTTACTGTGGCAGTCATCTCCTCAGTAGCCGAAGCCACCATCGATACATTGGTTGAGGCCTGTTCACTGGCTGCAGCTACCGAGCTCATATTGGCACTCATCTGCTCAGACGCTGCAGCAACCGAGCTAGTCCTATCAGACGACTGGTTTGCAGACTGGGACATCTGTTGAGAAATTGCTGAAAGCTCGGTTGACGATGACATTATCGTGTTCACGCCATTTGCAATGTTTTTAAACATAACATTGAGGTTTGTTCCCATTGTATTTAATGCGTTTGCTAGAACCCCTATTTCATCCCTTTGGTCAATATCCAATGTTTGTGTTAAGTCTCCTTCGGACATTTTTTGTGCGAAAGAGACAGCCTTTGTCACCGGCCCCACCAAAGAACGAACCAGTACGATACTTAATGTAATGGCCATAACAATTGCAATTGAGGCAACAACACCAGCCGTCCACTTAGCAGACGACCCTTTTGCACGCATAGAGGCTTTTATGCCTTCTTGTTTTGCATTTAAATACTCGACCAATTCGTGCATTTTCGCCTGAGTTGCCTTAAGCGCAGGCAAAGTCTTAATGTTGAATATTTGTTTGGCCTGAAGCTGTGCACTGTCTAATCCAGCTTCGAGTTTCTGGACTTTCCCAAAGAGCCTGGCAACCTCATTGAATGCGGGTTCAGTCTTACTGGTAAATATGTCTATCTTTTGTTCAATAGTTGTGGCGTTTTTAATATCAGTGGCCGAATGGTGAAGGTTATTATGATATTTACCAACCTCTGTCAAAATTGCTTTGAACTCAGGCCATTCCGACATAAGGTTCCGGGTTTCTTTTTCGAGTAACCATTTACCAAAATCACACATGGTGGGGTCGAATTGTACGTCTATAGGCTCGCCCCTCATCAATGCACTATTAACCTTTTGCACCCAGCGGCGGTGATCGTCCAATCGTGTTGCCAATGTTAAGCTTAAACCGGGATGATTCTGACGCCAGTTCTTATTGATTATAATAGCAGTATCGTGCAGTTGTTTATGGGGTATCTTAATACCATCTAAAATGGCGGAGACAGATCGATCGCCTTGAGACATTTTCCGGCCCTCAACACCATGCAGAAATTTTCCAATGCTGCATTTTGTGTGATCTGTTTGTACCTCTAAGGTGGAAGCATTTTCCATAAAAAGCTTTTGAACCTTATTGACCCAGTTTAAGTGATCCACCTCCTTTTTAACCATGAATGTATTGTAATATGCTGCATCCGCATAGTCGTCGCTGGCTGTTTGGATTCCATTAATAAGGGTTATTGCCATTACTGCAACAACAACAAGTGCTCCTAAAAGGAATCCGGACAAGCTCCATAATTTAATGCCAAATTTTATATTTTTGAACTTCAGGCCGTCCATATATTCCTCCAATTGGCGAATGTTGAGCTCGTGCTGCCAGATTTGTTCTTGGGTGCAAACTCTATTATATTATTCGGTAATTAGGAAAGTTACTTTAGGGAAAAATCATGTAACACATAGACTTTAATAGTATATTAACATAGTATAGATTCCCTCATTTAATATTCAGAGAATCGTCATTCGGCTATGGCTTTTTAGAAGTATGCGCATCGATTCAAAGCTGAAAGCGTCAGAGCGGGTGCAGAACCCTGAATGGATGGCGGCATCAAAGCGCTTTTGGATCGGTAATATAAAAGAGCATGCCGAAAAAATGCGTGATGCTGCCGCCCAGAACAAAGAGATGCCAGAACTACCAATATCACCAGTCCCGCGATGCTGAGCGCCGTACCGATGCCATGGGTAATACTGTTGGCTATCTCTTCCCCTAAACTTTAAATCCTGTGCTGGGCAACGTCATTTTCAATGACTTGGGTAGGTTTGATCTTTTTGATAGACATGTTCACTGTTAGCCACATCGTCAAGACTTGGAAAGCAGCCTTTTGTCATCTTTTTAATGCCACCTTGGGGTCTATTCTATGATCTCGAGTACGGTGTGCTTTCCAATTTTTGTTGAAACAGCGCTGACGATAGTTCGCAATGCATTGGCATTTCGTCCATGCTTGCCGATTATTTTGCCCAGGTCGGCTTTGGCCACTGAAAGTTCAATAATCAGCGAATGTGCACCGTAGATTTCTGAGACGGACACCGCTTCGGGTTGGTCCACCAGCGCACAGGCAATGATTTTGACCATCTTTTTTAACACGCTGCTATCGTTTTCGGTTTGGTCTTTTTTAATAGGGATGGCCATAATTTATTCCTCAGTGAGATATTGACGTGCGTTTGGAGGTCACCGCCATGAACGCGTTGCCCATATTTTCATTCTTGATATTTCCGGTTTGTATTTTATTCATCTTCATCTTCATCTTCATCTTCGGGCTGGTCTTGTTTTTCTTCTGAGTTTAAGGCTTTGCTTTCCAGTTTCCGCTGTCTCTTTTCTTCTTTCTTTTTCTTGCGCGCCAGTTCTTTTTGTCGCTTGTGAAATTGATAGTTTGATCTTGCCAATGTGCTACCTCCTTGGCTCCGGCAGATATCGGACGACGAGATGAGCATCTACGTGCTGACCCGTTTTAGATCCAGGGCTTATTCGCGGTGGTGAAGAAGCGGATCTGTTCCGTTGAAAAAAGGGGCATCCCCTCAATATTAGAGAAGATGCCCTTTTGATTGACAAAACGAGCTTAGATTACAGTGACATTTGCGGCATTGGGGCCTTTTTGCCCCTGCTCGATATCAAAGGATACCTGGTCGCCTTCATTGAGGGTTTTAAAACCGTCTGCATTGATTGCTGAATGATGAACGAATACATCCGCTCCGTCTTCCTGCTCAATAAAGCCGAACCCTTTTTGGTTGCTGAACCATTTAACTGTTCCGTTGGCCATGAATACATCCTCCTTTCTTTATTTATTTCAATGTCTCATTCTGGAGGAGGCCACTTTCAAAAAATGGATTGTACCTTCAGGAAGGAACCGTCCTACTAACACGCAGGACTTTATTGATTAAACCCATCATAACCCATATTTGACAGTATGCAAGATAATTATATATTTTTATTTTCGGGTCTTAATAATCACCCTCTGTCCCGGGTGGGTTGTAACCGGTCTGGGACATCAAAGAGCCGTTGAGGTAGGTTTTGCTCAAGTCCCTGAAATGAATGGGTGTATGGGTTAAGTCCGGAAGGTTGAAATCGAAAACCTGTTTCATAAAATCCAGAGTGATGCGAAAAGTGGCGCCCCAAAGCACCTCATGTCCATTGCGACGCCGATGAATGAAACAGGGAAGATCCTCTTTGCGATGGACCTGTCCTTTGGCTTTATCAAATGTAAGCCGGAAACGCGCGTAGTTAGCGGGATCGAGCAACCGGGTCAAGGGAATGTGCACAATACGCTCTACTTCCCAGTTCGGTTTTAAAGTTTGATGGGGCGGTACCCAGGCGGCCAGAGGGTAAATCACCCGCTCAAACATGATCAAGGGTTGGACGGCCATGGGCCCTAAAAACTCGACCCGAAGCGGATTCAAGCGCATCTCCTCAAAAGCCTCGCGCAATGCCGTGGTGAACAACAACGCCAGGCCTTTGGCTTTGTGGGAATGGTCTGTTCGCCATTGGGACCACAGGGGCCAACGGGTTAATGGCAAGAGCGGCCATTGCGCAACCGATGCCAGCACTTTGTCCAGCCGTTGTACGCCGCCGCCGGGACAACACAAGTCACCGGGCTGCAACACCTTCCGGGAGCGTTTGTTGAGTAACACGCAGGGCTCAGGGGGGGCATCGGCGTGGACCTGCTTCAGGGTAAGCAGGAACAATACGGCGGAGCCTTTGGTGTTGCCATCGGGGTTAAGATCTCCCCAATCGTCTGCCAAGCCGGCACCATTGAGCCGTTGGCGCACCTGATGAATCAATTCTTGGGGATTGGATGTTATTTTGGTATGTGAACCAAGATGAACCATTTTAGACCTTCTTCCCGGGAACACTGCCTTGGGTCCACTATCGGTTGACTTTACATGTGCAAAGCTTAGCTTTCAGGATACCGTTACCATATACAACCAAAGGAGGCTACCATGTCCAGCACCTCAAAAAACGATGTCAAATCCTGCTGTTCGATGGAACGCAAACGCCTTGTGGATGATATTCGCGTGTGCGATTTTTGCTCAACCAGTTGGGAAGAACACCATCGCTGTTTGAGCCGTGCCGCCAAAAAGAGCGGGCAACGTTCGCGCTCGTCCTGTGTCATTTCATAGCGCGGATTCATCCTTATCCTATATTAAAACATCAAAGCCCGGTGCTGTTGCCGGGCTTTTTCAATATCACCCATAGAAGCCTGTAGTGATGGTTGGGCCGGCGCTACGAAGATCACCTCTTTCTCCAGCGGGACGGTATTCCTAACATTTTGCTTCTTTCTGCCGCGGCGAGACGCCGCACCCACATTCAATCGATAGCATACATTCACTTTAAACTTCACACTTTAATCTTTAAACTTCCTTTGAGCACCCTTGTTGCATTGGCCACGGCCAACAGGGCCGTGCCCATGTCGGCAAAAACAGCTTCCCACATGCTGGCCAGTCCCATGGCGCCGAAGGTAATGAACACGGCTTTGACGCCGAAAGCCAACGCGATATTTTGCCAGACGACACACCGCGTTTTTCTAGAGATGGCGATGGCCTGGGCAATCTTTTGGGGCGTGTCTTTGATCAGGACTACATCGGCGGTCTCCACAGCGGCATCGCTGCCCACCCCTCCCATGGCAATGCCCACATCGGCACGGGCAATCACCGGGGCATCGTTGATCCCGTCACCCACAAATGCCACTTTATGGCCGTTGCCGTTTTTGACCGCGATGGTTTCGAAGATGCGCACTTTATCTTCAGGTAATAGATCCGCATAGAACCCGTCCAATCCCAGTTTTCGGCTGACCGACTCGGCCGAGCAAGCGTTGTCACCGGTCAGCATGATGGCCTGCTCAACCCCTTGGGCACGAAGCGAATCGATGGCCTGTTGGGATTCCGGTCGAATTTCGTCGCCAATAGTGATGAAACCGGCATACTGATCATCTACGACAATATGGGCCATGGTATTATCGAATTCGCATCGTTTGTGGGCGATCTCTCTTTGGTGCAGCAGATGGTCGTTGCCCACATGGATGCTATGGTCGCCATAACGCGCTGTCACGCCCTGCCCCGCGATATCGGTATGATCCGAAACTTGAGAGCTATCGAAAATTCCACCATGCTCTTTTAATGCCGTACTGATGGCTGAGGCGATGGGGTGGTTGGATTGATACTCGGCAGCAGCGGCAAATTCTAAGAGCTGCTCCTTGGAAAAACCATTTTTAGAAACCACTTCAATGACCTTAAACGCCCCCCGGGTCAAGGTGCCGGTTTTATCAAAGACCACGGTTTTAACTGCGGCCAAGGCATCGATAAAATTGGAGCCTTTAATCAGAATGCCCTCTCTGGAAGCCCTTCCGATCCCGCCGAAATATCCCAAAGGTATACTGACCACCAGGGCGCAGGGACACGAGATGACGAGGATGACCAAGGCCCGATAGATCCATGTGTGAAACAAAGTATCACTTAACAATGGTGGTCCAAAAGCGATAACTGCGGCAATCAGTACCACTGCCGGTGTATAGTAGCGCGCAAAGGTTGTGATGAATTTTTCGGTTTTAGCTTTCCGGGTGGTGGCGTTTTCCACCAGGTCCATGATCCTGGCGATTGAAGAGCTCTTAAATGGCCGCATGACCCGTATGGTCAACGCACCGGTAATGGCGATCTGGCCGGCAAGCACTTTTTTTCCGGGTTCGGTCGAGACCGGTACGGATTCTCCGGTCAGCGCCGACGTATCCAGTTGGGAACGCCCTTCGATCACCACACCGTCCAGGGGAATCTTCTCACCGGGTTTGGTCACGATAATTTCACCGACTTGAACGGCGTCAGGCAACACCACGCGGATGCCGTTATCAGTTTTGACGGCTGCTTTATCCGGTTTGGCTGCCAGCAAGGCACGAATTGATCGGCGCGACTTGGAAACGGCCAAATCCTGGAGCATTTCACCCATTTTATAGAAAAGCATCACGCCAACGGCTTCGCCATAGGCATGAATGGCCAAAGCACCGACCGTTGCAATCACCATGAGCACGTTCTCATCGAAAAAGGTACCGTTTCGCAAGGTGCGCCACGCTGCCCGCAGCACATTAAAACCCACCAACAGATAAGCGGCCGAAGCCACACCAAATTCAAGGAATACCAACGCGCCTTGATGGAACCACTCCTCGAACAGCAGCAACCCAAAAAACAGAAAGCCGGCAATACCGATTTGCAATAACTGTTTCTTGAAATCGCCAACGGCCAAACTGTTATCTGGTCGATCATCGATGGCACGTGTCGACCCGGTGTGGGACACCATCTCAATGGCAGGATCAAGCTTTTTGACCGTTGCCCGCACGCGCTCGATATCAGTGGCCTTGATGTGCAGCGTCAGGTTGGCAAAATCCACCACGGCATCGCTGACGCCATCGACCTGCTTGAGTCCATCTTCGATTTTGGCCGCACATGAAGCGCAATCCAGATTGTGGAGATGGTACTTTTCAAAGGCTATATTTTGGGACATATAGGTTATATCCTCTGGTTCATGACTCTTGAACGTGCTCCATGCCCAAATTTAGGAGGGCCCGGATATGCTCATCATCCAAAGCGTAATAAATTACCTTGCCATCCCTTCGGGACTTAACCACCCGGGCTTGTTTTAGGTTCTTGAGTTGGTGGGATACGGCCGGCTGCTTCATTGCCAGCAAAGCGCATAGATCGCACACACACATCTCCGATTCACTCAACGCCCACAAAATGGCCATACGCGTACTGTCGCCAAACAGCTTAAACAGGTCGGCCAACTCATACAGATCTTCAGGGTCCGGCATCAGGCGCTTGACACTGCGTACCGTCTCTTGATGGATACCCTTGGTGAGGCAGGCTTCAATTGCAGTGGTCACAGCAGGCGTCCTCCATTGCGAAGTTTATATATTATTATATGTACATATGTTAATTATTAAACTGATGTCAAGACTCAGATGGGCGATTGGCGGTATTTTATTGTGATCGACAGGATGACAGGGCGTTATGGCTTGAATGCCTTCATGCCTTGGGGGCCGTCCTGAACCACATATCCCAGGGCCTGAATATCATCGCGCAATTGGTCGGACAAGGCCCAATTTTTATCCTCGCGGGCCTGTTGGCGGGCATTCACCAATGCCTGAATATCATCGGGCAGTGCTTTATGCTCCCCGACCTTGTCCAGATCCAAACCCAACACTTGATCATAGTCCAGAATAGTCGCCAATTTGATACCGGCAGATAGATCGGATTTTAATAGCTCCTGAACCACGGCTAAAGCCTGGGGCATATTCAGATCGTTGTTTACGGTGTTTTTGAACTTTTGCTGGAAGTCAGGGTCAATGGCTGTGATTTTTTCGGTATCCAGCAGGTTGCGAACTTGATTGCGCAAGTGTTGCAAGCCGTTCTGGGCGGCCTGGATGCTCTCTTCACTGTATTCCATGGGTTTGCGGTAGTGGGTCTGAAAAGCAGCAAACCGGTAGACCAGCGGATCAATCCCCTTGTCAATGAAGCTGGACGTCAGCGTTAGAAAATTACCTTCGCTTTTGGCCATTTTCTTGCCGCCGCTGATAATCAGAAACGCACCGTGCATCCAGTAGGTAAAAAAAGGTTTGCCGGTGGCAGCTTCAGATTGGGCGATCTCGTTGGTGTGGTGCACATCAATATGGTCCGTCCCACCGCAATGGATGTCCAACATCTCTTTCAAGTATTTCATACTCATGGCCGAACATTCGATGTGCCAACCGGGAAAACCCATACCCCACGGCGATTTCCACTCCATTTGGCGCCGTACCCCTTGGGGTGAAAATTTCCAGAGCGCAAAATCCGTGGCATTACGTTTTTCAGGGTTCTTTTCCACCCGTGCGCCCTCTTGCAGGGCCTCTAAATTCTGATGCGAAAGCCTGGTATAGCCTCCAAATTTAGCGGTATCGAAATAGATCCCATCGCTGGTGCGATAGGTATAGCCGTTGTTTTCCAGTTTGCGTATCAGACCGATTTGCTCGCCTATGGTATCGGTGGCCTTGCACCACAGCGTGGGTGCCAACACGTTAAGCTGTTTGAGATCTTTTTTAAATGCCGCGGTATAAAAATCGGCAATCTCCCATGCGGATTTGCCTTCCCTTTGAGCGCCTTTTTCCAGCTTGTCTTCACCCATATCCCGGTCACCGGTTAAATGACCTACATCGGTGATGTTCATCACGTGCTTGACTTTGAAACCGTTGTAGATCAGCACGCGTTTGAGTATGTCTTCAAACAGGTAGGTGCGCAGGTTGCCGATATGGGCGAAATTATAGACGGTCGGTCCGCAAGTGTATAAACCGACCTGGGGTGGCTGGAGCGGCTTAAAGGACTCTTTTCTACGGGTCAATGTGTTGTATAGTGTCAGTTCCATATGAGCTGTCCGGTTGGATCATTTCTGGTTAATCTAGCAGGCAATTATTTTCTGTAAGTTGCCCATTATGACCATTGCAAAACCTACTGGCGCAACAGCGTCAACGCTTGGGGTTATGCCTTAATGATCAGAGGTATGTCAAGCCAACCTCCCCGAGCGACAATTCTGTCCAGGGTTCTCAAGGCCAAATGCCCTTGCATAAAAGTCCGTTGAAAAGGGTGGGCAGTTGCCTGCAGGGCCCTCCCAGTTTAGGTCAACCCCATACCCAGCGGTTTAGACCCTTTATCTTTACGTGTTGAATCTTATCTTGGTAGAAAACCACATCATCATGATGCCAATACAAAGGAGGAATGATAAAAAGTCTTCATAAGCTGTGAATTGATATATGCTGTGCCAAATAAAATAGTTTTGGACAGCAAGGCTACTGTTCGACATGTTTAATGGTCCGTGAGACCGCAAAGGAGATTGGAGAGCCGTAGCCGCAGCATTCAATGGTCTTTTAAGACCGAATAGGAGATTGGATCAATTCACCTTACAGGCGCTGTCCGGGACATTAACAGGAGGCAGGCTATGAAGATGAGTATTGGAGTGGATCTTCACAAGACCCAGTTTACAGTGTGCGTTTTAAGTGAAGATCGCAAGGTAAAAGAGTCGGGCATATATCCGACGAGCAAGCTTGGCTATAAAGCATTTTTCAGGAAGATGAACCAGCGGATGGAACAAGGTTACGAGATAACAGCCGCAGTCGAATCAACGGGCAACACGCGATACTTTCGCAATCAGCTTTTGCAGGCAGGCATTGGTGTCAAAGTGGTCAACACGATGAAGTTCAAGGTGGTAACCGAGTCGGTTAAAAAGACAGATAAGCATGACGCCAAGACACTTGCCCAGTTTCTTGAAAAGGACATGCTGCCCGAAGCGGTTTTATGCACTCAAGAAAGTGAAGATATCCGTCGGGTAATCAAATCACGTTCCATATTGGTCAAGGCATTGGTGTCTTTAAAGAATCAAGTTCACGCTCTTTTGCTGGGCTATGGGATCGAGAGCAAACGAGGACAGCTGCAGAGCAAAAAAGAAAGGCAGCGCATCCTTTGCGGTCTCGAGGACCATAGGAGTTACGGACACGCTGCCTCAGCGGTCAAACCGCTATTAGCCAGTATAGACCAACTTGCTTGCCAGATCAAACGTGTTGAAAAAGTGTTGGCTGAACTTGTCGCCGATGATCAAGATGTGGCGCTATTAGAAACGATACCGGGTGTGGGTCCGATAACGGCGGCGACCATTCGTGCCTATACCGATGATATCAATCGCTATGAAAGTGCCAAAAAATATTCGGCTCATGCCGGCCTGGTGCCCTGGGTTCAGAATTCCAACGAGACAATTCGTCACGGTCATATCACGAAAAGGGGTCCTGTTGAATTGCGAACAGCGTTTGTCCAAATGGTGATGGGGATGGTTCGTTATCAGAAAGTAACCGGTAGGTATAGGGTAATGACCAGATATCAAGAGATGAAAAAACATAAGGGCACAGGAAAAAGCATCATAGCAACTGCTCGGAAAATGAGCACGATTGCGTATGCCATTTTAAAGTCACGCGAGCCGTTTGATCCAAAAAAGATGTTGGCTGTTAAAAAGAAAAAGGCCCGTCCGGTTCCAATTCAAAGACCAGTGGCCTTAGCAAGATAACTATTTTAACCAAGCGCTTGTTTTACAAGCGTTTTATGTAGACTTTTTATAGGGGTAAAAACATGCAAAGGCTTGGATCCGAGGCCCTGCAAACGCGTGAGATGGTTTTGGATGATATCCTCTATCGTCGCATTGATTTGTTGCTCATCATGGCCAAAGATATCCTTCGCGGTAAAAGATTGGGAGATCGGCAGCACAAGGCCATTGAAAAGAATGCGATTCATATTGAGATTGAATGCGCTGCCCTGATTGATAACCTGGGTGGGGGGTCCTTGTCCAACCTCTCTTTTCTCGATCGTAGCACCTGCCAATGTCTGAAGCACCTGGCCGGCATGATCAGATCCGCAACCAATGGTCAGCCTGTGGGTGTATCGCTCAAAAAAGAGATGCTGAATAAGGTCAATTCCATTATCAAGCAGTGGGCGGACCACAACCTAAACTCCACAGTTGCATAAATTAGAGTCCTCCGACTTTCGCAACAATGGGGTATACCCATCAGGTAATCTCGACCCACTGGATGTCAAATGTCAACGTTTGGCCGGACAGGGGGGTGTTCGGCATCCAAGTCAACGGTTCCTTCACTATAAAAACATACTTGATTGGCAGCGCATCGCGTTGTAGGCTGATATCACTTAACGACACGGTCGAGGGGAAAACGCCCTGCGGACTATCGTCTGGTTGTCCATCTCCATTTTAAACAGCCGCCGGGCGATTTTCAGAGTTCCGTCAAACCGGGTAAATTGGGATCGAATGCTTCCTCAATGTGAACTTTGAACAGTTAACTTTATAGGCCCTGAAAGATCAGCCAAAACATGAAACTTTCCACACGCAGTCGATATGGTACCCGCATCATCTTAGAATTGGCACGCCACAATGATGGCACGCCGCTTCAAGTCAGTGAGATTTCACGAATTCAGAAAATCCCTGTCAAATATTTGGAGCAACTTATCAGGACTCTCAAAAAAGCGGGTTTAATTACCAGTGTCAGAGGATCAAAAGGCGGCCACCAACTGAACCGCTCGCCGGGCCTGATTACCATCGGTCAGATCGTTCGGCTATTTGAAGGGCAAACCGATCTGGTGGCCTGTGTCAGCGCACCTGAGAAGTGCCAGATGGCTGAAGTGTGCCGTATGCGCGATGTGTGGATCGAGGCCACTGATGCCATGTATGAAAAACTGGATGCTGTTTCCATTGCTGATTTGTTATGCGAAGGCAATGATCCTTAGATAAGATATGCATTCCTTGCCCCCTCCCTGTTCACCGCCAGGGGCGCATATGGGAAATCAAAAAGGTCACTAGGTTTGGATGGCCTCTCCATCATTGTGGGTGCGCGTGGCGGCGCCAGGGTTTTCCCCATTGGTAACGCACTGAAATAACGAAGCCTTCCAGCTCACGGTGGGCAGACCCAACCCTGACACCGACCACTTGAGTTACTGAATTATGCAACTAATTTAGAGAAGATCCTTTCAAATATGCAATTGCCACCGGCGGGCCCCAAGGCTCGGTGGCATTTGTCATTATTAGCGTATGTCCAGGTTGTTTTGGTAATGGACGGGTTACTTAGCCAGCAATGCCTGGATCTGCTTGAGGGTCGCCGCGTCCGTTTCGCCCACCTTGCGCATAATTTCATCGCGATCGCCTGGTTTTTGGGATAGCGGCGTATCGTCAGCTTTTACGGCCAAGATATCGCTAATGGCGGCAACCAGTTTTTCAGGCGTGACCGGTTTTTCCAGGGTATAGCGGGGGCGCAAACCAGAGGTAAAAGCGCTGAAACTTTTAAGGTCCTCACTGGCCAGCTCATCATGGGCATGGGCCGTAATGACAATTACCGGCAGGCGCTTGAACTGATCCATTTTGCGCAGCTTGCGCATCAGGTTGATTCCGGAAACACGCGGCATCACCATGTCCAATGTCATCAGGTCGGGTGGGTCGATTTGCACTTTTTCAAGTGCTTCGGCGCCGTCATTGGCCGTGTCGACCTGAAAACCGGCATCTTCAATACAGGTCGCTAGAAAATTGCGCACATCCGGTTCATCGTCGACCACTAATATTTTTTTTTCCGATGCTGGTGCCATATTTTCTCCCTTTTCCTATGGGTTGGCGTCAAAGAATGTACTTCAATGCTTGCCTTGGGCGACTACTCGGATGTCCCAGCAGGCACCGTGTCCTGGCCATTGCCGTCGGATTTCATTTTGCCCATGGCTTTGGTCAGGGCGATCATTACACCCATTCCCTCTTTGACCTCATTGTTAAAGCCGGCCGACAGCATGCCCATGGGGCCCATTTTCTTGGTGTTGGCCAAGTCAATATTCGCCGGAATAGATATGGCCTTTTCCAAAAATTCCAATGTGTTGGGGTCAGACATCTTTTTGGCCAGGCGCATCATGGCCACCACACCGTCACTGATCTGCTCAATGTCGTGATGATCGTACTCGGCCGCCACCTTTGCACGTACTTCCATCATGGCTTTGATGATGCGAAACACACCTTTTTGTTCCATATCGTCCAGATGTTCGATGGCCTTGGGGACCGCCGATTTTAAAAGCGGTTCGACATCGTTGGCAAACTCGATCATGTTGTCCATGGTTTTGAGAGCAAAAAGCAGGTTCCTGATGCTGCGTGCCCCCTGTTT
Source organism: Desulfobacteraceae bacterium (assembly GCA_050291605.1). Taxonomy (GTDB): domain Bacteria; phylum Desulfobacterota; class Desulfobacteria; order Desulfobacterales; family Desulfosarcinaceae; genus JARRKU01. The sequence continues at coordinate 72,684 of JBNKKB010000047.1, read as the reverse complement.
GACCAGGGCCATCAGATCCTCCAATTGGAAACCGGCTTCGATCTCCTTCAATTGCTCAATCAGGATCGTGACCGCCTGGTGTTGCAGGGGCACCAAGTCATCTGCGAACTCGCTCCATTTATGGGTTTGTTTGATGACCGGATCAATTTTGGCCTCCAGTGCATCCAATCGCTGCAATATAAGTTCTTCATTGGTCATTTCGGCCTCCTATGCCACCTCGACGCTGGGCCAATTTTTACCGGCCATATTCATCTGGGGTTCCAACGGCAACTCCTGGCCGGTGAGCAGCATGTTCCAGTACACCCATTTGAACATCATCTTGCCCCAATAATTGACATTGCTTTCACCCACCAATTCAAACGGTCCCAAGCCCGGGAACGGATATTTCCCCGGCAGCGGTTCGGTTTTATAGTTAAAGTCGAAAAGATAGGCTTTGTCGTAGCCCGAGACGATAAAGCAGGTGGAGTGGCCGTCAAAGGCCGGTTTGGGTTCCTGGCCGTCGATCTCCCGCAGGATATTTTCCGATGCAATTTCTGCTTCATAATGGGCCACCGAGCCGGCTTTGGATGTGGGTACGTTGGTGGCGTCGCCCACCACATAAATATTATCCCCTTTTTCGTACCGCAGGGTGTGGTTGTCGGTGAGCACATAGCCCATGCCGTCGCCCAGTCCGGATTCATCCACGTAATTGGCGCCTAAATTGGGCATGGTGGACACCAAAAGATCAAAGTTGACCGTCTGGCCGGTGGCCGACTCCAAAGTTCCGGCTTCCAAGTCGACAGCGGACAGATGGAAATCAGTGGTTACGCTGATGCCCTTTTCCTTTGCGGCCACGCTGAGCACCTTGCTTGCAATGGGCTTGGTAAAAATGCCGGTATTGGGCGTCACAAACTCAATCTCAATGTTGTCCCGGACCCCGTTGACTTTAAAAAACCAGTCGGCCATGAAAACAAACTCCACCGGCACAACCGGACACTTGTGCGGCATCTCGGCGATGTTGAATATCAAACGTCCCTCTTTGAAATATTTGAGCTTTTTGTAGAGGGCTACGGCACTTTCCAACGTAAAAAAGGTGTGGACATTGGATGTGGGATCGGGCGACCATTCTTCCAGGCCTTCAACCTCTTCGGGAGCGATGCGGCAGCCCGTGGCAATGACCAGATAGTCATACGCATAATTGCCGTTTTTGGCTTGGACTTGCCGTTTGTCTGCATCGACGTTAACCACTTCATCCAAAACAAAATTAACGCCCGGGGGAATAAAATCGCGTTTGGGTTTCATGCAATCTTTTGCCGTATAGATGCCGAAGGGAATAAAGAGCCATCCCGGCTGATAATGATGCATCTCGTCATTGTCGAGAATGGTGATGGCCCACTCCAGCGGATCGAGCTCTTTGCGCAACTTTGCCGCCATCATTGTTCCCCCGGCACCTGAGCCAAGGATAAGAACTTTTTTCATAACGCCTCCTTAAATCACGGGTAGACACCCAGCTGATACGAGCATGGGGTATGGATTATTAATTCTAAATAAAACAGTTCTATCGGCACATTGCCTGTCGGATTTTTTGGCGGGCGATGATGACCGTCCTGATGGAAGAAAAATGAGCCAATAGCTTCTTGCAATCGTTATACATAGACGTTATTAATCTATATTAAAGAAGTATGAATTATGAACGAAAGAGGCTTTTTGTCAAGATAAATTTACGGACCTATAACCCAAATCAAGTTTATCGAAACTGGTTATGGTATTCTCATCAGAAGGTCAGAGGTCCCTGCGGCCCGCCGCACGTTGAGCAAGGGTGGCGTAGCAGCCGTTGGATGCAGCGTAGGAAAAGCGGGCCGCACTGTTTGAGTGCAGCGAGTTTACGGGCCGCCCGAAGCGCATCCTACGGCTGCTTGCCATCCTTGCGTGTGCGGCGGGCCGCAGGGACCTCTGACCGGCTCTAACCCTTGCTGCCTTATTATGGGTTATCGGTACTTAAATTTATTCGCTATTTATTATGGCCCTTCGATGCCGGGTTGCTTATTTGAGGAATGTATCCATGTCGCTACCGCCTAAAACACTGGCTTTGTGGATTGACAAACATCTGTTTCAGTCTGTGCCCATGGCCATTGCAGCCATTGATCGTCAATTTAATTTGGTTTACGCCAACCAGGCCTTTGAAAAGATGTTCGGCTTTTGGCAGGGTCGGAAATGCTATCAGGTGTATAAAGGGCAAGATCGCATTTGTGCCTTGTGCAACGGCGCCAAAGCGTTTGAAAAGGGGCAACCCCTTGTTAATGAGGAGATCGGCTATAACAAAGAGGGTCAACTGACACGGTATATCAAACATACCGTGCCCGTGAAGACGGATGCGGGCGATATCCCCTATTTGCTTGAAATGAGCATGGATGTCACCGAATCGGAGCAGATCCGGCGCGAGTACCAGCTGCTATTCGACCAGGTACCGTGCAGTGTTCTGATTATTGACCGGGACTATCGCATCGTCAAAACCAACGAGCGCGCCCGTAAAATGCTCGGAGATCTTGAAGGACGGCATTGTTACAGCGGGTTAAAAGGGGTCGACACCAAATGTAAAGAGTGCACGGCAAGGCAAACTTTTGCCGACGGTCAAATGCACACCGGCCACCACGTTTGGCGTATCAAAAGCGGAGACACGGTTCACCTGCATGTCATTACCGTGCCGCTGCGTGTCACCAACGGTACATTCGACATGGTCATGGAGATGGCTGTGGACGTCACCGAAACGCTTCGCTTGCAGGATGGGCTCCAATTTGCCCACTCTTTTTTAGAGACCATGATCAGCTCCTCCATGGATGGTGTGTTTGCAGTAAACGCCGAGGGCGATGTGACCATCTGCAATCCGGCTGCCCGTAAATTTTTTGCCCTGCGGCCGGACGAGAACTTGTCCAAAGAGGACCTGGCCAGTATGCTGCCCGAAGATTTTCTGCGCCAGGTCATCACGGGACCCCAGCATGTCTATCTACCCGAGGCCGCCATAGTGGATGCTGCCGGTTGTCAAAGCCCGGTACGGTTGGTGGGGCATAAAATGGCCATTGAGGGACGGCACATGGGGGCGGCTTTTTGGATTCAAGACTTAAGTGAAATCAAACGCTTGGAGGGTGAAAAACTTGAGGTAGAGCGCCTGGCGGCCGTGGGCCAGACCGTAGCGGGCTTGGCCCATGGGATCAAAAATCTGACCACTGCCCTCGAAGGGGGTATGTACCTGCTCAGCACCGGCCTTGAAAAGGGCGATCTGGAACGTATTCAAAAAGGCATGGTGATGCTGGACCGAAACACCCAACGCATCTCCTTGTCTGTGAAAGCATTTTTAAGCTATGCCAAAGGTCGTTCAATCCAGGTCCGAATGAATGATCCGGCCGCCATCGCCAAAGAGGTGGTCGAGATGTATGCGACCAAAGCCGACGAATTGGGCATTCAGCTTACCTATGAACAGCCCGACGACCTGATACCCGCTGCCATTGATTATGAGAGTATTCATGAGTGTATGGCCAACCTGGTGGGCAATGCAATCGATGCTTGCCAAACAAGCACCACGGGCGGAAAACAAATTGTTGTGCGGGTGTTTGAAAAAAAAGGTATTATTGTTTATGAAGTGCGCGACGATGGCTGCGGTATGGATAATGATGTAAAAAAGAAAGTGTTCACAACCTTTTTTACCACCAAGGGTTTAAGCGGCACGGGGTTGGGCCTGCTGATGACCCAAAAAATAATTCAGGAGCATGGCGGCAACATCAAGGTCCAATCCAAGCCGGGCAAAGGATCGACCTTCAGTATTCTGTTGCCGCGCAAGCGGCTGCCCAAAGCAGTTGTATCGAACGCGCCGGCGCAGACCGAGGAGGAAAACGGATGAGCTATTTGAAGCTTCTGGGGGCGCGTCGGAAAAGCGGCACGGTTCCCAGCATGCGCAAAACAGAATTGTCAGATCAGCAAAAAGCCTGGACAAAAAAAGGCCTTTGCGTTAAATGCGGTCAGATAGCGGCTGCCAAAGGCAACTACCTTTGCCAAGCCTGTCAAGCGGAGGATACCATCGACGGGATTCGTGACGAGATCACCGCTTTGCGTCGAAAAATGCTGAAATACCAAGATTAGGATTTTGCATGGCCAACCAATTTCTTGTCGAGATCCATGCCCATATCAGCCGGCAGATTGAACAAAACCGCCGGGCGCGTGAAAAGTTCCAGGTGGGTGAAAACGATCAGAAGCGAGCTTTTTATGAGGGGCAATTGCATGAGTTGAAGGCGATGCGCGCTTTTTTAACTGAATCATATGATTTGAGCACCCAACAATATTATTAGCCATGTCATATACCTACCTATTTGATATGTATACCTATATCGATGAGCGCCTGGCCAAAGCCCGCCGGCAGCTCATCGATACCGGTCAAGATCCGCAGGGCAAACAATTTGCAGCCGGCCGGATTGAGGCCTTGTCTCAATTTAAGCGGTTCTTGAGCGATCATTATGATGCCCACCTGCCTGGCCGCCTGGCGCGGCGGCGCACACCCTCCGGCAACAACCGTACATCCGGGCCATAGCGCGCCATTGGCGGCTGTGATTATCTTGCAGGGTTCGCCTATAGGCCGATGCTGATTGCCAAGCCGCCCTATGGTAATGGGGTGGCTTTAAAAATCATTTTCCGGCCCTCGGCCGACACGTTTATACGCACGCCGCTCTTGAGATTGCCTTTAAGTAGCTCTTTGGCCAGTGGATTTTCGATAAATTGCTGGATGGCGCGTTTCAGGGGGCGGGCACCGTAAATAGGATCATAGCCATGATCCGCCAACAGCTGTTTGGCGCTTGCATCCAAAACCAATTCCATATTTTTGTTTGCCAGGCGCTGGTTCACGCGCTGCATTTGAATGTCGACGATGGCCCCTATCTGTTGGGCCGTCAGGTTCATAAAGATTATGGTCTCGTCGATGCGATTCAAAAACTCGGGCTTAAATTGACCTCGCAGTGCTTCCGTGACGCGATGCTCCATCTCTTCTCGCTGTTCGGCCAATTCCAGGATGAGCTGGCTGCCCACGTTGGAGGTCATGATGATCAGGGTGTTCGTAAAATCAACGGTTTTACCATGGCCATCGGTCATGCGTCCGTCATCCAGGATTTGCAGCAGTACATTGAATACATCTGCATGGGCTTTTTCGATTTCATCGAATAATACCACAGCGTAGGGCCTTCGGCGTACCGCTTCGGTGAGATAGCCGCCCTCTTCATAACCGACATATCCCGGCGGGGCACCAATCAGGCGCGCCACGGCATGCTTTTCCATGTACTCGGACATATCCACCCGCACGATGGCCTGTTCATCATCAAAGATAAATTCGGCCAAAGCTTTGGCCAGCTCCGTTTTGCCCACACCCGTGGGTCCCATGAAGATAAAAGATCCGATGGGCCGGTTGGGGTCTTGCAGACCCGAACGGGCGCGGCGTACGGCATCGGAAACAGCCTGAATGGCCCGTTGCTGGCCGACCACCCGCTGGGAAAGGCGCGCTTCCATTTGGAGCAGCTTTTCCCGTTCACCTTCCAGCATTTTGCTGACCGGTATACCGGTCCAGCGGGAGACGACTTCGGCAATGTCCTCATCGTCCACCTCTTCTTTGAGCATTTTGCGTTCGGCCTGTAGGCTGGCCAGCTCTTGCTGGGCCTGTTCCTGGTCTTTGATAAGTTGCGCGGCCTGACCATAGCGCAGCTCGGCTACGCGGGCCAGGTCGCCTTCACGCTCTGCTTTTTGCTCTTCGATACCCAAGCGCTCTTGGGTTTCCTTGATGGTGCGGATTTTTTGAATCAGCGCTTTTTCATTTTCCCAATGGGCCTGCATCTGGGCCATTTGGGTTCGCAAAGTCTCTAATTCATTCTCCAATTTTGCCACTCTTTCGGCAGACGCAGAATCACGTTCTTTTTTTAAGGCCTGTCGTTCAATCTCAGATTGCGTAATTTTACGCTGCACCTCATCGATCTCCTGCGGCATGGAGTCAATTTCAATGCGCAATTTGGACGCACACTCATCCATCAGGTCAATGGCTTTGTCCGGCAAAAAACGGTCGGCAATGTAGCGGTGGGCCAGCGTGGCGGCCGCCACGATGGCCGAATCCTTGATGCGCACGCCATGGTGAACTTCATATTTTTCTTTAAGTCCCCTGAGTATGGAGATGGTGTCCGCCACAGACGGTTCGGCGGCCAATACCGGCTGAAAGCGGCGCTCCAGCGCCGCATCTTTTTCGATGTGTTTGCGATATTCGCTGATGGTGGTCGCCCCCACGCAGCGCAGGGTACCGCGAGCCAGGGCCGGCTTGAGCATATTGGAGGCATCCATCGATCCTTCGGCGGCACCGGCGCCCACCAGCGTATGCAGTTCATCGATAAACAAGATTACTTCCCCCTCGGCCTTTTCCACCTCCTTGAGCACGGCTTTGAGTCGGTCCTCAAACTCCCCGCGATATTTGGCACCGGCGATGAGCGCCCCCATGTCCAGCGAGACCAGGCGGCGATTCTTTAATGTTTCAGTCACATCACCCGCCACGATGCGCTGGGCCAGACCCTCCACAATGGCAGTCTTGCCGACGCCGGGTTCGCCGATGAGCACCGGGTTGTTTTTCGTGCGGCGTGACAGAACCTGAACAATGCGGCGGATTTCGTCATCACGACCGATAACCGGATCGAGTTTGCCCAGCTTGGCCAATTCGGTTAGATCGCGGCTAAATTTATCCAGGGCCTGATATTTATCTTCCGGGTTGGGGTCGGTGATGCGTTGCGCGCCCCGGATGTTTTGCAGCACCTTTAAAATGGCCTCACGGGTAATGCCATGGCGCTGCATAATGGGGCTGGTGTTGTCATCCTGGGCCTCAACCACCGCCAGAAGGATGTGCTCAATGCTGACATACTCGTCCTTCATTTGGGAGGCCTCGGAAAAGGCGTTCTCAAGCACGGCATTGGTGCCTGGGGATATGTATCGTTCTGAACCACCGGAAATTTTAGGTAAACGACCGATAGCTGCAGCAGTGTCCTGAGAAAGGGCATCAGGGGATACACCCAATTTTTGCACTACAGCCCGCGCCACACCCTCCTTTTCAGCCAACATGGCGGCCAACAAGTGGATGTTTTCTATCTGCTGATTCTGATTTTGGGCGGCTATTGATTGCGCGTTTTGAATGAGCTCTTGTGATTTAACTGTGAACTTATCGAATCGCATCCTGCCTCCATCATTAAAAAAATGATTACATTGGTCTAAAATTTGCACAGAACTTAACCATGGTCTAAATGATGTCAATCTCGTATACGCCGGAGATTATAAAATGACCGCCTGTTGTGCGTTTGGACCTATTTTATTTCTCAACCGTCGGTTGGGCCGTGGACAATTTTTGTCATACGTGGCTGTTCTGTGACAGGCTATACTTGACACAAGGGGCGTTTGGTGATTTTTATTGGATTAACAAGCAATTGTGGAACATGCACGCAGGAGGCTTCATGGGCCGACTTATTTTGATGTTCAAAGACACGATCTTGAGCACTTACCCCCTCACTGAAGACCTATGCATCACCATCGGGCGTCATCAGAGCAATGATATAATTATAGATAATTTGGCCGTCTCGGGTTATCATGCCCGCATTGATGCAGAGGACGGGGTGTTTATGGTCAACGATCTGCAGAGCAAAAACGGCACTTATATTAACAATGAACGCGTTGAAAAAACCGCATTGAAACAAAAAGACCGCATCTGTATCGGCAAACACAATCTGATGGTGGACCTGCTCGACGAGATCGATGTGTCCACGGCGATGGCGGATGGTCGGTCGCAGGGTGCGGGAACCGGCATCTTCAGCGATGAGCAGACCATGGTGCTGGACACCTCCTTGGGGCGCCATTTAAGGGGCGAGGCACCCGCAGCCGAGGCTGAGCCGGACGATACCATTTCGGAACCCCTTGTTTACGATCAGGACAGTCTTGTATTTTTAGAAGGCGGTGCCGGTGACCTGGATCTCACCCAGCAACAGCGAACCATTGGCAATAGCCCCGACTGCGACATTGTGGTGAGTGGATTTTGGGCCTTTTTAGTAGGCAATCCGGCAGCCACTATCACCAAACAAGCTGGAGACTATCTCCTGCGATATGTCAGCGGTTTTATTAAGCCCAAGCGAAATGGGGACAGCGTCAAAGGAACCATTAAATTGCGCCATGATGATATCATCGAAATTGGCCCGATCAAACTGCAGGTTAAGCTCTCTCAGGGTACAAGCAGATGATTTTCCATTTATATCCCATAACCATTGCAAGTTAACCCTTTGTGTAGATAACGGTGTAACCATTAGTTTTTACTTTAATAATGTAAAAACATGGATTGTGCGACGCCATACCCCACGGCTTGCGCGTTGTCGCCAATGGCAAGACACCACGGCCCTTACCCCTTTGCGAGCATCCTTTCTGCTATGAATAAGCCGATTCCATTGCTGGTGATCACGACACTCATCGCATTGATCATGGGCGGACTTTGCCTGGAACCGCTGCACTTTCCGGTGTGGGCCGCGACCGATGGGGTTCATCTGTTGCCCGGGCAGGGGAGCGACGGTGATTTTTCGACGGGCCCCCGGATTTCTCAAGACGGCAATTCAAAAGGCCTGGCTGTCAGAATGTTATCGGCTCTCGGCTTCGAAGATGAAGCCGCCGAGTCCTATGCCACCTGGTTCTGGGGGGCGCCCCTGCTGGCCATTTTAATCATCCTGGCCATGATCTTTTGGCCTTGGCAAAAGCGAACCTATTCAGATACGCCACTCCCAACCCGTGCAACCCCTCCGCGGAAAAAAACAAAAGACGCTGCTCCCTCTGCTTTGTCAGACAAACCTTTACCTGAGCCGAGCACCGACAAAGAACGCGTCCTTCGGTTTTTTTTCAATCTGTATAAGCAGCAGATCGGGGCTGATGAAAATGCACCCAGCCAGATGTATGTTGTGGAGAATCGGCCGACGTGTCCCAATGAAACTTATGAAATGCGGGTGATGCAGGACAGTGATTGGTCTTCACGGCGAATGTCCATTGGGTTGCTCGGCCAAGGCGGTGGAAGCAGAAGCAAGTGTTTTTATGTGATCTTTGACAGCCACCTGGTGCTAAAGATTCCATCGGTGCCGATTACGGATTTTTCAGTCTACCATAAACAGGTGGAAGCCGAAGGGCGCATTGTGGCGCGGCTTGTACCGCGCGAGTGCATTGTGCCGCGCATTGGCGTTATCCTGAAAGCGATTTACACCTTTCCGCGCAGCGGGCATTTGGGTGAAGATGCCTTAGAGAAAAAATATGTCCAGTTGGTCAAGAGCGACCCGTCTTACCAAAAATATTTAAAAATAGGTGCGTCTTTTGCCTTTTTTATGGATCTGTCCAAGCACTTTTTTTTAAGCACCACTTTGGATGAAATGCATCGCAGCGACCAACCGCTGGTCAGTGAAGCCCTCAAAAATCCGGAATTGCTATGGGATCAGCATGGATTTGTTTGTCGCTATGGCGAAGATTCCGGTGTTATCTGTCAGGAGCTCCAGGAGGCCTACTACAAAAGTGAAGCCAGAATGCGTCAATTGGTCGAACAGGTCGGTCTCAACCAAGAGGTGACTTCTTTCGATTTCAAAGAGTGGTATCTCACCCATTTGGCCGGTGAAAAGGTCGATCAGGATTCACAGGATTTGCCCCATGAACTGATAGAACGCATTAATCGCCACCTGTTCACAGTGGTCAAAAACAACCACCCATCTGTGGAGCGGTATCGTCGGCAGGTGCGCGAATATATTCAGGAGACGCGCTTTTCTCAAAATCGTTTGCGCCTGGAAAATCTGGCGACCAACACGCTATCTCTTTTGGACTGGATTGGCGCCAAAGGTCTCGCACTGCGGGATCTCAAACCGGAGAATCTCTTTGTGGCCGGTGACCCCAATAACTATCCCACCTTTCTTAACGATACGATGCGATTTTCTATTGGGTTGATCGACGTCGAGACCGCGGTTGTGGTCGATACCGATTCGCCGGACGATATACCCCAGCCCCAACTGGCAGGTACGCCGCTGTACGCGACCCCTTCCCACTTGCTGCCCAATACCATTTTGAAGGAAGTTTATGGCGATGTACGCAAAATTCTTCTGATGCAAGATTGGTATGCTACGATTGCCATTATTTATAAATCCGTAATTGGGGAGAACTTATTTAGCGCGACTGCCAGGGTTTTTCCAGAAATATTGACAAAACTCAAACTCATTGATCCGGCAGGACCGGATCTGGAATCGGACGTGGCCCGTATCAGCCAGCTTTTTTGGAATAGCGCCAAAGCGGAGTTCCAAGAGGCCCTTGTTGGCCACTGGAACATCCTTCGACGGGTTGACGTGGTCGTGCCCGGTAATTTGGTGCATGATATCGTAAAAGCGATGCACCATGAAAGCGGTGAGCTAACGCACAACTTGTCTCAAATACTCGACAACCAGCAGCTATTTGTCGGTGAAGAGAAATGTCAATTTCTGGCTGATGCACCGGCCAAAAAGATCGCAATGATGAAGCAAAAGCTTCTGGGCAATGGGCGGGATGGAGGTGGGCGCTCCGCACAGCGTCAAAAAGCATTTGATTTGCTGGAGCAGATCGAACACCTTAAAATCCGCATGGAGCGGAAATTTGAAGCCGCCGCTACATTGAAAGCCACCAGTGCTACGATTGCTGTGGACCAGTTGCTCGAAGCCATGTTCCAAAAAGTTTTTTCCGAAATGCACCTGGCCAATTGGCCGGGTCTGTCACTTTCCAAGTGGCAGGGTGGCGCAAGTTCAGCAGAAGATATGACGACTTATCAGGCAACGATGTAAAAAAAGATAGTTTTAAGTTTTACGTGTTAGGTTTTAAGGAAATGTTGTCGTGGTGTCCCACCGCGACATTGATAAAATTGCTGCTTAGCTTGTTCTATGATTTGCCAATGGGCCTATTTTTCATTTTCAGGCGATAGTAAAGGTCGCTTGGCACATCCCCCTATTGGGTTTCCCCATGTCAACCATACTCGGGAGGTAATCTTCGCCAATGGCTCCAACTCTCAAGCGACACCGTGTTTTGATTTTAGGACTGCTTCTATCGGCAAATTTTATCGCTTATTCATGCACCGATTTAGTGAGAAGTGATATCAAACCTGTCCAACCAGCGAAATCTACCATCGAGTTTCACCGTTCAATTCAGAAAGTGAACGGCCGCGGTGGATTTGCCTATCATGGGATCCGCGAAAAACTGCAAATCGAGGACTATGCCCTGGCCGGCGTTGAAAAAATGCCGGCCCGGTCTGCCTGGCTGGATGGCGAAAAAAAGTTATACACTGAGCATCTCAAGATGGGGAAATATGATCTGCTCGTTTTGCCGTTTCAAACCCAATGGGATGGTGTGGATTCCATCGGCCGCACGCTGATGTCATACCGGCTTGCCAGTGCGATCGAACGCAAGACGGACTTGCGTGTGGCACCCTTGCCGTTGGTTCAATTGGCCTTGGGCGCCACTGCCCGGGTTATTGACGATGATCAAGTCTATGCCTTGGCCGGGCAAATGGGCTGTAAACATGTCATCTGGGGGTTTGCCGGGACTCGTGAAGATTCACTCGGTCATGTGATGAGCCTGGACCTCACGATCGCGATACAGGCAGCTGATGATTACGGCACGACCAATGGAATAAGACGTAAAAACTGGACCAATCTTGATATCCGTTCGAATCAGTTGCCGTCGATCCTTTTCGAACAACTACTGGGAGAGGTGTTGGGTTTCCTGGGGTTTTCCGAAACAGCGAAGAAAAGCACCGTCATTGGTTCCAGCGTTGTGAGTCAGAATATTCCCCATACGCCGGCCATGTTTTTTCATGAAGACGCCAGGGACGCCATCCGGCAGAGCTACTTGTTTCAATTTATGGGAACACTGATACCGCCGCTGGCGGAATTTCAAAAAAACTATATGTTCATTCGTTCCCTGGCCGCGTTGGACGAAGCCAATCCAAACCACCCGGACTATGCAATTCTGAAAGCGCGGGCCTACTATCATCTGCACCGACGGCCCGCAGCACTGGAGGTGCTTGGCGATCATCAAAATGCCGAGGCGCGCTTTTTAGTTCAATTGCTGAACGGGAATCTGCCACAGCTTAAACAAACCCTGGAGCGTATCGATGCGCCTTTGCAGAAATTTTTTGCCGCAGTGGAGTATATGTACCTGAAAATGGGATACACCGCCGTGCTGGATAAGGACCTGGTGAAAAATATCGTTGCCCAATACCCGGAGTGGGAGTACTTTTTCGATTTAATCCTGAATGATCCGGACGGATGGGATCTAAGACCCAATCTCCCCTTGAAACAGTGCCTTGATGCCCATTTCCCGGTGCAGGGGTTCTCCCTGAAAGAGTTGGCTTCCAGGCTTTCGCCTCAAGCAGCCCAAGAGGAGATGGCCGTCATTTTCGATCAGAGCTTTCAGGAACATATCCACAAAAGAATAGCCGCTGAACCATTGATCAATCTGCTCTCCACCAATCCGCACGGGCCTTGTGCAGTGGACTATCTCCTCATGCTCGAAGGCATCGGCCAGTCGAATCTGGTTAAACAAGTGCGGTTTTATAAAGATATTCAGTGTTCGCTAGATAGTGCCCTGCAATCGTGCAACCAGTTTTTGAAATCTTATGGGGGCCACCCTTATTTTGTCCTTTTGCATGCCGCTATTTTATGTGAACAGGCTTACCCGCTTCAGGGGGAGCAGAAGACACAACTTCTAAAAACGGCATTGAATGAGGCCCTGCAGGGATTATGGTGGTACGGCAGACAGGGGTGGGCGTATTTTAAGGCAAAATCTGTCCTGTTATCAACAGACCGCTTGCGCCTGGTTGAAAACCAACGGATCAAGCCTTTCAAGACCCTATTGTATGGAATTGCCTCGGATTATCCGCCCATACCCGATTGCGCCCGCAGCGGCAACATGCGGCTGCGTGAAGATCTGATCGACTGGAGCACCAGCGGTATCCACGACTTAAAGGCCATGGTAAGTATCTATTCAATGGATGATAAACAAAAAGCCCGGAATTTGATCCAAACGAAATTAAGAGGCCGGTTTAAGGGACATCCCCATCGTCATATCATCGAACTGGTCGAACAATCCATGACCCAGTCCGTTGAAGACCCCAAAATTCCCTACATCCGAATGATCGGCCAGGGGACCCGCAACTGGAAAATCTATAAAAGTCTGGGGGAACTGCATGTCAATGAGGGTGAATATGCCAAGGCCAGGGATATCTTCCTGGACTATCCTGGATTTGCCAAAGGGGCGCCCGAAAATCGTGTGGGTTTGTCCTATAAGGCTTACATCGCCGGCAGCTATCTGTTCTGGCAGGGCGCATCCACCGAGGCACGGCCGCTCTATGAATTCAGCGCAGCACTGGATACAGGAAGCCATGCATCCCTGACCAGCAGCGCCAGGCTGGCGTTGCTGGATCGGGACTTTCCCACTGCCGCCCGGTATATGTTGCGGTGTGCCCAGCGGTATGATTCTTCGTATCGCTACCGAGACTACATGACCTTTGCGCACCTGATGGGAGAGTCAAGCACAGCCTGGCAAATGTTTCCCACTCTGCTGGGCCGCTTTCCGGAACCCCATATTTGGACCTCGGCTTTTGTGGGCCATCGCCTGCAGCATACCGAAAAGCATGTGTTGATACATTGGATCAGCGACATGGCCGGGCAGAATCAGACCAGCCGGCAAAGAAGCTTTCCCGCCCGGTTTGGGCTGCTTTGCCTCATCGACCGCCCGCCCGATTTCAAATTCGCCGATTTCATTGAGTCCGTCGATGATTTAAGCAAGTATCAATTCAGAAAAAAAGTTGTGATGGGTCCAGACAGAAAAATGCTGGGCCCGGAACATTTCGGTTCACTTGCCTATGCCGATTTTGATAGCAGCAAAGATTTTTATGAAGCCATGAAGCGCTATTATACAGACGAGATGCCGGACGAACCATTTTCCTTCTACGGTTCCTTTTCCAAAGCCTATGAGCACTTAAAAAAGAGGGAATACGCGGAAAGTTATCGGATTTTAAAAGAACGCAGCCGGCTTTACTCCTACCAAGACATATATTTGGGTGTCGCATTCAAGCCTTATCTGGTTTGGACGGGTCTGAAGAGCGGCCACCAGAAGGAGATCGATCATTTTTTGTACACTATCCTGGTAAAAACGGGTCTAAAACAACCGCATACCGGTAAGAAGAACTTTCCGGAACTTCCACCGGAGATATTCGGCAGTACCAAGCAATTCGGGTTTGATAGCGAATTGTCGTTAGCCGTATACTTGTGTTGGACCGGTGATCATGAAAGCGCCGTGGATCGACTCCATAAGGCATTCCACGTCATCCCTTATACAGATAAACGCCCCTTGTTTCCGTGGTACCAGATGATTGAAGTGTGCGAGTGGCTCTACCAACATAGCGAGGACAAACGCTATCTTGATTTAGCCCTTAAGTGGGTAAAAGACTACCAGGTGATTCAACCGATGTTCGGTTGGGCCTTTGCGTTTGAAGCCAAATATACGGCGGTACCGCAGGATCGAATCCGAGCCCTGGGATATGCCCTCTACCTTGATCCTCAATCCTGGCGCATAGCCGATTTCACCGAACAGGAGAAACAAGCTGCACATGACTGGTTTCAGGAACAAAATCCTTATTTGGCAAGGCCGAAGAAATAGAATTCCAATTTGCATGGGGAGTTTGATTTGAATGCCAATCACACATTGAAATTTCAACCGGACAGAGCCTGTAATTACGGGGGCGCCCTATTTTTTTCTATATTTCGTTTTAAAATGGTAAGGATTGGTTCGGGGTGAAGCTAAAACAACGACAAGCGAAAAAAATTATGGACGCCATTCGTCAGGTGTTGTTGGCGGATTGGGATCCTATCGGCATACAGGGCGCGGGGCCGGATGATGAGTATGATTTCTGCATTGGTCCGCTGTATCATCTTCTCATCCAAAAACCGACTGAAGATGAAGTCATGGATCTACTTTATTCTTTTGAGGGTGATGCGATGGGGTTTGCTTCGGACAATAAAGAAAACTTGCGGGCTGCAGCCAGAAAGCTGTTGGCACTCGATCTGTCCAGCGATGGCGTGTAGCCCCATTTGCTCTGATTCAAATCATCTGAAGGCGCGGCAACCCCGACGCCGGTATTAAAACCGTTCTGTTATTTGAAAATTGACCAGGTCGTCCGGATGGACATGTTCTTCTGAGATGGCGCGCCGGCGTACCGACATCCCGGCCGTATGCACCGAATCGGAATTGCCGGTGAGCAAAGGGTGCCATGGGGGCAGCGCCTTACCTTCGGCGATGCGGCGGTAGGCGCAGGTTTTGGGCAGCCAGCGCAGTTTGGCAATGTTATCCGGCTTGAGTTTGAGACAGTCGGGGACCAGGATATGGCGCAGATCATAATCGCTGCAGCGGCAGGTTTGAACATCGAGCAGATAACACGCGACCCAGGTGTAGCTGACTTTTCCGGTGGTCGGATTCTTGAGTTTCTGCAGACAGCAGCGCCCGCAGCCATCGCATAGCGCCTCCCACTCTTTTGTTGTGAGCGCCTGCAGTGATTTTCCCTTCCAAAACAGCTCTGCCATATCCAGTGGTATCCCCATCCATGGTTTATGGGTTCAATTCCATTGATCGAATCTGTCTTACCAACGAAGTTAGATCGACGGCAGTAAATTTCTGTCGTGCAAATCGTGTTGATGCACAATCAGTTTAAAGATTAAAGCAGAAAGTTTAAAGAGAAGGTATGGTGTCTATTGGAAATGGGTTTGCCGGTGGTTCGCAATATTATGTGCATACCTGCTATATGCCTGGGTTGTGACAGATCGTTTATCGTCCGCCAGCAACACCTTCAATCTTCAAACTTTGCGGCTTGAACCAAAACACATTTAGCTATGGAGACACAAGCCCTTATTTTAGCATAAAAGCCCATTTTATCAAAAGCCCTTGCTGTTATCAACATCTTGATGCCGGTTCCTGACACTTTGTTTTGACATTGATGGGGGAGGCACTAATTTAACCTCACAGCTGCCTAAAAAAGATCGGATCCTACTTTTATGAGAACACGTCTGTGTTTAATAACAGCTTTGGTTTTCGCATTACTCATGGGCGGGTCGGGGTGGTTTTTTTCCAGTGCCCTGGCTGCCGGTCATTCGGTCCGGCGTCACAGCCTGCTCATCCGTTTAGACCCCAAGGCACATCAACTCAGCGCCGTCGATCGCTTATTGCTTCATCGAAACCCCAAAAGTCCTATTGTGTTTGAGTTGGCATCCCACTTGGCAATTCAAACGGTTACCTTGGGCAATCGCCCGGTAGATTACCGGTTTCGGCAGGGGCGCCTTACGATTCTCCTGTCGGATGGCGAAGCCGATCGCAACCTGGAGATTTCCTATGGGGGGGTCTTTAATGATGCGGTGTCTGCCAGACCCCTCAATACGGATAACCCGGGTTATGGGGTGACCGGCACCATACAGCCCCGGGGAGCCTTGTTGCTGGCGGGCGCCAATTGGTATCCCCGGAGCCTGAAAACCAAAGATACTTACACGCTCACCGTGGATGCGCCCCGGGGGGTGCTGGCCGTCGCGGCCGGTCGCAGTTTGGGGCATACTTCATCCCACGGTCGCACCCTGTCCCGCTGGGAGGTGGAGGATCCGTTAAGGGGTTTGAGTCTGGTCGCCGGGCCGTTGCGGTTGGCCACGCAAAAATTCGGCCGGATCACGGCAGCCACATATTTTTCGGATGCAATTCAACCCTTAAGTCCGGATTACTTGGCGGCCGTTGGGCGATACATCAAGTTTTACGAACAGCGTTTCGGTCCCTATCCTTTCAGTCAGTTTGCCGTGGTAGAAAACTTCTTTCCTACCGGATACGGGTTTCCCTCATTTACCTTGATGGGACGCCAAGTTCTCCAACTCCCGTTTATCATCCATACCAGTTTAGGACATGAAATAGCACATTGCTGGTGGGGCAATGGTGTCATGGTCGATTTTTCGTCGGGCAATTGGAGTGAGGGGCTCACAACCTATGTGGCCGATTATCTCTACAAAGAACAACAGGGCAAAGGGATCGCTTACCGGCGCCAATGGCTGCGCAATTACGCCAATCTGGTCAAACCGCCAAACGAGATGGCGATATCTGAATTTTCAAGCCGCAGCGACCCGGTATCCAAAACAGTCGGGTACGATAAAGCGGCCATGGTGTTTCATATGTTGCGTCGGACAGTGGGTGACGGCACCTTCTGGCAAACCCTGAAAGATGTTTATCTCCGCAACCGTTTTCAAGCGATCTCCTGGCGCCATTGGCAGCTAGCCTTTGAAAAGGCAAGTGGCCAGTCACTCGAAGGATTCTTCAACCAATGGCTTAACCGGCCCGGGGCACCCTATCTGCAGTTAACCCAAGTGACGGCGGTACCGGATAAGGGGGGGTATCGCATCTCGGGTCAGATCATGCAGACGAAGCCATACTATTCCTTAAATGTGGATTTGGTGTTGCATACCGATAATCAAACCGAGCAAAGTGCTTGGACGTTATCCGGTCCAGCCACACCTTTTTCAATACACGCATCCTCAGCGCCACGGATGCTGGTGGTCGATCCCGACGTGAACCTTTTCAGGCGTCTGGCCCGACAAGAGCTGCCCCTGACGGTCAATAGCGTCAAAGGGTCGGATTCGCTCACAGTGGTGGTGGCCCAGGAAATGGGTGCAAAGGGGTTGAGCATTGCTCAGCGTCTGACAGCTGCCTTGGGCGTGAATGCGGCGGCCATTGTGAATGAGGAGCGATTTGCCCAAAGCCATTTGTCCAACAATCTTGTCTTTGTGGGACAACCCCGCGACCCGCAGTGGTGGACCATGGCAGATCCGGAATTTCAATTGAGCGCCCAAATGGTTACCCTGGCGGGACAATCCTATCCCCGCCGCACCTCAAGTTTTTTCGGTGTGTTTCAACACCCCCGGAATAATGGTAAAATCGTTGCACTCTTTTTGCCTGCTTCGGATGATCTGGCGCGGGCGGTCTCCACCAAAATTCCCCATTACGGCAAGTACAGTTATTTGTTGTTTGACGGACAGCGCAACCAGGTCAAAGGAACCTGGCCGGTGATGGACTCTCCGCTTATCTATAAATGGTCCTCTGTGAATTCAGCCTCATCTCAGCGAGGTGCCTTATGAAGATCGATCCAGTCTGGGCGTTTGGCTTATGGATGATCATCATGACCAGTTGTCACGGCGGAACTGGATCTGAGTCTATGCAACTCTACGATCTGTCCCGACAGCAGCTCCTTTCCGAGGCAGAGGCGGTCGAACGATTAGAGCGTGTACGCATTGTCCTGGTGGGTGAACTCCACAACAATGCACGTCACCATCGAGCCCAGCTTCAGATGATCCGAGCCCTGCATCGCGCTGGACGCAAAGTGGCCATCGGCCTGGAGATGTTTCGACGCGACGGTCAGAAGGAACTGGATCTTTGGGTGACCGGTGAATTGGATGAGAAACAGTTTAAGCCCATCTATCTGGACAATTGGAATTTTGACTGGCGCCTTTACCGTCCCATCTTCGAATATGCGCGCCAAAACCGGATTCCCATGACAGGCTTGAATGTTTCCCGCAAGGTCACCGCCCAAGTGGCCTATCATGGATTTACCTCCTTAAGTCCGGATCAGAAAGGTTCACTCGAAGGCATTACCTGCAATGTTACGCCGGCTTACCGTGATTTTGTCAAGGAGGCATACGGCGCCCATGGTCACGGAAACATGGCGTTTGAACGTTTTTGCGAAGCCCAGCTGGTTTGGGATACCGCCATGGCCATGCATGCCGTTGATTTTTTAATGCGTGATCCCGACACCATCATGGTGATCCTGGCCGGCAGCGGTCATGCGCGCAAACTGGGTATCCCCGCCCAACTGGAGAAACTCAAAAACTGGCCCTATGCCGTGGTGCTGCCTGAAACCGAGGGCCTATTTGATGCAAAGCATGTGTCGACACAAGATGCCGATTATATATTGAAATTAAAATAGACCAAAGGAGAAGTATATGTTGTCTTTTCGAAAAGCCCTTGTCGTCCTGGCGATAGCCGGTCTTGGTGCTGGTTTGGGTCTATTCGCATTCCAGGGGGCAGCGGCGGACGTCTCTTCCAGATATCCCGCCAAAGGTGTTTACATCGAACTGGACAAGGAATTTTATCAGGCCCTTAAATCCGAAGCCGGCAGAAGCTACACCACCGACAAATCTAATGAGTACCTGCGCCAAATTGCCGTATCAACACGTTATATGGTTGAGAGCAATCTGCAAATCCTAAAACAGCAAGAACAAATCATCACACTATTGGAAAAGATGCAGACCCCAGCAGGCCACAAACCCTAGTCGAGCAACATTCAGCGTTGATTTATGGATTGCCGGTCTTGCGGGGGGTAATCGGCTTAATCCACCGCCCCGTCTCCCCCTGATATAGCCATTTGTCCGGAAAGCCGGCCTGGCGGAAAAAGGTTGGGCGTCGGGCCCAACCCAGCAACACTTCATAGGCTTCGCGGATTTTGATAAAGGTATTGGAGTTGCCCCCTTGGTCGGGGTGGTGCTTTTTGGCTTGGCGCCAATACGCGTGCCGGATGCGCTGCTCCAAATTGGAAGGGGTCAGATCAGCGGCTTCCATCTTTAACGTTATCAGGCTGGCTTTGCGAACCGATGGTACGCTCAAGGTTTTTGGCATCACTGTCTCTTTGGGTGCTTTGGCCCTGCGGGCCCGCTCCAACACATGCTGACTGGCCGCGTAGCGTTTCTTGGTGCGCTCTTTTTCGCGCCACCAGGCTGCACCCAAAATATTGGAAAGATCGCAAAAATCTTCTACCGGTTTTTTGCCGTGCGTACGGGGCAACATGTAGCTATAGATTTGTTCGACGCCATATATCATTACGTCCATAACAATAACAAAATCAGTAAAATAGAAGGTTGCATAACGGGTGCTCAAGGCTTGCAGCAGCCCTGTGCGGCGGTTCAAGGAGGCCAGCAGGTATTGTTGGCAAGCCATGGCACAATAGCGTCGGTGCCGGGGTGGCAGCGGATCACCGCATGCCAGACAGCGCCGCATGGCTTTAGCGTTTACGGATGGAACATATTGATGCGAAGCCTCTTGCATGATCTAACCTTATCAAGGATTTGTATAAAACTAAATCGGTGTTTTTGCGGTCAACTTGAGTGCTCCTTGTTTTGCCTTTATCCTATACCCGCAATGGAGACGCTTGAACAGGGCTTGCATTTTCAATCCAGACTTGAAATAGTCTGGCCCACATTGATTCAAATAGCTTATCCAGCGGGAGAACATCCAAAACATGAGCGATTTCAGCACGCTATTTAGTCAGGATAAATTAGATGCCCTTTTTCCCTTAGAGCGGTCCGACCAGTTTTTTGATGCGCTCTATGGCGATGCCGGGGAGGGAGCCTATGATATCCGGCTGGGTTTCAAGGCGGCCAGAGAAAAACAGCTCTTGTTCAATTTAGAACTGCATCAACGTCGTGGCAAGTGTTTGGCTTGCAATCTTACTTACGGGCTGCCAGAAGTTTTTGCCCGCCATCCCATTGTGAATATCAAAGGCCTTGTGGCCCAAATTGATAAATTGCTGGATGGTAAAGCCCAATGCCAAGGGTGGGCAATCGGCGATACCCGCGAAATTAACCGCGAACTGCATATTGTGCCGTTGACCATCGATATCGTGTAGTACGAAAGTAAGGGCCAATAACCAAAATTAAGGCGGTCCTGCGATAAATTCATTTTCTGGCGTGGTTTGCCAACACCTACAGATTAAAGTTTAAACTCACCTTTCATATACATAGCCTTAAAAAAAGCCCTGAACCTTTTTTGAGTCATAGGTCCGTAAGATTATGATTTCCAAATGGCTTTGTCCATATCAACAATTGTGGCAGCAGGGTCAAGGAGGCGATCAGGGCGATGCACATGGCCATGCCGGTAAATACGCCGAAATAGATAGTCGGCCAGAAGTTGGAAAACACCAGAATTGAAAATCCGATGATGATGGTGACCGAGGTATAGTACATGGCGTGACCGATGCTGCTATGGCAGCGATGCATGGTTTGATAGTAGTCGCCATCTTCAGCGATCTCATTTTTAAAACGATGAATATAGTGAATGGTATCATCCACAGCAATACCGATGCTAATTGCAGCGATGGTAATGGTCATCATGTCCAGAGGGATGTCCAGCCAGCCCATCATTCCTAAAACGAATCCTGCGGATAGAATATTTGGGAATATGGCCACCAGGGCCACTAATAAAGAGCGAAATAGAATCCAGAACATCAACAGCAGTGCCAGCACCACGACACCTAACGTTTTAATCTGAGATGAGAATAGACTTTGCAGCATGTTATTATACAGCACCATGGTGCCGGCCAGATTTACGTTGTTTTTTGCGATGCCCACCTTTGTGACCAGCTCTTTTTGAATCTGCTGCAGCAAGGCGTTGCGTTTGAGGCCCTCTAAGGAGTCCTTGATGCGAACGGAAAATCGTGCTTCGTTGTTTTCAATGGACAGATAGGGTTTGACCACCAGGTCTTTGTAGTCTTCGGGAAGCTTGTCATACACCACGGTAATTTCTATACTGTCCAGCGCTTTGCCATTGTTCAAACTGCGGCCCAGTTTAAGCAGTGTACCCACCGAGATGACCTTGCCGATGGCCGGCAGGGATTCGAGGTAGTCGTGTACTTTCTCTATCCGCTCAATGCGCTCATCGGTAAACCAATATTTGTCGCTGCTGTCTTCCGTCTGTGCACCCAATTCCTCGGCAAACGGGTCCTGTTCATCTTCGAAATCATTCAAATCCACTGCTTCAAACTGGACCAGCACATCCAATGGCGTCGTACCGCCCAATTTTTGGTCGACCTTTTTCATGCCCTGGTAGATTTCGGTACTTTTTTTGAAGTAGTCAATAAAACTGTTTTCCACCTTTAAACGCAAAGCGCCTAACACGCTGAAGATCGACAGTGCCGTGGCCAGCACCAAAACCAGCGTGCCGTGGTGTTGCGTAAAATGGGCCAGAAAAGCCGTCAGTGAAAACCGTGCAGCGCCATCCGCTTTGGCCGTGTTGGGTTTTTTCAGGAAAACAATGCCGGCCGGAAAGAGGATAAAGGTTAAAAACAGAGAAAGGAGAATACCCGCGCTCATCATCCATCCAAAATGGATCACCGGTTTGATGTCGCACAACAGCAGGGAGCCGAAACCGGCTATGGTGGTCAGGGCCGCATAGAGACACGGGACAAATTTAGATCGAATGGTGTTGCGCACAAGGGTGCGTTGGTCGCTGAGGGGTTCGCTTTTTTCATATTCACGGTAGCGTACGATAAGGTGAACGGCGATGGCCAAGGTGATAATCAATTGTAAGGAGATAAAATTGGAGGAGATCACCGTCACCTCCCAATTGAACAGCGCCAGTACCCCCATCATGGCGATGACGGAAAGAAAACAGCACAACATGGGCAGCACGATCCAGCGCAGTCGACGAAAAATGATGCCCAGCATCACCACTAGCAGTATAAATACACCCCAACCAAATACTTTTAGGTCGTTCTTAATAAAGGTGATCATGTCATCGGCAATCATGCTAATACCGCCCAACAACAACTCACCTTGGGGACGATACTTTTTTAAAATGGAGCGCACCGCCGAGATATTGTCATGTTGAACCTTATTCAAATATGCCAGTCGCTGATCGATCTTTTGGGCCAATGTTTTAAGTAGGGCTTTTTCAGCGCGGGTTAATGGCCTGTCGGCCATTTTTTCCAGAAGCCCATTGCGCTGTTGAATCAATTCCCGATAATCGCCATCAAATTTAAGGTTGATCACCACAGCGGTGGTCTGCATGTCGCGGCTAACTACAAGGTCCCGGTACAAGTCACTCTCTTTGAGTTCCTCGGCAGCCAGAGCGCGATCCACGCCGATGGATTGCAAGGTAACCAATTTTTCTGAAGATGCGGCTTGTGAATCCGATCGGCTTTTGAACAGTGGCACATCTAATATCGTAATCACTGAATCGGTCTGTTTTAAGGCAGCCAGTTCATCCCGCAATTGGGCCAACGTCGCAAGGTTTTTGCCCTCAAACAGATCCCCTGATTTAGGGGTAAAGGCCACCATTAAAATGTCATTGATGCCATATCGTTTGTAAACCTGGCGGGTCAGGCGCAAATCCGCATCGTTCTCCAGCATCAATGTTTCAGCGGATGCATCGATCTTAAAATCCTTAGCTTTGTAAGCCAACAGGCCCACCACCAACGCCAATATCACGATGACGGCAATGGGATGATCCAACACGCTGCGGGTGTACCAACGATTCACAGTATCGGCAGTTCTTTTAATGGCATTCATTTTCGATCAGGAATCCTAACATATCAGATGATTAACGTCGCAGGCCTTGAGAAAAGAAGGCAAAGACTATTTGCATCCAAATTGCGGGAGCGGCGTCTCGCCGGGATGTTGCTGTTCATGATTTTAATATCGCGCAGGGATGCCGCCCCACCGGTTGCTAAAACTTAAAGGTATATAAGCGCCCGGACGGCCAAATGGCAAGAATTTTTGGTGTAGTGAGCTATCATCGCATTGCAGATCATCCCATCTTTTTTCCATCAGAACTTCCAGATCACCGTCTTCTGGGTCCTATGCGGCTTTGACATGGCATGGGTATCGCGCGTCCATGATTTCAATATGCAAATATATCAAATAAATAATAGGATATTTATCCATTTTGCCTAGATGAAGAGATGCGGATTAAGTCCTTTGTCCATAAAGATTTCAGCTAACATACCGATAGCATCTCCAGAGGAGATTTTTATTATTATGTGGTGCCGTCTGATTCCCATCGTGCTGGTTGGGGCTGCGGTTTCAATGTTGACCCCATTGAGCCGGGCAAACGATGCGGTCCACGATTTTCCTTCGATAGCGATTTTCCGTTGGGTGGCTGGCCAAATGCAGGTAGCTGGCAGCGATCCGCTTCCTCCTATCCATTATGTCTCCCGATCGGAACTGCGGCGGGTGTTTCAATCCCGCAGTAAACAATCCTTTAAAAATTGGCAGGCCGCCTACGGTTTAAACCGTGCCCGGCAGATCATGGATGACTACCTAAAGGGTGTGGTGGGTATGTTCAACCCAAACACAGGTCATATTTATGTGGGCCGTTTTCTATCCCCTTGCCGTCAAAAGGCTGTTTTGGTTCATGAATTGACCCACTATTTTCAAAACAAGGCACACCAGGACAATGTTGCGGCGTCCTTTGATCCTGCGCTGGCAAACATGATTCTGGAGATGGAGGCCTATCGCCTGGAAAACCGGTTTATGGATCAATATTGCCCGGAACAATACATTGAGTAGCCGGTCTATCGCACACCGGGTTCGCCGTCCATTCGTTTAAGCAAACAAGTGTGCTTTGGGCTTGAAAGAAGTCGTCGGCTTGATTAAATTGCAGCCATAGGGGAACCTTTGGCAACGCATCAAAACTCATTCACAGGTCATAGCCGGTGATATCATGTTCAGGTCGACCACCCAGTTTGAGGCCGCATGTCTCTAATGAATTCAAATCATTGGCAAAGGTTACTTTTTAACGAACTGCCGTCAAGATACCTTGGTTTGGTGTATGAGCCCATTTTTCGATGTTAACGATGGAGCCGTGCCAAGATCGCATCTCGTTCCTCCTCCAGCTCGAAGAGCCTTTGCATGAGTACCGGTTTGACGGAATGTGCACCCAACCGGGCCTCTGCCTCTTCAATCAGGGCGTTGATACGGCCAAGTTCATCCTCCAATTTTCTACGGTCGATCATTGGGCGTCTCCTTTTTCTCTTGCATAGTAATATGCATGACCTTCAAGGCAATTGATCTAGGTCAAAATCACAAAACGGCCGCTGGTTATTATTTAACAGTTGCGTGGGATTTTCTGATATTTTAGCATATTTTATATTACGAAAGGACGCGATCGCCATGACTCTATCAGAGATTATCGTATACGGTGCCCATTGGTGTCCGGATTGTCGCCGCAGCAAGCAGTTTTTGGGTGAACACCAGATTCCCTACCAATGGATCGACATTGAGGAGGATAAAGCCGCCGAGCAATATGTCATCGAAAAGAACCATGGCAAGCGTATCATTCCCACGGTGATGTTTGCCGACGGTGACTTTTTGGTGGAACCGTCCAATGCCCAGTTGGCGCAAAAACTGGGCCTTAAAACCACTGCCAATCGTAGGCATTATGATTTAATCATTCTGGGCGGCGGACCTGCCGGGTTGACCGCCGCCGTTTATGCTGCTCGTGAGGCCATCGATACGTTGGTCATTGAGCGAGCCGCTTTTGGCGGCCAGGCGGCCGGCACTGAAAAGCTTGACAACATGCCCGGGTTCCCCGACGGGGTTGCAGGTATTGAGTTTTCTAAACGCCTGCGTCAGCAAGCCGAACGTTTCGGTGTCGAGCTGCTCCAGGCCCAGGAAGTGACCGCAGTCGAGCACCATGACAATTACCGGTGTATCAAAACCGCCGACGGTAGTGCATACAGTGCCAAGGTCTTGCTCATCTCCACGGGAAGCCGCTACAAACGACTTCATGTGCCGGGTGAAACCGCTTATCTGGGTGCCGGCGTCCATTTCTGCGCCACTTGTGACGGCCCTTTTTACAAGGGCAAACACGTGGTTGTGGTCGGCGGGGGCAATAGTGCGGCTGAAGAGAGTTTGTTGCTAACCAAGTTTGCCCAAAGGGTCACGATTCTGGTCCGCGGCGGTGAATTTAAAGCCAGCCGGTTTATTCAAGACAAAGTGGCGGCTCACCCCCGGATCACTGTCAAGTGGCACACCGAGGTTAAAACCTTTGAAGGAGCAGCCGGTAAACTTAAAAGAATTAATTCGTTAAACAACCAGACCCATCAAGAGGATGAACTGGATGTGGATGGGGCCTTTATATTCATCGGATTGGTTCCCAATACAGCGTTTTTAACACAGAGCGGTGTACAATTGAACCCGTGGGGTTTTATGGTCACCGGGCACGCTTTGGTGCATGCTGGTCGGCGGCCGCCCGGTTTTGACCAGCGCGACCCCTTTATGCTCGAAACCAGTATCCCGGGGGTGTTTGCAGCCGGCGACGTGCGGGATACCAGCACCAAGCAGGTGGTCAGTGCTGCGGGTGAGGGCGGAACGGCCGCGTTGGAAATCAGAGAGTATTTAAAGCTTGTCTGATTTTATTGAGCTCCAAACTTATTAACAAGATTAGGTAACCCACCAAGATGCACACCAACGTTACACCAAGGCGCCCATTTCTGCGCTGGCTGTTTCTCATCGGCATATTCATCGCCATACCGATCTCTTTCTACGTCTCTCGGTGGTCTCGCAATGCATACCTCGAACAGTTGCATAATCTTGCAGCGGACGATCTCAAAGTCAATATCGCCTATATGCAAAGCCAAATCGATAACCTGTATACCATGACCCAAATCGTCAGCACGGATGAACGGGTGCTGGCTTTGCTTAAAAAACCCAATGACCCGCAACGCAGCAGCTCTGTAAATCACTTTCTTTCACGCTTTAATGTCATGGCCGGCAGCCAGGCCTATATCCTTGACACCGGTGGCGTGGTCATTGCCTCGGGTAATTGGGCAGCGCCCGATTCGTTTATGGGGCAGGACTATGGTTTCCACCCGCATTTCAAAACCGCCCTATTGGGAGGAACCGGTCAATATGCGGCCATCGGGGTGAATTCCGGGAATCTGGGTTATTATGTCTCTTTGCCTGTTCGCATGGATGGCCGTATCATGGCTGTGGCCGTTACCAAAACGGATCCCCAGGATCTGGTTCTGGCGAATGAACGTGCCAAGCGCCCCCTGCTGATCACCGATCCCAATGGCGTGATCATTATCAGCGCGCCTAAAGAGTTTCTCTTCCACTCTTTGACGCCGTTGCCCAAAGCGGCTACTGTGCGGCTTCGCCACCAGCACGTCTATACGGGTGTGGATATTAAACCTTTGAGCACCGAACCCGTTGAAACCATGGGCGATATTCGTCTGATCACCCTTTCCGCGCACGCTTCTTCCATGATGGACCAAAACCAGCGGCAATTTGTACTCACCGGCAGTACGGTGCCCTCGGCCGGTTGGCGCGCTAACATTTTATGGCCTGTTCACAATATGAGCATTAGAATTGTGCAAAGTGTATTGGTCACTTTCCTGATCCTGGTGGTCACATTGTTGTTGGGTTTGATTGCGATCGAGCGCTGGCACCACATGAAACAAATGCACCGGCAAGCCATCCGCGATCCTTTGACGCAGCTGTATACGCGTCTTTACATGCTGGAGTCAGCCACTTTGCTGTTGGCCGCCCATGATCGCAACACCATCCCGGGGGTGGGCGCCATCATGTTTGATCTGGATCATTTTAAGCGGATCAACGACCGCTACGGTCACAGTGCCGGAGACAATGTTTTGGTAAAAGTGTCTGCCATTTTGCTCAAAGAGTGTCGCGAGAGCGATATTCCCATTCGCTATGGCGGGGAAGAGCTATTGATTTTTATGCCGACCGGTGACCAAAAACAGGTCCTGCAATTGGC
Source organism: Desulfobacteraceae bacterium (assembly GCA_050291605.1). Taxonomy (GTDB): domain Bacteria; phylum Desulfobacterota; class Desulfobacteria; order Desulfobacterales; family Desulfosarcinaceae; genus JARRKU01. The sequence continues at coordinate 45,057 of JBNKKB010000047.1, read as the reverse complement.
AGAACGGATTCGCATGCAAACCAAAAAACTGGGGATCGCGCTGGCAGGACAACGTATCCATATCACCATTAGCGGCGGAATTGCCACCCACCTGCCCGGAGAATCCCTGGAAAAGCTCATTGATCGTGCAGACCACATGCTCTACCAGGCCAAGCAAAGAGGCCGCGACCAAATATATTGTAAGCTGGACACCGGTTGACAGATATGGCGCTCGCTAAGGATGTTTAAATCAAACAAGGGGTATAAAAACAGTCTTAAGCATTTAGGTGTCAAGTTTTAAGTGAAGGATGGGGCCTGATTCTATAAAGGCTCTTGATTTCAAAAACGAGACCGGTGCTTAAGGGTCAGGAAACCGGCAGGCGGCTTTGCCGTAGCATCGTCAGAACAGGCCGGTTCAGAGCCCGGCCCTACGAAGATCATCTTCCTGGTCACCAACGATTCAACGTAGGGCCGGCCTCTGCGCCGGCCTATTGGAACGCCGCAGATCGGTAAACCGCAATGGCTTTCGCCGGCAGCGCGTTTAGAAGTATCTCCCTACGGGGTTAACCCAATGTCTGACTCTATGAGCCAGGATAATCATTTTTTATTTTCCGACCTTGTTTTTTGACCCGCTTTTAATTCATTGTGTTTGTTGCGCCTTGCGTCGGTTATGTTCGTAGCGCATCTGGAGTATCTCCACGCCCAGGGCGAACCCCATCGGCAGGTAGATGTAGGCCTTGGGTACATGTTGGTGCAGGCCCTCCATAAAGATAGTGATGCCGATAGTGATTAAAAAGGAGAGGGCCAGTATTTTCAATGCCGGATGTTGTATGATAAATTCGCCAATGGGTTTGGCATAAAACAGAATACCCACGAAAGAGAGGATTACGGCTGTAGCGATGATCCAGAGTTGCGAGGTCAATCCCACAGCGGTAATCACCGAATCCACCGAAAAGACAATGTCCAGCAACACAATCTGGGTGATAATGGTCTGGTAACTACCGGCCTTGCTTGTAGACGACTCACCCGCTTCATGCGCCAAGGCAAGAGTGTGATGGATCTCTTTAACTGCTTTGTAAAGCAGAAAAAGGCCCCCAGCCAACAAGATGAGATCGCGTATAGACAAATTCAAAAAGATAGCTTGGGTTAAGCCGGCCAATGCCACAACGACGACCAACAGGATCAGACGGGCGACCATGGCCAATGCCAACCCCAATACTCGGGCTTTTTGGCGCTTTTCTGCGGGCAAACGCGCCACAAATATTGCGATCACCAATACATTGTCCACTCCCAGGACCAGCTCAAGTCCAATCAGCAATGCCAGCAAAGCCAATGCATCCACCATGACGGCTCCTTAATCTAATATTCAAGGCTCTGCATCGCCCGTTTCATTTGGCGCAATGCCTGGCGAATGCGGTGTTCATTTTCTACCAGGGCGATGCGCACATGGCCTTCACCCTCTTCGCCGAATCCGATGCCCGGCGCCAGGGCCACGTTGGCTTGATCCATCATCCGAATGGAAAAATCCATGGAGCCCATCTTATCAAACGGTTCAGGAATTTTGGTCCAGACGAACATACCGGCTTTGGGGGGTGTAACAGGCCAGCCGATACGTTCAAGCCCTTCACAGAGCACATCGCGCCGGGTTTTATAAATGGCGGCTTGTTGGATAATATCCTCATGGCAATGGCGCAGGGCGACGATGCCGGCGATTTGAACAGCGGAAAAAATGCCATAGTCGTAATAGCCTTTTATTTTCCTCAAGCCGGCTATGATCTCTTTGTTGCCCACACAATATCCCAGTCGCCAGCCGGCCATGTTGTAGGATTTGGAAAAGGAGCCGAACTCCACACCTACATCCCGGGCGCCGGGCACTTCCAAAAAACTGGGGGCTTTATAGCCATCAAAGGTGATTTTGGCGTAAGCAAAATCTTGAATCACCATAAACCCGTATTTTTTTGCCAAACCAACGATCTCTTTGTATTGTTCGATTCCGCCCAAAATGCTGGTGGGGTTGTGTGGGTAGTTCAAGATCAGCAGCTTGGGGCGCGGGTAGACATTTTCGCACATATCGGCGATGCGCTGCACAAAGCTTCCTTTGCCCTCCAGCGCAATACGAATGACGCTGCCGCCGGCGATAATGGCGGCATAGACATGGATGGGAAAGGCCGGTGCCGGTACCAGGACCGTGTCGCCCGGACCGATCAGGGCCAAACACAAGTGGGAGATGCCCTCTTTGGAGCCGATGGTGCAAATGACTTCATCATCAGGGTCCAGCTTCACCCCGTAATCCTGCTGATAGTTTTTGGCGATTTCGCGGCGCAGGTTGCGCATGCCGTCGGCCGCAGGGTAGCGATGGGTTTTTGGATCGTTGGCCACTTCAACCAATTTGTCGATAACCGGCTGAGGGGCCGGATCCACAGGGTTGCCCATCCCCAGATCGATAACATCATCCCCTTTCCAGCGCTTTTCCATCTTCATTTGGTTAATCATGCCAAACAGGTAGGGGGGCAGCTGGGACATGCGCCGGGCAAATTGAATGTTGATTTTCTCTTCCATGGTTAACGCTCCTTTGATGGCATGGATCAGGGGTGCCTGAAAGTGGCGCCCTGGTCAACGAAGCTGTTGATGCCACGGCCGATGGCTTTGACCAGAGACGCTATGCTATCGGGTGCGGCCATGGTTTTTTCAGTATCCGAGTGGGTGATGTGACCTATCTCAATTAAAACGGCGGGCATATCCGCGCCTTGTAAAACCGCCAAAGGTACAGGCTGAATTCGGCAGGGCGTGCTCCCGGGTATTTTGTCGAGTTGCGCTTTCAAAGCGACAGCCAATGCTTGGCTGGCCTGGGTGTGTCTGGATTGGATCTGGTGCCAAAGGGGCCGGGTGCCGTGGGCTTGCTTTGGGTTGTATTCGCCGGTTTGGGGCGTTGCGGAATGGTAATAGATGGAGCGGCCCCTGACGGCGTGCTGATAACTGGCCCCCATATGCAAACTAATCAGCAGTTCTGCGTCGGCGCTGTTTGCAATGGCGGTTCGTTGTTTTAGATCCACTTGGTAATCGCCGCTGCGTGTCAAGATCACGTGAAAATCAGGCTCCATTTCAAGGGCCAATTGGCGCGCCAATTCCATGACCAATTTTTTCTCCAACAAACCGGTCGGACCGCGGGCACCTTTATCCGAACCGCCGTGACCGGGATCAATGGCGATGGTTCCTGCATGAAAGATAGACATCGGCGGCGGGTCGGCAAAGGTTAAAGCGGTTGTCAAAACCACGGCCCAGGCCATGGCCGAAATCAGAAAAGTCCTTATCCTGCTTTGGTTGCTTAAGCTTTGCATACGGCTTGAATTCGCTTGACACGTAAACGGTTTAATATTAATTATTTTAGTTTACTGGTAAAACAATCTATTAAAAAGGGGTGTAAAGTCAAGGGCCTTTGCCGGTCCTAATAATAATTTATGCGAGAGTGGCGGAATTGGTAGACGCACTGGACTTAGGATCCAGCTCTGGCAACAGAGTGGGAGTTCAAGTCTCCCCTCTCGCACCATTTTAACCATCCATCCAAGGCGCTTTTTTTAGGGTACTCCTTCTGGTCGCATCCGAACAACATCCGATTTGCCATTCGCCCGCCCAACGGAGCCGAGCGAGACGGACGTATCGTATGGACTATAGACATCCCGCCCGGATCAGATGGTTCCAAAAGCCCCAAGGTGCCTCAATATTTATTTGGGCTGGGGGACTTTAAATATCAGAAAGGTGTTTTTTAATGAAAGTTACAGTTGAAGATCAAAGTTCAGTGAAAAAAGTATTACATATCGAAGTGCCCCATCAAGTTGTGGTCGATGAATTAAACAGCGCTTACAACCAACTTAAAAAAACTGCCAAGGTCAAAGGTTTCCGCCCCGGAAAAGCCCCTCGCAGTGTATTGCAGCGGCTCTATGGCAAAGATGTCAATGCGGATGTAACGGGCAAATTGATCCAATCCTCTTTTTTGGAGGCGCTTAAAGAGACCGAGCTGCCCATCGTCGGCAGTCCCTCGGTGGATCCGCCTGAACTGAATGATCAAAGCCCATACCGCTTTGATGCAACCGTGGAGATCAGACCCGAAATCGCCGATATCGACTTTAAAGGGCTGGCACTGACCAAGACCCAGTATGCTGCCAGTGACGACGAAATCGAAATGCAGCTCAAAATGCTGCAAAAGAACATGGCCAAAAGCGAAAAAATCAGTGAGGATCGGCCGTTGGCGGTTGATGATTTAGCCCTTATCGACTACGAGGGCTTCAAGGATGGCACCCCTTTTGAAGCCACTCAAAAAACCGAAAACTTTAGTCTTAAAATTGGCGAAGGCAAGATTATTAAGGAATTTGATGACGGTTTGATCGGTATGCATGCCAATGAGGAAAAGGAAATCGAGGTGACTTTTCCCGAGGATTATTTCAACACTGCGCTTAAGAACCAAAAGATCACATTCAAAGTCAAACTCAATGAAATCCGGGAAGAGATTTTACCGGAGATCAACGACGATTTGGCCAAAAGCGTTGGCGATCAGATCGACTCTTTAGAGACGTTGAAGGCCAAAATTCGAGAAAATCTGACCAACGGCTACCAAAAACGGGTTGACCAGGAGATGAATGAACAGATTTTTCAGCATCTTTTGGATAAGGTCGAGTTTGAAGTTCCCGATACATTGGTGGACGGTGAACTTGAACATATCCTCAATGATGCCGAGCAAAAATTTGCATACAATAACAAGAGTTTGGATGATTTGGGATTGACACGTGAGGGCTTGGCCGAGCAGTATCGCCCCGTGGCCGAAAAACAGGTGCGCCGGCATCTGATCCTTAGCAAACTCATTGACCAGGAGAAGGTTGATTTGTCAGATGAGGAGCTGGAAGCGGGCTTTCAAGAGATGTCCGAAAATTTTCAACAGCCGGTGGATCACATTAAAAATTATTACAAGCAGAACAAAGAGGGCCTTGAACTTTTTAAGCACACCCTTCTTGAAAAGAAAACATTGACGCTTATCATAGAAAATAGTCAAATTACTGAAAAGGAACCGCATAAGGAAACCGAAACCCATGCCGCAAAAGATGCTGACTAAGTTCCGGGATGATGTACCGGTTGCTCGGTATGGGGTAGCCAACTTAGACGGGCTGTGTTATTTTAATTTATTGAGGCAACCATAATATCTGACTAAAGGAGTATCCGCGTGACAATCATTCCGATGGTTATCGATCAAACCAGCCGAGGTGAACGGGCTTATGATATTTATTCTCGCTTGCTTAAAGATCGCATCATTTTTCTGGGCACTGCCATCAACGATGAAGTAGCCAATTTGCTGATCGCCCAATTGCTCTTTCTGGAATCCGAAGATCCCGATAAAGACATTAACTTTTATGTCAATTCGCCGGGAGGTGTGGTCACCGCCGGGCTGGCGGTGTATGATACCATGCAATACATCAAGCCGGACGTGACCACAATTTGTATCGGCCAGGCGGCCAGCATGGGGGCTTTGCTGTTGGCGGCCGGTGCCAGTGGCAAACGTTATGCCCTGAAAAACGCGCGCATCATGATCCACCAGCCCATGGGTGGATTTCAGGGTCAGGCATCCGATATTGAGATCCAGGCCAAAGAGATCTTGCGCATGAAAGAGACCCTCAACGGGATTCTGGAGCACCATACCGGCAAGAACTTAGAGCAAATACGACAAGATACCGACCGGGATAATTTTATGTCGGGCCAAGAAGCTAAAAATTATGGTATAGTGGATCTGGTCATTCGCAACAGGGATGATTTGGACCAAATTGAAAAACCGGAGGCATAGCACCCATGGCCAAAAAAGATGACCCCAATGACAACCTGTTTTGCTCTTTTTGCGGCAAAAACCAGAAAGAGGTCAAAAAGCTGATTGCCGGTCCGGCAGTTTACATCTGTGATGAATGCATCCAGTTGTGCAGTGAAATCATTGAAGAGGAGACGGAAAAAGAGTCCGGCGAGCTGGCCAACTTGATGAGTCCCAAAGAGATCAAGACCAAGCTGGATGAATATGTCATCGAGCAGGATACCGCCAAAAAAATTCTGGCTGTTGCGGTCTATAATCATTACAAACGATTGGATTCGGTGCTGAACTCCGGCGATGTGGAGATCCAAAAGAGCAATATTTTGCTCATCGGTCCCACCGGTTGCGGCAAAACATTGCTGGCGCAGACTCTTGCACGCTTTCTAAATGTGCCTTTTACGATTGCCGATGCCACCAGCCTTACCGAGGCCGGTTATGTCGGTGAAGATGTTGAAAATATTATCCTTTCTCTGCTTCAAAACGCTGATTATGATGTGGAAAAGGCCAAACGGGGTATCGTTTATATTGACGAAATCGACAAAATTGCCAGCAAATCTGACAATCCATCGATTACCCGGGATGTGTCCGGCGAAGGTGTCCAACAAGCGCTGCTGAAGATCATTGAAGGCACTACGGCCAGCGTGCCCCCCAAGGGCGGTCGCAAGCATCCCCAGCAAGACTTTGTTAAAGTCGACACATCCAATATTCTTTTCATCTGCGGCGGCACTTTTAGCGGATTGGAACACGTTATCAAGCGCCGCCTGGGCTCCAAGATGATGGGCTTTGGTGCGAAAATTGTTAAAGAAAAAGAGGAGACCATCGGCCAAACGCTCTTAGAGGTCCAACCTGAAGATCTCATAAAATTTGGATTGATACCCGAATTTTTAGGACGTCTGCCGGTAGTGGCCACCTTGGACGAATTGAGCGCTGATACCCTGGTACGCATTTTAACCGAACCCAAGAACGCCTTGGTCAAGCAGTACCATAAGCTTTTTGAGCTGGAAGATGTCAACTTGCGCCTCACCGATAGTGCCCTGACCGCCATTGCCGATGAAGCGGTCAAACGCAAATCAGGCGCCCGCGGCTTGCGCGCCATTATGGAGAGCTGCATGCTGGATATCATGTATGAAATTCCATCGGCTGAAAATGTCAAAGAGTGCGTCATCGGTGAAGATGTGATTTTGAATGGAGAAGATCCCATCCTGCTCTACGAGCAAACCAAAAAACAAGCGTAAAGCTGTGTTAGGAAAATAAAATGGTGAACATTTCCCGGTTTTTAAAAGATGAAGGAGAGGGACCCCAAGGACATATTCTGCCCTTGCTGCCACTTCGCGACATTGTCATATTCCCACACATGGTTGCCCCCTTGTTTGTCGGCCGCCCCAAATCCGTGGCTGCACTTTCCAATGCCATGAATACCACCGGCAAACAAATCTTTTTAGCCACCCAGAACAAGGCGGGCATTGATAATCCCACCGAACGCGACATTCATCGTGTGGGGGTGATCGGCACGGTCTTACAGTTGTTGCGCCTGCCCGACGGCACAGTCAAAGCCTTAGTGGAAGGCCAGGAACGTGCCCGTATTCGCCGATTTATTCAAGCCGATGATTTTTTTCAGGTGGACCTGGAACCGGTGTCCACCGCAACGGGACCGGAAGCCGAAATAGAGGCCATGGTGCGATCCATCAATGAAAGTTTCGATACCTATGCAAAACTCAATAAAAGCATCTCCTCGGATCTGGTAACCAAAGTTGGCGGACTTTCGGACCCGGCCCAGCTGGCTGACACCGTAGCTTCCCATTTTTCATTCAAAATTGAAGACAAACAACGTTTGCTTGAGGCCACCCCCCTGGTGCGCCGTCTCAGCCTGCTTTTGGAGCTGATCAACCTGGAGATGGAGGTCTATCGCATGGACCAGCGCATCAAAGGGCGGGTCAAAGAGCAGATGGAAAAAACCCAGAAAAATTACTATCTCAATGAACAGATGCGGGCCATCCGGAAAGAGATGGGCACAGAGGATGAATCCGCAGATGAACTCCAGGACCTTGAAAAGCGAATCAAGCGTAAACGCATGCCCAAAGAGGCTGCGGCCAAGACGCGGCAGGAGTTCAAAAAGCTCAAGCTGATGACGCCAATGTCCGCTGAAGCTACAGTGGTACGTAATTATATCGAATGGATTATCAGTCTGCCCTGGTATGAGAGAAGCCGCACCCATTCCGATATTGGCGAAGCCGAACGGATCCTGGATGAGGACCACTATGGGCTTAAAAAACCCAAAGAGCGAATTATAGAGTACCTGGCCGTTCAATCGCTGGTAAAAAAATTGCGCGGCCCGATCCTGTGTCTGGTGGGACCGCCGGGAGTAGGGAAAACTTCCCTGGCCAAATCAGTGGCCCGTGCCACCGGCAGACGCTTTGTACGCCTCTCTTTGGGTGGCGTGCGCGATGAAGCGGAAATCAGGGGCCATCGGCGGACCTACATTGGGGCCCTGCCCGGAAAAATTATTCAGTCTTTGAAAAAGGCTAATGCCAACAATCCCGTTTTTTGCCTGGATGAAGTGGACAAAATGAGTATGGACTTCCGGGGGGACCCCAGTGCCGCCTTGTTGGAAGTGCTTGATCCTGAGCAGAACTTTGCTTTCAATGACCACTACCTGGATCTGGACTACGATCTATCCGAGATCATGTTCATTACGACGGCCAATACCTTGCCGGATATTCCACTGCCTTTGCAGGACCGTATGGAGATCATTCGACTGCCCGGCTATACGGAGCATGAGAAATACAATATCGCCAAAGACTTTTTGATCCCCAAACAGATTAAACTCAACGGTCTTAAGCTTGATCAGATCAGCATCGCCAAAAAGGCCGTTTATACCATCATCAACCGCTATACCCGAGAGGCCGGTGTGCGTAACTTGGAGCGTGAAATCTCTGCCATCTGTCGCAAAGTCGCCCGCCATGTGGTCAAAAACAAAAATTCCAACGCCGTGCGCGTGACCGATGCGGCAATTTCAAAATACCTGGGCCCCCCGCGCTTTCGAAGTACTGAGATCGAAGAAAAAGATCAGGTGGGGATGGTCACGGGTATGGCCTGGACCCAAGTGGGTGGAGAGTTGCTCATTGTTGAGACCCTGACTATGCCGGGCCGCGGCCAGGTTGCCGTGACGGGTAAATTGGGGGATGTGATGAAAGAGTCGGCCCAGGCCGCCGTCAGTTTTGTTCGTTCGCGGGCGGAGTTATTGGGCATCGATGTGAAGTTTTACCGCAAGCTGGATCTGCACATTCATATTCCGGAAGGGGCCATACCCAAGGACGGGCCTTCGGCGGGTACGGCCATGTGCACATCCCTGGTATCGGCGCTGACCAAACGAGCGGTCCGCAGAGATGTTGCCATGACCGGTGAGCTGACCCTGAGAGGGCGCGTGCTGCCCATAGGCGGGCTCAAAGAGAAAATCATCGCGGCCCATCGCGGCGGCATTAAAAAAATTATCATTCCCAAGGAGAACGAGAAAGACCTTAGGGATATTCCCAAGAGCATATCCAACAGGTTGGAGTTTGTCACGGTAGAACACATGGATGAGGTGCTGCCCCATGCACTGGTACTGGGTCCGGGTGAAACATTGTTCACCGGACACGATATGCCGTTTGAAATGACGCAAGGCAAATCGGACAAGCATGCCCCATCAATTAATTGAGGTGTGGATTAAAACAGCCATCCGGGCGGCCCATAGTGTTGTGCCCCGGAAGCAACTTGCCAAAATGGGTCTAACTGCTTGATAGCTGAAGCGGCAGTCCAGCATTCAAATGCCAAAGCCCAAAGCCCAAATGTCAAATGGCGGATGAGAACCGACTGAATCTTTAATCGGCAGAATACATTCATTTGACATTTGGATTTTGTCATTGGGTATTTTGGTCGGAATAATGACGGTTATGATTTATCGCCTATTTCTGTAACATAAGACAAGCACATGTGATGTGAGCCTTTATTCCTGGTGTTGTCGTCCTCCGATCAAGTCAATATTTGAATTGCCGTAAATCCTGATACGGTCACCCGTCCGTAATTATCCATTATAAAAGACCAATTGAGAGTTGACATCGTGCGGTATTGGTGATTAATTCACCGTTTAATAAGCACCCCCCCCGGTTGCTAGGAGAGTCGAATGAAACAAAAATACGCCATTACACGGGACGATGATCAAAAGACGCTGGTCGTCCGTGAATATGCAGAATTGGACAAAGAGATGATGTCGCTGCTATGTGAAGAGACCTATTCACAAAACGATATTTTGGCTGCGATTAAAGAGGGCCACCTGGCTGTGGTGGATGCAATACGAACCAACAACATGTATCCGCCTACTGTTTTCGCTGAACCTATTGCCAGGGCCATTGAATCCATATTTAGCAAAGGCGGCAACCCGTCGGCTGAATTGTTTTTTGATGATAAAGAGCTGTTTTTGAAAGAAGAAGAGGTGCCGGAAGAAGAACCGGAAGAAGAAGATGTTGCTGTGGATGAACTTCTTGACGATGATATCGAAGAGGAATACGATGGTGACGCAGTAATCAAAGACCTCAAGTCTACCTTGAAGGTCTCAGATGACGAAGACACCGAATCCAAGTAATACCGAACCGATTCCATAGAATTAGTCTGACGCTTTAATCTGAAATTTTATTATAGTATGCAATTCACAGCCCCTTTCCAGACGGGCTGTTTTTTTGTCCGATGCTTTCGTTTACAGAATACCCCTTCGCATTTGCCCATCCGTCATACCTTCCTTGAGTTGGTTTCAAGTGCACCATCCTTGCAACGAAAATGAATGGGCATTTTTTTGCCTGAGCCCATTTATGGAAGCATTTTTTTTATTTTGTTTTCAAGGATACGCTTGGACTGCATACCGGGCAGTTTTTCCAGAAGGGTTCCTTTGCTGATTACGAAAAGGTAGGGAACGCCCCTGATTTTTAAGGGCTCAATGGCGCTAGTGCCGACCCAATAGACCGGAAATGGAATTTTAAGCTGATTGATCAACGGCTGTACTGAAGCCGGTCCATCGGCATCCAAGCTAACGGCAACAATTTGAATACCTTGATCGTGATATTTTTGGTGTAATTGGCTCAACTCCGGAAGCTCTTTCCGGCATGGCGGACACCAAGATGCCATGGCCACAACCAAGCCGCTAAAATTTTCGGCTTTCATCATTTTATCCAGGGCATCTAAATCAATGGATTGCACCGGATTGGTGGTGGGTAAAGCGCTATCGCACTGAACCAGAGCGACGAAGAACAGTGCCATCCAAAGCAACGCGAAAATGCGTGTTGTGCCGATCAGCCCATTGTGCATGATTTCTCCTGCTGTATTTTAACCTGATGCGCTATGCCTAAATGAAAGATAGTTGCAGATGTTATTTTGGCAAGTATTCTGGGTCCCTGCTTCTTTTCGTTTTACACTACGCCGGTGTGACCCGTTTGTCCGTGTACGGTTTTTGACCGCAATACCGGCCCTTTCCTTGATTTCAATAGGACCGGGAGATGTTGCATTTAGATGGTTTTTCCTTGACTTGCAACCTGCTTTTTACTACATAGATTTAAAACGCATTCATTAAATAATGAAATGTGTACCCTCTGAGGCGGATCGTTCCTTTACGCACGACTTGCGGAACCGACAGTTGCCGCTTCATCCTCCCCCCAAGCTGAATGCACCATAGCATAGCTGCAACTTGTATTCATGACGTATTTTGCATAAGAGTTAGATATAATTATATTATACAGCGTATTTTCGCGTTACGCGAACAAGTCATCGAGAGTGAGGTTGCCCTCTATAAAATAATGATGGTGCTGTGGTCTGTGTTGCAGGATCGCAAATATCGCATCAATAATTGATTGTATCAGGGGAGGTGTCAATGGAGAATGAAAAACAATTCTATGAGAGGCTGGAGCGCAAGGGGGTCTCACGAAGGGACTTTATGAAATATTGTACCTTCCTGACTGCTGCCATGGGGCTTTCGGCTTCATTCGTGCCCAAAGTGGCTGAAGTGTTTGCAGCACCGGCACAGCGGCCGCCGGTCATCTGGCTGCATTTTGGCGAATGTACGGGGTGCTCAGAAGGAATGCTGCGGACCATGTATCCTTACGCGGATGAACTGGTCCTGGAAATCCTTTCAGTGGAGTACCATGAGACCATTATGGCGGCTGCCGGACAACAGGCTGAGGACCAATTGCACGCTGCCATGAAAAAATACGCCGGTAAATACATTTGCGTGGTTGAGGGTGCCGTTGCCACTAAATACAACGGTGGTTACGGTAAAATAGGCGGAAGGTCCTTTCTGGAGATCGCCAAAGATGTGGTTCCCAAGGCGGCGGCCACCATCGCCATCGGCAGCTGCGCCAGCTGGGGGGGTATACCTGCGGCCAAACCCAATCCCGGCGGTTACAAGGGCGTGGGCGATGCTTTGGGCATCAAAACGCTGAATATCCCGGGCTGCCCACCCAATCCCATCAATTTAGTGGGTACCATCGTAAACTACCTTTTGCTCGGCAAGCTGCCGGCACTGGACAAAATGGGTCGTCCCAATTTTGCTTATGGTAAAACCATCCATGACCAATGTCCGCGCCGGGCACACTTTGAAAATGAGGAATTTGTGGAAGAGTTCGGCTCCGAAGAAGCGGCCCTGGGCTATTGCCTTTACAAGGTTGGCTGCCGGGGTCCGGAGACTTACAACAACTGCCCGGTGGCCAAGTTTAATGACGGCACCAGCTGGCCGGTGGAAGCCGGTCATCCCTGCATCGGTTGCAGTGAACCCAATTTCTGGGACAGCATGACGCCGTTTTACGAAGAGATGTAAGGCTGGGCGCCGATTGAATGAAGACACTAACCCTTACGAAAAGGGAGGCAATTTATGGGCAAGCGTATTGTAGTTGATCCGATCACCAGAATAGAAGGCCACCTTAAAATCGAGGTGGAAGTCGAAGGCGGCAAGGTGGTGAACGCCTGGAGCTCGGGGCAGATGTTCCGCGGCATCGAAATGATCCTTCAAGGCCGCGATCCGAGGGACGCGCACCATTTCGTGCAGCGTTCCTGCGGGGTCTGAACCTATACCCATGCTCTGTCCTCGGTGAGGGCAGTCGATATGGCCTTCGGCGTGACCATCCCCAAAAACGCCCGTTTGATTCGCAACCTGCTGATGGGTGCACAATTTCAGCATGATCATCTGGTCCATTTTTATCATCTGCACGCTCTGGACTGGGTGGATATCGTAAACGCCTTAAAAGCCGATCCCAAGAAAACAGCGACGCTGGCCGACAATGTCTCCAACGCCAAAGTGGGCGGAGCGGCCTACTTCAAACAAGTCCAACAGCGGCTTCAGACTTTTGTGGATAGCGGTCAATTGGGGCCTTTTGCCAATGCCTATTGGGGGCATCCGGCTTACAAGCTGCCGCCGGAAGCAGACCTGATGGCCTGCGCCCACTACATTGAAGCTTTGCGCCTGCAGGCACGCACCGCACGCATGCATGCCATTTTCGGCGGCAAAAACCCCCACCCCCAATCGCTGGTGGTGGGCGGCGTCACCTGTGTCGCCGACCTTAAGGCGGACCGCATTGCCGAGTTTCTCTATTTGGCCCGCGAAACCCAGGACTTCATTAAAAACGTGTACATTCCGGATTTGTTGGCGGTGGCATCCTTTTACAAAGATTGGGGCGCCATTGGCGGCACCACCAATTTCCTGGCCTGGGGAGAATTCCCCCTCACGGAAAAAGAGCCGGAGAGCCTCTACATGCCGCGCGGTGTAATGATGAAACGGGATTTGGCCAATGTCAAGATGGCGGATCAGAAAAAGGTCACCGAGGACGTGACCCGGGCGTGGTATGAAAAGGGATCGGCCAAACATCCGTATAAGGGTGAAACCAAGCCGATGAAGGAAGATCCCAAGTATCGCCCGGGCAAAGGCAAGTATTCCTGGTTCAAAGCCCCGCGCTACGAAGGCAAACCCTGTGAAGTCGGCCCGTTGGCGCGTGTATTGGTTGCCTATGCCAAAGGGCACAAAGATATCAAACCTGTTGTTGACAGCGTGCTCAAAACATTAGGTGTCCCGGCCACTGCACTGTTCTCTACTTTGGGACGTACAGCCGCCAGAGGCATTGAAACCCTGGCCATCGGCGCTAAAGTCGAAGCATGGACCCTGGACCTTATCGAGAACATCAAGAGCGGCGATACCCAAACCTATCAGTCGCATGAGGTCCCGGACAGCGGCATGGGCGTCGGCCTGAACGATGTTCCCCGGGGTGCTTTGGGGCACTGGGTTAAAGTCAAAGGCAAGAAGATCGAAAAATACCAGTATGTGGTGCCTTCCACGTGGAACCTGGGACCGCGCGATGCCAAAGGCAAGCGGGGACCGGTGGAAGAGGCCCTGATAGGCACACCGGTGGCCGATCCCAAACAACCCTTGGAGATCTTGCGAACCGTACACAGTTTTGACCCATGCATTGCCTGCGGCGTGCACGTGATCGATGCGGAATCCAATCAGGTGCATAAGGTTAAAGCCATTTAGTTGCCAATACTCACATGCGGCCTTGGTGTTCTGTCGCTTTAAAGCGGCAGAGGCCAAGGCCCTTTTTTTGTTTGGGCCTCAAATGCGGATAGATTTTTTATTTCGGTTGGGTTAGGATCGCTTCACCATGGCACAAGAATCCATTATCATCCTGGGAATTGGGTGCACCTTGTATGCGGATCAAGGGTTTGGCGTCAGCGTGATCCACACCTTGCAAGAGCGGTTTCAATTTCCCGCAAACGTTACCCTTGTGGACGGCGGTTTGCTGGGGGTGGGTTTGACCGGCACCATCGGCCAGGCGAATCACCTCGTTGCCATTGATGCCATCAGCAATGGTGGCAGGCCGGGAGATATCTACCGCCTGGAAGGGCAAGCCATTTTCAACCGCTTGAGCGGCAAAAATCACGTGCAACACGTTGAGTTTCTTGAAGCCCTGGCCCATTGTCAAGCTCTGGACGACCCACCCCGAGCGGTCTTGTTGGGCATCGAGCCGCAGGACACCCAATCCGTCGTGTGTAAACTCACACCGGTGCTTCAAGATAAGATGGATGCCATGATTGAATGCATTATAAAAGAGATGGATCGGTTGGGGGTTGAATATAAAAAAGTTTAAAGTTTAAAGGGTTGGGTTTAAAGCGAAGGATGGGTGTCTATTATACAACTCAAGACACAGCGGTGATCTTCCATGGTTAAAGGATACCATCGACAAGATTTCATTCCCTTAAAACTTGAACCTTTAAACTTTAAACTCACATGATCAATTGCACTGGAGATCGCGAGCCCTTGCCCTTATTGAATGCATAAAAAAGCAGAGGAACGATATACCATGTGTCTAGCTATCCCATCAAAGATAACCGAGATTGACAATGAAATGGCCACCATTGATGTGGACGGCGTTCAAAGAGAGGTCAGTCTGCTGCTTTTGACAGATGCCCAAGTGGGCGATTATGTGATCGTGCATGCCGGGTTTGCCATTCAAAAATTGGATGAGGCCGCTGCATTGCAAACCCTCAATTTGTTGAGAGAAGCCGCCGAAAATTACGAAGCCCGGTTCGGCAAAACCGGCGGTTCCAAAGACTAATTCGCGAACAGATCGCTTCAATCATGGATGACGTTAACGATTCCCGTCAAATCACCATTCTGGGTGTGGGCAACATCCTGCTGAAAGATGAAGGTGTTGGGGTGCGTGTTGTTGAACGCCTGGCCGATCAATATGCGTTTCCGGAACATGTACGGGTGCTCGATGGCGGCGTATTGGGTGTTCGCTTGATGGGGATCATCGGTGCGACCGACGAACTGATTGTGGTGGATGCGGTACGCAACCGGAAGCCGCCCGGCACGCTGTATCGTTTGGCAGATGAGCAGGTCCCGCGCCGGGTACTGGCCAAACAATCCATGCATCAAATGGATTTGCCGGAAGTATTGGCCATGTGCGCTGCCATCGACAAGTACCCCAAGGTGGTGGTGGTGGGCGTTGAGCCGGAAGATATGACCACCATGGACATGGAGCTGACACCAACCGTTGCAGCTCAAGTGGATAACCTGGTCGTCATGGTGCTCAAAGAGCTGGATCGTCTGGATGTTCACTACCGAACCCGGTCTTCAGAAGTCCCACCCCAAAAAACAGCCCATTAGATGACGGGGACATCGATTGTGTCTGCCGCGGTTTAATGCTATTAAATCCAAGCAGGGTATCAACACCTTTTTTTGGGGTCGACGCCGGTTGGATCGTGCGGTTCAATCCTGGACCTGTTTCGGTTGAACCGTTTGCGCCTTCCCAAAGTATCCATTTAAATAAGGTTCTGGTAGCCTTTTGCAGACGAGCCTCAATAGGGTAAACTCCCAATGCACGCTATTGCCTCGAAGACCAAGCGCTTTTCCTTTCAATCTTACATGGACTTCATTATTCGCCATCCGGTGTGGACGCTTGTGCTGGTGGCTGGGATCACCTTGCTGCTTGCCTGGCACTTGCCGCGGCTCTCTTTTAAAACCACGGTTTACGATCTCATCATCGAAGAGTTACCCCAGGCGCGCGGCTATCGAGATTTTTTAGATATTTTCGGATCCGACGAGATCATTCAGGTCGTCGTCAAAGCGGAAGATATCTTTGACCCCGCCACTTTCGCCAAGGTAACTCAATTGTCTCAGTCGGCTGCCAAGATTGAAGGGGTGCGTCGGGTCCTCAGTCTGCCGGCGGTTAAAAAACAGATAGACCCCCGCAACGAATGGAAGATCGATCGATTTGCCGACATGCTGAAACCGGTGGATCTGTTCAAACGCAACCTCATATCCGCCGATCATCAAACCACCATCATTACTTTGGTGTTGCAAACGACTTCGGACAAAGCCGCCGTACTCGCTGCCGTCAGGCAAATGATGGCCGACGGCAAAGCTTTGCAGCTTTACCAGATCGGCATGCCTTTGGTTTCCGAAGCATTGGCCCGATATACGCAGCAAGATTTCTTGAGCTTAACGCCCATTACGTTAGTGGTGATCGCGCTGTTGCTGTTGCTGCTTTTTCGCAACCTGCATGCCTTGGTTTTGCCCCTGGTATGTGTGCTGTTGGCTGCGACCTGGACCTTCGGTTACATGGCCTTTGCAGGCACGGCGGTCTCTATGCTGACCATCATCGTGCCGGTGTTTTTAATCGCCGTGGGAACTGCTTATTGTCTGCATATCTGTTCGGAGTATCTGGCCCATGCGCGCACCGCTGCATCGCCCCAAGCGGCCAGTCGGGACACCTATGCGCAAATGGCCTTTCCGGTAACTTTGGCTTTGCTGACCACCATATTCGGTATCGGTTCCCTTGCCGCCAATCGGATTGAGGCCATCCAGGAGTTCGCCAAGTTTGCCTGTATCGGCATGGGCAGCCTGATGGTGATTGTGATGACCTTTCTTCCGGTCATGCTCTCCCTTTTGCCGGTGCCCAGAACCTTGCACAATTCCGCCATGGGGTTGGATAACCTCATCGAGCGCCTCCTGGCTCGCATTGTCACGCTGAATTTGAACCACCAGAAGCCCTGTCTGATTGTGATTGCCATTGTGTCGAGTTTTTGTGTCGCAGGGCTTTTTTTCATCCGTTCAGAAACAAATCCGGTGGCTTTTTTTAAATCCAGTACGCAGGTGAGCCATAATTTTCATGATATTTACCAACAGATGTCCGGCAGTTTTCCCATCAATGTGGCCGTTGCCAGCCCCATTGAAGACTATTATGAATCCCCTTCCAATGTGGCTGAACTGGAGCGTTTACAAGCCTTTTTAGGCTCGTTGCCGGGGGTCGATAAAACCATTTCATTTGCAGATTACCTTAAGCTGGTGAACTATACCTACAACCGGTTTGATCCCGAATACTATGCACTGCCCGAAGAATCATATGAAATGCGCCTGTTGATCAACAATTTTAAGATTTTGCTGGGCAACGACATGCTGCAACGCTTCATGACTTCGGATTTTCGAAAGAGCAATATTTTGATGTTGACCCACATCTCCAGTTCCAGTCAGTTTTTAAAAACCAGGCAAAAAATTCTGGAGCATGTGGCCGTTGATATGGATCGGGATCTATCCTGGGATGTGACCGGTCTGGGAATGGTCATTGCAGCCAGCAGTCATTTGCTAACCTTGGGCCAGGTTAAAAGCCTTTTTATCTCTCTGGTATTGATATTCGGTGTCATGGTGGCGCTGTTTCTCTCCGCCAAGGTGGGTTTTATCGCAATGGTCCCGAACCTGTTTCCCATTCTGGTCAATTTCGGGATTATGGGGTTGTTCGGCATCCCCTTGTCGGTGGCAACCAGTCTGATTGCATCCGTGGCCATTGGTTTGGCTGTGGATGATACCATTCACTACCTGGTGCGTTACAACCGGGAGTTTAAAAAGGACTTGGATAAAGACCGGGCCATGCGGGCCACGATCATGGCTGTGGGTCGCCCCATTTTATTTACCACTTTGACCATTGGCATCGGTTTTTTGGTTTTGCTCTTTTCCCATTTTCAACCCACCGCCATATTTGGTTTGCTTATGGTCATCACCATGATCTGTGCCTTGGTGGGGGATTTGATCATCCTACCGACGTTGATGATGCACGTCGAGCTGGTCACCGCGTGGGATCTGCTAAAGATGATGCCGGCGGTGGGCACCATTTCGCCCGGCATGGTGCATGAGCTCAACCAACCGCTGAACGCCATCAAAGTGGGCAGTGATGTGATTCAATTAGTCGTCAAAAAGGGCGCCCAATTGCCGGTGGACCAACTTGAGGCGGTGGCCCAAGAGATAAGCAAACAAGTGAACCGGGCCTCCCGCATGATCGAACGGTTTAGCGGGGTGGGCAATTTGCCTGGATTTGAGAAGATCCCCTTACACATCAATGCCCCTATTCAAGCCACCCTGGAGCTTATAGAGCACCAACTGAAGCTGGACAGTATTGACGTGGTTGTTGATCTGGCTGTGGATTTGCCACCGGTGATGGCCCATCAAAATCGCTTGATTCAGGTGTTTTTCAATATCCTGACCAATGCCCGTCAAGCGATCGAAGCCAGGCAGCTTCAAGGGGATTTGGAAAAAAAGGCGCAGATCACTGTGCGCAGCTATCAGCGTTTAGAGTATGTATGGATGTCAGTACAGGATACCGGCATCGGTGTGTCCGAACACAATCTGGACCGACTCTTTGAGCCCTTTTTTACCACTAAAGAGCGGGGCCGGGGTAAAGGTTTGGGATTGACCATCTGCAAACAGATCGTGCGCGATTGCGGCGGACGTATTCGTATCACAAGCTCTCCCGGCCAGGGCAGTACGGTGTACATCAGCTTTCCGGCCTTGGTGGAAGGATAATGGGTGGCCCGATGCCCAACATTAAAAATGGAGCCAAAATGAATAAAATAGAACATGTAGATCGTGTCTTGGCAGGAGAGGCCGTGGATCGGCCACCCCTATCTTTCTGGTACCACTTTGGGGTTCAACATGGGGGTGGCGAGGCCTTTGCCAAAACCACCCTGGCCTATTTTGATCATTATGACTTTGATTTTTTAAAAGTCATGAACGATTATTTTTACCCCGTACCCGAAGGAATGGAGGCCCTCAAGACCAAAGCGGATTTGCAACAAATCGTACGTGTTGACCCGCACAAGACCCAATGGGCTGAGCAACTCGTTGCACTGGAGACGATCCATGAAGCGCTCAGAGGCAAAGCCTATTTTATGGATACCGTGTTCGATCCCTGGCAAAGCCTGCACCGCAACCTGGCGGCAGAGAATATGCAGCATCTGATGATGAATGAGCCCCAGGCCCTATTAGCGGCGCTGGAAGTGGTGGCGGACAATTTAATCGCCTACAGCCAAGCGGCGATCTCCGCGGGTGCGGCCGGCATTTTCATGTCAATTCCTGCAGGTAAGGAGATCCTTTCAAGGGAAGAGTTTCTAACTTTTGTCAAACCCTTTGCCCAAAAAGTGCTGGCGGCCATTGAGGGGCTTGGGCCGATGACCACCTTGCATGTACATGGCAAGGAGCTGTTTTTCGATGATGTGCTCGACATGCCTGCACCCATATTCAACTGGTGGGATCGCGGTCCCGATGGCCCATCTTTGCAAACCGTCTTAGATCAAATTCCGGGTTGTGTGATGGGAGGCATCGATCAAACCCTTGTGGCGCGGCGTACGCGCGCATTTTTGCGCACCCATGTGCAAGAAGCGATGGCCTTAGGTGGTGCCAAGCGTTTTTTTCTGGCCAATGGGTGCAGCATCGACACCTGGGTTTATCCCGGCGCTTTGGAGACCATCGTCGAAGTAGCTCGCCGGTGATTAATAACAGGTCTATAACAAAAATTATGGTGGATCTGGGATAAGTTTATTTTTTGACGTGGTATGCTATCACCACCAGTTTAAACCTTAAAAGAGACAAAAAACCGGGTGGGAAGGTGCACCACCCGGTTGCGTTATCAAAAAAGAAGCGCCAGGCTAATCAGCCATGACAAACTTGCCGTTTTTAACCTGCACCACCACCATGGAATCCACATCCAGACCATTGTGATCCTGCGCTGTGAGATTGTAGACACCCGAGACGCCGACATAGCCTTTGGTGCCTTCTATGGCGGCCCGCAGTTTAGCAGCTTCGGTACCCTCTTTTTTCATGGCGTTGGCCACCATCATGATGGCATCCCAAGCATACCCGGAATGGGTGTTGATGGGAAACTGTTTATCAAAACCCATTTGATTGTAAAGGCGGATAAATTCTTTAATCACGGCTTTCTGGGGGTCGGCATCGGGCAGGGCATCGGCCACCATGAGTTTGGTGGCCGGCATGCGGTCACCTTCGGATGCCTTGCCGGCCAATTCGATATATTTGGGATCCGGTAGACCGTGGCATTGGAATAGCGGCAAATTAATTCCCAACTGGGTTTTGTTTTTAGATACGATGGAACCGGCCGGTCCAATGGTCCAGACCACCATGGCCTGGGGGCCGGCATTTTTAGCTTTGGTCAGCTGGGCGGTCATGTCTGTATCCCGGGGACCGAAAGATTCCGTTGCAACAACAGTAATGCCGAACTGGGGTGCGAGTTTGGTCAGCCAGCGGGTGCCGTCTTTGCCGAAGCCATCGGATGCAGTGAGCAGGGCCACTTTGGTCAAACCTTTGGCCTTGAGATACATGTACAGTCGTTTGACAGCCACCGACGAACGCTGGGGGGATTTAAAAATCCATTCAAAGGGCCCCAATTTGGGGCCGCCCATAATGACCGGATCACCGCCAACAGTCATAAACGCAGGTATTTTACCCCCTTGAATGATTTTTTTGACGGCCATTCCCGTGCCGGTGCGTGTGGGGCCGATGATGGCGGCCACCTTGTCTTTGTAGATAAATTTCTTGGCGATGTTGACCGCTTTGGCCGGATCGCCTTCGGTGTCTCCGATGATCAGTTCAATGGGTTTTCCGTTAACGCCGCCCTCCTGGTTGATTTTATCCACCACCAGGGTGGCCACCAGCTTGGTGGGTGTGCCGATAAAAGCCGCTGGGCCGGACAGGTCGAAAAAGGCCCCGATTTTAATGCTCTCTCCCGCTATCGCGCTGCCACCGGACAGAACCAGCATCACGGCAACTGTCAGGGCCGCCAGACTGTTGACTCGTTTCATCTTCTTCTCCTCCTTCTGCATTGTGGGATATCCATCTTGTAACATACCGAAAGAAGTGGTTTCAAAACCTTCCCTCAGGCCCAACACCGAGTTTGGGCCTGAGGGAAGGTTTTGAAACCACTTCTAAACGATCTCATCCGTAATCCGCGTATCAAATACCCGCTGGCTTTTTCGCTGCGTCCTGGGCAGTTCACCATAGTCCACCAGTTCGATCTGGGGGGAGACCAGCAGCTCCTTTTTGATCTGGTAAGTGGTTTCATGAACCAGCTCCGCTATTTGGTTGTTATCCATCGTCTGTCCCTTTTCAATGATCAGTCTCATATAATCTTTGCCGGATCCCGCATCCCGGGTCAAATGGATCTGGTACTCGGAGCCCAGTCCGGGAATGGCTGAGAGTATGGTGTCAATGGTTGACGGATAGATATTAACCCCTCGGAATTTAATGGTGTCGTCGCTACGCCCCTTGATGCGGGAGTGACGGGGCATCACAGAACCACAGGTACAACTTCCGGGGATGATCCGCGTGATATCCCGGGTTCGGTATCGGATTAGAGGAGCGGCTTCCTTGCGCAAAGTGGTCACCACCATCTCTCCCCACTCTCCGTCAGGCAGGGGTTGCAGGGTTTGCGGATCGATGATCTCGAGAATATAGTAGTCGCCCCAATAGTGGATGCAATCATGGTCCGGGCATTCGATGCCCGTACCCGGACCGTACAATTCGGTAAGGCCGGTGATATCAAACAACTCGGCCCCACCGAACAATTCGCTGATTTTGGTGCGCATGGAACGCGAAGTGCGCTCAGATCCGTAAATGATTTTGCGAATGCTGATTTTGTTGGCCAAATCCCGACGATGGAGCTCTTCGGCCATAAGCAGGGCCATGGAGGCGGTGCTGCAAAATACCGTAGAGCGTATATCCAAAAGGAATTGGATGTGCATATCGATGTTGCCCGGGCCCACGGGCACCGCCATAGCGCCGACTTTTTCACAGCCCAGCTGGAACCCCATACCGGCGGTCCAGATGCCGTAGCCGACGGCGATCTGAACCCGGTCCAAGGGTGTGACGCCGGCCGTTTCGTAACAGCGTGCGAAAAAGTGAATCCAGTCGTCCAGGTCCTTCTGGGTATAGCCGATGATTTTGCGTTTGCCGGTGGTGCCTGAACTGGCGTGGATGCGCACGATCTGTTCAAAAGGGACCGAGCGCAGCGGGAATGGATAAAACTCGCGCAGGTCATCGGCAGTGGTGAACGGCAGCCGTTTGAGATCTTCCAGGCTCTGGATGGATTGAGGTGTGATGTCGGCTGCCTCCAGTCGATGGCGATAGAAACTGGAGCCCTCAAAGGCATGGCGCACGGTCCACTGCAATCCTGCAAGCTGGTGGTCGGCCAAGGCGGATTCATCTTGGATTTTAGTTACAAAGGTTTGTTGATGCATATCGGGTTTCTCCAAACGAATGTTGGTTAGGCCGGCGGCTCCCAAACGGCTGGCTGCCGGCCTTTCTTCGCTGGCGGCGCCTAAAAAGGCGGCACGCAGCTTGGGATCATTCAGCAGGTCTTGACTGCGCCCGTGCTCGACGATGCGGCCGGCGGCCATCAAAAAGGCTTTATCGGAAGCCGAAAGCGCGCGCGCCGCATTTTGCTCTACCAGCAGGATGGTCACACCGGAACGCGATAATTGGTGAACAATGGCGAAAATTTCGTCTGTTATCAATGGCGCCAGCCCCAAGCTGGGCTCATCCAGCAGCAGCAAACGCGGCTGGGCCATCAGGGCGCGGCTGATGGCGAGCATTTGCTGCTCGCCGCCCGACAGGGTGCCCGCGGCTTGATCCTTGCGTTCCGCCAGGCGCACAAAGTGATCAAAGATCGATTGTATGCGGGCCGTGGTTTCCCGGCGTCCGATGTCCAGGGCCGCCACACCCAGCTCCAGATTCTCTGTGACCGTCAGGTGGGGAAACACTTCCCGCCCCTCGGGCGCTAGAGCCAATCCTTTTTGAACCATCCGGGCCGGTGATTTTCCGGTAACGGGCTGACCGGCCAGGACCACATCACCTGACGTGGGTTTGATCAGGCCCATGATGCATTTCATGAGCGTGGTTTTTCCGGCGCCATTGGCGCCCACCAGGGCCACGGTTTCGCCCCGGGCCACAGAGAGATCTACCCCGAAAAGGGCTTGGGCCGCCCCGTAGTGGGCGCTGAGTTGTTTGATGTCCAGCAAATTGTCGGTCATGGCGTTATGCGATTGCCTCCATGCGGCCCAAATAGGCCTCGAGCACCATGGGGTTGCGGCGCACCTGGTCTGGCGGTCCATCGGCAATGCAGCGCCCGCTGTCCAAGACCACCACATGGTCGGCCACATTCATGACCAGTTCCATGTCATGTTCCACCAGCAGCATGGTGTGGCCGGACCTGCGCTGCTGTCGAATGAGACGTGCAATCTCTTGTGTCTCTTCACTGTTTAAGCCGGCCACCGGCTCGTCCAGCAACACAACCCGGGGTTGACCCACAAAGGCCCGGGCCATCTCCATGCGTTTTTTGTCACCATAGGACAACGCCGAAGCCGGCCAGTTGGCCTTGACACCAAGACCAAAATTATTCAACACTTCAAGTGCTTTAAGTCGGAGTTGCCGCTCTTGGCGGCGCAAAGCCGGTAGACGCAACATGGAAATGGCAAACGAGCGCTGTGCCGCAACCGTCAAGCCGGTGAGCACATTGTCCAGCACCGAGAGTCGGGTGAACAGCTTGAGGTTTTGAAAGGTGCGGGCCACGCCCAGTGCAGCGATTTTATGCGCCGGTAGTTTTTCGATACGATGATGGTCAAGCAGGATTCGCCCCGCCTGGGCTGCTTGTACGCCACTGATGCAGTTGATCAAGGTCGATTTACCGGCGCCGTTGGGACCGATCAGGGCCGTAATGCGCCCCGGGGCAATGGTGAACGACACCTCCTGCAGGGCGGGCAACCCCTCGAACCATTTGCTGATTTTTTGCAGCTTAAGCATGATGACCCCGTCTCAAGGCGATGTGTGTGCGCACCCTGTCAAAAATACCCGTGATCAGGCCCTGGGGCAGAAAGAGCAGGATCAGCACCAGGATCAGGCCGTAAATAATATCTTTATAGATGTTCAGGGCTTCAATCCATTCGGGCAGCAAGGTGATCAGGGCCGTACCGAACAATGTTCCCCAGATGGAGCCCATGCCGCCGACCACCACCATGATGACAAAATCCACGGATACGAAAATGCTGAACGACTCCGGGCTGACAAAAGCGTAGCAGTGGGCAAACAGACTCCCGGCAACGGACGCCAGCACTGCGGAGAGAATGAATACTTTGACTTTGGCTCTGCGGATATCCACGCCCAGTGTTGCCGCTGCGGTTTCGTCCTCCGCCAGAGCGGCCAGTCCGCGTCCCGCGCCGCTGCGAATCAGGTTGAGGCTCAACAACAAGGCAATCATGGCAAAGGTCCATACCAGATAGTGCACGCTGATTTCGTTGTCGAAGACCAAGGCGCCCATGTTAAGATAGGGAATGCCGGCAAATCCGCTGGGCCCACCGGTCACCGCATCCCACTGGACCAGGATATTGTATATT
Source organism: Desulfobacteraceae bacterium (assembly GCA_050291605.1). Classification (GTDB taxonomy): domain Bacteria; phylum Desulfobacterota; class Desulfobacteria; order Desulfobacterales; family Desulfosarcinaceae; genus JARRKU01. The sequence continues at coordinate 19,994 of JBNKKB010000047.1, read as the reverse complement.
ACAATGTTGAACCCCAAGGTCGCCATGGCCAGATAGTGTCCAGTGAGCTTGAGCGCAGGCAGCCCAACGGCCAGGGCGATCAAAGCGGCACTCAAAGCCACCAGGACCATCACCGGCCAAACCGGCCACCCCAAAGTGCTCGTACCGATGGCCGAACCATACGCACCGATGGCAAAAAAGGCGGCATGCCCCAGGCTGATCTGGCCGGTGTAGCCGATAAACAGGTTGAGCCCCAATACCACCATCACGTAGATGGCGATCAGGTTGGAAAGGCCCAGGTTGTAAGGATTGCTTACAATCAGCGGCCAGACCAGCAGCAACGCAGACAAGCCCAGAAATGTTAAACCGGTTCGGTGCAGGTAGCAAAAATAGATGAAGTTATCCCTGGACGTCATCATGGTCTTATTTACCCAATAGTCCTTTGGGGCGTATGAACAATACCAGCAGCAGCACCACAAATGCGGCTACATCCTTATATGCGCTGCTCCAGTATCCGGCAAATAAAGATTCCAACAACCCCAAGCTGATCCCGCCCAAAACGGCACCTGGAAAGGAGCCGAATCCGCCCAGGATGGCCGCTGCGAAACCCTTGAGCCCCAGCAAAACGCCGACATCATAGCTTAAGGTGGTGATGGGGGTGACCAATACGCCGGCCAGGCCTCCCAGCCCCCCGGCCAATGCGAAGCTGGCTGCCTTGACCCGCTCCACATGGATGCCCACCACTGACGCAGCCGTCTGGTTGGAGGCCACCGCGCGCATGGCCAAACCCATGCGTGTCCCTTTGAAAAACAGGACCAACAGACTGATCGCCAGGGCCGTTATGGCCATGATGGCCACTGCCTGAGGTAAAATAGCGGCACCGGCAATGCGCAAGGGTTCTTCTCCGGCCAGGTGGGGGACAGCCATTCGGTTTTTGCCCCAGACGAGTTTCATACCGCCACGCAGAATAATCGAAATCCCGATGGTCAGAAAAATGAGTACCAGGTGGTTTCCAGAGCGCGATGGGCGGATGCCCAGCCGTTCCACCAGCATGCCCACAAGAGTCACGGCGGCCACCGCGCAGACCAAAGCGACGGGCATAGGGAGGCCACTCCAGAACAAGCCGCTGAAAAGGAACATACCGCCCAGGGAGACAAAATCGACTTGGGCAAAGTTGACGATGCCCATGGTGTTGTGGACCACGCAAAAACCAAGGGCGATCAGAGCATATATGGCGCCGTTGGTCAGCCCTGCGAACACAAACTGCAATAGATCATGAAAGTCGGTCAATGCATCCCCCGCATCCAAGCCACAGCGCAACGAAGATCCCAGACTATGTCAGGCACAGCCCCAGGTCAAGAGCCGAAGTCTGCGGTGCGAGCCCTTGGCGTGCCGACTCGACAAGTGATGCAATACTGTGTAACAATGTAGGCATTGTGATGTTATCTGCACTGCGTATGAGGCATGCATGGACTTATCCGTGAAAAAAGAGCTCCTGATGGGCAACGAGGCCATTGCCCGTGGATTGATTGAAAATGGCTGTGCCATGGCCACCTCCTATCCGGGCACCCCGGCATCTGAAATATTGGCTGCGGTGGCACGGTATCAAAAGCAACTGGGTATCCAGATGCACACCCAGTGGGCCGTCAACGAGAAAGTGGCTTTTGAGATCGCCTATGCCGGCTGCATGGCTGGGCGGCGCGCGGCGGTGAGCATGAAGCAAGTGGGATTGAATGTGGCCGCGGACCCGCTGATGAGCGCGGCCTATATGGGCACTGCCGCTGGTTTTGTGGTGATCAGCGCAGACGATCCCGGCCCCCACTCGTCTCAGACCGAACAGGACAGTCGGATGATGGCCATGATGGCCAAAATCCCCGTGTTGGATCCGGCCTCTCCCCGCCAGGCCAAGGAGATGGTGGCTTTGGCATTTGCCTTGTCCGAGGCCTATTTGACACCGGTCATGCTGCGGCCCACTACCCGCGTGTGCCATAGCCGACAAGACGTGCAGCCAGGTGATATCGCCGCCCCTGACGGCGGGCCGAATTTCCGAAAAGATCCCTCCCGGTGGGCGGCCACACCCAAATTCCGCCATCAACTCCACCTGGAAGTGGAAGAAAAGCTGGCCCGAATCTCCCTGCACGAGGCCACCCAACCCCAGCGCCTCAATCCGGAGGCCTCAGGCCCTAAGGCGGTGATATCCTGCGGTGTGGCCTCTGCCTATACCACTGAAGTCCTCAAACGGCTTGGACTTTGGCCAACCCTGCCATTGTATCAGGTGTTGCAACCCTATCCTCTGCACTCGGATTTTATCCGCCATTTACGCGATACCTATGATGAGGTGCTGGTCATCGAGGAGACCACCGGCATTGTCGAACTGCAGTTGGCCGATCACCGCCGGGTCAGAGGCAAATTCAGTGGCGCTGTACCGCGAGTCGGTGAATTGCTACCCGAGAAGATCGAGACTTTGGTGGCTGCTTTTGCCGGTGTTCGCGCAATGATGCCCACATTGACTCCGGTCCCCGGCCGCCGTCCCACTTTGTGTGCGGGATGTCCCCACCGTGCCAGCTTTTTCGCCATTAAAAAGGCGGCCCCCAAGGGCATCTATACCAGCGACATCGGTTGCTATACTCTTGGGCTTAATTTGAAAGCAGTGGACACGGTGTTGTGCATGGGCGCGGCCATCAGCCAGGCGGCCGGCTTCTTTCATGCCTACAAACACGAGAAGAAACGGCCGGACATTGTGGCCACCATTGGAGACTCCACTTTTTTTCACGCCGGCGTTCCCGCCCTGATCGATGCGGTGAACCAAAACGTCGGTATGGTTTTGGTAATTTTGGACAACCGCACCACCGCTATGACCGGAAGTCAACCCACACCCGCCACCGGAAAGGGTGCTGTTGGAGAGGATCTGACGGCCGTGGATTTGGAGGCTCTGGTCAAAGGGTGCGGCATTCATTTTCTAAAGGTGGCGGATCCTTATGATACACAGGCCTTTGTCACTTTGATCAAAGCGGGGGTAGCCTTTAGCCATCATCAGGGCCCAGCCGTGGTGATTGCCCGCCATCCCTGTATCCTGGACCTTGCACGTCAAGGCCGGCCAGCGGATCCCATCGAAGTGATGATCAACGAACAGTGCGATGGTTGCGGCTATTGCCACCAGCACTTTGAGTGCCCGGCCCTGGTGGAAATCGACGAAGGCGCATGCACTCAAGTGGATCCACTGGTCTGCAATGGATGCGGGGTGTGCCTCAACGTTTGCCCCAAAGGCGCCATTGTAGAAAAATCTTAGGTTTTACGGAATGCATCCGAACCGGGAGAATATGGCGAAATAGTTGACCCATTGGCCTCTACTTTTATGCGGATTGATGAGAAACTCGATGAGAGCAGAAACGCAACAGCAAATAGTGATCAGCGGCGTGGGCGGACAGGGCGTCCTGTTCATTACCCGTTTGTTGGCCGAGGCCGCCATGACCAAGGGATTATCGGTCTTGACGTCTGAAACCCACGGTATGGCCCAGCGGGGCGGCACGGTGATTTCGCATCTCAAAGTCGGCGATTTTACCGGTCCGTTGATTATGCCCGGTGACGCCGGCGGGCTGATCGCCTTGAAGGCGGAAAATGTTACCCAGCATAGCCGCTATCTCAAACCCGATGCCTGGGCTGTTGTGAACAGCGCCGCCCCCTTGGTGATGCCCGGTTCCATCAACCTGCACTATTGCGATGCAGAGCGCCTGGCCCGGGATATTAAAAATCCCAGGGCTTTGAATCTTATCATGTTGGGATTTGCCCTGGCCGACCGTCATGGCAGCGATTCGGTTCAACCCCCGCTCTATTGCGGGATGGAAGATATCGCTCAAGTCCTGGAGCAGAGGCTCAAAGGCAATAAGGATTTGTTGCATGCCTCCATCACAGCCCTTGGGGTTGGCGCACAGAGCGGTGCGAGCGTTTAGAATGGCTCCTCGGATAGCCCTAAAAGGGCTCTTTGTTGCTCTGATGATTTCCAAGCGATGCTAAATTTTTTGTATTGCATGCCGATAATAAGGGAGTGCCGCATTTACTGGTAGAGACTCATAAAGAGACGTCATGCACACCCTATCTTATAAATTATTGAACCGCGCATTGTTTCAACTGACCGTTTCCATCAGCACGGTTGCGATCTTGCTGACGGTTGCCATGGTCACACCTGCCGAGGCCCAAAAAACGCGAAATGTATTGGTTTTACACTCTTATCATCAGGGCTTGCAATGGACCGACCGCATCTCTGAAGGCATCGAGTCGGTCCTGCGTGTGGATAGAGATGACATTGAGCTGCATTACGAATATCTGGATACCAAGCGCAATCCCGGTGAGTTGTATTTCAATCGCCTGATTGAATTTGAAACCTTAAAGACCCAATTGGCCCACATTGATTTCGATTTGATCCTATCATCCGACAACAATGCCCTGAGGTTCATCATAGAGTATGGGGACCGTCTGTTTCCCGGCGTTCCAGTTGTATTTTGTGGTGTCAACGATTTTCAGCGCAGCATGCTTAAAGGCAAAAAAGATATTACCGGTGTTGTCGAAGCCATTGATTATCGCCTGACGCTGGATCTGATGCACCGATTCCACCCCCGGCGGGATCGCATTCTGGTGATTCTGGACCGGACGCCTACGGGAGCGGCCATCAAGAGAGAGTTTGACAAGGTGACCGCCGGGATGGGGCCGCAATTCACTTTTGAGTTCTATCAGGATTTTTTACTCGATGAGGTTGCGCAAAAAGTATCTGCCCTGGGCGACCGGGACATGATTTATATATTGGCTTTTAACCGCGATCGGGACGACCATTTTATCTCTTACGTGGACGGTATCCGCATGGTCCGCAATGCGGCGAGGGTTCCCGTTTACGGGTCATGGGGATTTTATTTTGGCAACGGCATTGTGGGGGGCATGATCACTTCGGGATTTTACCAGGGCCAACAAGCCGCCCGGTTGGGCGAGCAAATTCTAGAGGGTCGGCCCGCAGCCCAAATTCCCATCATCACCCGCAGCCCGAACCGCTATATGTTTGATTACAACGAAATGACCCGATTTGACATCAACCCGTCCAATTTGCCCAATGGGAGCTTTTTGATCAACCGCCCGCCAGGATTTTATCAGCGCTACAAATGGATTATACTCTCTTTTTTGATCCTGATCTCCACCACCGCCTTGGTGCTGGTCTGGCGCCTGGCGGCCCAGCGCCGCAAAGCGGTGAACTTAAAACGTCTCAATATTGAACTGGACCGCCGCGTCGCCGAGCAGACCCATACCCTCCAGGGCAAGAACCGTTTGCTTGAGAAGGAGATTGCAGAGCGTAAGCAGGCTGAACTGGCGCTGACGGATAAAACCCACCAGTTGGAAGAGGCCCTGGCGCAGATCAAGACCTTGAACGGCATGCTGCCCATTTGTGCCAACTGCAAAAAGATTCGTGACGATCAAGGGTATTGGAATCAGCTGGAAGCCTATTTAGGCGATCATTCGGATGCCACTTTCAGCCATTGCATCTGCCCGGAGTGTTTCCGGCGGCTCTATCCTGAACTGGAATCTGATGAGTCCCCATAGCCGATTATTTTCGATAAGCCACGCATTTGATCTCAATGCGGCCATTTCTGGGCAGCGTCTTTACCGCCACAACGGCCCTGGCGGGTTTGTGGGGCCCGAAAAAATCTTCGTAGATGCCATTAAATTCGGCAAAGTCATCCATATCCACCAAAAAGACATCCACCGCCACCACATGGTATAAACCACAACCGCTGGCCAGCAATATGGCTTTTAAATTGGCAAGCGCCTGCCGGGCCTGGCCGGCCAGATCTTCACCCACAAATTCTGTGGTTTGCGGATCGAGTCCCAACTGTCCGCTGACAAATACCAGGTCACCGGCCTCAACGGCCTGTGAATAGGGACCGATAGCTGCCGGTGCTGTCCGGGTCTGCACGATTTTCAATGCCATTTTTTCTCCTTTCGGCCACGTTACGGCGTGTCATCCCCTGCAGTTCAGCAGGTGAGATGAAAACACGCGCCCACATTCTCTCCGGCCTTTTTAAGCTGGTTGAACTTCTGGGTTGCGGATTTGGTTTTCAGGGCGATCCACTGGATGCCGTATTGCGACATCATCGCCGCAACCTCACGCCGGGGGCGCATTAAACCATACATGCCGGTGCCGGCGACAATGATGTCCGGTTGGGCGGAGACCAGCGGCTGGACATCGGCCGTGCTGAGGCTGTGCCCTTTTTCGCGCCGCCAGTTTTCTATGATGTGGCCATCGGGCCGGATCATCAGATCGGCATCATAGATATGTCCTTCAATGGATAGCCGGCCAAAAGCACAGGTTTCGATCATCAACTTTCCTTTCCGTGTAAATGGCTGCGGTCAATGATGAGCAGATCCATCATTCAGGCCCTGCCGCTTGATATGGGGGCACGGTACTCAGAGGTATAATTGAATTCGCCTTATGAATACAACCCTGCATTGGAAAAAGATAACCGAGGATCTGCGATTATCACAAGTTATATTAAGTTATTTATGGTAATAATAAGTTAAATATTTATGAAGCTGTTGACCGGGTCTCCTTGTGAGCGTATAACGATCTGAAATTAACCGAAGCTTTCAATTTCGAGGAGTCTGCTTGCCGTGAATGCGATGCTTTCAACCAAAGAGGTGGCGCGTTATTTGGGGGTCAATGAAAAATTGATCTATACATTGGTCTCTGAAAAAGGATTGCCGGCTTCAAAAGTAACCGGCAAATGGCTTTTCCCACAATATTTGGTGGAACAATGGGTAGAGGCCAATACTCAGAATGTACCGACCCTGCATGGCGCCATCAATCCTCAGAAAGGGGTACTGGTGATGACCGGCAGCAATGACCCCTTGCTGGAGCAGGCCATTAGCCTGCACAACAGTCGCTATACCGATGCATTGGCCGTATTCGGCAATCTCGGCAGCATGGGGGGGATACGCGCGCTTAAGCAAGGGCTTTGCCAAGTGGCCACCAGCCATCTCCTGCAGACCGAAGATGATGAATACAATTTTGAGTTTATCAGCCAGGAATTCGTACCACCGCCGGTGGTGGTAAATTTTTGCCGTCGCCGTCAGGGTTTGATTGTGGCCAAGGGCAATCCCAACAATATCCACCACACTGCCGACCTTCAACAGCAAGGGCTGCGCGTCGTCAATCGAAAGTTGGGTACCGGTACGCGCCTGCTCTTTGATCGCGAATTAAAAGAAGCCGGCATAAAGGGCGGCGAACTGCAGGGCTACCACAACGAAGTGCCGCGCCATATGGATGTCGGCCTGGCCATCCTTGCCGGTCAAGCAGACGCCGGACCCTGCATTCAGCCCGTGGCTGCGGCGCTGGGGCTTGAATTTTTGCCGTGGCGGTGGGAGCGCTACGATCTGCTGGTACTAAAGGAGCGGTTCTTCGAACCTACTGTGCAGAGTTTTTTAAGCTTGCTTCACGATAAAATCTTTCACCAAATGGCCCGCGGTTTTGAGGGCTACGATCTGTCTATCAGTGGCAAAATGCTTTTTTCTGCAGCTTGAACTAAAATTGTACGCAACAAAAAGGAGAAGGATGAAAATGGCAAAAAGGACATTACAGGTATTGATCATTGTTTTGGGGGCCATGCTGGTGGCCGTACCGGTGCCGGCCGCTCAGGCGAAGGTACTGATGATGGCAACCACCACCAGTACGGATAACACCGGGTTGCTTGATTACCTGGCGCCGGCGTTCACTAAAGATACCGGTATTGAGCTCAAGTGGACCGCTGTGGGCACCGGAAAGGCACTCAAACTGGGGCAAAATTGCGATGTGGATGTGCTCATGGTACATGCCCCGGGCGCTGAGAAAAAATACCTGGCGGCAGGTTACGGTATCGAGCGCCGTGAAGTCATGTTTAATGATTTTGTGATCATCGGCCCACCTGGAGATCCGGCGGGTATCAAGGGCAACTCCGTAAAAAAGGCACTCAATACCATCGCTCAAAAATCGGCCGTCTTTGTCAGCCGGGGAGACAATTCCGGTACAAATAAAACAGAGATCGCCCTGTGGAAAGGTATCGGCGCCGCAGTCCCGGAAAAAGAGAGCTGGTATGTTCAGAGCGGACAGGGCATGTTGGCGACCATCAATATAGCGACCCAGAAAAACGGGTACACCATGACCGACCGGGGTACATTTATTAAATACGCGCATAATCATGGCGGCAAGCCACCGCTGGTGGTCATTGTAGAAGGCGATGCCATGCTCAAGAATCAATACAGCGTGATGCAGGTCAATCCCGCCCGCTGCACCAAGGTACAAAATGAACTGGCCGAGCAGTTTTGTGACTGGATTTGTAAGCCGGCGTCTCAAAAATTGATTGCGGATTTTCGATTGATGGGCAAGCAGTTGTTCACACCCAATGCCAAAAAGTAAGCGTCGCTTAAAAAAGACCTGAAATATCTCAGTGTTCGGGATTCGCGGTATCGTTGCTAACTGCATATGGTTTTAAGTTTTAAGTGTTGATAAACCCTTAAAAAATCAACCAAAAACCCTATGGTAACCCACCACGAAGGGCACGAAGACAAATAAAAATATGTAATATTTTCAAACTCGTGTCCTTTGTGGTAAAAATCAGAGACCCAACACAGGCCGAAGGCCCATGGAGTATATCCTTAACGGTATCGTTCAGGCGTTTAAGCTGCTTATCTCGGGGGATCCTGAAACTTTCTCGGCGGTGGCGGCAACGCTTAAAGCTTCCAGTATCTCCATGCTGGCCAGCCTGGCTATGGGGGTGCCCTTGGGGTTTGCGCTGGGGCACTTTGAATTTGCCGGGCGTCGCCAGGTGCGCCTGGTTGTGGATACCTTTCTGGCCCTGCCCACGGTTTTTATCGGCCTGATGGTCTATGCTTTTATCTCTCGCCAGGGGCCTTTGGGGGAAATGGGCCTGCTCTTTACCCTGCCGGGTATCGCCATCGGCCAGACGATTTTGGCCCTGCCGGTGGTGATCGCTTTGAGCGCCACGGCCATTGAGAGCATGGATGCCAATTTGCGAACCACCCTCGTTTCGTTGGGGGCCAGTCGCCGGCGGTTGTTGTTCACCAGTTTGTGGGAAGTGCGCCATGGCATTTTGGCTGCCGGGTTGACGGCATATGGTCGTGTGATGACCGAAGTGGGCATCTCGATGATGGTGGGGGGCAACATCAAATGGCACACCCGCACCATCACCACCGCCATCGCCCTGGAGACCGGCAAGGGCATGTTTGCCACCGGAATTGCACTCGGTTTGGTTTTGTTGCTGATTGCCTTTGCCGTGACCCTGCCGGCATCGCTTTTGCGGCGGAGATAAATAGAGAAGTTTATAGTTTAAAGTGTAAAGTTTAAAGCGAAGGATAAGGCCGATCTAAAATGGGTGTATTGAAATTTAATCCGTTCATTCGCGCTGAAGCCGTATATCGTGAGCCCTATAGAATCGGTAGAATGCCACAACTTTACACTTTAACCTTTAACCTTTAAACTATTTTTTATTCTCATGCCCCTATACGAACTCCATAATGTTTCCCATGAGTACGATGGCCGTACCGTGCTGAATATCGACCATTGGCAGGTGGATGCGGATCGGGTCACCGGCGTGGTCGGTCCAAATGGTTCCGGCAAAAGCACATTGCTCTCTCTGCTTGGGTTTATCGAAGTGCCGTCACATGGTGAGATTCTATTCGATGGCCAAAATACCGTGCCTTTTGCCGACAACATACGCGGGAAAGTGACATTTTTGCCTCAGGATGCTTTGTTGCTGAAACGCACGGTTTACGGCAACATTGCTTACGGCCTCAGAAGCAATAAAATTGACGGCGATGAACGCCAACATGTTCACGACGCCTTGAAGATGGTGGGCCTGGACCCGGAAAGCTTTGCTCGCCGGCCCTGGTTTGCCCTTTCCGGCGGTGAAATCCAACGCGTCGCTTTAGCTGCCCGCTTGGTGCTGCAACCTAGGGTGCTGCTCCTTGACGAGCCCACCAATAGTGTGGATGCCGCCAGTGCACGGCGGATTAAAGCAGCGGCGCTGCATGCGCGTCAACAGTGGGGCACCACGCTGCTGGTGGCCAGTCACGATATGGCTTGGCTGGCGGACATGTGCGACTCGGTGTTGCATCTGTTTCGAGGGCGTATTCTGGGAGCGGGTCAGCATACGCTCGTTTTTGGTCCTTGGCAGGCCGGCGATCGCGGTTGTGTGGCGCGGTCGTTGACCGCGGACCAGGTCTTTGTCGCTACATCGCCCCGTGACCCAAACAACGGTGCCGTGGCAGCTCTGCCGGCGGATAAAGCTAATCTATTATCAGATGTCGGTTTGGCACCGGACGGCAATCATTGCGTGCAGGGCCTTTTGTTGCATTTAAACTATGAAAAGACCAACCGGCAGATTAATGCCGCCGTTTTGGTGGGTGACACCGTGTTGACTGTCTATTTGTCCAAGCAAGAAATGTCAGTCTGCCGATACACCCCCGGCCAGCGCGTATGGGTGGGATACGATCCCCAGGCCGTCGGCTGGTTTTAAACTATTCCTTATCCACTATAGATTACCGCTAAAATCTTAGCTTTGGCCTTTGCGGCGGCCAACAAGTGCGGGGTGGTGGACAGATAGTAGGCACTGTCTCCAGGATGTAATTCAAAGTGTTCGTCACCGATATCGAGCACCACGTCACCTTTGAGCACATAAATCCATTCCTCGCCGGCGTGCACGGATCGCTCCGGATCCGCAGTTGTTTCAAGATCGACAATCAGTGGCTCCATGTGGCGGCCTTTGACTTCGGGCGCCAGGCTCATGTAGGTATATGCAGGACGTTGGCCCTGCTGGGAGGTGGACCGCGAGATCTCTTTGGATTCATCCTGGCGGGTCACCACATAAGGGCGTTCACCTTCTTTGCTGATCAACTGGTGTAACGCGCTGTCCAGTACCTGGCTGAGTTTGATGGCCGTTCCCAATTGAGGGCAGATAGCGCCCTGCTCAATTTTTTCAAGTATTTCCTCGCCCATGCCGGTCAACTGAGACAGATTGGCGATGGACAACCCTTTGTCTTCGCGCAATTTTCGGATGCGATGGCCGATCTGATCGCAACCCCCCTCGGTGGGTTCGGGGGTGGATTGAATGTCACCGGTAAGATCCTCAAAATAATCGACATTGATGGGTGGGGGGGTTCGGTCTTTCGACATGTGCCTGTCCTTATGGTTGGCGGTTTTCTTTGATGTTTAACGTATGGCCTTTTCTATCCTGTCATGAGACTACGGCCGCATTGGTTCGGGCAACACGGCCTCGGGGCCCCAATCATCGGGCAGTTTCTGCCCCGGAGCTTCAGCCAACTTTTCCTTCAGCGGTTTTAGGCCCGGGCGTGCAAATTTTGGGTGCCCCTCTTTCAGGGTGCGTCCGTTCATGGCGGCCTCGGATCGCAGACGATGGCCCACGGTCCGTTCCAACTGCCGGCCGAGCCATAGCATGCGGTCCACGTCATAGCCATGTTCTATGCCCATTTCGTCAATCTGTACCAGCAGATCTTCAATGCAGATCAGCCCGACATAGCGCGGGTCTTCATAATAGTATGCGCCGGTGCCCGGCACCGGGCAGTCGTCCAAAAAGTTGGCGGGTTGTCCACCCAGGCCGCCCAGGGTGGCTTCAAAATAGGTAATGCCGGCCTGCAACGCGGCAAGCACCGATGCGGCCGCCACCCGTTTGGTTTCATGAAAATGAGCAATGTGCAGTCGGGTGTCGGGTATGGCATCCAGTATCATGGAAAAGTAGCGATAGACTTCGGGGGCCGACGCACTGCCGTCGTGATCGGCATGTTCGATGTCGCTGGCACCGATCTCCAACCACCGTTTGGCAAACTCAACGGCATCTTTGAGTTCGGTGGCGCCGCCGATGGGGCTACCCCAGATGGTGCTGACCGTACCGCACATTTTAATACCGGCATCACTGCATTTTTGAATGCACCGTTCGGCCTCTTTCCAATAGCCCGGCAGGGTCATGCCGGAGTTGGCGAAATGGTGCTCCTCTTCCGTGGAGACCATCATCAGGACCCGGTCCGGCCCAATGCCTTGCCGGCTCAGGGCGATGGCGCGGTCCACGGCGGATTCGCGAATGGTAATCGCCGTAAGCTCGATGTCGTCATAGTTCACACCACGCTTGGCACAGCGGTTCTTGAAGCGATCGCTGCGCAGATGTTTGAACAACGCTTCCGCGTCTGTGAACTGGGGCATCAGATAGGCGCTGCCCAGATTGGTGACCTCAATATGGCGGCAGCCGGCGAAGATCAACTCTTCCAGATAGAACATCTTGGCGCGGGTGGAGATAAACTTTTCCAAATGTTGAAATCCATCACGCACCGTAATGTCCCCGATGGTGACCTTTTTGGGCATACGCGGAAATATTTTCCAGTAATCATATTCAGTCATGGCAAATCCTTTCGCCAAATAGAGGTTTATTTTCCTTTGTAGACCGGTTTTCTCTTTTCTTTGAATGCGCGAAGGCCCTCCAAGCGGTCTTCGGTGGGGATGCAGACGCCATATGCCTTGGACTCAATGGCCAGGCCGGTATGCATGTCGGTGTCCAGGCCCTTGTCGATGGCCCATTTAGCCTGCTGGATGGCCACCGGGCCGCTCTGGGCAATGGTCGCGGCCAATTGGCGGCTCTCGGGCAGCAATTGATCCGGAGCGCATACCCGATTGACCAGACCCATATTCAGCGCCGTTTGGGCATCCACCGGTTCGGCGCTGAAGATCATCTCCTTGGCGTAGCCTTTGCCGACGACGCGGGGCAATCGCTGGGTACCGCCGGCGCCCGGGATAATTGCCAGCCGGGTCTCCGGAAAGCCCATACGGGCATTGTCGGCAGCCATGCGGATATCGGCCGTCAAGGCCAGCTCCAGGCCGCCTCCCAAAGCCACTCCATTGATCGCTGCGATCACGGCTTTGTCGAGCTGTTCGAGATCTTCAAACACGCATCCAATGGTGTGAAGAAAAGCTTTGACCTGGTCGGGCGACATGGTGGCCCGCTCTTTCAAGTCCGCGCCGGCGCAAAAGGCTTGGGGGCCGTCGCCCGTGATGATCACCACCCTTACGTCCGCATCAAAACGCAAGGCCGTGACCAGCTCTTCCAGGCGTTGCAACAGCCCCACGCTGATCGCGTTGCGTACCTCCGCACGGTTCAGGGTTATCGTGGCCACGCCGTCTCGGGCTTCGTATAAGATCGTCTCTGGTGCCATGATCAACCTCTTCATTCATTTTAAGATAGCTGCTAACATCCAATATAGCGAGAAATCACCAGCCTCTGGATCTCAGAGGTGCCCTCGCCGATTTCCAGCAATTTATGGTCCCGGTAGAAGCGTTCCACCGCATATTCTTTCATCAAGCCGTATCCACCGTGGATCTGTACCGCATGGTCCGCCACCCGGCCCATCAATTCAGAGCAGTACAGTTTGGCCATGGCCGCCTCTTTGGCAAAGGCGCGCTTTTGATCTCTGAGCCAGCAGGCTTTGTACAGCAAGTTGCGCCCGCATTCGATTTCGGTGGCACTGTCAGCCAACTTAAAGGCCACGGCCTGGAATTTGGAAATGGGTTGGTCGAATTGTTGGCGGCTTTGGGCGTACTTAAGCGCCAAATCGTATGCGCCCACAGCTCCGCCCAGTCCCATGGCGGCAATGGAGAGCCGGCCGCCATCCAGGGTTTGCAGCATCTGGTGAAAGCCGTCGCCTTTTTGACCTAAAACATTCTCGCGGGGTACCCGCACCTCATCAAAAAACAGCTCAGCCGTATTGGAGGCTCGCCACATCATTTTGTCCTTCATGGCCCTGCCCTTGAACCCGGGCATGCCCTGTTCCACCAAAAAGCAGGTATATTCAGGCTTCCCATTTTCGCGCGTGCCGGTAACCGCCTGAACGGTCACGCCCAGGGTGAGTTCACAGGCCGCATTGGTGATAAAGATCTTGGACCCGTTGAGCACCCATTGGTCACCGTCTTGAACCGCCGTGGTTTGACTGCCGCCGGCATCGGAGCCGGCGGTGGGTTCGGTCAGTCCGAAGCCCCACAGGCCCTCTCCCCGACACAAGGTCGGCAGGTATTTCTCTTTTTGGGCCGGGGTGCCAAAGTAGTAAATGGGCCCGATGCCCAGAGAGTTACCTGCTGCAATGGTCGCTGCCTGGGAGCCGTCCACGCGGGCAATCTCTTCCACGGCAATGATGTAGGAGAGATAATCCATGGCCTGGCCGTCATAGGTTTCGCTGACAAACATGCCAAAAAGGCCGATTTCACCCATTTTTTGGGTCAGCGAAGCAGAGAAATCTTCCTGTTTGTCGAGCTCGGCGGCCAGGGGGGCGACCTCTTTTTCAGCGAAGCGCCGCACCTCCCTGCGAATCATTTTTTGCGCTTGGGTGAGATCGTAATCCACGGGCGACTCCTTATGTCTTGTCAGAACGGTAAAGGTTCAAAAGCCAATTCAGCCGGGCGACAAGCATATTGCCGCGGCAGGCCTTTTAATCCGTTGAGAATAAATGCTTCATATATGGAAGCGATCGCATTGGCACTGAGCCGGCCGCCCGATTTGTACCAAGCCGCGCCGGCCGTACACAAGGTTAAGATGGCATATGAAAGTATCTTCGAATCGCTGGGCGCAAACACCTTTTGCTCAATGCCCATGCGGATCAATTGCTGAAACACTTGTTCGTATGCATCCCGTTGATCCACCACCTCAGCCAGATGAAGCGCCGAAAGACCGCGCAATTCGCTGCTGGCGATGAAGGTCTCCTTCTGATGTTCCAAATGAAAAAGGATGTGGCTGCGGACGGCTGCACGCATCCGGCCATCAATGGAATTCTCTGCGGCCAGCCTATCTTTCAGATCCGCCATCAGATCGGCCATGGTCTGGTGCATGATGGCGTAAAGCAGATCCTCTTTGCCGGGGAAATGATGGTACAGGCTGGCTTTTTGAATGCCGCAGCCTTTGGTGATCTCGCTGATACTGGTGGCAAAATAACCCTTTTTAAAAAAAAGGTCGATGGCCACTCTTTTTATGGTATCTTTCATAGGGCTCATTTGGCCTCTCGGGTATCCGGCATGCCGGCCTGCAGGGGAAATGGGTGAACCGCGCGGACAGGATCAGGCAGAATCTAAGCAAGACCAACAACCGACCGGTCGTTAGGCATACTTTACGTATTTCACGAACCCGTTGTCAAGTCCATTTATTAGAAGTGGTTTCAGGCATTTCTTTATTGCTTAATTGGGCGCCGCCGCTTGGGGATCCGGATCGTGTATGCCGCTGGACTTGGTTGCGGTTAAATAGGTGATCACCTTTTCTTGCTGGTCGTTCAGGGCCTCGAAACGTACGGCCAAACCCATGTGATCATTTCGAATGATTTTGGCCTTGATGGTACAACCGCAGTCCAGGTCCGGCGGTGCCAGGGTCAGGATAATTTCCTGGCCCACCTCGATGGACTGCTCGGTCTCAATATAGGCGCCACCCAGGCTGATGTCTTTGATGATGCATTGATAGGTCCAATTGCTCACATCGTAATCCATGGCGATCCAGCAATAGAAGCGCCGGTCTTTGCGCTGGTTGGGCTTTTCACGGTGGCGGTCGTCCACCAGGTGGCCGCTTTCGATGATCAATCCCATGAGGGTTTTGTCAATCTCCGGCTGCATCTCGATGGGGGTGTAATCAATTTCGATCTCCACATTTTCCCAGGTCAGCATGTTGATGGCGGCCGGCTTACCGCTCAGGGGGCCGATTCTGGCCCCGATGGGAACCCCTTTGGAAAGATAGAACTGACCTGTTTTACCCTTGGTACTGATCTGCAGGGTGCAGGTGCGCTCTTCAAGTTCCATCATCTGTAAAAAAGACGGCAATTGGATCCCCCGCAGATGTCCCCCGTAATCGATGTTCAATTCGGTAAAGACGCGCATCATCAATAAGCGGGTATCCGACAACTGATCAAATTGAACGATGGAGGGCAATTGCTTGATTTTGGTGCGCAGCATGTCCGATGCCCTGTTGGTCATGATGATCAGGCGAATACCGGTGTACTGGGTTTCCAGCTTGGCCATCAATTCGAAATCTTCAATTTCCGCCATGCCGGGACCGGCAATCACCATATGCACCTCCTGGTCGGCAATCATCTCAATGGCTTCTTGCGACCGCTTGGCCATTAAAACGTTGAATAATTCGCTGTGGCTTTTGAGCAGGCCGCCCAGGGTCAGGCGTACGATGGGATTGCTGTCTAAAATCAATACATTTTTCATTGTTTCGGCCTCGTTTTGGATTTCCTGGTCGAAGGCGCCGTCATTAAGGTTCCGGCCAACAAGCGACATGCGGGTCCCTGCCGAGCGTTTGTCCGGGAAATGAATGGGTATCGCAAACAGGGCAGAACCCACGCATGACGATTGATCCAATCTTAACGGCAAAACCGGATGGGATACAACCCTAATGTTAGTAATGCCATGGAGCGGATTCTGAACAATATCGGGTCCGAGGCGATGATTATACTCAAAAGCCGACCTCCTTAATTTAGCGCAAACCTAAAAAAAGCCATTGACCCTGATAATTTCCCGGCATAAAAAGAAATTGAACGCCCGCTCAATTTTTCAGTTGTGATCCGGCATCTGTTTTGAAGCGCGATCCCCAATCCTGTAGATGGATTCACCATCGCGCACCTCACCCCCCTCTTGGGCAGGCCTATTGACGAGTACCCCAATGGACGGACCCGATGACCTTGTCAACAGATGCAGGTTCAAACATCCCCACCCAGATCAAGAACAAAGCGCTGGTGGTGCGCCGCCGCCGTCAGATCGTGGATGCGGCGGTGGAGCTTTTTCTGCAGAATGGATTCCACAAATCCACCACGCGGCAGATCGCCAAAGCCGCCGGTATGTCCACGGGCCTGCTCTATGAATATGTAACCACAAAAGAGGATATTCTCTTTCTGGTCTGCGAGACCATTCATGCGGACATGCATGCAGCCGTCACCGATGCGTTGGCGCAGACCGGTACAGAAGGGGGACATCCGCTGGCCCGGGCCATTCGGGAGTATTTTTTGGTGTGTCACCGCCTCAGCGATCACATCGTGCTCATTTACCAGGAGATCCACTCTTTGCCCTCCAATTGGCGTAAATTTGTATTGGACAACGAAATGAAGATCACCGGGCTGTTTTCAGATGTACTGGCACAGCTGGTCGCCAATGGCGCACTGCCTGAGCTGACACCGCCGGTATTGGACCTGGCCGCCCACAACATCTCGGTGCTGGGCCACATGTGGGCTTTTCGGCGCTGGTTGCTGGCCACGCGCTACACCATCGATGAGTATATTGAAATTCAAACCGGATTTATCCTCAGCCGGTGTGAAATAGATGAAGCTACATTGTCAAATGCGTAAAGTAACCTAAGAAGGGGGAAGGATGGATTTTGAATTAACCAAAACCCAAAAAGAGATCCAAAAAGCAGTGCGAGATTTTTGCAAGGGCGAGTTTGACAAAGATCTGGCCCTTGAACTGGACCGGCAGCATGCCTATCCCACCAAGATCTGGCAAAAAGCCGGTGAGATCGGTCTGATCGGCGTCCATTTTCCCGAGGCCTACTCGGGGCAGGGCTTAGGATGCCTGGAGTGTATTCTGGTGGTGGAAGAGATGTGCCGCAACGACTCTTCCATCGGTGCAGCCGTGGCCTTGTCCGGCTTTGCTTCCGAATTGCTGATGCACTATGCCAGCGACGAACTCAAACAGAAGTATTTGCCCGAAGTGGCCGAAGGGCGCATGCTGTCCGCCGGCGCCTTTACCGAACCCGATCATGGATCGGATATCACCTATTTAAACACAACGGCGGTTAAAGACGGTGATGCATGGGTCATCAACGGCGCCAAAACCTTTATTACCAACGGTGGATTGGCCGGGTTCTACAATGTGCTTTGCCAAACCGACCCCGAGGCCCGGCCCGGCTATCGCGGCATGAGCGTAATCCTGGTCGAAGGCGACCGACCGGGGCTGTCCACCCAGGATGTGGGCGACAAAATGGGTATCCGCATGATGGCCACCACCGAGGTGATTTTCAAAGATGTGCGCGTGCCCCGGACCAATCTGGTAGGAGAAGAGAACAAGGGCTTCTACCAGGTGCTCAACTTTTTCGACGAAAGCCGCATTCAGGTGGCCGCTCAGGCGCTGGGCACGGCCCAAGGGGCCTTTGACCGGGCGCTGGCCTATGTCAAGCAGCGCGAGCAGTTCGGTAAAAAGATTGCCCAATTCCAAGCCAATCAGCACAAGCTGGCCGATATGGCCACCAAGATTGAACTCGCCCGCCTGGTGACCTACAAGGCCGCCTGGAATTACGACCAGGGCCGGATCGATCCCAAACTGACCTCCATGGCCAAGATGTATGCCGCCCGGACAGCCGTTGAGGTATGCGATGAGGCCATCCAGCTTTTGGGAGGGTATGGCTATATGGCCGAGTACGAAGTGGAGCGCTTTTACCGCGACGCGAAAATCACCGAAATCTACGAAGGCACCAAGGAGATCCAAAAAAACACCATTGCGGGGGGAATTTTGGGAAAGATTAAATAGCTTTTTTGTTGGCAAACATCGATCATTTTGCGGGTGCCATTATTGAAGGGGGGGGGGGAACATGTCACAAGCCATCGAAAAGTATAAACCCCGACATGCGGTGCGTGTGGTGACGGCCACTGCGCTTTTTGACGGTCACGATGCGGCCATCAATATCTTCCGGCGGATGCTGCAAGATGCCGGCGTGGAGGTCATCCACCTGGGGCACAACCGCTCGGTTCAAGAGATCGTGGACGCCGCCATTCAGGAAGACGTGCAGGGCATTGCCGTCTCGTCCTATCAGGGCGGCCATGTGGATTTTTTTAAATACCTGTTGGATTTGCTGCGCCAGGTCCATGCGGAGCATATCCGGGTGTTTGGCGGCGGCGGTGTGATCGTTCCGGAAGAGATCCAAGCCCTGGAAAACTATGGGGCTGCCCGCATTTTTTCACCGGAAGACGGCGCCCGCATGGGGCTCCAGGGCATTGTCAACCTGATGGTACAAGCAATGGATTTTTCACGCGTACCGGCCAAACCCCCCAATCTAAAACACCTGACCCCCCGGAACAAAGGCGGGGTGGCCAACTTGATCACTGCCGTAGAACATGCCGACGCACAAGGTGTGGACCCTCTGGCGGATGTAAAAAAGGCTTTGCAGAAAAAAAGCAAAGCCACCGACATACCCGTCATGGGCATCACCGGTACGGGGGGCTCGGGCAAGTCGTCGTTGACCGACGAACTGGTGCTGCGGCTGCTGCACGATTTCGATACCCTGCAGGTTGCCATTATCAGTGTTGATCCCTCGCGCCGTAAAACCGGCGGGGCACTGTTGGGCGATCGCATTCGCATGAATACCATCGCCAATGAACGGGTCTATATGCGCTCCATGGCGACACGGGGTCATCAAACCGAGCTCCCGTTGGCGCTGGACGGTGCGGTGAGCGTTGCCCGGGCCGCCGGATATGATCTGGTCATCGTGGAAACCGCCGGCATCGGCCAGGGCGACTCGCGCATTGTGGATCGGGTGGATCTGTCGCTCTACGTCATGACCAGCGAGTTCGGGGCGGCCTCCCAATTGGAGAAGATCGACATGCTCGATTTTGCCGATCTGGTGGCCGTGAACAAGTTTGAAAAGCGCGGCAGCGAAGACGCCGTGCGTGAGGTGCGCAAACAGGTCCAGCGCAATCGCAATGCGTTTGACCAGCCGGTTGAAGCCATGCCGGTATTCGGTACCATTGCGGCCAAGTTCAATGATGACGGGGTGACCGCCCTCTATCATGCCGTACTGGAAAAGTTCAGGCAGATCACGGGCCAACCCTGGCAGACACCGCGCCCGGTACCGCAGACCGCCATGTCGACCTCCAAGACTATTGTGATTCCCCCCCAACGCACCCGCTACCTTTCTGAAATAGCGGAAACCCTCAGGCGCTACCATTTGGAGACCGAGCAG
>JBNKKB010000046.1:0-12944 GCA_050291605.1 Desulfobacteraceae bacterium | reverse complement strand
AGGCTTTTACTTTTTATAATTTTTGAAAAGATTTAAAAATAGTAAATCCTATAAGTTTATGAATATTAAATATTTTTTTACTGTTTATTTTTATTTATTTTTCTGAAACTAATATAAATATACTTTGATTAAATATATTTTTTACAGCTAGTTTATGAGCTATAATAATGGCTTTATGATTTTCTTTTGTAACTGTATGACTTGTGAGTATAAATGATAAATTTAGGTATTGGTTTAATGTTGTTTGAGTAAATTGAATAGTTTTTTGATCATACCCCTAACTGAAATCCTTCAAATGCGCACCCAGAAAATCCGCGATTTTTTCGCTGATCCGGGTTAAATTTTTTGCCAAGGTGTCACGATCAGTGGGGCCGGCAGCATCGGTAACCCCTTTGAGCAGGGTCCAGGGAGTATCGAACATCACCGCCACACGGGCTATGGCGGCCCCTTCCATATCCACCAGATCCGCGCCTGCGGATAATTGCGCACGCAAATCCGTATCAAAAACCGGGATGTCACAGGTGACCAGGCGAACCGATGGCAGGTCCCATACCGGGCTGCCGTCGCTGATCAGCGGCAGGGGCGGTTTGTCGAAAACGTGGTGGTCGCCCTCCACAGCCGAGGCCACACAAAAAAGGGCCCCCGGTCGATAGGCTTTTCCGTCTTGAAGGGCCCCGCAGGCACCGGCATTGAGAATTTCGGTGACCTTCAACTCGCGTATCAATGTCTGGCAGGCAGCAGCCGCCGCCACCTTGCCCATACCGCTGATCGCCACATGCAGCCAAGGTTTGGCCGCAATACGGTAAATGGGAAAGGGCCACTGGTCGAGCCGAACAGCCCTGTGGGCGGATAGAAACGGACGTGCTTCAAATGAAGTGGCAAAAATCAATCCAATCATTTAAGTATACCTGCCTGCCGCGCTTTTTGTTCCAGGGCCTTGACCGCAGCATGGCCGATATCCCCCAAATCGCAGCTGAAGTCATTGACAAAGGCTTGGATATGGGCCTGCACGACATCCGTATGCATCTCCTGGGCGTGCGCGAGGATATATGGCATGGCCGCTTCAGGATCCTGCCGGGCCGTGGCAATGCTTTGGCAAATGGCGGTTTCCAACTGGCCGCGCAGGGCTTTCGACAAACGGCGGTGCGCGCCAATACACCCCAGGGGAATCGGCAACCCGGTCTGATCTTCCCACCAAGCGCCTAAATCCACCAGGGCATGAAAGCCGGCCTGTTCAAAGACAAAACGGCTTTCATGGATAATCACACCGCAATCAGCCTGCCCGGTCTCCAAGGCTGTAAAAATTTGGTCGTAGGGTAAAAAAATGCGCTCCCGAGCCTGGGGCGCCCATAATCGAAACAACAAATGGGCCGTGGTCCACTCCCCCGGCAGCACGATGCGGCAATGGGCCATATCGTCCACCAAGAGCCGCCTGGCACTGATCACCAGCGGGCCGCAGCCGTATCCCAGGGCCCCCCCGCTGGCCAACATGCGATACTTTTCTTTGACCATCAACCATGCAAAAAAAGAGAGCTTGGACACATCCAAAACCGAGTCAAAGGCCATTCGATTCAACGTCTCCACATCCTGCAACTGCGCGCTGACCCCATATCCGGGAACAGAAATCGCGCCGTTGACGAGCCCATTGAAAATAAAGGTATCGTTGGGGCATGGAGAAAAGCCTAGAGTGATTTGCTTGCTGGTCATGGTTTTAATAGTTCTGTGGTCCTATGGGGTTAGTGGTTTTTACTACGGTTTAAAGTTTAAAGATTGAAGTTTAAAACAATGGAATTCTGTCTATCGGATTGGAGATTCCTTGTTCGGAGATTTGAAAAATAGTTCACCATAAAATTGATAGAATACCTCAACTTTAAACTTTAAACTCGGGCGGCGAGACGGACGTAACGCTTCTCAAACCCGTCATTGCTTCCCATTTCTTCGAAATCCGTTTCGCCCGTTTCCATTACTTTCGATTATATCACCGCAGAGGGTCTCCACGGCCGGGTAGCCCAGCAAACCATTGACTTCGCGGTTCAGGGATTCGCCGGGCTGGATGCGCCACTCTTCGGCCATGGCAATATGGGCTTCGACGTTTTGGGGCATCTTTAGCAGGATGGTCCCCTGGCAGTCGCCCGGGTGCCGCCGCAGCAATTCGTGCAGTTGGTCCAACTGCTCTGGGTCGCAGCGCCCGACATCGATATTGAATTGCACTTTGGCCGTCCACATGGCTTCGGCCTGGGCCGCGGGAATAATGGTATCGGCCAGAATTTTAACCCCTTTTTCATCCTGCTGCACTTTGCCTTGGACCATCACGGGTCGATCATCGCCCAAAAGGTCCTGGCACGCGCCGTAGACCGATGGGAAGACAACCACTTCCACACTACCGTGCAGATCCTCCAATTGAATGAAGGCCATCAGCTCTTCGCGCTTGGTACGGATCACTTTGCTGGTGGTGACCATACCGCCGATACGGACCATTTGGCCCTCCCCACTTTCCGATAGTGCGGAAGTACGGACCGTAGTAAACTTGGCTAAGGTTTTTTCATAGCGATGCAAAGGGTGACCCGACATATAGAAACCCAAGGGTTCCTTCTCTTTGGCCAGGCGCTCTTTTTCTTCCCACTCGGTGATTTTGGGTAGGCTGGGCACGGTGACCGACAAGGTGCATTCCGCTCCGTCGTCAAACAGGCCCATCTGGGGGTCGCAGCGCTCTTTTTGTACCTTTTGACCGTACTCCAGAGACTCTTCCAGCACCGCCATCATTTGGGAGCGGCGGGCACCCGTGCTATCAAATGCACCACAAGCGATCAAGCTCTCCACCACCCGTTTGTTGACCTTGCGCAGATCGACCCGCTCACAAAAATCAAACAGGGAAGCAAAAGGCCCGTTGGCCTGGCGCTCCTCGACAATGGCCTCCACCGCGCCCTCGCCGACATTTTTAACCGCCACCAGGCTAAACTGAATCTTGCCCTCGGAAACCGTGAAGAGCGTGCCACCGGAGTTCACGTCCGGGGCCGCCACCTCGATCTGGTGAGCACGGCACTCCTGGATGTACTTGACCACACCGTCGATGGAGTGCATTTCACTGGTGAGCAGGGCCGCCAGAAACTCCACGGGGAAATGGGCTTTTAAAAAGGCGGTTTGAAAGGCGATCAAGGCATAAGCGGCACTGTGGGATTTATTAAAGCCATAGCCGCCGAACTTTTCCATCAGATCGAACAGGGCTTTGGCCTTTTTCTCATCGTGGCCGTTTTGGACAGCGCCTTTGACAAAGCGCTCGCGGTGCTGGGCCATCATTTCGGCAATCTTTTTGCCCATGGCTTTGCGCAAGCCGTCGGCTTCGGCCATGGTATAGCTGGCCAGGGCGCTGGCAATTTTCATCACCTGCTCCTGGTAGACAATGACCCCGTAGGTGGCTTTGAGAATAGGCTCCAGGTCCGGCAGCATATACTCGACAGTTTTGCGGCCGTGCTTACGCTCGACAAAATCATCCACCATACCGCTGTCCAAAGGACCGGGCCGGTAAAGGGCCACCAGTGCCGTGACCTCATCGAAATTTTCAGGCTTCAGGCGCACCAGCAGATCCTTCATTCCCGAGCTCTCCAACTGGAAAACCCCGGTGGTGTCGCCCGCGGCCAGCAATTCGTAGGTGGGCGGATCCGAAAAATCAAGGGTGGGCAGATCGGGCGGCACCTTGCCTTGCAGTTCGACAAGCTTCAGAGTGTTGTCGATGACCGTCAGGTTGCGCAATCCTAGAAAGTCAAACTTGACCAGGCCGATGTTCTCCACCAGCTTCATGTCCAGCTGGGTGACCACTTCGCCTTTTTTACCTTTGTACAGCGGCAGGTATTCCACCAGGGGTTTATCGCCGATCACAACACCGGCTGCATGAGTGGAGGCATGCCGCGGCAGCCCTTCCAATGTGCGGCAAATGGCAATCAACTCGGCCACATCCTGTCGTGAGGCCTGCAGCTCACGCAGCTTGGGCTCCTGCTTGAGCGCCGCGTCCAAAGAGATATTGAGCACATCGGGCACCAACTTGGCGATGTGGTCCACTTCGGCCAGGGGAATGTCCAGCGCGCGGCCTACATCTCGTATGACGGCCCGCGTTTTGAGTTTTCCGAAAGTGATGATCTGGGCCACATAATCGCCGCCCCCGTATCGCTCGCTCACATATTCAATCACCTTGTCGCGGCCGTTGATGCAGAAATCAACATCGATATCCGGCATGCTGATACGATCGGGGTTCAAAAAACGTTCGAAGATCAAACCATGCTCGATGGGGTCCAGATCGGTGATGCCCAACGAATAGGCCACCAGGCTGCCGGCTGCCGACCCGCGTCCCGGACCCACCGGCACGCCGTTCTCTTTGGCGTAATTGATAAAGTCGGCCACTATCAAGAAATAACCGGGAAACTCCATGCGGTTGATGATCTCAATCTCATACGACAAGCGTTCACGATAGACCGATTCATCGGCATCCGGATTTTTGGTCTGGATAATGGCCCAGACACGCTTGAACCCCTCTTCGGTTTTGCGAACGAACAAGGCCTCGGCATCCAGCCCGGAGTCATCTTTGAACACCGGAAAGTGGTAGGAATTAAAGTCAAAGTCCACTTTACAACGATTCGCAATGGCCACTGTATTTTCAATGGCGCCATCGAACCTATGGAAGTAATCGGTCATCTCCTGCTTGGATTTAAAGTAGAGCTGGTCGGTGCGAAAGCGAAATCGGCCGCTGTCGTTGACGGTTTTTCCGGTTTGCACACACAAGAGCACATCGTGGGCGCGCACATCATCTTTGTCCAGATAGTGACAATCGTTGCTGGCCACAAGGGGGATATCGAGCTTGGCGCTCATCTCGCCCAGGGCGGCATTCACCGTCTCTTGCACCGGAATGCCATTGTTCTGGATCTCCAGAAAAAAATGATCCGGGCCGAACAGCTCCTGATAAAAGCGGGCCGCCTTCTCCGCGGCCGGGATCTGATTGTTCTTGATCAGTTGCGGAATCTCACCATGCAGGCAGGCCGACATGGCGATCAATCCCTCATGGTGGGCGGCCAGCAGTGCCTTATCGATGCGCGGACGGTAGTAAAAGCCCTCTTTCTGAGCCACGCTGGCCAACTTGCACAGGTTTCGATACCCCTGTTGATTTTCCGCCAGCAGGACCAGATGGCCAACGCCTTTAGCGTCCAAAGGCGTTTTATCGGCCAGAGTGCGGGGCGCCACATAGCACTCACAACCAATGATGGGTTTTATCCCTGCCTTTGTTGCCTTTTGGTAAAACTCCACCACATTGAACATGGTGCCATGATCGGTCATCGCCACCGAGTGCATGCCGAACTGCTTGACGCGTTCAATCAACGCATCCAGACGAATGGCTCCATCCAGCAGGCTATACATGGTATGAACATGCAAATGAACAAAATCAGCAGCAGCAACAGTCATGGCATTTCCAAACGGATGTGAGTCGCAAGGTTTAACTTTCGCTTATTATTTTTCTAACTCAGGGTTCGCAAAGAAGATAAATGGCCATTTCAGGCGCCCGGATTTAGATCAGATTTGGCTGATCCGATTGAGTGCAACCGCAGGCATAGTTTAGCTACGTCAAGGATTGCGTGATTGAGGATCGGGCAAAGATGACCTGAAGCCGGGATGCATACAATGGCAATTTATCTTCTTTGCGAACTCCCTACTGATCCACCCTGTAGTTGGGTGCTTCCTTGGTAATAATCACATCGTGGACGTGGCTTTCCCGCAAACCCGCAGCCGAAATTTTGACAAAGCGGGCTTTCTCGCGCAGCCCCTCGATGGTTCGGCAGCCCACATAGCCCATGCCGGCTTTGAGACCGCCCACCAGTTGGTGCACATTGGAGCTCAAGGTGCCGCGATAGGGAACCCGGCCCACGATGCCTTCCGGCACAAGCTTGTCATCGGCTTCCTGCTCGGTCTGGTAGTAGCGGTCCTTACTGCCCTTTTTCATCGCTTCCAAAGAGCCCATACCGCGATAAACTTTATAACTGCGTCCCTGGAATAAAATGGTCTCGCCCGGGCTTTCGTCCGTGCCGGCAAAAAGACTGCCGATCATCACAGTTTGTGCACCAGCGGCCAACGCTTTGGTCACATCACCGGAAAACTTGATCCCCCCATCGGCAATCAGGGGCACGCCGGTCTTGCTGCCCACTGCTTTGCAGTTCATGATGGCCGTTAACTGGGGCACACCGATGCCGGCCACAATGCGGGTGGTACAGATGGATCCCGGACCGATACCGATCTTAACGGCATCCACTCCTGCCTTGACCAAATCTTCGGTCCCTTTGGCTGTGGCCACGTTGCCGGCGATGACCTGGATGCCGTTAAACGTACTTTTGAGTTCTTTGACCGTCTCGATGACATTGAGAGAATGGCCATGGGAGGTGTCGATCAGAATCACATCCGCGCCGGCATCCAACAGTGCCTGGGTGCGCTCCAGCCGATCGTCCCCCACGCCAATGGCCGCTCCGGCCCGTAAACGGCCCATCTTATCTTTACAGGCATTGGGAAATTTTTTGATTTTTTCAATGTCCTTGATGGTGATCATTCCCTTGAGCAGCCCCTTGCCATCCACCACCAGCAATTTTTCAATGCGATGCTGATGCAGCAGGCTTTTGGACTCTTCCAGGCTGATGCCTTCCGGGACGGTCACCAGATTTTCCTTGGTCATCACCTCTGATACTTTTTTATCCATACTGGTTTCAAACCGCAGATCCCGGTTGGTGACGATGCCGACCAGTTGGTCTCCCTTGGTAACCGGCACACCCGAAATCCGGTATTGGGTCATCATCGCCAGAACTTCGCTGACGGCTTGATCCGGATGGATGGTCAACGGATCGACGATCATACCGCTCTCTGACTTTTTGACTTTGTCCACCTCCATAGCCTGGGACTCGATGCTGATATTGCGATGGATAAATCCGATTCCCCCCTCGCGGGCCATGCTGATGGCGGTCTGGGATTCGGTCACACTGTCCATGGCCGCGCTGACAATGGGGATACTGAGCTTGATTTTCCGGGTGAGTTGGGTGCTGGTATTCACATCCTGGGGTAAAATATCTGAGTAGTTGGGTAGCAACAACACATCATCGAAGGAGTAGCTCTCTTCGGGTGGGATTTTGTTCATGAAAACCTCCGCCAAGGCTGCAGGATTAAATATCGTCTGATTCCAAAGGCATGGACCCTTGAAACCAAAATCAGGCTAAATAAATGTGCGATATTACCACATGTGGTGTTTGTCTATCAACCCCATACTAAATGTGGTTAAGGTAAAATATGTGAGTGGGTGTGATTTTCATAGCCACGGGTTATAATAATTATTTGAGATGTGAATCATAGTTTAAAGATGAGGTATTCTACCGATTTGAGAATTGCCTGCCTTTGTCACTCCGGCAGAGGCCGGAGCCCAAGAAAAAGTGGCGGGATTTGCCTGGTCCCGCCTGCAACGGAATGATACCTCTGACCAAAGCTTTCCGTTCAATTATAGAATCGATTTCCATCCATAGCTTTAAACTGACAACTTTAAACTTTAAACTTTAAACTATCATCCATCAAAGGAGTGACTCGCCTGCGAGTCACTCCTTTGATGGATGATTTCTTGACTTATCGGCAGTGCAATAATAAAAAATGCACCTTGCATGCACTGCCGGTTCATTTTGTTCCGGCGGGTGCATCGCGCAACCTAATTTTAAGCAGGTGCAAACGTGCTACTGGAAATCAACCCCACCAATCCGCAGCCGCGCAGAATCAACCAGGTTGTCGACCTGCTGAAAAAAGGCGCTGTGATCGCCTATCCCACCGATACCATCTACGGCATCGGTTGCGACATCATGAACAAAAAAGCCATCGAGAAAGTCTACCAGATCAAACAATGGCCTAAAAACAAACCCTTCAGCTTTCTCTGTTCGGATCTTAAAAACATCAGCCACTACGCCAAAGTCACCAATTACGCCTATAAAACCATGCGCCGTTTGCTGCCCGGCCCCTATACCTTTGTGCTGGAAGGCTCCAAAGAGGTGCCCAAAATGATGCTGACCAAACGCAAAACCGCCGGCATCCGCGTACCCAACAACCCCATCTGCCAGGCTTTGATCCAGGCCCTGGGCCACCCCATCATCTCCACCACCGCCGCCACACCCGATGGCGAGCAGTTCAACGAACCCTGGTTGATCGAAGCCCATTTCGGCAACCGCCTGGACATGGTCATCG
Organism: Desulfobacteraceae bacterium; assembly: GCA_050291605.1. GTDB lineage: Bacteria > Desulfobacterota > Desulfobacteria > Desulfobacterales > Desulfosarcinaceae > JARRKU01. The sequence continues at coordinate 4,703 of JBNKKB010000046.1, read as the reverse complement.
ACGGCGGCCCCGTGCCCGGAGAGCCCTCCAGTGTGGTCTCTTTGATCGGCGACGAACCGCAAATCCTGCGTGAAGGAATTGGTGAAGTGGCGAGTTTATAACGAATTAGAACGGCATAGAAATATAATCACAACCCGTTACCGCAGCCCGACCCCAAATATGACCCAAATAACCAAACAATAACTGTTCGCAAATAAAAAAGGTATATTTAGAATGAAAAGATTTTCAACACTTTTATTCGTTTCTTTTATTTTTGTAGCCTTTTCAGGATGCTCATCTAACGCATTGTATGAAAGCCTTCGAGAAATAGAACGTCAAAACTGTTATGAGCTTGACAGTTTGTCAGAAAGGCAAGAATGCCTGGATAGGGTTAATGAAACTTCATATGATCAATATCAAAAGGAACGAGAAGAGGCTCAAAAACAATAGATAAGGAATCATTTAAAAAGGTCAATAATATTGGGCCATAACACCATTCACAAGGATTCTCCCGACGCTAAATCACCCAAAAAATAAAAACATGGGGAATTAAGATGATGAAAGACATACCTGATTTAATAATAGAGATGGGCCGAACGCACACGATTCTTTCCGAATTTGTCCAAAGCATCCCTGAAAACAGACTGGACTTGCGACGGGGGGATGGCTTCTGGACCATTGCCGAACATGTAAATCATTTGGCACAAGTCCAGCCGATGTTGTTAGATCGTATCCATCGTTTTTTATCCGAGACCTGCCCGGAATTTATCCCGTACTTTCCGGGCGAAGACGAAAACGAATCGGATACGCCCACACGGATGGATATGCCCGTCTCCCTTGAACAGTTTGCCGTATGTCGCAGCGAGCAATGCTCACTTATAGAAAATGCAGATGATGGCATCTGGCAAAGGACCGCCAAACACCCGGAATATGAACAGTATTCGCTCTATATTCTCGTCCGGCATATATTGATGCATGATTATTGGCATATGTACCGAATGGAGGAGCTTTGGCTGACCAAGGATGCCTATCTTTCACGGCTGGAATAAAAACCCGCACAAAATAGGTTCACATTCACATTTTTTTACGGATCCTAAGGGTGGCTATTTTGATAAATATTGAAGTTTGGATTCCTTTTGTATTGGCCTCGTCATTGATACTGATTATCCCGGGACCGACCATCATTCTGGTCATCAGCCAGGCGGTTTCGCATGGCCGCCGGGCAGTGGTACCGCTGGTACTGGGCGTGTTGTTGGGGGATTTTACGGCAATGACATTTTCCCTTCTGGGGCTCGGTGCGCTAATGGCCGCTTCCGCCGCCCTATTCTCAATATTCAAATGGATCGGTGCACTTTACTTGATTTATCTTGGCATCAAACTATGGAAATTAAAGCCTGAAAATAATCCGGTTCAAAAGCGCCAAAAAAGATCTACGCGGTCGCTGTTTCAAAGTTCATTCATCGTGACAGCCCTCAATCCCAAGAGCATTGCCTTTTTTGTGGCTTTCCTGCCTCAGTTTGTTGATCCGCAAAAACCCGTATCCGTCCAACTGGGATGGCTCGGCGGAACGTTTTTATTTTTAGCGACGGTCAATGCAGCGCTATATGCGGTGTTCGCCAGCCAATTGAGTGACTATTTGAGTAAAAGGTATGTGCGCACCTGGTTCAACCGATGCGGCGCAGGCGCATTGATTGGGGCGGGTATCATTGCCGCCGGCATGCAACGGACGAGCTGATCGGCCAACCCGAAACTGTTGTGAGGCCTTGTCGCGCTGGAATGCTTCTATTCATGAGAATATTTTGACCCAATTGGCGCCGTGAAAGGTACAAGCATCACTTTTTCAATGTATGCATGGAGGTTAAAATGAGAAAAATTGCTTTGGTTACCGGTTCCAGCCGTGGAATTGGAGCGGCCACAGCGCTGCGTTTGGCGCAAAACGGGTTCGACCTTTGCATCAACTATCTTAAAAACACATCCAAAGCCGATGAAATCGTTTCGCAAATTAAGGCAACGGGTGTCAAGGCCATCGCTTTTCAGGCGGATCTATCCGTGGAGAGCGAAGCGGTCGATCTGTTTAATTGCATGGACAGGCAGCTTGGAACATTAGATTGCCTGGTCAACAATGCCGGCATCCTTATGCCGCAGACCCGCGTGGTGGATATGACAGCCGACCGAATCAATCGGATATTGGCAACCAATGTAACCGGTTACTTTATCTGTTGCCGGGAGGCAATTAAACGGATGTCGATTCAAAATGGCGGCAAAGGCGGTTGTATCGTTAATATCTCTTCAATCGCAGCACGGCTTGGGGCTGCAGGCGAATATGTGGACTATGCGGCATCCAAGGGGGCCGTGGATACGCTGACCCGGGGGCTGGCCCTCGAGACGGCAAGCGAGGGGATACGGGTAAATTGCGTTCGCCCCGGCTTGATTTATACGGATATTCATGCCGATGGGGGAGAGCCCGAGCGTGTCGATCGATTAAAAAGCAGCTTGCCCCTTGGACGCGGGGGGACGGTGCAAGAGGTGGCAGCGGCTGTTGCCTGGCTGGTTTCGGATGAGGCGTCGTATTCAACCGGCAGTTTTATTGACGTTGCGGGTGGGCGTTAGCGTTAGGTTAAATAAAAGAAAGCGGCCGGCAAGATGCTCTTGCCGGCCGCTGGCGGTTTTAGAATAATGGGTGCCTCGTTTAATCGTCGTTCAACTTCTCCTGCAGGTTTTCACGCAGAATTTCTCCGAAGCTTGATGTGGCGGGGCCCATATTGTTAACATACTCATTGAGCAGTTCCTGGTCATCTTCCATATCCAAGCGCTTGATCGAAAGTCCGATGCGGCGCTCGTCGCTGTTAATGTTCATCACTCTGGCGGTCAACACATCGGCAACATTGTACATGCCCACCGGTGTTTTGATCTTCTCTTTGCTGATCTCGGAAACATGCACCAGGCCTTCAATGCCCTCTTCCAATTCAACAAAGACGCCGAAATCGGTTACATTGGTCACTGTTCCGGTGATCTCTTTGCCCACTTCATAACGCTGGGCCACACTTTCCCACGGATCGGATTGCAATTGTTTAACCCCCAGGGAGAAGCGTTCATTTTCCTTGTCGATCTCCAGCACAATGGCTTGCACCAGATCGCCTTTTTTGTAAACTTCCGATGGATGCTTGATCCGTTTGGTCCAGGAGATATCGGAAATGTGCACCAGACCGTCGATGCCCTCATCAATACCGATAAAGAGACCGAAATCGGTGATGTTCTTGATTTTGCCCTCGATGGTGGTGCCGATGGGGTATTTATCGGCAATCACGTCCCACGGATTGGGCACGGCTTGTTTCATGCCCAAAGAGATGCGTCGATTGTCCGGCTTAATATCCAAGACCATGGCTTCGATCTCTTCGCCCACCGAAACCACTTTGTTGGGATGTCTGATTTTGCGCGTCCAGGACATTTCCGATACATGGATCAACCCTTCGATGCCCTCTTGCAGCTCGACAAATGCACCGTAATCGGTCAAGCTGACCACGCGGCCGGTGACCTTGGATCCTACAGGGTATTTTTCTGCGGCGGTGGTCCAAGGATCGGGTGCCAGTTGTTTCATGCCCAGCGAGACGCGTTCACGCTCCAAGTCAAAATTGAGAATCTTGACTTTGATTTCATCACCCACTGTAAATAGCTCCGAAGGATGCTTGACGCGACCCCAGGAGATATCAGTAATATGCAACAGACCGTCCACGCCGCCCAGATCCACAAAGACACCGTATTCGGTGATATTCTTAACCACACCTTCGATCTCTTTGCCTTCATGGATATTGGTCAAGGTGGCAGAGCGTTTGGCCGCGCGTTCCGCTTCCAGCAGCACCCGACGTGAAAGCACGATATTGCTGCGTTTGCGGTTGTATTTCAGAATTTTAAAGTCAAAGGATTTGCCCACCATGTCGTCCAAATTGCGAACAGGGCGCAAGTCTGCCTGGGAACCCGGCAGGAAGGCGTTGACGCCGATATCGACGGAAAAACCACCTTTAACACGGTTCACGATTGTGCCTTCAATGGGTTCGTCCGCGTCATAGGCTTTTTTAATCTCTTCCCAGACTTTGACCTTTTCCGCTTTTTCTTTGGACAGAACAACCACTTCATTGTCGTCGTCCCACCACTCCACCATTACTTCGACTTTGTCATCAACTTCAGCTTTGATCTCGCCGTTCTCATCGCGAAACTCTTCAATGCGAATCTGGCCTTCGGATTTGTACCCGATGTCAACGATCACATAATCTTTGTCGACAGAGATAATTTTACCCGTAACCACTTCCCCTTCAGCAAAGCGCTTGAAGCTTTCTTCGTAAAGCTCCATGAGCTCTTCCATGCTCTCTTCTTCGTGCTCATCCGCTTGGACGTCATCTTGCGCTTCGTCCATGGGTTCGGGCTGGGCTTCTTTTTTCTCTGTCATTGAATCCCTGGCGTCGTCTTGGTTTGGTGTTGGTTGGTTGGTTTCATTTTCAACAGTGTCATTCATTGGTTTACAAATACCCCCTAAGCCTTTTTTATTGTTTGCACCATGGTCGATGGCGCAACTTGGGGACTATAACCAAGGGATATTTAAAATGCAATCACATTTTTTATTTACCCTTGCCAATACTGGCTTTTCCGGCATTGTGGGTGTAGAGGTTCAAGGCTGTCGCAGCAGGCACCGAAACGCTGAAAATGAGCATTTGCCCTTAATCGTTTTT
>JBNKKB010000045.1:0-5351 GCA_050291605.1 Desulfobacteraceae bacterium | reverse complement strand
AGAACTTGTGCGATATATTCATTTGAATCCATTGCGAGCGGGTATGGTGGATGCTTTGGCGAACTTGGATCGCAAAAAAGCAGCGTCCCGGATGATTCAAAGCTGCTGCAAAGAGGCCGACATCAATGGTCAAGCGCTTCTCGGTGGTAGCCGCAACCGCCATGTATCGAAAGTGAGGCGTGAATTATCTCATAAGCTAACGAAAGAGTTGGGGCTCTCGTATGCAGAGACTGCAAGACTGTTAGGGGTATCGACATCGGCCGTGTCAAGGATAATAACGAGGAGTGGGGTATATAAGTAACAAAAGTCAACAACGTCCCCTAAATACCCTAAATACGCGAATGAAAACCGTACTCTGGCAATTGGTTGAAAAAGAAGAACTAAAATCGGTACTTATTTCTCAGGAATCATATATTTACGGATGTCCCTAATGCGTGCCTTTACTTAAACGGTAAGAAGGGCAAGCCGCGGACTCAAAGCCTCTGTGATGTCATCATGCGTTAATTTTCAGCGTTGACAGCCTTTTTGAGATCCTTGTCAGCCTTTGAAATGTCAAAATTATGGGATGCTGAGAGTTTCTTAAAAAACAGAAACAACTCCTTGTTTTGTTTCTGGGCACTAATATCAGCCATTTTCTCCTTCAAGACATTCGTCTCATACATTTGCGTGAATGATACATCATCTATTATCGCCAAAAAGGCTTCAGCGACATCCTTGCGAGATGATAATTTTTCCTTGTCTTCACTGCTCAATTCTTGATTGTAAAAATCTAAAAAATTTCCAAAATATTCTTTGTAGCTTCCATACAACATCGCTTCGATGTAGGTTAAATTTTTAATTCCTTCTTCATAAGATCGGTAATCCCTGCAAATGACAGCCCGAAAATTATCCAAAATGACATCTCTATTCGCTTTAATGAAATTTTTGCCAAATTTATGGTTCAAATCATCAATCCATTTCGATGAATGATTTTTCGGATTATGATTCGATTTAGTTATCAGGTCATTCAGATCATTTATGGCTTTGTAGTAATCCGCTTGCTGGCTGCCAATAGCGTTGATGTAATCATCATTTGAGAAATAAGAAATCTGCATCAAATGATCGTTCCATTGATTTAGAAGTGCCGGTATCTTTTCATCCTCTTTTGCCATCGCGTCAGCAAACACAGTCAATGCTTGAACAAAATATTGCCTCATATCCTGATCATTATTGGGCTGGGCCAGATTGCCCAGGGCCTTGTATAGCTTGCTAATATTACGATCAAGCCTTTTGCTTTTTCCCGATTCCGGCAGTTTAGCCATCTCTTGAGCCAGCCGGTCCATGGCTTTTTGCCTGTCTTGGCCCGCTGAGCATGGAATGGCAAAATAAGAAAAAAGACATATAATAACGAAACAACAGAGTCTCTTAATTATTCTATGCGAAAGCATCCATTACCCCTTCCCAAAAAAATACCAACTCTCGATCATTATCCTTAGCATGATTAACACGCGCTTCAAGTTGAGCCGTTTTAAAAGCACTCTTACGTGCAATATCACCAACGGACAACATTGCTTTTGCCAGAGCCTCCCAATCCAAAGCGTTTATATCACGAAGATTCACCCCAGACAAATTTACAGCAGTTGATACCTGTCCCAGGAGGTTGCCGCCTCTTGGGTGAGAAAAAAACAGCAATGCCAACTTGGAAATAAACAGCGTCTTATGTAGTGGATTTGCATTTTTAATGATCATATTTATTGCATCAATTGATTGTATGCAACACTTCTTAAATCGAATAATCGGCTTTGCCTTAATCTCAACCAACAGCAAGTCCCCCGCCCAAATTTTCAAACAAAGTTGCTCAAACGTTTGCTGAACGATTTCTGGGTCATGCTTTTTTGTCGAATTCATCTTTACTATACCTGCCCATTTCGCCACATTCATAAGATCCTCCCGGGCAAAACGATCTTTGGCCACATCTCTGAAAAATGTCTGGGCAACATCCAAATTCTTAAACAGAACGACCTCCTCGTCGGAGGCCTCAAGGTCGAGTTTCCTTCTTATGCGATAAATTTGGTGTCCATATATAAATTCATCCAACATGATACTCTCCTCTTTAATCCTTTAGATTTTTAGGCCATTCCATTAGTCATTGGCATTTTCACATTCTGCAATTGTGTTGCAGATTCCATCCTGCAACCACATTTCCAACCGTACCGCCGCCATGGCGCGTTTGCTGGTTATAATGCCACTCGATTTTCCCAAAATTGATATCTACCGTTTCAGCCGGAAATTGGCTGATGGTATCGTTGCCGCTGGTGGTTGCAACCCGGCTAATCAGACAATTCCTAAGGGTGTAAGTCATGAATTTGATTTTGTCGGTGCCTGCCCGGCACAGTTCGACCAATATCTGATCAATATGAGTTCCTGCCGCGCATGCCAAAGCAAGCTTTGGAGACGACTTATCAAGAAATTTTCTAAACCTGAAATCAGAAAAATCCGCACGCTCCGATCCAGCCCCGCCAGCACTGCTCGCTGTTATAGACGCGGCCTGATTGAGGCCCCACCCGTACCGGATCAGTTCAATCCATCCGTCGTGTTGGCTATAGGTGCTTTCACCTTCAATTCCGTCAATCTTGACAAATGCATCAAATGCCATGCCTTCCTCCTTGGGTTAGTGCACAAGCGAAATAGTTTCCTGATTAACGCCAATGAGCATCCAGTTAAAATAGGGATGCCCCCCAGCGGGCTCTATGCATATTTAATTTATTGGGTCTTTGTAGATCGCTCTGGGCACTTAGATGTGAGACGGTTGGTACTTGTGCCCCTATGTAGCTGATTGTCGATGATCTATATACGCAATCACATAAACTGTCAATTTTGAATTGATTTCCAGGGTAAGACACAGGGGACAGGCTGATCTTCACCCAGAAAAACGGGCCCGTGCGAATCGATATCACCTGCCCGGCTATGTATGGCACATCACTCACCGGTGCCATAAGAAAGAATTTCTTCTGAAATTCGATAAAGACAAAAAGCGATGGATAAGCTGGCTGTTCGAGGCCAAAAAGCATTTTGGGCTATGTGTTTTAAATTATATGGTGACGTCAAATCACATCCATTTGCTGGTGTATGACCGTAAAGAGGATGTTATCCTGAAATCGATCCAACTGATTGTCGGCAGAACGGCATGGGAATTTAATAATCGGAAAAACCGGAGGGGTGCGTTCTGGGAAGACCGATATCATGCAACGGCGGTTCATACAGCCGAGCACTTTATCAGATGCCTGGTATATATCGATTTGAATATTGATGTGCGCTTTAAGCTGCTATTGACCCATCAAATAAACTTGACAGGCTTGAAAATTGTTACCATTTTGTAACAGCCATTAAACATATCTCTTAATATTGAAATAGAATACCAAGTCCTTTTTCTATCTACTTTCCTCCTGAATCGATTTCCCGTTAAAAATCAGAATTCATTTTAATATCTAAGGTTAACGTCATATATTTAAGGTAAAGGGAAACGAAAAAAATATATTTTCGGTATCATAAACAAATCAATGAGCAACCATTCAGCAAGGTAACAATTGCAGCCATTACAGTTTTGTTCATCATACTTCCCGCTGGATGTGGTTCAGAAGTGTGCTAATCCTAAGCTTTATAATAGAATGGAGGTTATGATATGTCTTGTGCAGAACGCGTAGAAACAAAGACCAGAGCATGGACATGGTGTAGCGGCTGGTGGGGTATTCCATATCCTTGCCGTCAAATAGTAACTGAATTTTGGTACCAATATGAATTCCATCAAACTCGCTATGTTCCCTCTTCGTTTCCATTTTGGGAGAAGAGGGAAGGGTGTTGTGATCGTGTTGTCTATAAGTGGAAAAGGTTTGTTTGGTGGAATACGCCAAAGCCATTTGGATGGACTTATCATGACATTCCTGTAGTCAGGTTGTTCCGAAACCAGCTTGAAACAAATGGAGATTGCCCGCCTCGACCAGGATCTGGCGACATAGGTATATTAAAGCTATCCAGTTCTCCGGGAAACCAGGCTGTTTAAGGTGTGACCCTATGCGCGGTTGAGACGCCGGGGGACGTTATCGGAAAATTATGCTTTTCTGCAAACCCTTGTCAGGCGGAGGTTTACGAAGATTGTTCTTCTTCATAAACCTCCGTCATTAGAGCGTTAATGGGCGACCCCCTCGTTTTGAGATCGTTTCGATGTCCAAGAGCGAAAAAGTAGGGAGGTGATGCAACTCCCCCGCCTCCGAAAAAAGGTCGACGTCGTATCGGGTCGGTTCATTGAATTCAATAATATTTTTTGCCGGCATGATAGGTTGATCCTTTATCATCGGCTTAATGATCGTTGTTGGTATCCGTTGGCAACGGCGACTTGAAGCTGCAAGGCATACCCACCTGACATTTGGCGCAAACCTCTGCAGTATCCGGCAGACCTTCAGGCTCCATCAATATATGATAGTTTTCCTGCAATCGGGCATAGCAGCTTGTCCGAACCATTCCCTCCTCAGACAAGGCGTCGATGGGGCATGCTTTTATGCACTTGCCACATTTCTTGCCGGCCTTAATCAAGCACAGTTCCTTGGCGGTGACCATTGGATGATCGCCTAAATCGAGATCTGTGACCAAGCTGCCCATTCGCCCGCTGCACCCTGACGGCGTGATTAGCTGACAATTGGTTCCATACCGTCCCAGCCCGGATAGATGACCAAGATGCTTGTGGGACCAAAGACTCACCAATCGTTCTTGATCGAAATTGTGTGTGGCCGGTGTGAGTGCCGCTTTCCCTCCCTCGCCTTCAATCATGTCTTTTATCACCCGACCTGTACGTTCAATCATGTCATTGGTAGACAAATAGGCTCGACCCCAACTCAGCGCAGGGTGCGTGCCTCCAGTGTTGTCCATTTGGATGTGTTTTTTGAAGGGCATAAACCAGACCACAACGGTTTTAGCGTCAGGCAAAAGATCCCGGGGAAGGGCATGATCCGGTACAGTGATTTCTTTCAAACGTTGAAAACGCTCATCGGCTGGCGCACAGGCCATGATGGGTTTACGCCAGATTGCCATCTGATGGTATTTCTCCGGGTAGTCGGTGGCGTATTCGATGAGCCATTCGGAAAGATCGTTGAAGTTCATAAAGGCGCTCATTTCGTATATTCAGGTATGGCGGGCGCCTGGAATCGGGTTTAGGATACCGCGTTTGCCAGTGCCTTTTCCAATTCCGGCAGGATTTCGAAGAGATCGCCCACCGCGTAGCGGTGAAAAGCATCCTTGTGCGGGGTCGGAAGCAGACAGGCCCCGGGCGTCAGGAGTTCTGCCCGGGGCCTGTTGCATGTGCGTTGGGTTGGTTATTT
>JBNKKB010000044.1:0-28019 GCA_050291605.1 Desulfobacteraceae bacterium | reverse complement strand
GTTTAACAGCGTTGCACTGGCGGCCGAGGTGCGCACGCGCCACACGGATGGGTGCGCAGGCTAAATCCTTCCTTGAATTCTCCATATATGCCGTACAGGCTTGGATGGTCTTACTGCTAAGGGGTCACTCAAAAATAAATTTACATTTTTAGGTGTTGAGGCGCCTGCCTGGCAAGGCGCCGAAGCGCTGGAATATCGAGATATTTCTGCGCTTTGACAACGCCGCCAGGCAGGATGCATCGGCGCATAAAAATGTGAAGTTATTTTTGCGCGAGCCCTTAGTGGCTATCATTTTTGTACCCCTGCAAACGTTCCAGCCGGCGGTTCAATGCAAAACGGCTGATTCCCAGGATTTTTGCGGCACGGGTTTTATTGTCATTGCTTCGCTCCAAGGCATCGTTGATAATTTGAGACTCCACTTTGGCGATGGATGATTCAATCGTCTGGCCGGGCTGCCAGATCTTTTCCAATGGAATGCAACCTTCATCTGGTAACGGTCGGCCGGTGATTTCCGGCGGCAGCAGGTCCATCCCCATGGTATCCCCCTGGCTGAAAATCACTGCGCGTTCGATGACATTGCGCAGCTCGCGCACATTGCCCTGCCATGGATGACGCTGCAGTACGGACTTGACATCAGGTGCCAGTCGCTTAGGTTGCTTGCCCATGTCTTTGCAAAATTGGTCGATAAAATAGTCGGCCAGCAGCACGATATCGTCACGACGTTCCCGCAAAGGAGGCAGATAGATGGAGACGACATTGAGCCGATAATAGAGATCGGAGCGGAATAGCCCTTCCTGGATGGCCGTTTCCAGATCGCGATTGGTGGCGGCGATAATGCGCGCATCCACCTGAAGATCCTTGCCGCTGCCCAATCGCTTGAACTGCTTCTTCTCCAAAAAACGCAACAGTTTTGCCTGCAGCGGCAGGGGCATCTCCCCGATTTCGTCCAAGAAGATGGTGCCGTCGTCCGAGAGTTCAAACAACCCTTTTTTGCTCTGTTTGGCATCAGTAAAGGCCCCTTTTTCATAGCCGAACAACTCGCTTTCCAACAGCGTTTCCGGCAAAGAGGCACAATTGATCTCCATAAATGGGGCTTTTCGGCGCTGGCTTTTGTAATGAACGGCGCTGGCCACCAGTTCTTTGCCGGTGCCGCTTTCGCCGCGGATCAGAATGGTAACATCTTCGGTGTTCGCCAACGTCTCGATCTCGTGGTAGACCGCTTGCATTTGTTTGCTTTCACCCACCAGGTCACAAAATCGATAAAAGCGGCGCTGCTGGTATTTAAGGAATTCAAATTCCCGGTTGCGGTTCAGGTTTTCAATGGCCTGGTTGACCAACTGCTTGACTTCTTCCAGCTCAAAGGGTTTGTTGATAAAGTTCACGGCACCGCGCTTGATGGCATCAACGGTAGTTCGGGTGTCCCCATATGCAGTCATCATGATAACCGCCACTTCGTTGTCCAGCTTACGCAACGCTTCTAACACCTGAATGCCGTCCATTTCCGGGAGCCGCAAGTCCAGCAAAACCGCATGTGGCTTAAATTCAGCGGCTACCTCAATGGCTGCTTCGCCACTGCCGGCTGTTTTAACCTCATAGCCTTCATCCGTAAAGTCCATAGCCAGAGAACGGCAAAGAACTTTTTCATCGTCTATGATGAGTATGCGTTCTTTTTTCATATCAATACCTAATTCGGTTCGATGGGCAGCAAAAGCGTTGTCCGGGTTCCCTCCGCTTTGGTGCTTTCCACAAAAATATACCCTTTGTTCTCCTCGATCAACTTATGAACGATGGCCAATCCAAGACCTGTTCCTTTGGGATCGGTGGTGAAAAAAGGATCGAAAATCTTCGGTAAATGGTGGGGTTCTATTCCTTTCCCACTGTCCGCCAGGGTCACCTCCAGGTATTTCGAGAGCCGCGCGACCGTTATCTCCCCGGTGTGCGTCGGACCTTCAGGCGCTTTATCGGCTCGGTTTACTGCTATGGATAGCCGTCCGCCGGATTCCATGGCTTTAATGCTGTTAAGCAGCAGATTCAGAAACACTTGTCGAATCTGTTCCCTATCTGCAACCGCTTGGGGAAGTGAATTGTTGAATCGTCTTTCAATGGCAATGTTGTGAAGCTTCAATTTCTCCGACATCAGATCAAGGGTCATCTCCAGGGTTTGGGCAACGTCCAGCGGCTCCGGCAACGGCGGGGAGGGCCTTGAAAATCGTAACAGGTCTGTGACGATTTTATTCAGTCGGTTGATTTCCGATTCGATCCCGGAAAGCAGTTCCTTGGACTCGGCTCGGGTCACCCTTTTAAACAGCACCTGCACGCTGGTTTTGATGCCGGCCAGGGGATTGCGAATCTCATGGGCCATGCCTGCGGAGAGTTCTCCCAGCGAAGCGAGTTTTTCCACCCTGAGCATCATCTCTTCCATGCGTTTGCGCTGGGTGATATCGCGAATCTCGGCGATCGCACCGAAAATTTTTCCTGTCATGCTTGAGAGCAATGAGGTGTTGATTTCAACATAGATGCGTTCCTGTCCCGGCAAAGGAATTTCAAGCTCCCTATGCTGAACACCGACGCCCGATTCTAGTGTTCGCTTTAAGGCATCCAGAATCCTTGCCAGGTGTTCGGGGATACGCTCCTCCGGATCGTGTTCCAAATCAAATGGGTGATCGTACCCCAGTATTTTTGAGGCGCCGGCGTTAAAAGAGGTGATGTGGTTTTTTCGGTCAACAGTGATAATGCCGCTGGTGATGTTACGCAGGATATCATCGTTAAAATTTTTTAGATCAATGATTTCATTCATGCTGGCCTTCAATTGAATGGCCATCTTATTGAACTCGTCTGCCACGCCACGCAACTCATCGTTGGATTCGATACGTATGGTCTGATCCAGATCGCCGCTGGCGATACGACTGGCGCCGTCCATGAGTTGTTTAATCGGGCGGGTAAGTCCCTTGATAAAAAGGTAGGAGATGGGCAGAATCAACAAGATGATTATCCCAAAAAAAGTCAACATCTTCTTCTGAAAGCGGTTGATGTCCGCCATCAACTCACCTTGCAAGACAGTGATTCCAACGCTCCAGGGCATCTGTTGGCAAGGGGTATAGACCAGGAATTTTTCTTCTCCTAAAAAGGCATATCGACCGTATCCGACATCGCCGCGGGTTAGCCGTTCAATATGGGTGTGAAGGCGCTCATCCCCTTTTTGCAGTACTTGTTGCGTGGTTTTAAACTGGGGATCAGGGTGATAAATGATGCGGCCCCCATGGTGGGTCAGCATCGCATAGCCCCCGCTGCCGATGCGCAGAGACTCTGCAAAAGCGGTATAGGCTGAGGACCTGATGTGGAAAGCAAGCACCCCCGCCGGCTCAGAGGGCTTCTCAAAGTCATAGACCACTTTGCCAAGAAAGATACCGGACTGCCCATCGGTACTCTTGGTGGGTGTGTCCGACAGATAAATGCCCCTGTCAATGGTATTTTCAAACCAAGGGTCGTTAAGGAATCTGAAGGCACCTAAATCAATTGAGGGAACGGCCAGGATAGGACGACCGTCCAGACCAATGAGATAAATATGGGAAAAATAGTCGTTCTTTTTCCGGTAATCCACCAGCAAACGCTGCACCGTATCCAGGCGCTGTCTGAATTCATATTGGAGAAAGGCCAACTGTATAAAGGGATAGTCCGCCAGCAGGTTGATATCCTTCTGGGCCGTCTGGAAAAAGCTGTCGACCTGCTGGGCCGTTTTTTCGGCCAAATTGCCCAATTGACGGGTGGTCTGTTTTAAAAGCGCCTTTGTGGCGCTCTGATAGGATAAGAAGCCTGCGATCATCATTGGAAAGCCCACCAGGACCAAAAGGAGGGCGATCAGCTTTGATCTGATGCTGGAGAAGAAAGGCAGTTGTATTAGAGACTTGATCATTTTCACCTTTTCAGTCCAGGTAAATGGTGTTCTGTTCAAATTACAGTCAATCACATGAATTTAAAATGATTTTTCATTGGCATAGCTTGCAGGCCAACCCTGTACGATTTCATCATATCTTGCCGCCGGGTGCGGGGTGGCCATCAGAGATTGAAAGTGTCTTTCATCTTCCGGATCAAATAGGATCCAATGGGAATGGATGAGGTTGCGGCGGGTGAGGGCGCATTGCAGACATGCAATGATCGCTCACTTTGGGCAAACAGAAAGTCGTGGACCAAGCCGCCATCGGTTTTTACCGCCTGGGCGCGTATACCTGCCGGGTAGGGGCGCAGATCCTGGATGGTCAAGTTGGGACAATATTTCTGGATCCGCTGCAAATAACCGCGCTTGTAAACCGAGTCTTTGAATTCGCCCATACCGGTTTTCAAGTTGGCGCGCATTACTTTCCAGAAGCCTTTGAAGGTTATCATTTCCCAGATGTCTTGTGGGTCCAAATTGATGCAGCCATACCCCTCGCGTTTCCAGCCCAGAACCGCATTGGGACCTACGGTTACGGAACCGTCCACCATGCGGGTGAGATGGACGCCCAGAAAGGGCAATGCGGGATCCGGAATGGGATAGATCAAATGGTTGAGCATGCTGTTGTAGCGCTGGGGCAATTGATAGTACTCTCCTCGAAATGGCATGATCTGAAAGTCGATGGCGATACCCATCATCCGGGCGATGCGGTCAGCCATCAACCCACCGCAGGCGATCATGTACCGGGTGTGCAGACGCTCCGTTCCCAGCGTGATCTCTACCCCATGCCGGTTCTCCGCTAGCTGTGAGACTGCCCGGCCCAGTTGGACTTGGCCGCCGAGGCGGCCGAACAGCTCCGCCATTTTTATCGCTACACGCCGGTAATCCGTAATACCGGTGGCGGGAACAAACAGCGCCCCGACGCCGGTGATATGGGGCTCGGCACGGGCGAGTTCAGCATCCGAACAGCGCTGGGTTTCGATACCGTTTTGACCACAGCGGGTTTCCAGCTCTGCCATGCGCTCAAATTCAATTGCGTCAGTGGCCACCAGCAGTTTGCCGCATTGCTGCACCGGCAACTCGTGCTCACGGCAAAAGTCGAAAGTGGCTGTTGCACCGCGTTTACAGAAATCGGCCTTCAAACTGCCGGGTTGGTAGTAGACCCCGGCATGAATAACACCCGAGTTATGACCGGTTTGATGTTGGGCAAAACCCGCTTCTTTTTCAATTAATAAAATATCCGCATCCGGGTATTGCTGCTTCAGTTGCCAGGCCGTGGAGACACCGACGATACCACCGCCTAATATGACAAAATCAAAACCCTTCAAATTGTTTGCCTTTCCCGTCACGATGCGATGACCGCCGTGTTCCGGCATGCGGTAAAAGTTATTATCCTTTTTGCCGTCTTTTTGATGCAACTGTGGGGTATTTACTGGATCAGGCTCATAAGGTCAATGGGGAGTGCTTTTGCTTTCCGGAAGATGATGCTGCCGATTTAATTCCCGACTTTTGCCACAGGTACAAGGAAAAGAAAAGCACCAGGCCGGCCGCATGTGCGGCCATGTGGGGCCATAACAGAAGAGCTGCGATGCCGACAAACCCTATCCGTTCGGTCCAGCCCAATGTTTTCAAGTGATAGCCCTCAAACGCTACGGCCAGGGCAAAGAGGCCCAACATGGCGCTGACCGTTGTTTCGGCGACCTGCCACAGCGGCCCCTGAAATAAAATGGGGGTATAGACGAACAACAGAGGGATAATGTAGAGTCCTTTGGCCAGCTTCCAGGACTCAAGGCCGGTCTCCAAAGGCCTACTGCCGGATATGCCCGCCGCCGAATAGGCTGCCAGGCAAACCGGAGGCGTGACATTGGCATCCTGAGAGTACCAGAAGATTAGCAGATGGGCGGCAATCAGTGTGGTGCCCAACATCTCCATGGAGGGGGCCGCCAACACAGCCAAGACAATATAAGAGGCGGTGACCGGTAAGCCCATGCCCAGTACCAGTGAGGCCAAGGCCACCAGAATAATGGTCAAGAAAAGGCTGCCGCCGGAGATCGCGGATATCATAATGGAGAATTTGATACCGGCGCCCACCATCAGTACTACGCCCACCACGATACCCGAACAGAGCAAAATGACGCCGGTGCTGACCATGTTTTTACTGCCCAATGCAAAGGCATCCAGAATATCTTTAATGCCCATGCGACTTTTTTTGTTGAGCCAACTGGAAGCAACGATGGCGCCGATACCGGCGCTGGCGGAAAAGGTTGGCGTATAGCCCCACATCAACAATCCCATGAGTGCAGCAATGGGAATGAAAAAGTGCCACCCCTCTTTCAGGACGGTGGTGATGGCGGGCAGTTCGCTTGGGTCCATGGGTTGCAGGTTCAGTTTTTTGGCCCGTATGTGCACGAAAAAGGTTACGCTTAAAAAGTAGAGAATGGCGGGAATAAAAGCGACACCCACGATTGTTAAATACGGGATTTGGGTCCACTGACTCATAATAAACGCACCGGCACCCATGATGGGCGGCATGAGCTGGCCGCCGGTCGAGGCGGCAGCTTCCACACCACCGGCGAATTTGGGCTGGAAGCCCACACGCTTCATCAAGGGAATGGTGATGGAACCCGTTCCCACGGTATTGGCTACTGCGCTGCCCGATATGGAGCCCATTAAGCCGCTGGCAAAAACCGCCATTTTGGCGGGGCCGCCGATCATGCGGCCCATCACGGCCTCGGAAAGCCTGATGATAAACTCACCGGCCCCGGATTTGAGTAAAAAGGCTGCAAAAAGCACAAACAAAAACACAAAGGTGGAAGAGATGGTGGCAATGGTGCCGAAGATGCCGTCGGGGGCAAAATACATGCGGTAGAGCATGCGCACCATGTTGACACCGGGAAAGTTCCAGAGTCCCTCCATGTATTGACCGAACCAGAGGGCATAACCTAAGAAGAAAGTCGCGATGGACGGAATGATATAACCCGCCGTCCGTCGGGTGATTTCCAGCATCAAGATGATGGCGACGGCGGCAAATACCAGATCGATCCGGATGGGTACTTCATTGCGGGCATGTAAGGCATCCTCAAACAGAACCAGGTAAACACCCACGGCCACACTGAGTATCGCCAGAACCATATCAACAGGCAACCATCGCTGCGCATGACGTTTTCCAAGGGGATAGATCAGATAACCCAAAAAGCAGATAAAGGAAAAGTGCAGGGCATTGCGCTGGATTTCAGGCATGATGCCCACCGTGTTGACCCAAATATGGAAAAGTGCCATGGCGACGCCCGCCCAATAGATGAGCTTGGCCATGGCGCCTGTGAATTCGCGGCGGGAAGCGGTGACTTCACCTTCACTGTCCTTAACCACTGTGTCGCTTTTAGCCGTCATCCCTTATCCTCGCTTTTCGTCCATTGCGCATTGACAGTGTGAATTTCATTCATCCGAGCGGGAGATTCGCTTATCTCCTGCTCGGATGGATTTGGGAGCGTGTGATGTCCGAACGGCTCGGCTTAATGCGGTTTAATATTATCCGGAATCGTCATGCCCATCTCAGCATAGAATTTGGCAGCGCCCGGATGCAGGGGCACCGGCAGCCCGGCAATGGCTTTATCCAACTTCATGGCTTTGGTGGCCTTGTGGATGTTGTTCAGAAATCCCAGGTTTTCATAAATGGTTTTGGTGATCAGGTAAACCGTCTCAGCAGAAACATCCGGACGGACGGCCAGAAAGTTGGGTTGGGATATGGTTTGGATATCCTGTTTTTGTCCTGGATAGGTACCCGCTTTGATCACAAAGCGGTTCCAGATGGGATATGTTTTTTGAACCGTGGCCAATTGGGCATCGGAAAAATCGAGCACCTTGATCTTTTTTTCACCCAATTGGGCATAGAGCTGAGTGATCGCAGCCACCGGCGGACCGGCCGGAATGTTGGCGCCGACAATGCGCCCATCCATCATGGCCTGGGCCGAAGGCGTATAGGCAAGATACTCCAGGGTCATCTCTTTTTCCGGATCGATTCCCAGAGCAGCCATAATCGCACGTCCGGAGCCCTCGGTGCCGCTCCCGCGCTTGCCGATGGAGAATTTTTTACCCAGATTATTCAAATCCGACACCGTGCCGGTTTTGGCATATTTGGACAGAACCACCATGTGCTCCACGTTTTCCCACAACATGGTAACGGACCGGAAATCTTTGACGGCTTTTCCCTCGTATGGGCCCCTGCCGTTGTAAGCGTTCAATCCGAACAGGGCTTGCAAAATGGCCAGGTGCGCTTCTTTGTTTTTCAGCATCTGTACATTTTCGCCGGAACCGGCGGAGTTAATGGCGGTAGCGGTTATTTTATGTTTTTTGGCCAGTTTAATGCTGGTGAGGGTACCGATCGCCACGCCCACCGGATAGTAGGTTCCTCCCGTAGTGGCGGTAGCGATAATCAGATTCTCGGCTGCATTGGATGCCTCGGGATGCGCGGCCATCGTGACGAGACCGAAACTCAGCACCACAAAGAAAATCAAAAGTTTTTTGAACATGGTTGCCTCCTCTTCATCAGTTAAAGTCATGGCGGATGCTGCCATACAGAGAACAACGAAGGGCAAAGCACACTCGACCTGTTGCTCGCCCACCCGTCGTAGGCCATAAGTGAGCAACAAGGGTGCCAACGCCAGGCAAACTTGTAACACTTAGAATTACTTATAAATGTAATGCATCTGCAATAGATGTAAACAGCCCTGGATGTGCTGAATCAGCACAGGCAGGCGAGCGGATAGCGCACACTTGGTTGAGGCATACGCTTTGGCGAGATAGGTGTTGGGTGCCTTGGCATGCGCTTTCGGACTCGGATCTGATGCTATTCGGCGTAATCCAAACACATGCTGCGCAGGGCGACCGTGAGGTCATCAAAATTCCTGGGAATATGATGCGCTTTCATGAATAGGGCTTGGAAGATAGCGCTTTTTCCCAATCTTGAAAGGCTGGTCCATTTGCTATTCAAAACATGTCGACATCCCTGGGACGGAACAGCACCGTTAGGTAAAGGTTTTGTAAGCCAAACCGGTTCAGGGGAATGATCACTGAGTGGTCTTTCGCGAGTCCAGGCGGGAACGTAACGGAGATGGGCACTTCACCTGAAATGGCGCCTTGACTAGCGCAGCGATTGCATTCGTAATAACCGATATTTCCGTATCCCCGGCAGGTTGGACAGTTCGAAAGGGTCGGCACCATTACCTTCGCGGTGCCCCCACGTTGGGCCTGTTCTCTGGATAACGGCACTTCGAGGGTGAGATTTTGAACCTGGCCGGATTTAGCACTGCCCATAGTTGAAAAATTACTCCGCAGCCAATCAAATATTTCATCGAAAGAGGGCGAAAAAGTTTCAAAGGATCGCACCGGTGATATCTCTCCCATTTTCACAGATTGTTCTTTCGGAATCAGGGGTTCGGGTTCCGAGTAAGACGACTGGCCGGGAGGCCTTCTGACCCGCACATTATTCGATATTGTCTTTTCATAAGCCTTGCGTTTGGCTGGATTGCCGAGTACGGAATACGCTTCCTGAATTCGTCGGAAGGGTTCGGTACCGCCTGCGTAATGATCAGGGTGGTACGTCTTGGCCAACCGGCGATAGGCCGAATGGACTTCACCGGGTGTTGCACCGGATGTCAGCTCAAGGATAGCATAGTAACTTTTTGCCACTGGAAACCTCCTTTTCAATACAATTTGACAACAGCGTAACGATCCCTAAAACCTTTTGCGATGGCCTCCGGGTCCAGGTCGGGTCGAAAGAAGAATTTTTTAATTTGTTTTATGTTTATCTGATCAGAAAATCAGCAATGGCGCGAACCGACCGTAGCAAACCGACCTGCCCGTATAAGACTTTACTGCTAATATAAAACTTGATTTGATCGGTTCAAGTGCCGGCAGTATTTTTTTGAAGTCAACCACGGCATTATGAATCAGGTGATAAAAAAACAGGCTCATATAACCATATTAAGGGTTTAGTGATCAAGCCGGTCGGTTTGACCACTGACCTCCGGTTACAGATGCAAAAAAAATCTGCTTTGATAAGCCTTGTTTTGGGTTGTAGGTCCGTAAAAAAATCAATTACTTGGAGTGGTCTGAATGCACCATTTGCGAGAGGCGCTCAACTTCCTCCTTGCAGGGGGCGCAGTTGGGAAAGCGCTTGACGCTTTTTTGCACCAACGCCGCGGCCGCTGAAACCTTGCCGTCATGGATTAAGGGATCGGCCATATTTTGGTAGGCGGCCGCAATGTTCCGGTAGACAATGGTTTGTTGAGCCGGGCTGAGCACACCCAAAGCAGCTTCATATTTTCCCAGGGCTTGCCCATATTGTTGTTGATAAAAAAAGGCATTGCCCCAGTTGATATAGGCTGAACCCATGTTGCGGTAAACATGGGATTGGTTTTTGCTGCTGAGATAAACAAGGGCTTTTTTATAATACCGGATGGCTTGGTCCCAGCGTTGGCCGTTGAAATGGTGCATGGCGTCGGCCTTGGCCTTGGCTGCCAGGGATTTTTGGCGGGTGGCTTTGTCCTGGGTCCACTGTGCGATGGCGCCATAGTGCGTGGCGGCTTCCTGCCATCGGTGCTGTTCACCGGCGGCATTGCCCCAATTCCAATACGCCGCCGCAATATTGTCCCGGGTTTGGCGGATGGCTTTTTTTTCCGATGCCTGGGTCAGGGCCAGCAGCTTTTGATTCAGCGCTATTGCGCTTTGCCAATCCTGATTGCCAAAGGCATTAAAGGCTTGGGCCTTGTAGAGGCCTTTTCGGGCTTTGTTTTGCAGCAATTGGGATTGAGCCCACTGCAGTGCTTCGGTATAGGCGGGTTCGGCGCGGTTAAATTGCTTCTCGGCTAAAAAAAGGTGTCCCAAAAGGGTATAATTGCTGCCCACGCTTTCCCGGATGGCTTGCACCGTTTTGTTTTGAACTTGGTGTATCCAGGACCGGGTTTTGACATGCGAGAGTATGGGTTCCACTACTTGAGCAAAGGTTGTTGCTTGACCGGTCTTGCGGTTATTCAAAAGGGTGACCGCTGCATTGTGATACGCATTCAACCGGATCAATTGGGAACCCGGTGTCTCGGCATCTAAATAACCCATGATTTCAAACAGCCGTTGCCGTGCGGACGGGTTCATGCGCGAGGGGGTGGTGTGCTGGTGGTTCATGTTTTCCGCGATGAACCGATAGGGGGGCACCACGCGCCGATTTTGATAATCCTTGTAGGAAGGCACCGCCAGGTTTCGGTTCAAGGAAAAGCGGGTAAAACCGTTTTCATAAAACGTGCGGTTATGAACCAGGCCATAACCGCGTTTGGATGTGGTTTCGACCTCGATGTACTGTCCGTTCGGGGTCAGGATTTGGACAAAGGCATGTTGCGCGGTGATGACCCCCTCGACTTGCAAATCAAAATAGCGGGCCAGAACCATGTATAAAATAGCCGAGGAGATACAATTGAATTGTCCGTTGCGAAAGATTGCGGATACTTTGCTTTGAAGGGCGTCATAGCCGTCTATGAGTTCGGCATCGCCACCAGTGCGACCGCTGCCGAAAAAGTGGGCGTGCATGGCGCTGAGCAGTTTATTGCCTTTGGCATACACCGATGTCTGGTTTTCAATGGTGGGCCGCAAGCGTCGGGTAAATTGGTGGACGCGCCTTTGGATCGGATCGAAAACCCGGTGATCACGCACATCACCGGAAGCGATCAGCGCCAGCGCCAAAAGGGTGTCTGCATCTCCGGAACGGGCCGCATCGATAGGGTGCAGCGTCTCCATTTCAAATGGCGTCATGGCCGCCCAAAATTGAACATTGCTGCCTGCCTCGGCCCTGATGGAGCCAAGCAGCAAAAGAGCGCTGTATCCTATCAGAAACAGTATGGACCGCAAAAGCATATGACCAGCCTGGCTAAGTGAGTATCGTTTTGCATTCAGTTCATTTATCGGTTGTCCATCAGTAAACTCAATCCAATTGCGTTTTAGAAATTTGGGTCTCCGGTTCCGGGGGGTTATGCCATCGCTTTAAAGGCGGATTTTGGGAAAAAGCAATATGGGCAGGCATCCGGGGCTTCATCACCGTAGTGCACATGGCCGCAGATGCGGCATCGCCATGCCGTCTTTCCGGCGTGGGGGCCGCTGTCATCCAGAGGATCCCTCTCACGATGCAGGGCAAGATCCTCCAGGGCCGGCAAGACGGACTGGTAATGGGTCAGTAAATGGCCGGCCACGATAATCCGCTGTACTTCGCTGGTGCCTTCATAGATGCGCAGCAAGCGCACATCACGATACAGTTTTTCGATGGGGTACATTTTGGTATAGCCGTAGCCGCCAAAGATTTGCAGGGCTTCGTCAACCACTTCCTGAGCGGCTTCGGTGGCGTAGAATTTGGCGATGGAGGCGCTGATGGTGGCATCTTGGCCGAGATCGGATTCCCAGGCAGATTTCCAGGTGAGCAAGCGTGCGGTTTCGACCTTCTGGTACATTTCGGCCAATTTGAATTGGATCGCCTGATAGCCGCTAATGCCCATACCGAAGGCTTTGCGTTTTTTTGTATAGTCCAGGGCATACTCCAGGGCCGCCCTGGCAGCACCCACGCCAAAAGAGCCGATGATGGGTCGGGTGCGGGCGAAGGTTTGCATGGCCAGGACAAACCCTTTGCCCGGCGGGGCCAATATGTTTGCTTTGGGCACACGAACGTTTTTCAAATGAATACCGGCGGTGTTGGAGCAGCGCTGGCCCATTTTGGGGATAGGCCGGCTAAGGGTGACACCCTCCCAATCGGTTTCGACGACAAAAGCACAGATGCCGGCGTGCTGGGATTTGGGATCGACGGTGGCAAAAATGGATACATAGTCGGCGATCCCACCGTTGGTGATCCAATACTTGGTACCGTTAAGTATAAAATCGTCGCCATCGGGTGTGGCCGTGCAACGCAAACCGGCGACATCGGAACCCATGGTGGGCTCGGAAGTGGCAAAGGCCGTCAACTTGAAATCTTTGGCAATTTTGGGGAGGTAGTATTTTTTGGCAGTTTCGTTTCTGGAGAGCAATATGGGCTCCATGCCCAATGAGCTGTCGAAGATCGAGGTGGCCAGGCCCGGGCAAGCGGCGGCGATCTCTTCGGTCACCAGGGCGGATTCGATCAGGCCACGGCCGGCGCCACCGTACGCTTTGGGAATATCACCATTCATGATCCCGGCCTCAAAAGCTTTTCTTAAAACCGGCATCGGTATTTCGTCTTGTTTGTCGTAATACCACGCGACGGGTAGCACTTCGTGAATGGCAAACTGCCGTGCTTCTTCTTGAAGTTGGCGTTGTTCTTCAGTCAAGGTAAAGTCGAGCATGGGTCTCTCCTATATGCTAATGGTTGTATTGCGCGGCATTCTGCGAAATGCGGGGTTGCCACTCCAGGCGGCTCAGCAGTGATTCGAAATAGCGCGATTTGAGTAGTTTGGCGGCTAAAAGCTTCTTCGCTGCCGGCAATCTCAGGAAAACGCCAAGTAGCGCAGCCAGCGCTCTGTGACTGTATAGCACTTGATTGTCGAAAATGATATGCTGCAGTGTGCCCCGTTCCACGGCCATCAACATCACACGGTGCGCGGTATTTAAAGGGGACACGACACGCCGGGACCGGGGATGCAGGGTGATGGCTTGGGCGGGGCATGCCCTTGCGCATACGCCACAACCCAAACACAGGGCTTTGTCGATCCGGGCCCGGGGCTGGCCGTCAGTTGCCATCAGGGTTATCGCCGCCACTGGGCACAAGTTGCTGCAGTGGCCGCAACCGGTGCACGCCTGAATAGATACCGCCGGTAGAAATTGAGTGGTTTGTACCGGGTGCGCCATGGCAAAACGGCGCGCCGCCTGCATGCCCTCGCAACAGCATTTGCAGCAGTTGCAGATGAAGTTCACCTGTTGGCGTACATTTTCGCCGAATTGCACCAGGTGGTGGCTGTTGGCCTTTTGAACGATGTCGTGGGCTTCTTCGATCCCGACGCTGCGGGCATGGCCGTGGCGGATTAAAGCGGTGGCCGTAAAGTTAAAGGTCAGGCAGATATCCTGGGGCGCATCGCACGCTTGGTCCATAAGGCTCATTTTGTGGCGACAATAGCATTGGCCCACGGCGATGGCTTCGGCCGTTCGTATGACATGGCTGGTGCGCTCATGATCCAAGACTTCCACTGAATAGGATGGCGGTATTTGCGCTTCGTTGACAAACACCCGGCCCAAAGTGGTGTGGCCGCGGGTAAAAAGGGCCTGGGCGAAATCCTCTTCCATATTGATATAGCGATAGAGGTTTTGGGCCAACCGCTTTTGATCGATATCGCTGCGTTGGCGCATTAACGAAAACTCAAAAAAGCCCGCCATGGGCGGCGGCAGGACATAGACGGTTTCGCCGTTTTGGGCAATATCGATCAACAAGGCCTTTCGGCAAAGCGAATCGAGGATTTTTTGGGTTTGGGCGAGAGGCATTTGCCAGGCCCGGCTGGCCCGTTTAACGCCAAAGACCCGGATGGGTAACTGTGCGACCAAGCGCGCCTCTTCCTCACTAAACAGGATGGCCAGAATCTCATATAAAAGCTTGGATGGTGGTGCGCCCTGTGGGAATTTATTCAAGCGTACCGCCAGTTGGTGGTAGTTGGTTGAAAGGGGCAGATGAGTCATAATACCGTTATTCAGCGTATAAGCCGCTTTCGTGTTTTATCCCCAGGACCTCGCAGAAAATCAGGGGCTTCAAGGTTAAGCCATTATCTATTTTATGCGCGCCTGCTGTGAAACAGGCGTTGCTGGCGTGTGGCGTTTTTACAACGTCCGATTAACTTTCGTTGCCGGTAAAAATGGGTTTAGGAATGGATCCTGTCTATTTTATAGCAAGGTCCCTACCGGGGTTCAAGCCTGTTGATTGACAAGCCCTGAGATGTTGAATATCCTTGATATTCCTGAATCAACTTACCTGAAAGGCCACTTATGATTCCCCAACGGGTTTCCATTCACGGCGGCCACAGCGGCCAGTTTTGCAGCCATGCCCAAAATACCCTTGAAGAGGTTATCCAGTCTTATATTGCCAGGCAGTTTACATGGGTGGGGATTACCGAGCACATGCCGCCCACCGATGCGCAATTCCTCTACCCGGAGGAGCGACAGGCAGGCCTGGATTTAGAGGCCGCGCAGGCCAGGTTTGCGCGTTATATGGTTGAAGGGCGTCGGCTGCAGCAAGAGTATGCCAACCAATTGGAGATATTTATAGGGTTTGAAACTGAAGCCTATTCGGGCAGCTTGGCTTTTGCCCGTGATCTGATCGAGCGTTATAAACCCGATTACGTTGTGGGCGGCGTCCACCATGTGGACAATATCCCCTTTGATTACAGCCAAAAAGAGTATGCCCGCGCGGTGGCCCAGGCGGGCGATATGGAAGCCCTGTACTGCCGTTATTTTGACCTGCAGTATGAGATGATCCAGACCTTACAGCCCAAAGTCGTTGCGCATTTTGACCTGATCCGGCTGTTTGACCCGGACTACTCCGTGCATCTGAAATTGCCGACGGTACAAACACGCGTGATGCGAAATCTACAGCGCATCCGCCAATTGAACCTGATATTGGATTTTAACGTGGCTGCCCTGCGCAAGGGTGCAAGCGAACCCTATGTGTCGCGCCCCATCCTGGAAGAGGCTGGAAAATTAAGTATTGCCATGGTGCCTGGAGATGACTCCCATGGGGCTGACATGGTAGGGGCCTGCATCGATGAAGGCATTGCGTTGCTCATCCAGTCAGGCATCTCCACTGCCTGGACCAAACCGTTGGCTTGACCCTTCAATTATTCAACCCTACCGGCAGGGCAGCGGCGCTGTTTTGGTTTAACCGCCACAAAGACGCAATTAGAGTGCTTTGGGTCGAAATTTGGATACTATAACGTTGAAATCTTGTTCTTGTAACAGCTCGCCAAAACGTTGACCCCTGGTGCTTTTAGCCTTGACCAGGTCGATACAGGCCTGCACGATTTGCAATACCGTTTTTTCCGCATAAATGCCGGGCACTTCCCGGGCCAGTTGGGGATGGCGTCCCAGTTTGCCGCCCAGTTGCACACGATAGCCTATAGCGCGCTCGGTCAGGGTTCCGGTGGGACATACGGGGAGGCATTGACCGCAGGCCACACAATCCTGTGTGCGGATGATCGGCAAGGCGGTTGCTTCCTCCAGGGCGATGGCTTTTTCTTTGCAAGCCGTAACGCAGGCTTCACACAGGGTGCACGCTTTGTCGGTGACCGCCGGTCGGCAGGCCGCGATGATGCCTACATCCTTGATTTGGGGCTGTGAACATGCATTGGGGCACTCCGCCACAGTAACCCGGAATTCATGATGGAACTTCAAGTCCTGGATGCCTTTGGATTTTAATAAACCCAGCAGATCGGCATTATTAAGCAATAGTTCCAGTTTATTCATCAGCTCCCGACTGGATCCGATAGCATTGGGGCAACCGGATGGGCCGAAACAGGCGTCCAATTGGTAGCCCTTGATCTCCGAAGCCATACCCGTCAGGTAACGTTTTTGGGTTGCATTCACTTCAGCTAAAGTGATGCTGTGCTTACCGGCCTGTCGCGCTTCCGCTTCCACCCGGGCGCGCACTTTTTTGCGAACGAAAAAAGGCACTCTCTTGATGGCGGCATCGGCTTCCGTGGTCCACTGCATAATCGTTCATCCATACAAGGTTTAGAGGTCATTCACTTGTGCTTATCAAATATTGCGGGCAAGGACAATCAAAGGCTCTATCAGAGCGGTGCGATCCCTCTTTTGAATCGGCTACAAAGAACGGCGATCAATTCATTGACACCCTCCATGCGATTGGCATAGTTAAGATAAACAGGTGTTTTGACCCGTCTCTTTCTGTATGATCCTTTATCGCAGATTTTTATTCAGGCCCGCTTGGCGCCCCGTCGTTCAGGGTGACGGTACTGCCTTTGCCGACATCCCCAAGGGTTGGCGGCAAAAAAGGCTGTATGGCCGAGTCGGTGATTAAAATCACACGGTTTGCAACACTGCAAGCGGTCCATGATGTAAAAGCCAAGGCAGAGGAGCAAGATATGGCCAAAAAAGAAACCCTTTCACTTGAACCCACCTCTTTTTGTGGTGTCGATAACAACTATCCTGTTTTTAGCAAAGAGTGTGAATTCATCGAAAAAAGACGAGAGAAAATGGAACAGTCGGGAGGGGATGGGACACTCGAACGCACGCCCACCACCGAGAACAACCTGGTGGGGCTGTGCTTGTCCGGGGGCGGGATTCGAAGTGCGACCTTTGGTTTGGGTTTTATGCAAGCGCTGTATCGCTACCATATCCTTCAGCGGGTGGATTATCTTTCAACGGTTTCCGGTGGCGGCTATATCGGCAGCTGTCTGACGGCGCTCATGAATTCAGGCCCGGGAAAAAGTGAAGGTTGCCGGCGCCCCATGGCGATGGCACCCAATCATTTGTGGCAGTCAGCTCATTTCCCATTTACGTTGCCGGAAAGTGGTGAATCCGAAGAGAAGCAATATAACGACTCGACCCCCAAATGTCCCCATTGGGAAGATAAGGGTTCTGCTGAAAAAGCGCCGGTGCGTCGTCTGCGGTATTTTTCAAACTACCTGACGGCCGAAGGGAATCTATTACAGAAATACCTTGGTCCGGCGTTGGCATTTATCCGCGGCGTTCTGTTCAACATGTTGCTGATACTGCCGTTTATAATTTTGGCGGCCAGCCTGTTGGCTGCCGCCTATCAAATCCCGGTTTTTAAACCCGGCGCCATTCAATTCAATACCAGTATCTATGCGCTAAAGGCGGCGCTTGTTGAAGAACGGCAGGCCGAAACGGACTATGAAGATTTTATTTTTCAGCAAACCACGCAATTCCAGTTGTTGGACTTGAATGAACGAATCGATATCGTTCAGCGCAATCCGCTATTGCGGCCGAAAGTGAACGCTTTGAATGCAAGCATCGAATCCGCTGCTGATACAGTGCGTGCGCAATGGTGGGCGATGGCTACCATCCCGCTGCTGGCCCTGGGGCTGATGATGGTCTTTGCCTTTGTCTTTTTAATTTTAAAGCCGAGTAAATTGAAGCGCCGATTCAATTTTAGCCTCTGTTTTAGCTGGCTGTTGTTTGCGGGTCTATCGGTTTCGGCCATCCAGGTTTTCGGTGCCGCCATCGTGTATTGGGAGCACTTTGGTATCCCCGATAAAATAGCCTTTGTCTCCTTGTTGACTTTTCTGGGTCCCAAGTTGCTTAAAAATGGGATCCCCTCCACAGGCGAGGGTGAGGCTCAAAAAGCCTGGGTAAAGATCGCTGTATCGATTCTCTTGATGGCATTGACGCCACTGATGCTCCTCTATTTTACAGGTTATTGCGTGAATTTTCTTTTGGGAGGCATCCATGGGGGTAACGCTACCTTTACATGGCCTCCCATTGTATGGGGATTCTTGTTTGGACTTATGCTGCTGGCCTTCACCAATCGCTGGTTCAATATCAACAAGATTTCCCTTCACAATTTCTACAGGGATCGGCTTTGTCGGGCCTATGTTATCCTAAACAAGGGTGAAAACTTTAATCCCGACCAGCCCTTTGCATCCATCCAGCCCAACGATGAAATTAAACTCTCCGATATTTATAGTGACACAAAACGCACGGTCGGCCCCTATCACCTTATCAATGCCAATCTAAACTTGAAAAAGAAGATACCCCCGGAAAAATCGGAAAACTTCAAGGACGGCATCTTTCGCAAAGGCGAGAGTTTTATTTTCAGCAAGTACTGGTGCGGTTCCTCCCAGACAAAATACGTTCGAACCGCTGGCTATGAGCAGGCCGATCCGCACTTGAATCTGGGCACGGCCATGGCCATATCCGGGGCAGCGGCCAATATCGGTATGGGACAAGGGGATATCCCTACCCTGCGTTTGCTCATGGGGTTGTTGAATATTCGCTTGGGATACTGGGCCCTCAACCCAAGTCAACCGGACTCGTGGACATCCAAGGTGCTGTTCGGCAAAGTGCCCGGAGCCATAACGGCCATGTGTGAGTGGTTGGGTCTATATCCGCTGAATGGAAAATTTATCAATCTTTCGGACGGGGGTCATTTTGACAACATCGGGGTCTATGAGCTCTTGCGACGAAGATGCAAATACATCATCGTTGCGGATGCAGAGGCGGATCAGACCATGAAATTTCAGGCGTTGGCCTATCTGATCCGGCTGGCGCGGATCGATTTCGGCATCGATATTGATATTGATATTTCCAACTTGAAACTGGAAGCAGACAACGCTGTTTCAGGCCAACACTGTGTGGTGGGCACCATTGTCTATCCTGCTGATGGTGACGCAGACATGGAGACGGGGTACCTGTTCTATTGTAAGTCTTCACTCACAGGCGATGAGCCGGCCCACTTGAATGAGTACCGGGTCAAGCATCCCTCCTTTCCACATCAGACGACGGCCGACCAATGGTTTGACGAACAACAATTTGAGGCCTACCGGGAGTTGGGTTACCACATTGGCAAAGAGAGTTTCAGTGCCGTGGCTGAAATTGATGCGCAAACCAATATGGAAGATCTGTTTATCCGTATCAAGGAGTTCTGGCACCCGCGTTCCGTTGCCATTGAGGAGCGATTTACGCGTCATGCGGCAGAGCTTAATCGGATTATTGCCAGCATCAAAGGGGACGAAGATCTGGCATTTATGGATGCCCAGATTTATCCGGAGTGGGAAACCTTGATGGGCGGCACGTCCAATCCACCGCGAATCGACATGTGGCTGCCCAAAAAGGCCGCGTCGCGTCGCGCCGGATTCTATATCTGTAATCAGATGATCCAACTGATGGAAAATGTTTACCTTGATCTTAATCTTGAAGAACTCTACCTACATCCGGATAACCGCGGTTGGATGAATTTGTTCATGCACTGGGCGTGGGCAGGGATGTTTCGCGTAACCTGGGCCATCTGCGCATGTACCTATGGTGCCAAATTCCAACGCTTCTGTGAAAGGCGTTTGAAACTGGGGGATAGCCAAGAGGTGAGCGCCGATAACTTGGGGATCCTGTCCCAGGCTCAACCGGATGCCGAAGAAAAGTTGGCGTCCGTATCGCCTCAGCCTATGGACAAACAAACGTTGTGCAACGTTATTTCGCAATATTTGAACCCTTATGAGATCATGCTGGCATCGAGGCACCTTGTCGATCATGGCGATCAGCTTAGAAGTTGCTATGGCTTCCATCTTCGGATTAAAAACCCAATCGAAAAGGACACCGGCATCCATTTTTGCTTTGGATTTGCCTTCATGACGGCGTCCAATGGCAACATCTACCTTGACTACTTTCGTATTCAGGACCATCTTCGCCGTATGGGATTAGGGCGCCGGGCAATGAAAGCGCTCGTTTCTAAAATTATCCAGGAACAAGTGAGCCGGACGCAAACATCAGGAACTGACCTGCGGCATATACAGGACAGGGCATTGGCGTCCATCCAATTGCCCCCTTGGATTTTCAAGCGACCCGAGCTGTCCGCCGAAAGAGAGAAATTGCAAAGCCTGCTGGATTCAGTGATCACGGAAATCGGCGGCGACGTTTAGGTGACAGCCTTTACAGCGGTAGATAAATATGTTGTTCGCGGGTTGTTAGTGATTGAGGCGGTGAACAGGTAACCTGTGGACAGCTTTGCCTCGATGACATCAAAAGTGGTCGAGACACTGCTCGGCCCTATCCGGATCATTGGCCTTGCTTAAGACTTTCAGACATGGCGGTTGACACTTTTAAGGAATATTTTTAAAACCTACCCCTTGGTCATGTCTGATCTTGTTGATTTAAGTAAAAAGTTCACATTGAGGAGCTGTAATGAGCAGATTTAAGGTAACCTTTCTTCCATATGATACCCATGTGAAAGTGTTCGCCGGTGAAAGTATCATCCGAGCAGCCATGGCGGCTGGGGTGCATATTAACGCCTCCTGTGGAGGTGACGGCGTTTGCGGCAAGTGCCGCGTGATGGTCGAGCAGGGCAGCGTGCAAGGGGGCATCTCTGAACACCTGAGCGAGCAAGACCGCGACAAGGGGTATCGCCTGGCCTGCCGCGCCCAAGTAGGTGAAGACGTGGTCATCCGCATCCCGGTGGAGTCGGCTATCGATACTTCGGTATTGTTGCGTAAAGACCCGCGTCAAACGGCCCGCATCCAACAAATGGATTTGAAAGAAATTAAAGAGCAGGGGCTGTTTGTGCCCCCCATCGAGAAGCTCTATCTGGAACTGTCGCCGCCGGAAGTCGGTGACAATCTGGCGGACATCGGGCGTATGGTCAACCACCTGCGGATTCAACTCAATGAACGTCGCCTGGCCATTTCCTTGCCTGTGATCCGCAAAGTACCATCGGTTTTTCGAGAGCAGGATTTTAAAGTCACGGTCACTGTGGCCCGACCCGTTCGATCCTCCGGTAAAAACCAGATTATCAATGTGGAACCGGGCGATACCACAGACCAAAACTATGCCGTGGCGATGGATATTGGTACCACCACCGTTTATGGCCAACTGGTTGATTTGATCAGCGGAGAAGTTTTAGCTGAAGCCGGTAAATTCAATGGTCAGATCAGCTATGGTGAAGATGTGATCACCCGCATTATGTTTGCCGAAAAGCCTGATGGTCTGGAAAAGATACATCAAGTGGTCATTGAAACCGTCAATCAAGTGCTGTCCAAAATATTAAAAAGAGCGAATGTGATAAAAGAGCGTATATCGGTCATGACTTTGGCGGGCAATACCACCATGACCCAGCTCCTGCTTAAAGTAGATCCGCGCCACATCCGCCGCGCACCTTATGTGCCGGCGGCCAGAATCTATCCGCAATTTCAGGCCTGTGAGTTGGGCATCCATCTGGATGATCATGTCACCGCACTGGTCTATCCTCAAGTGTCCAGCTATGTGGGTGGTGATATTGTGGCCGGCGTCATGGGTTCGGGCATGCATCTAACAGATAAATTAACTCTATTTCTGGATATTGGTACCAATGCAGAGGTGGTGATCGGCAACAAAGATTGGATGGCATGTGCGGCATGTAGTGCAGGTCCGGCTTTTGAGGGCGGCGGCATAGAATTCGGCATGCGTGCCGCCAAAGGGGCGATTGAAGATTTTTCAATTAATCCGGACACCTTAGAGCCGATGATTGTCACCATCGGTAATGTGCGTCCCAAAGGCATCTGTGGTTCAGGTTTGATCACCATGGTGGCCATCTTGTTTGAGATGGGGGTGATTAACAACCAGGGCAAATTTGAACGTGAATTGGGTACTCCTCGGATCCGTCAGACCCAAGGGGTATGGGAATATGTGCTGGCCTACGCTGCAGAAACCCAGATTGACCGGGACATTGTTATCAACGAAATCGATATTGAAAACCTCATCCGGGCCAAAGGTGCCATTTACAGCGGCTGTATGACCCTGCTCAAAGAGGTCGGTATGGGAACGGACGATATCGAACAGGTCATTTTAGCCGGTGGTTTCGGCAGCTATGTCGATCTGGAAAAGGCCATGGTGATTGGGTTGCTGCCGGAGATCGAACCCCATAAGGTGGTTTATGTGGGCAACGCATCCTTGTTGGGTGCACGCATCAGCGCTTTGACCAATCGCATTCGTCAGGAGGTCGTGGGGGTCACCAACATGATGACCAATTTTGAGCTATCCGAAACGCCCTCCTATATGGACAATTATGTGGCGGCCCTGTTTTTGCCCCACACCGATGTGGATCGTTTCCCAAAACTGAAAACACGCATGCTCGAGCGCAAAGCCGCATTAGCAGATATGCGCCGATCCCAAACTGATCGATGAACCCGGGGACTTGGTGCGCGCGTTAACCCTTGTATCGGGCTGGTGTTGCGGTGTGTCATCCTGTTTTACCCCATGGGTGCAAAAAGGATGGATACGATAGACGCAAAATGATATCCTTATGTTTTCCTGGTGCATCGTGCTTTAAGATGGGCTTGCTTAACTTCCAGGCCGGGCAGTCGATAATTCTGTTATGAATACGAACTAGTGGAGATGATCTCAAAAGATGGATGACGATAAAATTGTTCTGGATTCTGAAGCCCAAGAGCTGTTCAATCAATTCAAAGGCACTGAGTCGTGGAAAGAGGACCCGGCCCATGGGCAAGGCTCTGACCGCTTGGCCCAAAGCCTGCTGGCCGAACAAAAACGTCTGGATACCGTTCGTATTCTATTAATTCAATTGACCTGTCTGATCAGCCGCTACCTGGCAAATGACCGTTTTGTCGGTCAAGCGTCGGAGGAGTCCCATACCTTCCAAAAGTTGGCCAAGGTGCTTTTGCAATTGTCTCAATTGGCGAGTCATTTGGGCGGGGTATTCATCCGCTACCGGGGTACACCTGCCGACGACACATTGCCGGATAAATACGATTATGAAGTGGTCATCGGCAACACGGCCGTGGACAGCCATATGGCCCCGCGTGTCGCCCAACGTAGTGGTCCAGCTGCATCCCGTTTGCCGGATCAGCTATTGAAAGCATTTACCGTTCTTGCTGACTATGGCGTCAATAATATCTTTATTCGAATTCCCGACGATTTAGACGTTCACCTGCCTGAGATGCAGTTGTGCTTAAAAATTTTATCCGGCTTCAGGCAAGCGCGGCATACCGGAGCCCCATTCCGGTTGGCCACCACCCAAGCAGAATTGACCATCCCACTGATCAATGACGAGAACATGTTTCCCGATCCCAACCTGACCCTAATGGCGGGCATCAATCAACTCAGCAGTGAAGCCATGCAAGGTCTGGTTGAAAAAATCGATACCTGGTTGCGTCGGAAAGGCAACACTTCGCAGAAGAATTATGCCGGGATTTATAACGCGGCAGTGGATCTGCCCAAGATACGAGCCAAATTGAAAAGGCCGCCGGTGGAGATGAACAACGTCAAATGGTTGATCGCCGAAAATGAAGATGACAGCGCCTCCTTGGAAAAGGTCTATATCGCGCAATTGGCAATGGATACGGTGGGTGCGACCCCTTTAAAAGTGGTCAAGATGATCAAAAGCGTTTATGGAGACGATTACGCCCGTATTGATAAGTCCATGTTGGCTGAACGACTGGGTTTTTCCTCAGATCTATTGTTGGCCGCTGAAAATCGTGACAAAGAGGACGAGCTAAAGCAAGAGGTCCTGGGTAATTTAGAGGCACGACTGGACCAGGTCAAAGATCATGTCATCGATGACGTCCAAGTGCGTGAAGCGAGCCGTCAAGAAGGTGTCGAGGGGCAGGTTGTGGGACCCGATGTCGTGGACAGCCGTGTCTACCGCATGGTCAGCTTTTACAAGGGTCGCTCCAGCACACGCAAAAAAATGGTCGGTATGGTACATCGTGCTATTGATTTCAAATCTCGCGATTATGATATCTTGGCCAAGGATTTTAGCATTACTTTAGAAGATGCCAAGACATTGGTGCAGCATTTGAAAAGCTGCTTCGCTGATGACGGCAGTTTTAAAAAAAACAGTTTTATTCATGCCATTGCGCATTTTCGGCAATATGAGCAGAAGATCTTCGCCTTTTTATGGCATCATATGAAAGACGCCATTTTACCCAAAGACCGCGTGGCATTTTTAAATGCGTTACAGACGTTGACCGCCCAGATGGAATTGCCCAAGCGTGCCTTTAAAATACTGATCGAAGATATCTGCAGTGACCCCGGCAGTGTTCAATTTTCTGACAACAAGGCCGTTATGCTGGCCAACCTCATCGTGCATCGACCGGACAAGACCCTGGCGGATTATGAGATTACTCCTGAGGATATCGTTGTAAACCGCCACAACATTGACGCTATGGTGGTGCAATATGCTGCGTGGCGTATCGACAAAGATCGGGAGAAATTTTTTGCCAAAGTCGAAACCGTACACAGCAAGCTGGCAGAGGCGCTTCGTCTAGGTGAAACCCGGGAGAAGAAAATACCTGTTCCGGTCATGCTGAATTTGGAACGTGAGTTGTTTATATTCCTGTCCATGGTGGCATGCGATACCGGTAAGGCCATCTTGCGATCAGCAGTAAGGGAATACGGCGAGCCGCAATCGGATATCTACCACTATAAAGAGAGTGCGACGCATATGGGCGGAATACTTCAAAACCTGCGCGTGGCCCTGCGTGGTGTGGGCACTGTCGGCACACTCAATGATATTGCCATCTTGGAGGCGGTCAAAAAGCGGAATGAAGATTTTCAGCGTTTGAAAAACGATCGCCAATTTCGCACCCAAGCCAAGTTGGTGACCGATTGGGCGGACGAAGCCATAAAAATTGTCAAATTCAGAACCTAGAGATGGGTTCACATCCCAATAATTCTTTTTAATGCCTTCCGGCTTCAGGCCACCTTTACCCTTTTAAGTAATTTTTTAATTCCGCTTCACCTTTTTTTTCATCTACATAGTAGAATAGCACCGCACCCAGGAAAAAAAGAATGAGTACCGAGGCGATGCTGGCGCGGGTGGCCAGCATGGTGACCGCCTGGAGCTTTTCGGCGCCGGGATCGGCGGGCAGGGCCAGGCGTTTGACGATCAGGCCGGTAATCCCCATCAAGGCAGGACCGACGATGGCTGCAAATTTTCCCAACATATTATAAAACCCAAAAAATTCAGCGCTTTGCTGGTGAGGTATCAAGCGAGTATAGTAGGATCGGCTCAATGCCTGGATACCGCCCTGGACAAGTCCAATTACCGCTGCCAATATATAGAATTCGACAACATTGTCCATGAAGGCACCCCACAGGGTGGTGGCGATATAGACAGCCAAGGCCAGGAATATGGACCGGCGCACACCCCAATGTTTGCCCAGGACACCGAAAGCCAGCGCTGAAGGAAATCCAATGAACTGGGTAATTAATAGCGCTAAAATCAAATCGTTACGACCAAATCCAATGGACATGCCATAATCAACGGCCATGCGTACAATGGTGTCGACCCCGTCAATATAGCACCAATAGGCAAATAAAAAAGTATAGAGGGTTTTGAGTTGCCGGACTCTTTTGAAGGTACCGACCAATTGCCGCCAGCCTCCGGCTATCTGTTGGCTGATAGGGGGGCGCACGATTTGCGGATCCGGCGGCACCCAGGCAAAGGTGGCGGCGGCAAACAATCCCCACCACAAGGCCACGCTGACAAAAGACGCCTTTACCGCCTGGGTGCCGCTCTGCAAACCAAAAAGAGTTGGATTAAGGGTCATGGCCACATTGATCGACAGCAGCAAGCCGCCACCAAGATAGCCCAAGGCATACCCTAAACTGGAGACTTGATCGATGCGTTCGGCCGGCGCCACCTGGGGCAGCAGGGCATCATATAATACGGTTCCGCCCGAGAAACCGACGACGCCGATGGCATACAGGGTGATGGATAAGAACCACTGTCCCTGTCCAATGAGCGCCAAAGCAGCTGTTACCAGCGCACCCAGGTAGGTAAAGCAGATTAGAAAATGTTTGCGACGTCCGCTGCGATCGGCAATGGCGCCCAATATGGGGGCCATCAGGGCCACCAGCAAACTGGCCAGCGCGTTGCCCAAACCCAGCCGGAAGGTGCTTAAATTGGTGTCGATGCCCATGCTCCAGTATTGCTTGTACAAAATTGGAAAAAAGACAGCCATTACAGAGGTGGTAAAGGCTGAATTGGACCAGTCATATAGGGCCCAACCCCAAATGGCACGGCGCGGATAGCGAGAGATGGCATTGTCTTTTGATGACATTTTTACTCACCAGGGTGTGGTCAAGGGGCTTGGCCAAGTCCAGTGGATGACGGCGTTGTCGATCAACGCCGTCCTTTCTCCTTGCAAAAGCTCAGCGGCCCAATTATTCTAATTTTATGTTCGGCCGTTCATTATCAGCACAATTTCCTATATAGTGCCCATCCATAAATGGCATCTTGCGGCCCAGCCCGGCGTTCTCACGTTTCCGCGATCCTCGACGTAGCACGGCTACGCCTGCGGTCGCGAAAACACTGCGGCCTTGGTCTGAGCCACAATCTACCATTTCTGGACGGGCCATAGTTAATGATTTATTTTTCAAACTGATATTTTAAGATATGCATAGCCGCATCAGGCCGGCCCTTAATTTTCAAACGATCATTATCGGACGATGTGTTGAGGAGGCATGGATACCCTAACGATCAACCCCACCTACCAATATACCGCTGCTGAGTTTGATACTCACTTTAAGGTTTACCATGAACTAATGTCAAATAAAGTCCTGGACATCCTTTTGGTGGCCAGTGCGTATGATGCCTATATCCTCGAAGAGGATGCTTCCTTGGCGTCCAAAATCATAAACGAATACCATGGCTTGAATTTGAGCCGGCCACCGCGGTTAATTCGTGTGGAAGGCGCCAAGCGTGCATTGGATACATGCAAGGCCCGGCATTTTGATCTGGTCATTACCATGCCCAACCTGGACGGTATGGACCCCTTTGAGTTGGGGCGGGCTATTAAAGCGGAAACACAAGAGATCCCTGTGATTTTACTGGCCCACAGTATTGAGGGCCTCTTTCCATTGCCGGCCAACAAGGACAGTCGCGGTATTGACCAGATTTTTATTTGGTCCGGGGATTCGGATTTGCTGCTGGCCATTGTAAAAAATGTGGAAGACCGCCGCAATGTCCATAGCGATACCCAAAAAGCCCAGGTGCGTGTGATTATTTTGGTGGAGGATTCGCCGCTGTACCGTTCTTATTTTTTACCGTTAATTTACAGGGAAGTTGTCCGGCAGACCCAAGAGGTGCTTGATGAAAGTTTGAATGAAGAACACCGTTTGCTGAAAATGCGCGCACGGCCCAAGATTCTTACGGCCGAAAATTACGAGACAGCGATTGATCTTTATGAACGCTACAAGCCCTATCTATTCGGCGTGATGTCGGATACCCGGTTTCCGCATAATGGTAAACTCAGTGCTGATGCGGGCGTGCAGTTGCTGAAACGCATCAAAAAAGAGATTCCCGACCTGCCCATGTTGCTGCTTAGCAATGAGCCGGCCAACCGCATCAAAGCCGAAGAATTATCCATCCAGTTTTTGGACAAAAACTCTCCCCATCTGTTTGATGCGCTGCACA
>JBNKKB010000043.1:0-1924 GCA_050291605.1 Desulfobacteraceae bacterium | reverse complement strand
GCCAAGTAACATAACGCGGCATTATGCAAAATGCCCGCCCCGCAAACTACGCGGTTCGGATGGCGGCCACTTCGCATAACGCAGCGTTATATTAAATGGCCCTGAATGTGACCCCCCAAACCCCCGCCGGGGGCTTACAAGGTGGCGGCAAAAGGCGCCGCCGCTAAAAGCTTTTAAATCTAATCCCACCCACCAGGTTGTCTAGGCTTGGCGGCTCCAGCCCGCGCAAACAACGCGCGGTCTTCCGTTCCCGCCAAACCCAGCCAACCACCCTGGGGCCAAAAGACGGCCCAAAAGCAGCAGCTAAAGAAGGACATCACCGGCGGCTTGCTCTACAATCAAGTGCATGTCCCCAGCACTCAAGCACAATCCGGAAAGTGACGAGTTAAGCCAAAAAGTGCCTCTAGGCGAAAATTTTGCCTGGTGGGTGTTTAGGCGGAAAACCGCTGCTGCAAATGACTGTTGTATCAGGGAAAAACGGGAAGTTAAGCTACGACTCGTGTCGGGTGAACGTTTTCCTGGCCAGTATTATGACAGTGAGACGGGACTCTATTATAACCATTTCAGATACTACAATCCTGGAACTGGTAGATACATCACCAGCGATCCGATAGGGCTGGATGGTGGACTCAATACATATATCTATGTGACAGATAATCCTGTCAATTACATTGATCTGCTAGGCCTTGTTGATTGGAATCCAGATGAAAATTCATCTTCAACAAATTGCTATAATTACGCCTTAGGAAGAATGGGGTATGGCAATCCTGGTGGATATTATCTTTTCCCTAGAGCTACTTGCGATAAACTTATAGAAGGGGCAAAGAAAGATGGTTTAATTGATCCTACTGAGAATAAAGGCGATTGTGGTGGCAAGTGCCCAGATGGATATTACAAAGTACAGATTTATTTAGATGATACAAATATTTTTGATAGGGATTATCATGCTTATAGGCAAAATAGCGACGGTTCTTGGTCGAACAAGTTAGGACGATCTGGGTATCCGAGGAGGAGCCTTTCATGCCCTATGGGTCAGTCACGCAAATTTCCTCGGCGGCATTATAGGAAATATTGTGGAACTTTATGCAAAAAAGATATTTGATGGTGATGCACTTTGAGAATCTATCTATTGATTTTACTTGGAACTGCAATAACTGCTACTGCAACCAATGGGATTTATGTTGCTCAAGGACTAATCCTGAATGATTGGTCTGGATTGCATCCATATTACAGAGCATTTCAGATCCCTATCATTATTGCTGTTGGATATTCTATAGGAGTATTTGAAATTTTTGTTTTGCGAATAATGAAGAAAACTTTGCCTAATGAAGGATATGGATGCTTCAAAATAGGTCTTATTTTAGGGCTCGTTGGCATAAGCAATTTGCTTCACCCTTATATTGACTCTGTACTTACAGATTATTTGGTAATCTTAGTTGTATTTTTTATTTCCCTTGCGGTGGCGATAGAAATCGGAGTCAGTGTAAAAACTCCGGTAATTAACCCTGATAAGTAAACTCGATCGATGGGGTCCGATCCGATCGATGGGGTCACCCATTAGCCGCCTCCGGTCAACAGGGCGAATGACTACCTGACGCACTCGCCCTAAAATAATAATGCAGATCACTGACACTGTAGCGCACCAAAATACGATCGTATAAATTGCCAAAATAAATATCATAACATTTGGCTATGATGATCCCGTTTTCTCGATTTATCATCATACAAAAATTTCCCTCATCCAAATTAAAATCACACGTTCGACCAAACAGCGTCATACGATTGTAAGCGCCAACTAAACCCCACCCTTTACCTTTTCAGGCAACAATGCCTCGACATCCTCAATAGTCTGTATATTAGGCAGTCGTTCCAAGACATACTTGAGATAAGCATAAGGCTCCAGACCTTGAGCCTTTGCTGTTTC
>JBNKKB010000042.1:0-27857 GCA_050291605.1 Desulfobacteraceae bacterium | reverse complement strand
CACAACCGGCGCAGGCACCGGAGAACTCAAGCAGGGGTTGATAAAATTGGCTGCCCTTCACGGTTTTACGGTTGACCAGCGCTTCACGCCCCGGCAATGTTTGGGCATATTGAAGGTTGGCAACTTGTGCTTCAATCTGGGTGGCCAGCGGTTTCATCTCCAAGGCTTTTTTCTTGGCCGGGCAGATATCGGCGCAGTTGCCGCACCCCATACAATCTTCACTGTATACCTGGATACGAAAATTCAACCCCTTGTCTTTGAACTCTTTGCCTATGGCTTTTTTGGCTTCAAAGCCGGCCGGCGCATTTTGCAGCTCATCGTCGGAAACAAGAACCGGACGAATGGCCGCATGGGGACAGACCATGACGCACTGGTTACACTGAATGCAATTGTCGATAATCCATTCGGGCACGTTGATGGCGACCCCGCGTTTTTCGTATTGGGTGGTGGCCAGTGGAAAAATACCGTCGATGGCAAACTTGGAAACAGGCAGATCGTCACCCTTTTGGGCCAATATCGGCTGCATCACATCGGTCACCCATTCGGGGGCCCCGGCTTTGGCTGCCGAAACACCCGTCGCATCGGCCCATTCCGGCGGCACATCGATCTCAATAAGATTGTCCAGGGTGCGGTCCACAGCATCCCAATTCATTTGAACAATTTTGTCACCCTTTTTGCCAAACATTTTCTTGATCTGGCCTTTGAGGTATTCGATGGCCTGATCGACCGGAATCACATTGGCGGCTTTGAAAAAAGCGGTCTGCATGATCATATTGATCCGGCCGCCCAAGCCCACTTCACCGGCAATTTTGACGGCATCGATGGTATAGAACTTGAGCTTCTTATCGGCTATGGTTCTGCGCATGGCCGCCGGCAGTTTGTTCTCCATGTCTTCGGCCGACCAGGGGCTGTTGAGCATGAAAGTCCCGCCATCCTTGATGCCGTCCAGCACATCGTAAATGTTGACATAGGCCGGATTGTGGCAGGCAACATAGTCAGCCGCGTCAATCAGGTATGTGGATTGAATGGGGCTCTTGCCGAAACGCAGATGGGAGATGGTGATCCCCCCGCTCTTTTTAGAGTCGTAAGAAAAGTACGCCTGGGCGTACATATCGGTGTTGTCTCCGATGATCTTGATGGCGCTTTTGTTGGCGCCCACGGTTCCGTCAGCACCCAGACCCCAGAACTTGCAGGCCACAGTGCCTTCGGTGGAGACATCCAAACCTTCTTCTACCGGCAAGGAGGTGTGGGTGACATCGTCGGTGATGCCGACATTAAAATGGTTCTTGGGAGTGGCCTGCTTCAGGTTGTCGAAAACAGCCTTGACCATGGAGGGATTGAACTCCTTGGATCCCAAGCCATAGCGCCCCCCGATGATCTTGGCGCTGCGGCCCTGCTCCATAAATGAGGTGCATACATCCTGGTAGAGCGGGTCGCCCAAGGCACCCGGCTCCTTGGTGCGGTCCAATACGGCAATGTTCTTCACACCGGCCGGAATGGCGTTGACCAGATGTTCGGCGGAAAATGGACGGTAGAGACGCACCTTGACCAGCCCCACCTTTTCGCCCCGGCCATTTAGGAAATTGACCACCTCCTCGATGGTCTCGCATGAAGATCCCATGGAGACAATGATGTTCTCGGCATCGGCAGCCCCCACATAATCGAACAGGTTGATGGCCCGACCGGTCAGCGCACTGACTTTTTTCATGTAATCGGCAACGATATCCGGCAGTGCCAAATACAGGGGATTGGCTGCTTCGCGTCCCTGGTAATAGATGTCCGGATTCTGGGCTGTCCCACGCAGCTCGGGGCGTTCGGGATTGACACCGCGAGCACGGAATTTGGCCAAGGCCTCCTGATTGACCAGTTTGGCCATATCCTCATAATCGATGGCTTCGATTTTTTGAATTTCATGGCTGGTTCGAAAGCCGTCGAAAAAATGCACAAACGGTAGACTGCCCTCGATGGCTGCCAGATGGGCGACCAGGGCGATATCCTGGGCCTCTTGCACCGAGTTGGATGCCAACATGGCAAAACCGGTTTGACGAACAGCCATCACATCCTGATGGTCGCCGAAAATCGAAAGGGCATGGGCTGCAATGGCGCGCGCGGTTACGTGGAAAACCCCGGGCAGACACTCGCCGCTGATCTTGTACATATTGGGAATCATCAGCAGCAGGCCTTGGGAAGCCGTAAAGGTACTGGTCAAGGCCCCAGCCGCCAGTGAGCCATGAACCGCTGCCGCGGCACCCGCTTCACTTTGCATTTGGCGAATCAACACCTGTTGATCGAAAATGTTCTTGCGACCACCGGCCGCCCACTCATCACAAATCTCACCTAAAGGTGAGGAGGGGGTAATCGGGTAAATGGCTGCTGCGTCACTCATGGCATAGGCCACATGTGCTGCTGCTGTATTACCGTCTACTGTCATCATTTTTGTTGCCATTCTTTCGCTCCTTTTGGAAAAATTTGCGCCACTGTCCTCTGGATTTGGCGACTTGTCTTTATATTGCAATTTATTGCTAAAATTAGTCACATAGTGCCTATTTAAAAAAAAGCACTAAATCATATTCATTTGGCATTGACAAGCAAAAAACAAGGACCGCACCTTTCGCCAGGGCGCGTCCAATCACGGGCTAAGAGCATATATAAAACTTTATATTCAATTAGTTAAATACAAGGTAGGGTCTGACCGCTTCCTGTCTCTTGCTTACCAACGCAGGCGAACGGGTTAAGTGTTGAAGCACCCAAGTATTCGGCAATAACCTCACGCCAAACTCTCTTTAAGCCGATCAAACTTGCAGCTCAGCGAGAGGGCCTCACCATCAAAACTGGTGGTGACCTTATACGGCAGCGTCTTAAACAGGTTGATCATCCCCTGGTTGTGGGGAGCCGTGTAGGCCACCAAGCCGGCAATACCGTGTTCCCGTGCAACCGCAGC
Organism: Desulfobacteraceae bacterium; assembly: GCA_050291605.1. Taxonomy (GTDB): domain Bacteria; phylum Desulfobacterota; class Desulfobacteria; order Desulfobacterales; family Desulfosarcinaceae; genus JARRKU01. Next base: position 24,916 of record JBNKKB010000042.1, on the reverse strand, counting down.
CAGTTTGCGCATAAAATATTTACCCACCCCTTTGGCTTGAAAATCTTTGGCCACGGTAAACGCCACTTCAGCCATGTTGCTGTCGATCATCAACAGATACTCCGCAACGGCGACAACCCTGCCGAAACCGGCTTCGCCGACAACGCCGATGAGCGTCATATCTTTGATGTAATCGATTTGGGATTTGCCTTCTACGTCGGATGTGCTGAAACTGGTCTTTTCATGAAAAAAACGCATAAAAATATCGTTTTTATCCAAGTTGTAGTAGTGCTCGCGAATGCGGCGCTCATCCACCGGCTTGGCCGGCCTTATGGTAATCACTTGATCATCCACCACGATGGTATCTTCCAGGTTCACGGGATAAACCGACCGCGCTGCCTCTCCCAAGTTGCGTTCACTGCCGATCAAACCGCTCTTTTTGGCCGCATGGAACAATTGATCGCGAAAATCGGGATGAGCCACGCTGATCATGGCAATGACCCGCTCTTGCAAACTTTTGCCAAACAAGTTGACCACACCATATTCGGTGGCCACATAGTGTACATCCCCGCGGGGAACCACGACGGCCTGATCGACAAGTTTGGGAATGATATGGCTCTGTTTGCCATCCGGGGAGGTGGACGGCAGCATTAAAATGGATTTGCCGCCCGGAGAACGGCGTGCGCCGTGCACAAAATCGGGAATGCCGCTGACGCCGGCATAGTAGGTTTGGGCCGCCGCTTCAACAGCCACCTGGCCGGTCAAATCGATGACTTGGGCCACATTCATGGAGACCATGCGATTGTGCCGTGAAATGATATAGGGATCATTGACATAATCAGAGGGATGAAACTCGATGGCCGGGTTATCGTGCAGAAACTCATAAAGGTTTTTGCTGCCCAGGGCGGCTGAGGCCACCAGTTTGCCGTCATTGAAACCTTTGCGCCTGTTGTTGATCACGCCTATGGCATACAGGTGCATAATATCATTGGTTAAATACTGGGAGTGGAAGCCGAGGTCATTTTTTTGGGCCAGGGCTTGCACCGTGGCCTGGGAGGCGGCGTCTAAACCCACCTGGATGGTGGAGCCGTCTTCAATCAGCCTGGAAATCTGCTTGCCGATCAGGGTAGCCACCTCGGATTGAGTGGTGGATTCAATGGTTACCAAAGGTTCTTCGTGTTCCACAATGATATCCACATCATTGACGTGAATAAAACTTTGCCCCATCACCCGGGGCATGCAGGGGTTGACCTGGGCAATCACCATATCCGCCGAGAGCGCTGCTGCCTGGGTGGTGTCAACAGAGACGCCCAAACTCAGCCAACCGAAATCATCCGGCGGTGCGACCTGAATCAGGGCCACATTGATGGGCAACTTGCGGCTTTTGAACAAGCTGGGCACTTCCGACATGTTCATGGGCGTTAAAAAGCGCAAATTATCTGCAAAATGGGCCGAACCGGCCGATCCCAGGTAGATCTGACGAATGCTCATGTTCAGGTCATGGGTTCGATTGGCGATTTCTGTAAGCGGTGTTGTCTCCTGACTCATCATGCGCACAATCTCAAGTCCGGTAAACAGCCGGGAGTTCTCGGCCAAAGCACGCACCAGCTCTTGCGGCTCACCGCAAGCCGAGCCAATAAAAACCCGCTGTCCGGGCTTAAGCATACGGATGGCGGATTCGGCGTCCCGGACTTTTTCAATATACCCATCTGCCCAATACAGAGACTCGGCCATCTTCCATCTCCTCGAGTAAAGATTGTGCGTTATCATTTATATTATCAGCCATCAATCAGTAGGCTCCAGAATAAACCGGCAATCCGCTACGGTGGCGCCCTGGCCTTCCGGATGCACGAGCAGTGGATTAATGTCCAACTCTTTGATCTCAGGGTTGTCCATCAGCAGGTCGGACAAGCAGACCAGAAGCCTTTCCACCGCTTCTATGTCTGCTTTGGCACTGCCGCGAAACCCGTTGAGCAGGGCAAAGCCTTGGATACCGCGAACCATAAAGCGTGCATTGTTGCGATTAATGGGCGCCAACCGAAAAGAGACATCTTTAAACACCTCCACCATGACACCACCGGAACCAAACATCAATAAATGACCGAACTTGGGGTACCGGTTGGCGCCCAGGATCACCTCAAGGCCCTTGGCTGCCATTTTTTGGACGAGCACGCCATCGATTTGGGCATCGGCAGCATAGGCTTTGGCCCCTTGGGTGATCTGGTCAAAAGCACTTTGCACAGCCGCCGCATCGGCCAAATTTATTTTAACACCGCCTGCGTCGGATTTGTGAATAATCTGAGGCGAGACGATCTTCATCACCACGGGGTAGCCCATGCCATCAGCCAATTGGACCGCCTGCTCCGCCGTGGCGGCCAACTCAGTGGGCAATACTTCAAATCCGTAGCACGACAGCAGTTTGGTACCCTCCAGTTCGCCGATATAGGTTTTGCCGGCCGCAAGGCAGGATTCTATAATTTCGCGCCCACAAGATCTGTTTTGCTTGAGATCATAAGGAGCCAACTCTTGGCGATTGAGCCACTTGGAATAGCGGTAGAGGGCGCCGAATGCCTTGGCGGCATTTTCGGGGAAACGATAGACCGGCACACCGTTTTCCTGAAGATATTTGACGCCCGACGATACGTCGATGATCCCCATGAAGCAGCACAAAATCGGTTTTTGTGAGCGGCGTGCGATACGCACGATGGCTTCAGCCGTGCCCATGGCGTTGGTCATGGATTGGGGGGTCAATATGACCAAGGCACCATCCACGCCCTCATCTCGAATCACGGAAATCAATGCATTTTCATATCGATCATGGGCGGCATCACCGATGACATCTACCGGATTGTGAACATTGGCCGTCACCGGCAGGTGACTTTTAAGAGATGCGAGGGTCTCCTCGCTAAACCGGGCCAATTCCAAACCCGATACGACGGTCATGTCTGTGGCGACAATACCGGGGCCACCGGCATTGGTGACAATGGCAATCCGATTGCCCAGGGGCACTTTGCGCCGTAATTTGCCCAGAGCGTTTTCATTTTTATAGGCAAAGGCGGTTGCAAAATCGAACAGTTCGTCAATACCGTCCACGCGAATAATACCGGCTTGGTCAAAGATGGCGTCATACACTGCTTCGGATCCGGCCAACGAACCGGTATGGGAGGCCGCCGCCTGAGCACCGGCACGGGTACGGCCGGATTTGATCACCAGTATGGGCTTGGGATTTATATCGCCACCGGTGATCTCTTTGGCAGCCTTGATAAATTCCTGACCGCGCTGAAGCTCCTCCACATAGATCAGGATCACTTCCGTATTGGGATCTTCGTGGAAATAGCGCAGCAGGTCCACCTCATCAACATCGGCCTTGTTGCCGATGGAGATAAACTTTGAAAAACCAAATTCTCGGTCAGCAGCAAAATCGAGCACCGCCGTACACAGCGCGCCACTTTGGGACATAAACGAAACATTGCCGGGTTTGGGCATACGAATGGAGAAACTGGCGTTCAGGCTGACATCCGCCAGCGGATTGATCACGCCCAGACAGTTGGGGCCCACCAGGCGCACACCCGCTTCACGGCAAAGGGCGACAATTTTATTCTCAGTCTCCAAGCCCTGCCCGCCGATCTCTTTGAACCCGGCAGAGACAATCACGATGCCTTTGACATCTTTGTCAATAGCGTCTTTCACCGCCTGCAAAGCCAAATGGGGCGGTAGAATAATCATGGCCAAATCCGGGGCCTCGGGAAGATCGCCGATGGTCGCATATGCACGCACACTGGAAATGGATTTGGCTTTGGGGTTCACGGGATAGAGGGTGCCCTGGTAGCCCCCTTTTAGAATGTTGACAAAAATGTCGTGCCCTACTTTTCCAGGTGTAGCAGAAGCGCCCACCACGGCTACTGATTCCGGGGAGAATATTGCATCTAAATCTTTCATGCTGCCTCATTTATTAAATTAGCTGTGCCTAATTGATGGTTTAACCCAATGGGTGCACAGGCGCATCAGGTGTTCCAATGGTATAATAACCTATAGTAAATTTTGGAAAAAGTCGTTTCCTTTGTCATCTACGAGCATAATGGCGGGAAAATCCTTTACGCTAATCTTATAAATCGCTTCCATACCCAATTCCGGATACTCAAGCAGCTCTTTGTGCGTGATGCAATCTTTAGCCAATCTCGCAGCCGGCCCGCCGATGGAACCCAAATAGAATCCACCGTATTTTTTACACGATTGGGTCACTACGTTTGATCGATTGCCTTTGGCAAGCATCACCAGGCTAGCCCCCTGGGCCTGAAAAAGGGGTACGTAAGAATCCATGCGGCCTGCGGTGGTCGGACCGAATGAACCGGAGGCATAGCCGGCCGGCGTTTTGGCGGGTCCTGCATAATAGATAATATGGTCCATCAGGTATTGGGGAAGGCCCTCACCGCTGTCCATTCTCTCTTTGAGCTTGGCATGCGCGATATCCCGGCCCACGATAATATCGCCGCTGAGCAACAGCCGCGTGGCCACCGGGTATTGGTTCAAAATCGCACGGATCTTGTCCATGGGTTGGTTCAAATTAATGCGGACCGCATCGGTACCGCCATCGTCAGATGCCGGCAGATATCGGGCCGGATCGGTTTCCAATTGTTCTAAAAAAATTCCCGCCTTGGTGATCTTGGCCTTGATATTGCGGTCCGCGCTGCAGCTCACACCGATGCCGATGGGGCAGGAAGCGCCATGGCGGGGCAAACGCACCACACGCACATCATGACAAAAATATTTTCCGCCGAACTGGGCGCCGATGCCCAATGCCCGCGAGCGTTTCAGCAATTCGGCCTCCAATGCCACATCTCGAAAAGCATGGCCGCCTTCGCTTCCACTCGTCGGCAGCCGGTCCAAATATTTGGCCGAGGCCAATTTGACCGTTTTCAAGTTTAGCTCGGCTGAGGTGCCGCCGACACAAAAGGCCAGATGATAAGGGGGACAGGCCGCTGTTCCCAGTGTTTTCATCTTGGAGAGCATGAAATCCACCAGGGTCTCCGGGTTCAGCACTGCTTTTGTCTCCTGGTAAAGATAGGTTTTGTTGGCGGATCCGCCCCCCTTCGCCAGCATCAGGAAACCATAGCTGTCGCCTTCGGTGGCAAACAGGTCAATCTGGGCCGGTAAGTTGCAACCCGTATTTTTCTCATCATACATGTTCAGCGGCGCGTTTTGAGAATAGCGCAAATTGTTCCGGGTGTAGGCATTGAAAACACCTCTGGCAAGCGCCTGCTCGTCACTGAAACCGGTCCAAACGCGCTGTCCCTTTTTGCCCATGATAATGGCGGTGCCCGTATCTTGACACATGGGAAATTCCATCTCTGCAGCAATGACCGCGTTTTTCAGCATCTCTGTTGCCACAAAGCGATCGTTTTCCGAACTTTCCGGATCTTGAATGATGGCTTGAAGAGATGCCAGATGGCTGGACCGATAAAGATGCGAGACCTCTTTGAATGCGGTTTCAGCCAGCAGCGTCAGTCCTTCAGCCGACACTTTGAGTATTTTTTGGCCCTCAAAACTGACGGTCGATACATGTTCACTGGTAATTTTACGGTAGGCAGCATCGTCCTTACCCAATGGAAACATGGTCTCGAAAGCAAACGCAGTCATGCAAAACCCTCCTTGCTGCTGTATAACCAGTTCAAAATATAGTGCTCACCGCCCGGTGGAAAAAACCAAAAGGGTCCGAACATAGAAAAACGGATTCCCTTAGTCAAGGAAATTAGACCCACCCGCGCCAAATTGTCATCAAAAAGACGCGTGGTTCAAATCATGGACCGGCAAGGTTCTCGTTAACTATGTGCAAAAATAAATAAATTATGCCTTAAGCATGCGCAGGAAATTATCCACCACTATCGGATTAAAGGCTGTACCACTCTCTTTTTGCAGGATGTTGAAAATAAAATCATCCGGTTTGGGTTCTTTGTAAGGCCTGCGGCTGCGCATGGCGTCAAACGTATCGGCCACAGCAATCATCTGGCTCACCAAGTTGGGACGCCAGTGCTTGCCCAAATCAGGGTACCCCGAACCGTCATAACGGATATGGTGTTCCAAAGCGCCCAAAAAAACGAGCTTGGGCAGTCCCTCCAGGCGCAGCAGATACTGCGAACCGCGAAGGGCATGGTCGCGCATATGCACCCATTCATCATCGGTTAATTTACCGGGCTTGTTTAAGATTTCATCCGGAACAAACATTTTGCCGGCGTCATGCAAGGCCCCCGCCACACCGACGTCATATAGCTGGCGGCCGTTGATGCCGAGGGACTCTGCCTGGGCCATGGTTAACAGGCACACATTAATGGCGTGGGTAAACGTATATTCATCCGAACTTTTCAATGAAGCCAGCATATGCAAAGGGTTAACATTGCGCAGCATACTGCTCAAAAAACCCTGAACAACGGCGCCAACACCTTTGGTGGAAATCTCCTTGGACTGGTGGATGGTATGATACAGCCCTTTGAGCTCGTCCAAGGAGCGATTGCGCACAAGCGCCAACTCTTGCAGGCGTTGCTTGGTTTCCTCATTAAACCCATCGGCTTGTTGGGCCAAGGCCGGGTCGGGTTGAATTTTGACCTTCCCCAGCTTTATTCCTTGGCTGCTATGGACACCTTGGTCATCACTGCTGATCAATTCGCTGACAAACCGGGTCAACTCCGTCAGCGTGACTCGGTCCGTAAAGGTAATGCGTTCGATGGCCGATTGCCTGAACCATTGGATCAACTGGTCGAGCTGGGGTGTCCGGTCCGACAGAACATGATGGTCCACCAAGACCTCATCATCGACAATGATCAATGTCATCTCAGGCTGATGGCGCAATAGATCCGACAGCTGACCGTGGGCGCGCTCCAAGTTACGCAATACCTGCGGGTGATCAGCGGCATATAAACGGGTATTGGTTATGGCCGCATTCAGATGGGTCACCACCTGTAATATTTCAGCTTGCTGTTTCACTTGATTCACTCAGCCACTTTCTCAACACCTGCTCGCAAGTCGCCTTAATGACGGCATCTTTTTGCTTGAGGCCCATGTGGAGCAAAGGTTTGATCTCATCATGGGGATATCCTGCAAGCGTATCGAAAAGAACCCGTTGGATATGTTGTCGATTCTTTTTGGAGATACTCCAACGCCGGCTCGCCAGCTTGGTCAAGATGGGAATGGCCCGGGGATCTCCAATGTTGCCCAATGCGCGCAGGACCGCCTCCTGACACTTTAAATCCCTGTTTCGCCCGGCGCAGGCAACCAGTTGGGGAACCGCCTCGAACACCTTATGGCGACCCGCCAATTCTATGGCTGCGACAAATTCAGGCGTCTTTGGATCCGACAGCATATGGCGCAGTTGTATCAGTCCCCATTTATTGCGCAACTTTAACAATGCGGACAGCGCCTCCATGCGAATGTCCGGATCATCATGATCCAAAAGGAGTTTAACTTGTTCCGCACTAGGGCCATCACCCAAACGGCTGACAATGCGTATCATCCGTCGCACATATTCCGGGCGTGGATCGTCAAAGCGCGCAATGGCCTCCTGGGTTGTCAAGGCAGCAAGGTTACCAAGCAGCCGGGCGGTCAGGTTATCGCCTTCCACAAACGTTTCATCAGGATCCAGGCCTTCAAAAATCTCCACCACAACCGGCTCGCCTAAAGCAACCAAAAAGGACATGGCATGGGCGTCTATTTGATCGCCTAATCCACGGAGCATTTCAACCGCTTGGGCCACAAACTGCGGATCACTAAATCGATCCAGCACCAAACCGGCAATTTTGGCCTTCTCCGGATCTTGCCCCTCTTTTTCCTGGTTAAAAAGGGCCATCATTTCAGCCATAAATTCAAATGCCTGACTTTCCAACAGGTCATCAAGAAAGTAAGCCAATTGGCGGGCCCAACTCCGGTAGCCCTCAATGTCCGTACTAGCGCAGATTAACGCAAGCATGGCACGTCCCACATGGCTGTTGATATGGACAGGGGCCAGGCTCTCCGTCACTTGACGCTGTATTTTGCCGAGCGTATCGTTCGGCGCACTCTCTTGGGTTTGGGCAACCATCTTTTCAAGCAATTCACTATAGCTGCTGTCTACATACTGATCGTATTGCTCATGGGCGAACAAAGTCTCAACCTCTGTTGCAGTAATTCCTTTCCCCATTTCCCCAGGGACTGCGCCCGGTGTCTCTCCGGCCATGCCGTCCCCCATGCGGGCCATCTTTTTTACGAATGCCAGCAATGATGGGGAGATGGCTTTATTTTGGTCATTGGCCTGTTTAAGCATTTGGAGGACCAGCTCGCCCCCCAAGCCATCTAAAAGACGCGCCGTGTCGGCCATTGTATCCAACTGGATGCATTGATCAAAAGTTGAGGCTAAAAATTGGCTTTGCAGCTCGGGATTTAATTCTTTGATCATCTGTTGGAATTGGGGCAATCCTTCGGAGAGGGCCCCCAAGTTGTCATCCAAGGGGCTATCGGTTTCAAATATTTTCTTGTATTGGTCAATGGCCCGGATCACATCCATCGATTGATCATTGAGCATCTGAGCCAGTTTTCCAGGGTTGAAAACCGGCTCAGACCGATCATTGGGTCGCCCGTCTGCTGTGATGAGCCGATTAACAAATTGCTGCCAAACGGAGCCTTGTTCTATCCGGTCTTGTGATGCGCGACCTATCCGGCGCTCTTCAGTAACCTGTAGTTGGCTGTAATCTATAGACTGAATTTGAATATGGGGCACATCGGCACGCTGAAAAGCGCCGTCAATGCCCCCCTGGCTTAGAATGGCATCACGGTCCGCCACAATAAGTTTTAGAAACCGAACCAGCTCCTGTTTTTCAAGACCTTGTGTGAAGGTCAGGGTGGCAATTTCATATTGTTTTAAAACAGCGGCCATATCTTTAAATAGGGTACTGTTTGAAGACAACACCTTTTGGCCCACGGCAAGCCCCTGTTTTTGAACAATCAATGTCATGCGGGATTGCTGCGCGAAGACCTGGCCCATGTGGTCAAAAGTACGATCCAAACTGCGCAGGACTTGTTCATGGGTATCGGGATAAATCATATAATTGCGTCGGGCAATGTACAGATCCATGGCCACCTTTGCAATCAGCTGACTATTTTCAGATGAGGGCTCAGTGCCGCCATTCTCAGCAGGTTTGATCGAATCGGTCATCAAGTGTACTTTTACAAACGATTTACAAGTCCAAAGAAAGGATCTGGAACGCAAACCGGTTGACCAAAAATTGTTGACGCCAGACCCAAAGAGCAGTTTAGAAGACTACCATAGGGTGATCTTAGGAGCAAGCGTGGCAACAGCCGTACATACAGGTTAATTGCAGCCGGCCCGCGACGGGCGGACCTGATAATTTTGGCCGTCGGTTACGACCTGTACAGCCCCGCAATGAGAAGTGGGCCAAACTCGGGCGCCGGCGTCTGCCAACCGTTCCAAAACAGCTGCATGGGGAAACCCGAATCGATTTTGCCAACCGCATGAAATAATCGCCTCTCTGGGATCCACCACCTGCAAAAAAGACGCTGTGCTGGAGTATCTGCTGCCATGATGGGGTACGAATAATACGGTGCTTTGCAATCGATCGGGGGAATGCCGATCCAGTAGATCCCCTTCCGCCGGCGCAGCGATATCGCCGCCAAATAAAAAGCTGACCTGATGCCAGCGGATCTGCAATACCAATGAATTATTGTTTTCATCCCGCCAAGGTTCTGATCTCAACCGCTGCATAAAATCCCTGGGAGGACCCAGCAGGGTGAACACTACACCTTGGCGTGTCTGCCGGTCAGGTAATTGCTCAAAACGATGATGACGAATGCCTTCATCTTCTATCAACTGCAGCCAGCATTTATATCCTAATGTAGGTGCCGGCTGATGGTTGCTCCAAACTTCAGGCACATTAAAATGGCGCAGGATATAAAGCAAGCCGTTCATGTGGTCACTGTTGGGATGGCTCAAAACGACCAAATCCACACTTCTTATTTTACGCTGCCACAGCATGGGCGCTAGGATACGTTTGCCCACATCAAATACAGCGTTGTCACTGAACCCACCCCCGTCCACGATCACCGTATACCCGCCCGGCAATTGCAATACATTGGCTGTGCCTTGCCCCACATCCATCGCCGTAACCGACAGTTCCCGGCGTCCGAAGCGCTGGTAGCACCAGTAGGAAATATCCGTTGTCCACAGGGCACATAGGACCAGCACCAGCAGGCCCGGTCGCGGCAGTTTTCGCCAATAAATGACAACACCCGCACAAAGGTAATATAACAGTATTTCCCATGCGCTGGGTGTTACGCAGTGCACGGCAGCCCCGGGCCACCGTGCCACCCCTCGCACCACCCCTATAACGGCCTGCACGCCTGCAGCCGCAAGGGTCCAGCATATGTCAGCCACAAAAGGGCTGATTGCCGATGCCGACACGCCCAGCAAACCGGTAGGTACCACCACCAGTCCCACCAGGGGGACCACCACCAAATTGGTGGCCAATCCCACCAATGAGGTCATGTTGAAGTAATATAGCACCAAAGGCAAAGTGCCCCCGATGGCCAATGCCGACACGCCTAAAAACATGAGCCCGCGGTTCGACCAACGCCGCCACCCGGCTGCTTTTGGATCCGGCAGTCGCAAAGGTCGTGTCCCGCATCCAACAATAATGGCCAATACGGCGGCAAAAGAGAGTTGAAACGAAACGCTCAGCAACGCAGGCGGATGCACCAATAAAATGATCAACGCCGCAAGAGCCAGTGCATTGAGCCGGTCATGCCGTCGCCCCACCCAATAGCCGATTAGGACCACGGTCACCATCACCAGGGCGCGTTGGGTCGAAGCGGATAACCCGGCCAGCAAACCATAATATACAACCGCCGCCATACTGATCACACTAGCGCCCTTGCGTGTCCAAGCATACCTGAGCATTAACGGGATCCAGCTCAGCAGCCAGCGTGTCAATGCAAAAGTTGCGGTTGCCACCATCCCGATGTGCAGTCCGGAAATTGCCAGGACATGACTGACCCCGGCACGATTAAACGCCTGGCGCAATTGCACGGAGATTGCATTGCGCCGACCTAAGACCAATGCCTTGAGTACGCTTATTGCTTCCCCGTCCCGCGCCGACAGCGCAACATCCATACGATCCGATAGCGCCTGGCGCCATTCATGTACATCAACCTGCCAAGGTTTTAACGTCGCACGGTCAAGCACCCTTAAGCTGCCCTTCCGGGCGTAAGTTCGCACCCGGACACCGCGAAGGGCCATATAGCGGACGTAATCAAAACCACCGGGATTGGCAAAATTACGAAGCGGTCGCAGCCGGCCGACCAACGTGATCTCATCACCACGGCCGACGCGGGGCAGGGCTCCCCCTCTAGCAGACACTTGCACCCGACCGCAGACAGCCTGTTGCCGGTGGGCATTGTGAAGTGCGGTCGCTTGGATGACAAATTGCAGCCGGTTGGGCCGGCGGCGCGGTGTATCCACCACCCGGCCCTGAATCCGCCACCAGTTGCCATCGGCATAATGATAAATGTGTGTTTCGGGTAATCGGGCGACTAACCATGGCTGAATGCTAAGATAGCCCAAAAGAAAACAGAAAAGCACAGGCAATAAAAAAGCCTTGTCCTTGCGCCATAAATAATAAAGCAGGCCGATACTTGCCATGCCGGCACCCAACAATGCACTTTTCCAATGACCGGGCCATTGGGCTCCGGAAGCCAAGCCGATCATATATACACCGGTTATGGGCAACAAGCAGCGATGGATTTTTAAAGTCGGCACCATTAATTTCAACTTATTGAATAATTGAACAATAGATATCATTCACCAACCACAGGCCACATGGCAACACATCCACACGAACAAAGCATAACCGCGATCATTTGCAGATTTTATACTCGCGCCAACCTCTTTTGATGCGAGGAGATTTTTTTAAGGTCGGCCCTAATCATGTACGGCAGGTAGATATTTAATTTGACAGGGTTGCTGTACCCCATTGTTGCATCTGTGGGGTGAACTCAGAACAGGCTATGAATTTGTTAACAACACTTGCATTGGTTTTCAACAGGTTTTTCTTCTAAGTCCAACGATCAATCCATGACAAGTGCATGCCGATGATCGGGAAACACCAAATAATAGCAAAGCATGCGTGTGTCCATATGGTAACTTGATGGTAAACGGATGACAAATTTTGGTTCATTTTACGATCAGGTTATTTTTCATCTATCTATAATTACAGGATAAAACATTCCCATTATTTTGGCATTGAAATTGCTTTGGATGTTTTTCGACGTTTAATGCGCCATGCAAAACATGTCCCATAACAAATGCATGCGTAACTCAAATTGGACTCAAAGCTTGTAATTGATTGTAAACTGATTTAGTTTTGAGGTGTTTTATTGAACTCAACTTGGCTTGCCAAGACAATTGCATTGCATGGATACACAAGGCAAGCACAGCACCCACCGAAAAAGCAGGAAAAGATAAAATGCATCGATCGACCCTTAAAACCATTGTGCACTGCGCACTTATAATGTTTTTGGCCTGGCCGTTTCAAACCCTTGCCTCCGAAGAGAACTTTGAAGCGAACTCAAAACAGGTCTTAAAGCAACTGATACCGGCCTTTGATCACCTTCTCGCCCTGACCGATGCGAGCAACCAAACCCCCTTGGATGTCAATAAAATAACCGACTTAATCGATTTCGTAATATCCGCTAAACCGGAGGACCAGAATTACACGCTGGGTTCGCGCAACGGTGGCACATCCGCTTACTACGAATTTTCCGTCAACCGGACGCTCAAACAGGTACTGGATTTGGTTTACAACCCCAAGATCCCATCTCATGTCGTAACCCCCTCGTCTGTTCGCCGGGCCGACTGGGTTGAAATCGACGGCAAACACCAAGACCTTCCCAACTTGTCCGACGCGCTTGAAGATCTTTCCAGCCCTTTGGTCATAAAAGGTGTTGAATTTATTGAAAACACACCTGATACCACCAGCGGTGCATATTACGCCTATATGCTCGATCGGACGTTGATATTGATGAAGTATCAGGGACAACCGGTGTTGCTGAGCTTATCCAACCAGCGAGACAAATCCAGTGTAGGCAAAAAGGGTTTGGTATTGGGGCCGGACGAGAATTGGAGCTACCTGTACACCGGTGAAAAAGGCACAACCAGGAAAGGTTTGGGGTGGGCCGACTCCTACATGTACAACTCTTCATCCATCGTGGTGTATTACCAGACCAAAGGTACTGACCCAAAGGTTAAATTCGGTTCGTTCAAATGGTTGAAAGCCGGTTGGGCCGGCATTAATTTGGCGCAACCTTTCCATCTCCGCGACGGCATCAAACGCCTGGCGCTCTCTTTTAAAGAAATTCTCGAATCACCCGCTTTGGGCGATGTACCCAAAGTGGCACGGATGTTTGATCAAATCGAAAAGCTATCTATGGACGAGCTGAGAATAAAAAGCCGCATTTACTTTGATCAATTGGCCCAGCGCTACGGCGATGACAATAAATTAAATCGCAAATGGTTTGCCGCCCTTTTTAAAGATGACAGCTACATCGCCAATATGCGCCGTGAAGAGATGCAGGCGCTGGTTGGTGTAGAATACATCAAATACCTGCTCCACAAAGGTCACTCTTTTGATATCGGCTATTTTCAATCCGCCAAGGTGGCGGACAAGCGATCCGGTTAGACCCTATCCCCGCCCAAGGCCAACTCTAAATTAACCAGCAATACAACCTCCCCGTCAGGGGTCTGCCGTTGCGCCATATTCGTCGGCGTAAATCCCATCCCATGGTATAGTTGGTATGCCGCCGTGTTATGGCTGAAACATGAGGCCCGCACAAAACGAGCCGCATATTGTTCTCTGGCCTTCTGGATCATGATATTAACCAGAAAAGTGGCGACACCTATGCGCCGCCGGGCGGAGCTGACCACCAAGTTGCCCAATGTACAATATAGATTGGGCCGTGCTTCGATAAAATTGACATAGCCCACAATTTGATCATCCAAAATTGCCACTGTCGGCGATTCCCTTCCCCTGGCACCGTCAATCACTTGTTTTGACGTCAAAGGGAATTCAGCTTTGGGGAAAAAAAAGAAGAGCTCTTCAGCCGATTGGATAAAAGCACAGATGCCCTGGGCATCATGCGCTTGAAATGTCCTGTGACGCAACGCTACCAATTTGAACCTCTATCAAAAAAATGCCGGCGCTTTCAATGGTCGGGCTATTCTCCAACCAAGGTCACCGAAATACTCCGTCGGCGGCTGCGGTTGTCATGGTTGATGGCCACGGCTTGCTGCCAGGTACCCAAATGCAGTTTTCCCCTTCGAATCGGCAGGGCGATGGAAGGGCCCAGCAAAGCCGCCTGCACATGGCTGTGGCCATTACCGTCATGCCAAGCCAACTCATGGGCGTATGCCATTCCGGGCGGCGCCAGGCGGTCGATGGCCCCCTTTAAATCCTCCACCACGCCCGGCTCATATTCAATGGTGGTCAACGAACCGGTGGATCCCACCATAGTGGCCGTTATTGTCCCTTCGGAGATACCTGAGTTATCGATGCAGCGTACCAATCCCGGCGTGATATCAATAATGTCCGGCCCCACATCCAAAGAGACCTCGAGGCTGTCACAATAGATCTGCAAATTACCCATAGATCACCTCATTCTATTTCAATCCAATGTCCCAGTTCCACCGACCGGGCCGTTGTTTGATGTTTACCGTGCGGGGGACGGGCTCGTCCAGATGCAGGAACAACCGGAAGCCGAACTGGTGGAGCTGCTCCTGTACCGACCGCAAATCCAAGGTCCAGTTGGGATACACCCAGTAGAGTTGCCCATATTGTCGCACCCATCCTTGTTCACCCTTGGGGCTGACAAAGGGCGCTTCTGTTGTCAACGTATCGGCAAGCACACGGGATACGCAAAAAGGCCAGTGCCCGGATATCACCACCCCAAGCGGCAGCACAGTTTTGTGACCCAAGGCTTCAAAGTCTGGCTTGGACAATTCAGGGCTGACAATGACCCCCTGGCCACCTAAGATTTTAAACGCTCGGACGGCCAGCGCATTAGAAATATTGCAAAAGGGCCCGGCCCAGATATTGAGTTGGTTGGATTGATGAAACAGGGCGATCTGCCAAGGCGCATTGACGACAAATCGACGCGCCCCCTTGCGCAGAAGCTGCTTGATCAAGTCCAGCCACGCGGACGCTTCGGATGGCCAAATCACCGGCGGCAACCACCACCAGATACGCTCGGCATCTTCAGCCAGCATGCGCTCAGGCTGGTCCACATCCAACCACAGGGCCAGGCTGGTTTTACGCATCCAGTGACCGGATCCTCGCCGCACATGCATGCGATGCACATAGGGTTTGCGAGGGCTGCCGGGAGGCAGTCGCAGCGCAAAAGGGACAGCGCTTCGGCCCCCTGTTTCCGCCTTTGCCAATCTCTGTTTTAAATGCTGAATTCTCTCTGCCAGGGCCGGCTCTCGGCGATCAATCAAAAAAACAGCGGTCCCTTTGGCCGGTGCGCGGCCCCGCCTTACTCTGATCCGGTACTCACCCTGTTTGGGGATCCCTTGGGTCAGGTCCAGCGTCTGGTGCGCGGCATCGTCCTCATAACCGATGCGCAACTTGTCCTGGGGAAACAATTCGATGCGCGGCGAGAAGTAGGGTTTGTTGTGGCTGCCGCGAACCTTGCCCACCAGCATCCCGGAACCTGACGGTGCCCGGGTGTCAATGGGATTGAAGGGGCGCTGGGGTAAAAAATGGTAGTGGGTGCCCGCTCTACCCAGGGATTGGTCCAGCAATTGAAGGGCGGCCTTTTTCATTTGCGGATCGTGGCCTTCATCCCTCAGCATCTGATAGGCTGTGGTGGTGTAGTAGACGTAATGGGGTCCTTTTTTGCGCCCTTCAATTTTCCAGGCGCGAACCTGAGCCACAGAGGCCATGACCTTGGCCAGCACATCCAAGCTTAAATCCTGGCAGGCAAAAGAACGCTGCGCCAGTTTATCCTGCTTGTAGCGCCGCCGGCACGGCTGCACACACCGGCCCCGCAAGCCGCTTTTACCCCCCAAGTAACTGCTCCAATAACACCGGCCGGAAACCCCATAGCAGAGGGCGCCGTGGACGAAGATCTCCAACCCCAGATCCGTGGGACACGCCGCCGCCATGGTTTTAATCTCATCCACATCGAGTTCTCGCGGCAGCACCACCCGCTGCACCCCAAAGGCCTTGGGCAAGCGGGACAATATATGGGGCAGGGTCACGTTGGCCAAGGTCGAAAGATGGATCTCACCTGTAAAACCCGCTTGTTTGGCCAATGCCGCAACCGCCAGATCCTGAATGATCAATGCATCGGGCTGGAGGATATGATTCACCTGGGCCAACAATTGGCCCACAGGTTTTAATTCATCGGGTTTGAGCAAGGTGTTGAGGGTCAGATAAAGTTTGGTGCCTTGTTTGTGAGCCAAATCAGTCAGTGGGACCAGCTCATCCACGCTGAAGTTCCTGGCGGCCATGCGTGCGGAATAGGACTTGAGTCCGCAGTAAATCGCATCGGCGCCGGCCGCTATGGCCGCCAGAAAGGAATCTTGATCGCCCGCCGGGGCCAATATTTCAGGTTTGGGACCGGCGAAACTGCCGGCTTTGCGTCGAACGATCTGGGACATGGTTATCTCAATCTATATTGGTGTCCATCCGGAAAACGGCATTCATCAAGCCTCTCTTCTATCTTTGCCGCATGAAAGCGTCAAGAGCAGAAGCGTCCACCACACTTTGACGGTGCATATTTCATGCTTAAAGGGTTGATGATCCAACGGGCTCCCTTCAGATCATACGCCCGCCAGCTATTCCCGGTAAAATTTCTGAGCCACCGCCGATAACACTTTAGGGCAGATCACAGAATAATTTTTCGCGATGCTTCAGGCACGATTTGGTGTCTGTGGGAGCGGCGTCTCGCCGCGACTGGCCATGCGCAAAGCGATGATGTCGGGGCGGGACGCCCCTCCCACAATGACCTGCCAACGTTCACAACCCCCGGATGTTTCACCGAGAATCGCCGGCGCCTGCCTTCCAAGCTTGCCGAATGGATAAAGCTTGTTATATTGTCAACGGCTTAAATGTGTTTGGTGTTTGGTAAAGCGCATACACCGGTGACTTTTGAGTTGCTAACACCAATTGCAGCATCGAAAGACCGTACACGAAATATATACAAAATATCAAATACTTAGTACAATACCCTATCCATTCGAAAGGCAATTAAATGAAACTGGCAATCAGCGGTAAAGGCGGTGTGGGCAAAACCACTTTCTCTTCCTTATTGATCCGAACCCTCAGTGATTCAGGCAAAAAGGTGCTGGCCATCGATGCCGATCCGGATGCCAATCTGGCGGCGGCTTTAGGCATTGATAAAGCCGACCGGATCACCCCCATCGCCGAGATGAAAGAGATGATTCATGAGCGCACCGGTGCCCAGCCCGGCTCCATGGGCGGATTTTTCAAACTCAATCCCCAGGTGGATGATCTGCCCGACGCCCTCTCCGTGAAAAAAGACAATATCAAGCTGATGCGTCTGGGCAGCGTCAAAAAAGGCGGCGGCGGCTGCCTCTGCCCCGAGAGCACCTTGCTCAAGGCCCTGGTCATGCACATCGTGCTGGCCCGGGATGAAGTGGTGGTCATGGATATGGAAGCGGGCATCGAGCACCTGGGCCGCGCCACCGCCTCGGCGGTGGACAAACTGATTGTGGTGGTGGAACCCGGCCGGCGCAGCATCGATACGGCCGAGCACATCCGCCGACTGGCATCCGAGATCAAACTCGACCAGCTTTTCATAGTAGGCAATAAAGTACGCAGCGAAAAGGATGAAACATTTTTACGCAAGCATCTGGCCGATTTTGAGATCCTCGGATTTTTACCCTACGCCGATGCCCTGATCGAAGCGGATCTGGAGGGCCAATCCCCCTATGATGTGGACTCGGCAGCCAAAGCGCGCGTACAGGAGATGATGGCCAAACTCTAAGTCGCCGGCATTCTGACCCATCACCACCAAGGAAATCGGTTATCATACGATGAAGGGATCTCGCCGCTACCGCCCGGGCCCCAACCGTTATCACCGCCGGTCCCCAAAACCTGAAGTCCGGCAGGCACCGATGCGTCCCGGCGCCGACCCCCGTTTGCAGAAAATATTTGCCGGGATCGGACGCCCCGCGCCCAAAGCCTTTGCGCCCGATCCGTTCCAACACGCTGCAGTGGCGGCCATTGCGCAAAATGATTGCCTGGTCACCGCCCCCACCGGATCGGGCAAAACCTGGATCGCCCTGCAAGCCATTGCACGCATCTTCGAACGAGGCGGGCGCGCCTGGTATGCCACTCCCTTGAAAGCCCTGACCAATGCCAAGATGCTCGAGTTCTCGAACCACTTTGGCCGGGCCCATGTGGGCATTCTCACCGGCGACCGCAAAGAGAACCCCACGGCCCCCATCATTGTGGGCACCACCGAAATTTTGCGCAACCAGCTTTACGATGCCATGCACCGGGGCGAGCAGCTCGCCACGGATTTGGTGGTATTGGACGAAGCCCACTACCTGGGAGATACAGACCGCGGGGTGGTCTGGGAAGAGACCATGATCTATCTGCCCCGGCGCATCCCCTTGCTGCTGCTCTCCGCCACCGTGGGCAACGCCCACCAGATCGCGGCCTGGCTGACCCGTATCCGCGAAACGCCCTGCCGGGTCGTCGAGGAAAACAAGCGGCCGGTGCCGCTCTATCCGCTTTTTCAGCACCCCGGGGGCACCCTGCTGCCCTTGATGGATAGCGCAACAGCGCGTCGTAAAAACCGGCTCTACAAAAAAGTACAATCCCTGCTGCAAGGGCGCATGAAACCATCCCTTGCAGCACCCGGCCGACTGCCGCCCTTTGGCATGCTGCTTAAAATTTTGCGTCAATACAACCTGCTGCCGGCGATCTTTTTCCTGAAATCCCGTGCGGATTGCGATAGTGCGCTGGGTCTTTGCCTGGAAAACCGTATCCGCAACCCTGAAAGGGCCGCCGCCCTGCAACAACGCATCGCCCAATTGGTGGAAGATCTCCCCCACATCCGGCGCCACCGCCAGCGCCGCCCACTGGAACATCTGGCCGTGGGATCGCACCACAGCGGCCAGTTGCCCGCGTGGAAGCAGGTGTTGGAGCACCTCATGAGCGAGGGGTTGCTGGACGCCATTTTCGCCACCTCCACCGTGGCCGCGGGGGTCGATTTTCCGGCCCGCACCGTGGCATTTCTAAATTCCGACCGCTTCAACGGCCGTGAATTTGCCCCGCTGGACGCCACCGAGCTGCATCAGATGACCGGACGCGCCGGCCGGCGCGGCAAAGACCGCGTCGGCTTTGCACTGGTCATCCCCGGAAAATACATGGATGTGCGCCACGTGGCCCGCCAGCTAAAGGCGCCGCCCGAGCAGGTGCACAGCCAGATCCGCATCAATTTTTCCATGGTACTGAACCTGATGCTTTCCCATACCCCGGGACAGGTCAAAACTCTGCTGCGCCAATCCTTGGCGGCCTTTCAGCGCCATGGCGAAAAATCAGGAGGCCGCGGTGCGGCCCATGACCACCTGTGGCGGGATTTCCAGCGCCATCTGGCCTTTTTAAAAGAGACGGGCTTCGTGAATGCCCAGGATCGACTGACGGCTGACGGCCGATGGGCCTCGCAGCTGCGCATCGATCACCCCCTGCTGGTGGCCGAAGGACTGCGCCAAGGGCTTTTTCCCCAGCAGGACCCTGCGCTGCTCGCCGCCGTCATGGCCGGCTTTGTGAATGAGAAAGAGACCGATGAACACCTGGAGACCAAGCGCCTGCCCAAAACACTGGTTAAAGCTGTCAATAAAGTATCCCGGGGGCTGAAGGGATTTGCCAAACAGATGCAGGTGTGCGGCTTTGACACGCGCCCCCTTTTCTACCGCCCTGCCCTGCACATGCGGGCCTGGGCCTCGGGTCAGCCGTGGGAGGAAGTGATCCGCAAAGGCCGGATGGCCGAGGGCGACCTGGCCATGCTGGTGCTGCGCACGGCCGATCACCTGCGTCACATCAAAAACCTGCATGAGGTGTTCGCGCCCACAGCGGACTCGGCCAAACAGGCCATCGATCTAATTCTGCGCGATCCGGTCATGCCCGAAAGGCCCGGCCCGAAGGTGATCCTTGCACCAGAAGACGCCAATGCCGATGGTCATGACAAGGCGGCCGACTCTTGACCCCACCGGTATACCTATCTATATTGGTCCCCATTATGGATATCCACCCCGCACCATGCATGCTTAAGGAATTGATATGCAGACAAAACAACCGGGCGGCCTGCAACGCCTCATCCATGCCACGGGTTACTCGCTTCAAGGCCTGAAATCCGCATGGCGCCATGAGGCGGCGTTCCGCCAGGAACTGCTGCTCACGGTGATCCTGCTGCCGACAGCATTCTGGATGGGCGTCACTTTTGCCCAGCGCGCCGTGCTGCTCTTCTCGCTTTTGCTGATATTAATTGTGGAGTTGCTCAACTCCGCCATTGAAGCGGCCGTTGACCGCATCGGCCCCGAGCGCCACGAGCTTTCGGGCCGCGCCAAAAACCTGGGATCGGCTGCGGTGCTGGTGAGTTTGATCGCCGCAGCCGCAGTGTGGGCCCTGGTGGCCTGGGAAAGGTGGGGGTAAACTGGTACGGCCGGCGTATCGATTTCTTTTCCTGGAACCCTTCTACGGCGGCTCGCACCGCGACTTTGCCGACGGCCTGGCGGCCCACAGCCGCCACACCATCGACCTGGTCACCCTGCCGGACCGCTTTTGGAAATGGCGCATGCGCGGCGCCGCGCTCCATTGGGCGGATCGCATCACTCCCCAGGGATATGACGGCTTGATCGCATCCAGCATCTTGAGTTTGGCGGAACTCAAAGCCTTGTGGCCGCATCCCTTTCCGCCCAGCCTGGTCTATTTTCATGAAAACCAGCTCACCTACCCCGCCGCACCCGGTGAGCGGGCGGATCACCAACCCGGTTTTACGAATATCGCCACGGCCCTGGCCGCCCGGCAATTGCTGTTCAATTCCCGGACCCATCTGGACAGCTTTATCCAGGTGCTGCCGGATTTTATCCGCATCATGCCGGACTTTCGCCCCCAGTGGGTGGTCCAGGCCATTGCCCGTAAAGCAACCGTGGCCTGCCCGGGGTGCCACTTTGCCAAAGACCTGGCACTACAACCCCGGGATCTGTCCCAGCCCCCCTTGATCATCTGGAACCACCGCTGGGAGCATGACAAAAACCCGGAAGCGTTTTTCCAGGCCCTGGCGGCGATGGCGGCCAAAGGTATCGATTTTCAGGTGGCCATGCTGGGAGAGGATTATGCTCAGATGCCCGATGCGTGCCGCAACGCCCCGCAGCAGCTGGGCGCACGCCTGGTCCGGTACGGCCATGAACCGTCACGCGAAAAATACTACCAGTGGCTGCACCGCGGCAGCGTGGTGATCAGCACCGCGCGGCAGGAAAACTTCGGCATCGCCATGGTGGAAGCCATGGCCCACGGCTGCCTGCCGCTGCTGCCCCACCGGCTTTGCTACCCGGAAATACTACCGCAACCCTTTCACAAAGACTTTCTCTACTACAACCAGGATGACCTGGAAGCCAAACTGGCGCGCCTGCTGACCCATCCAGCGGCATACGCTTCGCAGCGCGCGGCCCTGGTCGAAGCCATGCATCCGTACGCCTGGGAAAACGCCATCCATTTATTCGATGCCGCCCTGACCCGCCTGGTCGATCTTTCCGTTGACACCACCGACCCGCTCTCTTAGAATCCCATGATAAAAATTGACGGCCCAACAACCGCTGCTTAATGCATAGTATTTCATTAAGTCAGGCGCAGCGGCCGATCGGATATCAATGCGCACTTGTTCGATAGGAAAATGGTCTTCGTAGGGCCGGGCTCTGTACCGGCCCATTGTTGGCGTCAAAATAAAAATGACCAAAACCCAGCCCGGTTAAACGACATGTGAGGGAATTAAAATGATCAAATTTACAACGGTATCCGTGGAAAAATCAAAAATCGAGATGTTGGCCATACCGGTGTGCGAAGATGTTCAAATTCATGAGGACGCCGCCATCCAGGCCTTGATCTCCCAGGCCTTGGCACTCAAAGAGTTTGCCGGGGAAAAAGAGCAGCAGATGATGCTTCACCACCTTTCCGGAGGCAACATCCAACGCTGCCTGTCAGTGGGCGTCGGGCCGCAGGCCAAGCTGAGCACGGAAACGCTGCGTGCATTTGCCGGCCGGGCGGTGCAGGCCGCCATTAAAGCCAAGTGCCGAAAAGCGGTGGTGGCGGTCCCGTTGGCCCCATCACTGGGCATCGCCCCCCGAGAAGTAATCACCGCCTTGATGGAGGGGGCCATCCTGGGCAACCACATTTTCGACACCTACAAGGAAAAGCGCACACAGACCCCGCTCAAACAAATTGCACTGCTGATGCCGGCTGCGGCCGCCCGCCGCTACAAATCCCTGATTGCCCCGGTGACGGCAGTTTGCCGGGCCACAACCCTGGCCCGGGAATGGGTCAGCACACCGGCCAATGACAAAGTCCCGTCCCGGCTGGCCAAAATCATTGCAGCGGCCGCCAAAGACCGCGGCCTGCAGGTCAGCGTGTTGGACCGGGCCCAGCTGCAAAAAAAGAAAATGGGCGCCTTGATGGCGGTGGCCGCGGGCAGCGACAATCCGCCCCGGCTGGTGGAGATCAAACATTCCCCCAAAGGGGCTAAGAAAACCATCGTGCTGGTGGGTAAAGGGGTCACTTTTGATACCGGCGGCATCAACCTGAAACCCGCCGCCGGCCTGAACATCATGAAAATCGACATGTCCGGCGCCGCCGCCGTGGCCGCCGCCATGACGGCCGTAAACGCCCTGAAGCTCAAGCACCGCATCGTGGGGGTAACCCCCCTGGTGGAAAACATGTGCTCGGGCAAAGCCGCCCGGCCGGGGGATATCGTGACCAGTTTCAGCGGCAAAACCGTTGAAATCGGCAATACCGACGCCGAAGGCCGCCTGATCCTCATCGACGCCATGGCCTATGCCATCAAAAAGTACAAGCCCGATGTGATCATCGACCTGGCCACGCTGACCGGGGCCTGTGTGATCGCCCTGGGCGGTAAAATCGCCGGCGTCTTTTCGCCGGACGACGCACTGGCCGAGGCCATCCTGGCATCCGGCGAAGCCACCCATGAACGCTGCTGGCGCATGCCCCTGCCCGAGGATTACAAGGAGCTTTTAAAAAGCGATCTGGCCGACATCAACAATCTGCCCGGCAGCCGCTATGGCGGCGCCATCACCGCCGCCCTGTTCCTTTCCGAATTTGTGGGCGACACCCGCTGGGCCCATATCGACATCGCCGGTCCCGCTTTCGATAAAAAAGCCGGCCCCTACTGCAGCGCCGGCGGCACCGGATTCGGTGTACGCCTGCTGTGCGATCTGATCCGGAAGCTCTAAACGACTCGCGCGCGGTGGTGGTGATGCATCACGGGCGTTGGGGGATGTTGGCGACAAATTACACATATCGGGGTCTTTAAAGGCAAGTCGTTAAACCTCTTCACCAATCCTGAGAAGCAAATATGGATATGAAAGCGTTATTCACCGTACATATCAGTTACAAGCTTTCGGAACTGAGCTGCCTTACTGGCGGATAATTTGTCAATTTTCTTTTTTAATCTTTGTTTGCTAATCGTGCGAATTTGATCAACGGCAATTTCAGCATTTTTTCCCGCACATTTGATTTGAAGCCGCGTCCTCCATTTCCGGTGCAATTTTGATGTTAACGGGCATATGACAACAGTATCCAAATATCTGTTCATTTCATCTTGGCTGATGATAACGACGGGACGAATTTTTTTAATTTCACCACCTATGGTGGGATTGAGGTCAGCGAAATAAATTTCGTACCTTTTAATATTCAAAGTTTTCATCCTCCAGTCCGTCAAGAAGTGTAGTGTCAAAATCGTCCCACTGCTCTTTTTCATCAGCCATGGCCTTAAATGTATCTTCCCAAGAAAGCCTGCTCTCTTTTTTATTTCGCAGGAGAAGTCCTTTGTCTGTTTCTTCTATTAAAATGGAATTTTTCAGGCCATATTTTTGAAGGAGCGCTTTGGGAATGCGAACGCCTTTAGAATTGCCAATAGGAACTATCTTTGCGTCTCTTGTTCGTAGCTGATTATGCATGAGAAATCTCCTATCTTTAAATGCGCTTTACGCATTGATTATGTAACTATTGTAATTACATTTATTGTTGTTGTCAAGATCCGGCTTGAACCCATAGCTTGAATTACCAATCAACAGCATCGTTTGTCATTATTTCTTCAAAAAGCGGTACATCTGTTTGTCGGGCCTGCTTATTGAAAAATGATCCGGCTGCCGTCGGGCACGGCGTTTTGGACCACCGGCAGCCTGGTTTTTTGCTTGCCGGCTTGAACAACCAGATAAGCGTTGCCGATCTTAATCACGGCGGCAGCGCTTTGCCCCACGGTGTCGCCGATGCGTACCGTGGCGGTTGCGGCCCCGGCGGCAGATATCTCGGCCGTGCCGTTTCCGGGATTGGTCTGGATAACGCGCAGAGCGGACAGGGACTGGCCGGCAAAGTAAGCATCCGCATGGGCAATGCCGGTCAACATAAAAAGAAAAGCCACGAGGACGAATGTAGATTTCACGGATAGTCTCCTATGGAAAAGTGATGGTTGTAATCGGAACCGGTTCGATACTGGCCGCCGGTTTGGCGTTAAATTCTTCCGTTAGCTCCCAGCTGATTGAACTGACTGCCGGGCAGGTCCAGCTCCATCCTACAGAAGAGTGCGTAACAATGCCCCTGGTGGTATAGGGTATGGTCGAGGTAAATCCAGTAGGATCCATCTG
>JBNKKB010000041.1:0-97730 GCA_050291605.1 Desulfobacteraceae bacterium | reverse complement strand
CGTATTAACAATACTGCGAAACCAAACAGGGTGGGACAATGCAGAGCATGAAATCCTGCGTCATAAATATTTCAAAGGCCTGAGAGGCTCAGAGTCAAGGCGACCAGAGGTGAAGCCGTATTAACAATACTGCGAACCTCTGGCAACGCAGGATCTGAGCCTCTCAGGCCTTTGAAATAGGTTTGCGGCCGCGGGCGGTGATGACCGGCGTATAAGTAAACCGCCGCGGATCATAAAAGCTGCGCTTGAACTCCTCATAAAACTCTTTATATCCGCCAGGGAAGGCCTGTGAAAAATCCCATCCGGAGTATTTAACGCCGACTTTTGCTTTGCTGGTCCAGTTTAGTTTATCCACTTCGCTGAGATCGCCGAAAATCAAATGGTGCGCAGCCACATGCACGTCAATCTCTTCACAGTTAATATCGTACAGAAAAGAGTAAAGCTTTCTACCCACGTAAGGATCAAAATCAAAATTATGCTTAAGGCTCTCGGCGGCACCAAACATCGCTTGGATCAGACGATCCGAAATACCATAATGGCTCAGACAGTTGTGGTCTAAATCGATCAGGCAGATAATGCCACCGGGTTTTAAAAATTTATAGAAGTGCTGCACCATTTGGAATGCTTGGCCGCCATAATATTCGAGCAAAAACCGCACCCAAATAAAATCAAACGCACCTAAATCCCCGAACGCTTCACGGGCATCGCGCTGCACAAAGCGAATTCCGGGGACCTGGTAATTCTCCTGAGCATAATCAATGCGATGCGGGACAATATCAACACCTACAACTTCTCCACCCGACTGGACCATGTCGAAAAGTGCACGACTGGTTTTGCCCGGACCGCAACCCAAATCGGCCACACGCATGCCGGATCCAATACCGGCCCACCGTGCCTGCTGCTCAACAACCTTGATGTCTGTCTTCACTTCCAGACGAAGGGTCTCTTTATCGTGTTCCATTATATAATCAGCACGCTCGTCCATGCACTCCAGTCCTGTCGACGTTGCAGTCCAATCAGAAAAATTTCGGCCGGGGCACTTGATGCATCCATCATTATTGGAGCAACCCCGCTGCGCCTGAAATTCTTGCTCCGAAAAGCCGCAGTAAAAAAACAAACATTATTGTCATCGATTATCCCCATCTATTAAATCACCGAAGGCGCCCAGAATGGATCCTTCTCCTTTGCCGCCGCCACGTTGGGGGGCTGCTTTGAGCATCCGGCCGGCCAACCGTGAAAAGGGCAATGACTGCAACCATACCGTACCCGGCCCCATCAAGTCTGCAAAAAAGAGCCCCTCGCCACCAAAAAGGGCTGTTTTAATGCCCCCTGCTTGACGAATATCAAATTGCACACTGGGTTCCAGGGCCACAATACAACCCGTATCCACATGTAAAACTTGGCCGGGTTTCAGTATTTGCTTGTCTACCGTACCGCCGGCGTGCAAAAACACCAAACCGTCACCCTCCAACTTCTGCATTACAAATCCCTCGCCACCAAAAAGTCCGGTGAGAATCTTGCGTTGAAAATGAACGCCAATGGCAACCCCCTTGGCGGCGCACAAAAAACTATCTTTTTGGCACAACAAGCTGCCGCCCAGCCGGTCCAGATGAACAGGGATGACATTTCCAGGATAGGGTGCGCCGAAAGCTACGCGGGCTCTCTCCTGCCCTGATTGGGTGAAGACGGTCATAAACAAGCTTTCTCCGGTAAGCAGGCGTTTGCCGGCGCCGAGCAATTTTCCCATAAATCCGCCACTTCCCGAGCTGGAACCATCACCAAAGACCGTCTCAAGGGTCACCTCTCCGTCTTTGTACATCATGGCGCCCGCTTCGGCCACAGCGCTTTCACCAGGATCGAGCGTAACTACGACAAATTGCATTTCCGACCCCATGATTTTAAAGTCAATCTCATCCGATTGACGCGAAAGGTTGGTGGGTGGCGGAGAAGGTATGACTGCCGCCTGAGGTGCTAAATCGTCAATCTGATGGATGGGCAACCACTCGGCAAATCCTTCACGCCAGGCGTATCCATTGGAATTCTTACGGACTTGCGACACGGCCTGATCATGGTCAAAAGGACCCAAAGAATTTCCATCATAGCTTAAATACCATTGGCTCATGACTTCCTCCTTGTATGCATTTGCTTTTAGCTTGGATCAATCCACTAAAAGCTGTTCTATATGTACCACAATGGCTTGAATTAAAAAGTTCTAAGTTTTAAGTTGAAAGGTACTACTGAAATGGACAATGATGCATCCAGACAACAAATAGCGCACCGCCTTGGTTTTACCGCCCTGATTTAAAACCAATAGGGCGCTATCTGCCAAACAAAGGTATATTGATGGCAGTTTGGCTATGCTGTGCAAATCGCAAATATGCGTAACCAGTTTAAAGCTGGAAATACAAGCCCGAAACCAATTGATCGGGTTGCTGAATTGACCGTAATCAGCGGCTCCATTTTCAAATGAACCTGTCGTTATGTCAAGGAACGATTCGATGACCCCATTTGCCTTCAATCCCATCGGCACTATCCGCTCCTGCTTCAAGGAAAAGTTTGGCGTACCCAGACAACCCGGATTGGTGCCCGAAGTCACCGCTATTCTTGAGATGGCGCCACCATTTCAACATAGCGATGCCTTTCGTGATCTGGAAACATTTTCACATATCTGGATCTTGTTTGTTTTTGATCAATGCATTGATCAAACGTGGCGACCTACAGTGCGTCCTCCCCGTTTGGGAGGCAACCAGCGGGTGGGTGTATTTGCATCGCGCTCCGGCTTCCGGCCCAACCCCATCGGTCAATCTGCTGTGGAATTGATTAAAATTGAGGCGGATAAGCAACCGTTGCGATTGCATCTCAGAGGGGCGGACATGGTTGATGGCACCCCCGTATTGGACATTAAACCTTATCTGCCGTATACGGACTGCCTCCCATCAGCCAAAGGCGGATATGCCCACCAACCGCCGGATTTCAAATTTAAAGTCGTCTTTTCTCCGATGGCTGCACAAGCTTGTCACGCGTTGGAGAAAAGCCAACACCCTCGGCTCGGGCAACTCGTCACCAGCCTGTTGGCTTTGGATCCCAGGCCGGCTTACGCTGATGCCACGTCTAAGACAGAATATGGTATTCGGTTGTGGGATCTCAATGTCAGATTCAAAATAGTGAAAAATTGCTTCATTGTGGAGAGCATCACCTCCATCTTGAAAAATGAATAAGCGGCTCGTATGCTCTCACGGGTGGGTTGTTGATTTGAAATAACGATGGCTCGACGATTGACACTTGGAAGCGCATACGACACAATCGAATACGCCTCTATATCGGCTTTGCGAATTGGGCTCTGACGGAGTATAGTGTTATGTATCATGTAATGATGGTCTGCACCGGCAACATTTGCCGAAGTCCCATGGCGGCAGGACTGCTGGCACACTACCTGCCGGTTGATTTTAAAGAGCGGGTCAAGGTAACCTCAAGCGGAACCCATGCGTTGCATGGTCATCAGGCTCAAGAAAACGCCGTTGAGGCCATGGCTCAACTGGGCATCGATATCAACCATCATCGGGCACGCCAAATAACCCGCGAAAATGCCCGTAGCGCGGATTTGATCCTTACCATGGAAGCGAACCATCTTTCTGAAATCAGCGGTCTGTTGAAGCGCCGGCATGCCAAGCCCATGCTGTTGACCGAGTTTGATCCCCAATCTGATTCAGCGGACATCCGTGACCCCTATGGTGAGCCTCTGGCATCCTACCAGAACTGCATTCAAATCCTGCGACCCTGCATCAAAGGGGTCATCTTGTGGCTGGGCAATAATATTTAGAGTCGGACAGTTGAAAACATTGCGCCAAAAAATGATCCAAGTGTTGATGGATGCTTCGATGGATACGAGGGGGCTTTCCCAGGCCATCGGCATTCGCGAGAAAGATGTGGTTTTTCATCTGCCGTATGTTGCAAAATCCGTCGCCGCAAAGGGGATGACGTTTGTCGTTCAACCAGCTTGTTGCGAAAGCTGCAATTTCACCTTCACCCGTTGGCAGCGCCTCTCCGCACCAACGAAGTGCCCCCATTGCCGGAAATCACACATCCTGGGGCCCTGGTATCAGGTGATATTGAAAACCAATTAACCTGAATAATCCTAAGATACTAAAATTTCTTAATTATATATATACCGCCCATCCATTACCAAATGGTAATTGGCCATCCGGTTTTTATCATGCCATAGGTTTTGTCAAAATATGAACCATGACTTTTGAGCTAGGAATTCGGGACATGAAAATACAACATCCGAGTCCTGTTGACACCCATGTCGTTATGCATTAAATAGAGCTGGCTATTCATAATAGCTTCAAAGTTTAATCAAAAGGTTAACCTCAGGGGCCTGGACGAAGTGCACAAGATTTAATGATGCTGCATCCTAATTGTGCCATCGGCATCCAATGGCCCGCAAAATAGATGAAATGCATAACATGGAAGACGACCAAGGAGAACAAGGATGATCCATGTTGAAAACTTAACCAAGTATTATAATGATTTTTGTGCCGTCGACCGGATCAACCTTGATATCCAAAAGGGAGAAATCGTCGGCCTGTTGGGGCCCAATGGCGCCGGCAAAACCACAACATTGCGCATGTTAACCGGATACTTTTTCCCTACCCGAGGCGACATCCGCATCAAGGACTATTCGGTATACGATGATCCTCTGGCGGTAAAACAGCTCATCGGCTATCTGCCGGAGTCCGCACCGCTGTACAAGGGCATGTTGGTTTATGACTATCTGGATCATGTGGCCAATATCCATGGACTGGGACAAGATGCCAAAGCGAAACGGCTGGCGGAATTGGCCGACATGTGCGGCCTGCGCACCATCATGCATAAAACCATTGAGACGCTGTCCAAGGGCCTTAAGCAACGGGTGGGGCTGGCGCATGCCATGATGAGTGATCCGGATATCCTTATTTTGGACGAGCCGACCTCGGGCCTGGATCCCAATCAAATTGTTGAAATTCGTGAGATCATCCGCAAAATCGGCAAAGAAAAAACCATTATCTTATCCACTCACATCCTGAGCGAAGCAGAAGCCACTTGCGATCGTATCATTATCATCAACAAGGGCAGCATTATTGCCGACGGCACCACCAATGATTTGAAAGCCAGCAACGGGGGCGATGCACGCCTGATCCAAATCGGCTTAATGCAGGCCGCTTTCGAGCAGGTTCAGACCCAGCTGCAGGCTGTGGCGGGTGTAAAAACCGTCGAACGTGTGGACAGCGGCGTTCCCGACGGATTAAATGTGGTGGTTCAGTGCGACCCCCATGAAGATCCACGGGCCGCTTTGTACGATGTGATCAAACAGAACCCATGGGTACTGGTTGAATTTCATCAAGAAGCCAAAACTTTAGAAACCATTTTCCGGCAATTGACCATGGAGAGTTGATATGCGGCAGGCCACACGAATATTTAAAAAAGAGTTCAATGACTACTTCACATCACCCATCGCTTACATTGTGATCGCCATTTTTTTGCTGCTCACGGGCTGGCTTTTCTTTTCAACCTTTTTCGTTTTGGGACAACTGGATTTAAGAAGTTTTTTTAACCTGCTGCCCTTTTTGTTTTCCATTGTCGTGCCCATCCTGACCATGCGACTGTTTTCCGAAGAGCTCAATGTCGGGTCCTATGAGCTGTTGCTTACGATGCCGGTGACCTTCAGCGACATCATCCTGGGCAAGTTTTTTGCCGCACTGGCTTTTGTGGCCGCTTTACTGGCACCCACTTTGGCCTACCCC
The DNA here is from genome assembly GCA_050291605.1 of Desulfobacteraceae bacterium. Taxonomy (GTDB): domain Bacteria; phylum Desulfobacterota; class Desulfobacteria; order Desulfobacterales; family Desulfosarcinaceae; genus JARRKU01. The sequence goes on along the minus strand of JBNKKB010000041.1, from coordinate 91,947 downwards.
GCCTTTATCACATTTTTGGGAAGTCTCGATTGGGGGGTTGTGGCCGGCAGTTATATCGGTGCACTTTTCCTGGGCGCCGCCTATGCCGCCATTGGTTTGTTTGCTTCATCGCTAACCCGCAATCAGATCATCGCCTGCATCGTGGGCATCATCATCTGCGCGGTTCTGGCCATCGTGGACAAGATGCTTTTCTTCTTTCCCGAAGACTTGCTGTCCGTCGTGGCCTATTTAAGCACATCCACCCATTTTGATAATATCGCCAAAGGCATTGTCGATCCCCGTGATATTATCTATTTTCTCAGCATAATATTCATCGGATTGTATGCCACCCACTTGGTGATGCAGGAAAAAAAGTAGAGAGGACAAACGATGACAACCACACCCCAACGGTATGCCAAATATATCAAACTGCTATTGTACCTTTTGGTGGTCGTGCTGATCAATCTGGCCGGCCTAACGCTTTTCCGCATCAGGATCGACCTGACCCAAAATGACGTATATACACTGTCGGATGTCAGTAAAAAAGTAGTGGCTACTTTGTCTGAGCCATTAACTGTTAAAGTTTTTTTCACAAAGGATCTACCGCCGCCGCATAACAATACCCAGCGCTACCTGCAGGACTTGCTCAATGAGTATGCCCTGAACAGCAAGAAATACTTCAAACCTCAATATTACAATGTCAACCCCGTAACTGAAGCTATCAGTGACGATGCACGGGACAATCGAGAAATGGCCCGCAGCTATGGCATTCCCCCGGTCCAGATTCAAATTGTCGACAACGATGAAGTCAAATTCAAACAGGCCTTCATGGGGCTGGTGTTAATACACGGCGATATCATAGAGCGCATCCCCACCATCACCTCCACGGATGGTCTGGAGTATCAACTCACCACCGCCATTCAAAAGCTTAACCATAAAGTAAGCGCCTTACTCAACCTGGAAGAGAAGATTCAGGTAGAGCTGGTGCTTTCCTCATCCATCTTCAATGTGGCGCCTTACATGGGGATTAAAGGATTAAATACCTACCCGGATCATATCAAAAAAATCGTAGAGGAACTCAACACCAAGACCTATGACCAGTTGACTTTTCGTCACCTGGACCCGTCAACAGCTCCCGATGAAGCAGAGGAAGTCAAAAATCAGGAATTGCTGCCGCTCAAATGGCCGGATATCCCTCAAGCCGGCGTCACAGCAGGCAAAGGCATCATCGGTTTATTGCTCAAATACAAGGACCAGGTGCGCAGCATTCCCCTGCTGCAAATCTTTAAGCTGCCGATTTTCGGCACCCAATACCAATTGGCGGAAGTTGAAACCATCAAAGAGGCCATTGAAACGAACCTGGACCGCCTGGTGAATATTAATGAAGATATCGGCTATCTATCCGGATTCGGCGCATTGAATCCGATGAGCCCGTCCCCCATGAGCCCACAAGACGGTGAGACCATCAGCAGCTTCAAGGCCACTTTGGACCAGACCTACACCCTGCAACCTGTAAGACTGAATGAAGGGCCGGTTCCTGCAGGTCTGCCAAGTTTGATTATCCCGCGTCCCACGGAAAAGTTGTCGGACTACGCACTTTATCAAATTGACCAGGCCTTGATGAATGGCACCAACTTGGCCATCTTCCTGGATGCTTTCAAAGAGACCCGGCCGGCCGGCCGACAACCTTTCATGGGCAACCCGATGCCCAACTACGTGCCATTGGATACCGGATTGGAAGAGATGCTGGCGCACTATGGTGTGCGCATTAAAAAATCCATCGTATTGGATGAAAATTGCCACCGCCAACGTGTCCCCCAAAACCGCGGGGGTGGTGCACAGGATCTGTATTTTGCCCCCATCATTCAAAGTGAAAATATCAACCACAATCTGGCCTATCTCAAGTCAATAAAAAGCTTAACCACCTACAAAATATCACCCCTCGAGCTGAACGCTGCGCGTATCGATGCTCAGCAACTCAAGGCCCACCAATTGCTGGCGTCTTCCAAACGTTCTTGGGAGATGCGTGATCGCATCACCCTGAACCCCTTTTTTTTAAGGCCCCCGGCATCGGACAAAGAGATGGCCAGCTTGCCATTGGCCTATCTATTGGAAGGCTCTTTTAGCAGCTATTTTGAAGGCAAACCCATGCCTGAAAAACCCAAAGCAAAGAACGCTGAGACCGATGCGCCTGACAACAAACCGTCGGCAACTGAAGCCGCTGCAACGGTCGATCTCTCCAAAATTGGCGGGAAAAATGTTTTTAAAGCGAAGAGTCCGACGGCTAAAATATTTGTAATGGCATCGTCTGAAATGATAAAAAATCAGCTGATGGAATTGACCGATCAGGCCAATCAAAGGGCCAATGCCATATTCATATTGGACATGATCGATGCGCTGAACAATCGCGAAGCCATTGCCGCCATGCGCAGCAAAGCGCAACAATATAATCCGCTGGAACCCACGGGCGCCGCAACCAAGATGCTGATTAAAGCGGCCAACATGGTGGGCTTGCCCTTCCTGACCATTCTATGCGGGTTGCTGGTTTGGTATCGCCGCCGGGCACGACAAAAGTTAATCAAGCTGAGGTTCCAAGGAGACGCGAGCTAATCATGAAAATGAAAAAAGAGTATCTGATTCTCATATCGGTGATTGTGGCGTTGACCCTTTATCTGGCATTGAGCAGCGATGATCACCCTGACCGCGATTTGCCTAGACTGCCTGCATTGGACAACTCGGAGATTAACCGGATGGTCATTGCGCAACAAGATGCTGTCCTTGAATTGCGCAAACAAGATGAGAAATGGTTTTTAATGCCCAAAAGCTATCCTGTCGATAACATCAAGATTAAAAATATGGTCAAAGCAGCCGCCGAGCTGACGGCCACGGCCATGGTGTCCGAATCGGGCAATTATCAGCGTTATGGTCTCGATGGCGCCCAACAGGTCAAAATCCAGATCTTCACGGATGATCAGCTGCTGCGGGAGTTTATCATCGGCCGAATTGCGCCCACCCAACAGCACACGTTTATGCTGCTGGCCGACGATGCCAAAGTCTATCATGCCCGGGGCAATCTCAAAAGCACATTTGATCAAACCCTGGATAGCTTGCGGGATAAAACAGTGCTCTCCTTTGAAAAACCAACCCTCGTCTCGATTCAAATCCAAAAAGCAGGCCAAAAGATAGTCCTGTCTAAATCCGAGGTGCCTCAGGAATCGGAAAAGGAGGGTGAAGCGGCGCCCGCCACCAAAACCCAATGGCAAGCCGATAATGGCCAAACTGTTGAAGAGGCAACCATCAATGCCCTGCTCAACACCCTCATGGAGCTAAAGTGCGAAGATTACATGGCCGATGATGCCAAAGCCGGCCTTACAGATGCCTCCTGGACGCTAACCTTGAAAAATGAAAGCGAGACGTGGACGCTATCCGTATATGCCCCAAAAGGCAAGCAAGGCGATCAATTCCCCGGCGTGTCGTCTTCCAACGACTATGCTTTTTTGCTGCCTAAAAGCCGCGTGGAAACCATTGAAAAGCAAATCGAAAAACTGCTCGGCATGGCAAAACCATCCAAATCATAATTAGGTCCGTTGTTGATTGACAAATCTTTATCGAAACAGTGCATTTATAAAACACCAGGAAAACGATTCATCAGTCTTTGCCGTGGCTGCATTGCTATAGTCGGAATCCGCCGCTTCGTTATAAGCGCGCACCTGGTAATGGTAGGTGGTCGCCCTTGATAGGTCAGCGTCGGTATAGCTGGTTTCGTTTTGATCGACTTTGGCAACCTGAACGTAAGTGTCTTGCGAGTCTTTACGGCGCTCAATTTTAAAGCCCAACTCATCATCGGCATTGTCGTTCCAGCTCAATGAAATCCCGGTGGATGACTCCGTAACGGCTTCCAAGCTACTGGGTGCATCGGGTGGGCTGTCACCGAATAACGCCCCCAGGGCAAACGCACCGTTGAGCTCACCGCTGCCGATGGTGGTCACGGCGCCGCTGGTCGTCACTTTGCTGATGGTGTTGTCGCCCTGGTTAACCACATAAGCGAAATCACCGTTTACAGGTGCCGCCACACCGCTGGGCTGGTCGCCGACGGTGAAGGGCCCGGCAGCAATCCGGCTGGCGGTATCGATCACCGAGACGGTATCGTCCAAGCTGTTGGTCACAAACACATAGCCGCCATCGTCGGCCATGGCCAGTCCCCAGGGACCGTTGCCCACATTGGTGGTGCTGTCAATGCTCTGATCGCTGGTATCAATAGCCACTACTTGATCGTCGTAGTAGTTGGCCACATAGAGCGTGTTGCCATCCGGTGTCAAAGCCACACCCAGGGGACCGCTCCCTACACCGTTAATGGTATCCACACCACTGCTGCTGATTACCGAAACCGTACCCGCATCATAATTGGAAACATAAACCCGCACCGTAGTATCCGTGGTGTCATAAATTGCTGCAACGCCCCATGGCCCGGAACCCACACTAAACGTGTCTGTCAGCGTACCGGAACCCACAAGGATCTCATCCACCGTATCGTTTGCATAATTGGCCACATAAGCATATAAGCCACGTGATTCGATAGCCACTCCCCGGGGAGCGTGCCCAGCCCCCAGGCTGACATCATCTTGGGCCGAAACGTTGGTAAAACTGCCGGTGGGAATGATGGTAACCGCATCGTCGTCGGTACGGGTAATGACCAGGGTGTCGCCGTCCGGGGTAACCGCAGCACCATAGACCCCGCCGCTTAAATCGACCGAAACAAAGTTAGTTTCATCCGTCACAATCACCCTTTTAATATTGTCATCGCCATAATTGGGAAAGTAAGCTGTGGTTTCAGACCATAATAGCGCCGGAGATAGTAAACCCAAACAGATAAAAATTGAAATTGAGATAAACCAACGTACCATCACAGTATCCTTTCGCGGTTCGAAAATAGGCTTTGCTTAGCGGCAACATAGCTGATGGCCATGCCGTTGCATTGGATACGCCATGTGCACCATAACAGCAATTTTGTCACAATTATCTGAAAACTCAATATATTTCAATACACGTAGAAGGCGCCCTAAAATCAATCCGCTTTGATGTCAGATGCGTATCTGCTTAAGTGCCGGCAGAATCTTGTGCATCGCCCCGTGCAGCGGGTAATCCATCAGCCGGGACGGTGCAACCCAACGAAACGCCGCAGGCCCATTCAAGCGAACGCTGCCGGCGCGCCAACGGCATAAATAGAGTTGCAGGTAGATTTTAAAATGGGTATAGGTGTGACGCGCCGTGGTTACCGGTTGGCCCACCGTCACGGTTAACCCCGCAGTGATCCGAATATGCTGCGCCAGCGTATCGGCAGGGGAGTGTGGATTGGCCAGAGGCGCGGCAGGAAACTCCCATAGGCCGCCCAGCAATCCCGCGTCTGGTCGCTGGATCAACAGAATACGCCTCTTTTTAATGACCAATCCGGCGACCAGTGGCACCTCTTTGATGGGCTTCCGTTTTTTTCGTCTGGGATATTGGTCCGCCAACTTGTTCTTGAAGGCAAGACAATAGCGGGTGAGCGGACAGCTCTCACAAAGGGGGGCTTTGGGGCGGCACACCAAGGCACCCAGCTCCATCAGACCCTGGTTGTGGTCACCGGGCGCCTTAATATCCAACAATTGCTGCGCCAGCTGTTGGTAATGCTTGTGACCGGACGCCAGGTTGACTGCCGTATTCACACAAAACAGTCGCGCCAGGACACGCTTGACATTGCCATCCACCACAGCATAGGGCTGATCAAAGGCGATACTCAAAATGGCTGCCGCGATATAGTCGCCGATACCGGGCAGTTGACGGATCCCTTCCCATTTCCTTGGCATGCGGCCATCTTTTTGATCCATGAGCATCCGGGCCGCCCGCTGCAGGTTGCGCGCGCGGGCGTAATAGCCCAACCCCTCCCATGTTTTGAGCACCACCTGATCCTCGGTCTGGGCCAAAGCGGCAACTGTAGGAAATTTCGCCATAAAACGCTTAAAATAGGGAACCACCGTTTTGACTTGGGTTTGTTGCAGCATTACCTCAGATACCCAAATTGCATAAGGATCATCGGTTTGGCGCCAGGGCAAGTCGCGGTGGTATTGGGCAAACCACTGGCCCAGCGCCCGCCTGATGGCAGCACGCGTACTGGGGGCAATGGACAAGACAATCTCCGTTTTCATGGACCCGTTGCTATCACACCCCAACACAGATTGCCATAGCCGGAAAAAAGCTCAAGTCATTGATTCAACCAACCGATAATCTGCTACGACCCACATTTAGGAAATGTGCCATGACACAGATCAATGCCCAGGACTTTATCGATGAAATACGATTTGACATTGAAAACAAGGATAAGATCAAAGCCCGCCTGGTGCTGTCCCATTTTGATGAAGTAGACCCCGCCATCCAGAAAATGGCCCTGTTTGAGCTGAGCAAAGCCCCGGATGAATTTGTAATCCCTCTGTTGGCAGGCTTGTTGGCGGCCAAGCCCGAGTTCGGGGATACGCATCCCATGATCAAAGAGCTGGTCTACTCTAAAGCGCTGGACCACCCCGATGTGCTGTCCAGCTTGCTAATCCGGGAGGTCAAACCCGACCACAGGGTCGTGCTTGCCGACATCGCCGGTGAAATCCGATTGGAGTCCGCTACACCCATTTTGCTGGGCATTTTACACGAAGACCAGAATGAAAAAGTCTTGCGCGCTGCCATCAATGCATTAGGATTGATCGGGGACACCTCAGCCACAACGCCCATCTCTGAATTCCTCTATTCCGGGAGTGTCGAACTGATCATTGCCGCTATTCAAGCTTTGGGCCAACTGGGGAACCCCACCGCCATCCAACGTCTGGCTGAAAAGCTGGGCGCAGACAATGACCTGGATTACATGATTCTGGACGTATTTACCTACTCCCAGGAACCCGAAGCTCTGGAGCGCCTCAACGCCACGTTGTCGGCCCAACATGCCCATTTGCGCAACGCCGGTAAGCAGAAACTGTCGGAAATCGGCCCGAAAGCCGTACCTGTACTGATCAGCAATTTACGCTATGACGATCCGGACCTGATCATCCACACCCTGAATGTGTTGGGTCTGATCGGCGACGAATCGGCCATAGGCCCCATACGCAAACTGCTGCACAACGAACCCAAAGACGCCAATGTTCGCTTTGCCGCCTACGAAGCCCTTGGATTGCTGCCGGTGGCCAAAGGTGCTTTTACCTTGGCCCAGGGCCTGCTTGACCCAGTTGATAATGTGCGTTCCGCAGCGGCAAGGGCCATTGATCACAACTACAATACCGTATTGGCTGCCGGGGTTAAGAACATGATACGTGATGAAAACGGTGCCGAACGGCCCATCAGCCGAACGCTGATCGACTCTGATTGTGATGCCGTTTTTTTGGATTTGGTCCAGGAAGAACTTTTTGGAGCGTTTGCCACCGGATATCTAAGCCGCCAGGCCCATATCGATACCCGCAACCACTATATTGAGCTATTAAATGCCAACGGCATGGCGGCCCTCGCTTCAAGCATTGAAGGCCGGATCAAAGATGACACCCGCCAGGCCCTCAAAGTCTTCGCCGTGGATGACTCCAAAATGATTCTCAATATCTACCGCAGCGTGTTGCACAATTTGGGATGCGATCCCGTACTTTTCGAATTTCCAGCCAAAGCCATCAAAAAAGCCAAAACAGAAAAACCGGATCTGATTTTTACCGACCTGAACATGCCCGAAATAAGCGGCGTGGAATTGACCAAAGCTCTTCGCCGGCACTTTGACAAAGTCCAACTGCCCATCATCATGGTCACCACCCAGAACGAGTGCCAGGACAACGATGCCGCCCACGCTGCCGGGATTAACGCCATTTTGAACAAGCCTTTTACCGAAGAGAGCCTGCAAGCCGCCATGGCGGAACACCTCAGTCAAGCTTAATCCATAGGCGGTTTTAGTTAAAACTCTCTCTTATTTCTGACAACCATCCAGTGCTTTTGCCAGGGCGGCCATGTGCGCCTTCTCGGACTGGGCTATTGAAAGAAAAGCCTGACGGGCTTCTGTAGCAGTAATCCGATCGGCCATGTTGCGGTAAAGATCAAAGGCAGCATATTCAATCTGTAAAGCCAGCTCTACCAGGCGCACGCATGCCTGGTTGGTCACAGTCGTAATTTTGGCCAACGCCGAATCTAAAGCCATGCCCCCTTCCAATACATCACCGGAAAGCGACTCAAAAAGTGTTTCAAAGGATTTGTCCTGGGTACCCCCGCCGTCAAATTTAAGCCAAAATCCATGAACCTTTTTAGCGTGCGTGACCTCTGCACTGGCCAATTGGGCAAACACTTTGGACCAGGCGTGGTTGTCAAATCGGGCGGCCGCTTGGGTGTAAAACCGCATGGCCCCTTTTTCCAAATCCATGGCGGTCTTCATCATTTCGACCGGCGAAGTCAATTGACCAAAGAGCTGCACTTGGGGATAGTCGGCCACCACACCGCCATCCCAGGTGAGCATACCCCCAGCCAAGTTGTAGATCTTCCTGTCTGTGACCGCCTCTTCTTCTGCCATGCTGGCCGCAACCATGGAACGGCTGCCGCTGTGGCAGTAAAAGACAAGATCTTTATCCGCCGGAATACGGTCCAGTGTTTGAAAAAGTTGGGGTAGAGGCATCAGCCGCGACCCGGGCATGTGGCCTTGCTCATACTCGTGAGGCTGGCGCACATCAATCAGCGCATAGTCCGTTTCTTGGTGTTGTCGGATAAAATCACGAAGTGCCTGTGGGGTCATCTGCCTGATGCGCATGGAAATCTCCTTTCCCGGCGGTCATATGACAAGCGTTTAAAGCTTCAGAGCTTGGGGTTCGGTTGCGGGCCCGTTAGACGCTCCATCATCTTTGCCACATCAGTGGTGCTGTTTTTGCAGTTAAAACCGGTACAAATATGGGCCGTTGCCTGATCGTCCAAAGGCAGCCGGGATGTAAAACCTGCCAGACGCGACAAGTCGGACCCGTTCATGCGGGATTTCAAGTGCGTGATCAAATGGGGCGAAAAGGGGCGCCGCAGCGCCGCTAACATCGCCAAGGTATCTGGTGCATGACGATCGCCGGCGACCACCACCTCTTGACCGGCGCCCAGGGCCATATCCAAACCGTTTAGAAAATGGGTAAAGGCCATCGGTTGGCGCGCCACCGACCCTGCAAAGGATTTGCTGAGCTCATGGGCACGCGTTTCCCATTGCGGGTCACCGGTCAAACGTCCCAACATGATCAAGTTGCCCAGCGCCGCGGAGTTGACCGAGGGCATGGCACCATCGTAAATGTCTTTGGGCCGCACCGGCAGATCTAAAACCTCTATGGCGGTAGAAAAATAGCCCCCCTGGTGTGGATCCCAGAAGTGTGCGTCCAATTGGTGCTGCAAAGTGAGCGCCTCTTCCAACAGGTCGGTTTGAAATGTCGTTCGATACAATTCAATCATCCCCATGATTAAAAAAACAAAATCGCCCGCCTGGGCGTCAATGGCGGCTTGGCCGTCACGGAAACGATGCAGCAATCGCCCTTGAGGATCCTTAAGGGTCGTCCCAATAAACGCTACCGCTTTGTGGGCGGCGTTCGCATACTGATCTTGCCCCAGCACGCGTGCCCCCAGGGCCAGCGCGGCCACCATCAACCCGTTCCAGTCGGTCAACACCTTGTCATCTTTTAGGGGCGCCGTCCTTATCCGGCGTTGCGCAAACAATTTCCGGCGCAGCCCCTCCCATTCGGCATCCAGGTCCACCCCCTTCTCTTGCATGGTGCGCTGCCACTGATCCCAGCTGTGACTCAAGTGCAAAATGTTAGCACCGTTGTTGCGGCCGCCGGCTTCATCATGAAAATTGCCCTGCGCGCGCAGATTAAAGATCTTTTCCCACGGCACCGTGCCGGCTCCTTGCGCGGCGATTGCCTTAAACGCCTCCAGGGACCAGATATAGAACTTGCCCTCTTCCCCCTCACTATCGGCATCTTCAGCCGTCCAGAAAGCCCCTTGGTCCGAGGTCATATCGCGCAGTACATAAGCGAAAATATCTCGTGCCGTCTGGGCGAAAAAAGGGTCGCTCGTCACTTGGAAGGTCTCCAAGTAAGCGATTGCCAGCAACGCCTGATCATAGAGCATCTTTTCAAAGTGGGGCAGCAGCCAGCGCCTGTCGGTGGCATAGCGGTGAAACCCAAAGCCCACGTGGTCCCAAATACCGCCCATGCGCATGGCTTTTAGGGTGTGGGTCACCATCTCCAAGGCACGCGCATCTCCGGTGCGGTGGTACGTGCGAAGCAGCAACATCAATCGATGGGGCGTGGGAAACTTGGGCGCGGGGTCAAATCCGCCGTATTGGGCATCAAAACTGTTTGAAATTTGGGTATACGCCTGGTCCAACACCTGCACCCCCAATTCATGAGCAGTATCCGACGGATAGGTAAACGCCTGGTCCAAATGTCCCATGATCTCATCGGCGGATTGGTGCACCCGTTGGGGGTCACTTTGCCATATGGCTTTGATTTGGCGGCAAAGCGTCATGAGACCCATTCGTCCGAAACGCGCGGTCTTGGGCATATAGGTCCCTGCAAAAAAAGGCTTTTTATCGGGTGTTAGTACAACGTTCAGCGGCCAGCCGCCGCTGCCGGTGACCATTTGACAGGCCGTCATGTACAGCGCGTCGATATCGGGCCGCTCTTCGCGATCCACTTTGATACAAACAAAGGCATCATTCAGCACAGCGGCGGCTTCCGGATCTTCAAAGGACTCTTTTTCCATCACATGGCACCAGTGGCATGTGGCGTAACCCACCGAAAGAAAAATCGGCTTGTTCTCCTGTTTCGCCTTATCAAAGGCGACCGGGCCCCAAGGATGCCACTCCACAGGATTATGGGCGTGCTGCAATAGGTAGGGGCTCTTTTCATGGATCAACAGATTGGGCATGATACGCTATACCTCCGTTTATTTGGCATCGACCGGCACGTTAAGCGTGCGGCGATAAACCAGAATGAATATAGGACCCGTTGAATGGCTTGGCAAATCAGATCGACGCGACAGGCTATCGCTTCAGGTGGTGATACGCCGGCAGGGTGGCCAGCCGGTCATCCTCGATGGGTTGGCCCACGGTAAAATGGTAGAGGCTCTGATAGCTGCGATCGTTCATGCCCAGCAATTGATGCACTTGATCATCAAAAAAACATCCGATGCCGGTACCTCGCAGGCCATGGGCTTCGGCACCCAGATAGAGCACTTGACCGATCATGCCGCACTCCCAGTGCAGGTGGCGATACACAAACGGCGCCTGCTGCAGCTTGGCCTCGAAAGAGGCCAGCATGGCCACGGCAAAGGCACTGTTCCCCGCGATCTCCTGGTGGCAGCTCATCTCCATGGCTGCCAGGGTCACATCACCCGGCATCAGCAGGTAAACCGGCAAATCCGCCGCAACGGGTTGCCACAAAAAATCAGATCGCCACAACGGCCGCAGCGTCTCAACGCTATCTTCCCCACGGATCAGCAGGTAGAGGCCTGAGGTTAGATCGACAACCCGGTGCACAAACAGCAGCAGGTGGACTGCCGGCGCCCCCAAGGCCGTTCCAAAAGGAGGGACTCGCGTTCGGGCCTGGGTGGGGTCCAAGATCGCCCAAAAGCACGCTTGTGATATGTACCCCTGGGGATTGTAGTTCACGGCACTACGGCGCCGGCGGATGACCTGAGCAGCTGTTTCAGCGTTGGGCTGCAAACCGTCACCCATAACCCCATCGATCAGCTTCACAGTCTGGGTCTGGGTTATCGGTTTTTGGGTGGCTTCAGCGGCCTGTTCAATGATGGACCAATCGACCGCACGGGAACTCAACGAATTGGGCCGGCCCGTGAAATCGGCTCGGGCCATTGGGTTCACCAATGATTGGGGCAATGTCAAAGGTGTCTGTAAAAAATCGGGCTGCAGGGTGACCCAGCAGAGCAGCTCGGGCGTTTCATTTTCTAAAAGCCGCCATTGGGTGCGGTCCAATCCCAAAAGGGTACTTATCTGCCGGTCGCCGGCGCCGACGATAACCCAGCAATGCCATTGATGGAGCCGAGCTGCAAATGCCAGTGCAGCCAGCGCATGACCGGCGTCCAGATTGCAGTAGCGATAAGCCCGCTCGCCATATTTCCATGACTCACGCCAAAAAATAGAGGTTAGGGCCACCAGGAAGCCAGGACCACCAAAATGTTTCTCGATGGCAGCCCAACACCCTTCGGGCATTTGAGTGCGCCGTTCCAGCACATGTGCAATAGGGGCATAATGGAATACACCTCCGGCCAATTCCGCCATATCCGGCATCACCAGATAGCCCTCGGTGGGATGCAAGTTGCCCGAGGACGGGTTTATGCGCAATGACCACCGGTTGCCGCCCGCCAGCTTCCAGGCCGAAAGCCCCAAAGCCAATTCACAAAACGCGCCCACAGAAGCAAGCGTTAGAGGCTGAGCTTGACCCTGCGCCGGTGTGTACAGCGCCCCATAGTCAAGATCCGGGTCTTGGGTACTCAAAGGCAACACCGTTTGGCGGGCGCCTTCAAAAAGCCGGAACGGGTTGGGCTGGTTTTGCCAGTCCATATAGCCGGCAGAACGCGCATAGCGATGGGGATGATGCTTGGTCGCCTCATGGTAGGCAACGATGGTCTCATAGAAAGAAGAATTCTGCATTTGCTTTAAATCAAGTCCGACAGGGCCTGTTCAATGTGGGCAAATTTAAATCGAAAGCCGGCTGTCTGCAATTTTTCGGGCAGAGTCCGCTGACTGGCCAACAGCACATCGGCCACTTCGCCCATGGTCATTTTAAGCATAAAACCAGGCATTGCCATGGCTGCCGGACGCCCCAAAGCATTGCCCAAAGCCCTGGCCATTTCGGCGTTGGTCACCGGGTGCGGCGCACAAAGATTGCAAGCCCCGCTTAAAGCAGCTTGGGTGGCCATGTAATCCAGTGCACGTATATGATCTTGAATGTGGATCCAGGGAAACCACTGCCGGCCGTTGCCCAAAGGCCCCCCCACAAAAGATTTAAACGCAGGCACCATTTTGGATAACGCGCCGCCTTCGCGGCCCAAAACGATACCAAAGCGGGCCACCACCACCCTGGCCCCCTTGGCCTGTGCAGCAAGGGCTTCCGCCTCCCACTGCTGGGACAGCTCGGCCAGAAAATCATTGCCCGGTGTGGCACTTTCCGTAAGCGATTCATCACCGCGATCGCCGTAATAGCCAACCGCCGACGTGCTGATGAGTACGGTCGAACTCTTTTCCGGCAGGGCGGCGACTAAATTACGGGTGGTGAGAATGCGGCTATCGCGGATCTCCTGTTTGTAGCGGCTCGACCAACGCTTAAAAATGGTGCGGCCGGTCAAATTAAAAATGATATCCGCAGCAGCAAGGGCTTGCTGCCAAGATCCCGGTTGCGTGGTGTCGGCACTCAGATAGGTGTACCGATCGTGTGATTCACCCAGGTGGGTGGGGCGTGATCCCACTGCAATCACCTGATGCCCGTTTTCCAACAGGAAACGGGTCAAATGTGTCCCCACGAAACCCGATCCACCGGTGATACTTATCTTCATAGGACCACCTCCCCTGAGTAAACTTTGATTGGCGATCGACAGCTCAAGGCAATGTCCGGTTCATATCAGACCCTATCACTCTCAATCCATAAGCATTGAACCTCCGGGATCATCCAAAATGATAGTGACCCGATTCGATGAAAGCCACATCCTCGACATCCAGCGCATGGACAATCTTTTGGTTCAACCGCTTTTTCAACTCTCCGATGATGGGCCGTTGCTTGTTGATCTGTTTTATGAGGAGGTTTGTCCAACGCCAGCTTCATACCACGGTCATTGGCCATGAACAACCGTTCTGGAAAATAGAAAAGCGGCATTGGAGGGACTTCCCCAATGCCGCTTTTGCAAATCGACTATACTGCAATCAGCAGCCGCATTGACTCTTCTGGTCTGTGCTGCAAGCGCATCCGCCGGCAGCGGGGGCAAACTCCATCCCGCACTCGAGTTTAAACCCATACATTTGAAAATCGACTTTAATGGGCTGTGCTTTTTCTAAAAATTCTTTGTTCACAATGTACTTGTAGCCTTCAACGTCGAATTCTTGATCGGTTTCAGCCGGCTCATCCAGAGCCATGGCCAAGCCAGGTCCGCCTCAGCCGCCTTCATTTAAAAAGATACGAATGGGTTTGACCTCTTTGTCGCTAAAATAGGCTGCAACTTGCTCAGTGGCCGCAGGTGTTACTTCCAACATGGTGTCCTCCTTAGAAAGATATAGCTGCTTAAAACATCACCCGACGCATTGGGGTGTATGGATATCAGCTTTATTCAATGCCACTGCACATATGCACCCCGGCATTGAGCCTCAAGCTAACCACACGCAGCGTCCTTGTCAATTCAGCAACTGTATTACTGAACCCACAAGAGGAAGCGGATACCTGAAAGATGACCCAATGTCAAGATCAACCCAATACGTGAGGGCCGGTGTATTGAAATTATCAATGGCCCTGGGTTGAATCCATCAGCCGCTAACCTCTATATCGTCAGCTTGCAAACAAAAGATAAATGCAAATCGGCTCAACCGATAAATTTAGCGAAGTGATCCTGATAAATCTGTTTGTGAGACTCTGAAAAAAGGGCAAATATGACCCTGTTTGGTGCTGCGTGGTGCTCTAAAAAAAGGAGAGTGGTCTGCAAAGCAATTTGGGCAGCCTCGTTGATGGGATAACCATAGACCCCGCAACTGACCGCCGGAAAGGCGATTGATTCCACATGATGATCCAGGGCAAGCTGCAAGCTATTGAGATAGCATGATTTTAATTGCTGGGCATCTTGTGGGCGGCCTCCGAAAACCGGACCTACCGTATGAATTACATGTCTGGCCGGCAGATTATAGCCCTTGGTTATACGGGCCTCGCCAGTGGGACAGCCGCCCAAGGTGCGACACGCTTCCAATAACCGGGGACCAGCCGCCCGATGAATGGCGCCGTCCACTCCGCCACCACCCAACAGCCGGGTGTTGGCCGCATTGACAATGGCGTCCACCTTCAATTTTGTAATATCCCCCCGCAAAATTTCGATCTTAGACTTTACAGACGGATCCATGGCCGGCCTCCTTGACATTTGTTTGACGTAAAGACCCGGGGTTCAAAGGTCCTTTCAAATCAATGGCAGGTCGCGGCGAGACACCGCTCCCACAAGCGTTAATAAAAAAGGCGCTATCTGCCCAATTGCACATCATCGCCAGAGTCGCTGGCCGCATTTATTTGTTATATAAAATCAAAGTGATGCAACATAATAAGGCTTGCGGGTTCCCACTCACAAATCATAGAGTTTTTCATCTTTGCGGGGGGCACCGCGTCGCTGCTTGCACCCTTTTTTTGCGGCCGGCGCAAAAGGGTCTTCATTTTCGAGAATATCGCCCATTTCAGCTTCGATCTTTTCAGGGTCCTCGCCTTTTTCCATGCGGGCTAGGGCTTCTTGCATGCCTGTGCCAAGCTCCAAACCGGTCATGCGGGTGAGTTTGTGCATCAATTGGGCGGCCTGTTTGGGATCATCTTCACTGATGTTCTCAGCTTCGCCGGCCAGCATTTGCATGGCCTGCTCCATCTTGCCCTCATCCACAGGCAGATCATCCAGTGCGTCATTCTCTTTGGCGCGGCCGGTTACTGCAAAGGCCGACATTTGACGTGACAGTGTAACGGTTTTACAATGGGGGCACCTGGGGCGCTTGTGGGTATTGATGGTCTTCGAGAAGAAGTTAAAAATTGTGTGGCACTGCTCACAATAGTATTCATAAATGGGCATGGCAGGACCTCTAAAATTATCTATAGCTTACCGATATAACAAGGTTAATAAAGCGTCGTCGGCAGGATGTCAACGATATTGATGGAATACTTATTTTGGATGCTTTGTCCCAACCCATGCACAAATTGAGCGCTTTGCTCCGGCAGCTTGACGAATGTGCCTTCAAAAGCTATCAGACCCTGGCTGGACAATGTTTCGGCCATAAAGACTTCCACTTCAGTTTTATACATGTGCAAGGCAGCCCCGGTGCCTTTCCGGCATCGGTGGTTCACCTGTTCTTCTCCCACGCATTTTTGGGGCTGCCCCATAACTGTCTGGAAAATGCGGCCCGAAGGCAGGCCACCGCCGATTTTCTATTACGTGCTTTTTCATCGGCCGTCCATGGACTTACCCGCCGAAATCGCGGCGCCCAAGGCAGCGGTTCATTCCAGCCTGCCGAGCTACCGCCCCAAGTGCTGGAAACAAATCTCGTAAGCTTCGGACCCGCAAACACACGCTTGGCGTTTCATATCAGCCTGCCCGGCACTGCAGACAATCGGATCATGGGTCACCCTGCCGATCAAATGTTGACCGCTGAATTGCCCGCCGTTGCCCTCGCATTAAGAAAGGCCGTTGCCGGTAAAGCGAAATTGAAAATCCACGGTGACCGTGTGGAAGACATGCTGATGCTCCAGCAGCAATTGTCGGCCCACGGACTGGTGGCCTTTGTGGCGGATGGCGCTTTGCTGCCGCGACAGTCCGGCGTATCCGTGAGCCCCATGGGCAGAGGCGCCAAGAGGTTTAAGGCACCGGAAGAATTGGCCATTTGTATTGACGTAGCGAATGCCGGGCGAATCAGGGGTCTGGGTATCCCACAAGGCGTCGGCGTTATCGTCGGCGGTGGATTCCATGGCAAATCCACACTAATTCATGCTTTGGCCAAAGCAGTCTATCCTCATATCCCGGAAGATGGTCGGGAATGTGTGGCCAGCCATCCAGAAACGGCCTTCGTGTGTACTGAACCGGGGCGGGCTATAAATGGGGTGGATATATCCGGCTTCATGGCC
Organism: Desulfobacteraceae bacterium; assembly: GCA_050291605.1. Classification (GTDB taxonomy): domain Bacteria; phylum Desulfobacterota; class Desulfobacteria; order Desulfobacterales; family Desulfosarcinaceae; genus JARRKU01. The sequence goes on along the minus strand of JBNKKB010000041.1, from coordinate 75,094 downwards.
CCGATGCCCGACCGGCATAAAGACCCTGGTCACTTTTGGACCCAAAACGCCAGCGGTAGCACCTCTCAAGCCGCCGGCATCGCAGAGGCCATAGCAGCCGGCGCCAAGCTTCTGCTCATCGACGAAGATTGCTCAGCCACCAATTTTTTAATCCGTGACCGGCAGATGCGGCAACTTGTACCCGATGATCCCATCACCCCGCTTCTGGACAGGGTCCGGGAGCTCTACCAACGATTCGGGGTCAGCACGTTGATGGTGGTGGGCAGCAGCTCCGAATATATTGGGGTGGCCGACCATGTCATTGCCATGCACAATTATCTGCCCCTATCCGTGACGGATCAAGTCCGCCAATTGACATTACAGGAACCCCTTGCACCGGAAAAAATGCTGACCCTCAGCGACAAACGCCGTTTATCCCGGGACAACTTCGATCCGGCTTTCCAAGCCCGCCGATTGGGCAAAACGGTGGCTGTACGAATCAAACCCCTGCGATTGCACGAGACCCTCCTGGAGTATGGCAACCAGCAATTGGACTTGTCCCACCAGAAAGCGCTTGTGGATGTCCGTCAAGTTTTGGCCGTTGGATACGCCTTGTTGCTGGCCCGCATGCGTTTCAAGGACAACGCCCTGTCCCCCACCGATCTGGCAATTGCCCTTGATCAAGTCATCGATTCTGAAGGTCTCGATGTGCTGGCCCAAGCATCATCGCACCCCCTTTTTTTGGCGCGTCCCAGGCGCCTGGAGCTAGCTGCGGCCATCAATCGCCTGAGAAATCTGAAACTTGCTGCGCCATCCCACTAGCGTTTAGATGTGCATTGGGATTTATCCAAAAAAATTCCGGCGGCCAAACGACAGCACGCGTTCAATCGGCAATTCTGACTGAATCTGATTCATCGCATTTAATAAGCCTTAAGGCATCTGCCGGAAAACGATTTCCGCGAATCGCTGCGACTATTAGGCCTTGTTCAGTTAAAATCGCCGGCGTTCAACCCGGTGAGTTGACTTGCCGGAGGCCTTCTGTTATGCCACCGGCAAAAAAATGAAACCTGCTCACAAAAAAAGGAAAGCATTCCATGGAAAAAACCTTAGCCATTGTCAAACCTGATGGTGTGTCCCGGGGCCTGATGGGTGAAGTGATCAAACGCATTGAAGCCAATAACCTGAAAATCATCGCCCTTAAGTTGATCCTGATGACCAAATCTCAGGCCCAGGGCTTTTATGCCGTCCACCGGGAGCGCCCTTTTTTCGAAAGCCTTACTGATTTCATGACCTCAGGTCCAGCGGCCGTAATGATCCTGCAAGGTGAAAACGCCATCTCCCGCTGGCGCGACATGATGGGCGCCACAAACTACAAAGAGGCCGCGGAAGGTACCATCCGCCGCGACTTTGCCACTGACATTGAGAAAAATGTGGTCCACGGCTCCGATGCGCCCGAAACGGCTGCTTTTGAGACCAGCTATTTTTTCAACGCCTTTGAAAGGGTATCGGATTGACCTCCCGCATGCGCCCGGAACATGTGGCGGTGGTACTCCATAGACCAAAGTATCCCGAAAATATCGGGGCCGCCGCCCGTGCCGTGCGCAACATGGGTATGGGGCGTTTGATTGTAGTGGCACCTGAAAACGACGACCTAAAAAGAATCCACACTCTGGCAACCCATGCAGCGGCTGATGTGGTGGACGACATGATCCGCCATGACAGCCTCCAGAGCGCGTTGGCCCCATTTCACTATGTGGTCGGCACCACTGCCCGTTTGGGCGGCCAACGCCACTTGATTTCCTCACCCACCCAAATGGCCCGGCAGTTGATCCCCATCAGCCAGGAAAACCAAGTGGCGATGGTGTTTGGGCCGGAAGACCGCGGTCTAACCAACGAAGAGCTGCGTTTGTGCCATCTGTTGGTCAACATCCCCACCGCCGAGTTCGCCTCTTTGAACCTGGCCCAGGCTGTGATGGTGATTAGCTACGAGCTGTTCAAAGCCAGTTTGCCGGCACCTAAAACGCCGACACCCCGGCTGGCAAGCCGCCATGAGCTGGATGGCATGTATGACCAAATCAAAGAGATCCTGCTGTCTATCCATTACATTCTGCCGGATAACCCTGATTACTGGATGAATAAAATCCGTCATTTCCTTTCCCGGCTCAAATTGCGCGCCGGTGAGGTCAGCATCATCCGGGGTATCTGCCGTCAAATGGGATGGTATGCCGGTAAATGCTACCAGGATGGTCGCCTCGGCAACCCCCCGCCACCGCCGTTTGAAAAGGAAAAAAGTGCCTGAAGTTGCTTTCCAGCCTATCAATATTTTATCTCAATAAAAATACTAAATATTTCCGAATATCGTCCGATATCCTTTTTGAGACATTCATTTTTAATCCGGTGTCTTGGGTCAAATATTAACGGCATGAGTGCTTTGGCAACTCAGACCCCAAAAAAGGAGCGATCATGGACAGTGTGTTAATCATCGAAGATGACGAATATGTACAGCAAATGCTAAAACAAACCTTCGAACGGTCCGGTTACGAAGTGGCCACCGCTGCAAATGGTCGCATCGGCATCCAACTGTTTCAGGGCAAGCCCTTTGATGTGGTCATCACCGATTTGATCATGCCGGAAATGGAGGGCATCGAAACCATCTCCAAACTGCGCAAGGATAATCCAGACGTCAAAATCATAGCCATCTCAGGCGGCGGCCGCAATAATTCGGATGATTATCTCCATCTGGCCGAAAAAATTGGTGCCACACGCACCTTTTCCAAACCGGTAGACCGCAATGAACTGCTCAAAGCGGTAAAAGAATTGATAATCGCATAGATCCATCTACCGACACCTTGCCCGACAGCACAATCATCAGCGATTGCATAGACCTGCGTCATGTCCATCGATCACGGAACCTATCCACCTTAACCAGCCGGTGTGGTGTCACGCAAATAAGTGACAAATCATAACCACCACTATTCCGATAAAGATACCCGATGCCAAAATCCAAATGTCAAATGAAGGTAGGGGGTCGATTTGATATTCAATCGGTCCTTATTTGACATTTAGGCTTTGGCATGGGGAGTTGAATCCGGAGGCACCACTTCGGCTAGCATGTCGCCATACCTATTATTTTTAGTTACATCCGGTACACACAACACTAGGGATTCATCTTAATCTCTAAACTTCGGCTTTCAGACGCTTGTACCCTGGCCTTGCCAACTTGCAATGAACATATTATCTTGAATCGAATTGCGCCGGGCAGGAATGGACTACCGCCATTCCGGGCGCACAAACTAAAACCCATCCAAGGAGGACTTCCATGCGCGGTATTGTGCTTCGCTGGTTAACCCTGACCGGTGCCATTGTGTTGGCAAGCTACCTTCTCGAGGGCATTCACATCAGCAGTTTCATGTCGGCTATTGGCGCTGCAGCAATTTTGGGAATTTTAAATGCCTTTTTCAGGCCCATTGCCCTCTTATTAACCCTGCCCATCAACATCCTGAGCCTGGGGTTGTTCACCTTTGTGGTTAACGCGGTGATGTTAAAAATGGCCTCGGGCGTTGTCTCAGGGTTTGATGTCGAGGGCTTTTGGACTTCGCTATTCGGCGCCCTGATTATCAGTTTGGTCAGTTGGGGATTGAACACCTATATCAGCGAAAACGGTCAAGTGAACGTGATTGACTTAAAACATAAAGGCGGCAATCGCTGGGAATGAAGTGGCTTTGGATCATACTGGCACTGGTCTATCTGCTCTCGCCTTACGATTTAATACCCGGGTTGCATGGCGTGGGTTGGATTGATGATGGGATTGTACTCGTTTTGCTCTACCGTTATCTGACCCGGCTCAAAAAACAGCGCACGCATACACGGACGGCCTCTGGCAATCAACAGCAGGATCCCTCCCAAGACCGGCGCAATAAGGCTTATGCCGCTCACCCGAAAACGCCCTACGAGATTCTTGGCGTGTCACCTGCGGCCAGCCGGGATGAAATCAAAACTGCCTATCGCCGTCTGGCCGGCCAATACCACCCCGATAAAGTCTCCCACCTGGGAAAAGAATTCCAAACGATGGCACACCTTCGCTTTAAAGAGATCCAAACGGCATATGATATTTTAAAAAAAGATGAATAGGGACATCTTGCAATGTCGGAAGATATTCGAAACAAAATCAGTATCACCCATGAAGACATCGTCGGTCTGAATTTTATCAACACCGACTGCCCATGGGTATTCCGCCGGCATTTCCGACAAGGACTGCGTTCCCATGTCATGGAAGTTTTGTCCGCACACGATATCGCGTTGGAGAAAAACGGCACCCTCGTTAATGGAACCCGGTGGTTTCCAAAAGCTCGACCACGCAAAATATTCCGGTTGTTCCGAAGCCGCCTGCGCCACCTGGATTTAGCGCTCAAAGAAATCGCGCGTGTCAAGATGGTGGAAAGGTATCTTGCACCCAACCATATGGCGCGCTCGGTTGAATTTATTGTGGATTACGCCAGCCCCCATGGAATGGATCTAATGCTTTGCGGATTTCAAGAATATGTGGAGGGAATGATCATCGATCCCTGGAACATCCTTGACGACCATGCGTTTCAGCTGCACTTGTTTGACCGGCTGGCCAAAAACATCACAAGGGAATCCATGCACCCGCCTGAATGGTTTGCACGTGTACAGCACGAAGCAGCTGCTTTTATTGATAAAATCAAAACCATGATAGACGAAACCGGCCACATTCCGGACCTTGCCGGTGTGGGCAACTTGATAATGGACCGCTCGGGTCACATCAAGCTGGTGGACATCAACAATATCTCCCGTGTATCGTTCGATACCGCAATTACATTGGATGACAGAAACTATCCGGTGTGCGACAAGTCCATTGAAGCTTTGGCGCGACTTGAACAAAAAATTTTGGGACACACCATCGATACCCGTGATCCAATCTATCGCGTCTTCTTGGAACCCGGCCGTTTGGCTGCCGTCAAAATTAAGGAAAGACTTTTTTCAGATTGCTTTTAATCTTGCGGCATCAACTCGCAAAGGTTCTCTGACGTTTTGCGAAGGTGTGAACTTAAAAGCTGGGCAATGGCCCTTAGAATTTTAACACCGATCCAGGGGTAATCGAAACATATTTGATTGAATCGATCTCGGGTCAGGGTAAGCAAGGTCGCATCGGTTTTGGCTTTGACCGAAGCGGAACGGGGAACCTTACCGACCACCGCCATCTCTCCAATGGAGCTGCCGTTGGTCAGCTTGGCGATCATTTTATGCGCGCCTTTGTCGTTGGTTTTAACCACATCCAAGGTACCATCCACCACAAAATAGACCGAGTCGCCGGGATCGCCCTCTTTAAAGACGAAGCTGCCCGGATCTATTCGCGTCAGGTGCATATGGGTGGTAATCAGTGCCAGTTCCGAGGCACCCAAATCCTCGAATATGGGGATACCCCGCAAACATCCTGAGATCGCTTCGTGCAACAGATTTTTCTCGGCAGAGGTCTTCATGGTTATGGCCCTTTCATGTAACGCCGGATATTATTCTAATTTTAAAACAATGCAATCGAACAGTTACACCACCCCCTGGTCCAGCATCGCTTCGACCACTTTAACAAATCCTGCAATATTGGCCCCGACCACATAGTTGCCGGCGGCGCCATATTGAGCGGCGGCATCCAGGCAAGTGCTGTGAATACTTTTCATAATCATCTTCAGACGATCGTCGACCTCCTGGCGCGTCCAAGAAAGCCGCATGCTGTTTTGGGTCATTTCCAGACCGGAAACCGATACCCCGCCGGCGTTGGCGGCCTTGCCTGGACCATACAGCACGTTGTGCTGGTGAAAAATATCCACACCCTCAGGAACGGTGGGCATGTTGGCGCCTTCGGATACCAGGAGGATATTATTTTTCACCATGTGCTCAGCATCCAAGGCACTGATCTCATTTTGAGTGGCGCTGGGAAACGCGCAATCGGCCTGGTGTTGCCATAATGGATTGCTTTCGGCTTGGGGATCCAACGGGGTATAAACGGCATCGGGGTATTGATCCGCATATTCACTTGCCCGGCCCCGGCGTATGTTTTTCAACTCTTTGATGTATTCGAGTTTTCCCTGGTCGATACCCGCACCATCATAAATATAACCGCTGGAGTCAGAAAAAGTCATCGGCTTGGCACCCAGCTCGATGAGTTTCTCCAGGGTGTATTGGGCCACATTGCCCGCCCCGGAAACCAGGCAGGTCCTCCCATCCAAAGTTTTATTGCGCGTGGCCAGCATTTCTGCGGCAAAGTAGACGGAACCGTATCCCGTGGCCTCAGGACGAATCAGACTGCCGCCCCAATTGAGGCTCTTGCCGGTAAGTACCCCAGTGAACTCGTTGCGCAGCTTCTTATACATACCGAACAGATAGCCGATCTCCCGGGCACCCACACCGATATCGCCGGCCGGGACATCCGTGTTCGGCCCAATGTGGCGAGCCAGCTCGGCCATAAAGCTTTGGCAAAATCGCATCACTTCCATGTCGGACTTGCCCTTGGGGTCGAAGTCCGAGCCTCCCTTGCCACCGCCCATGGGAAGAGTGGTTAGTGCATTTTTAAATACCTGCTCAAAAGCCAAAAATTTTAAAATCCCCAAATTTACCGATGGATGAAACCGCAATCCGCCCTTGTAAGGCCCGATGGCGCTGTTCATCTCGATACGGAAACCGCGATTGACGTGCACCTCGCCTTGATCATCCACCCAAGGCACCCGGAACATGATGACGCGCTCTGGTTCCACAAGACGCTCTAAAATACGGGCACTGCGATACTCCGGATTTTGGTCGATCACCGGCTGGATGGTCTCTATCACTTCACTGACAGCCTGGTGAAACTCTTTTTCATTGGGATCTTTATCTTTAACTATCTCGAGGATGGGGAGCATAGGGTTCTCCTTTTTCTCAAATGAATGATGCATTCGCATTAAAAATTGTGACCGGAATGATGCCTCTATATTTATACTTTACGCAATAAGCAATACTCAAATCTTTAAGTTATCCGCTACAATAATTATACCTTGAGCGGTGCGTCCATCAACTTTGACTTGCACGGGTGTGGATAGGCAAACGTGGGCCATATAATCTGTTTCATTTATCTTGGGTTGTGCCAGCAGCCAGGACCAATTCAGGGTGTCGGGCGCGCGGGGGGTCACCCCTAAATAACTGATGCCCAAAGCTGCCAAATTGTGAAAAAAATGTGCGCCTTGGGAGGGTTCGGCATTGATCTTTTCAGAAAAGGTTTCCACAATGGCCCCGACCTGGGAGATATCTGCCCAGCGTACCGGGATACCCAGCCAGGGATCAGCCGACCCCCAGCGTCCTGGACCGATGAGCAGGTAATTGCGTTGCTGACGTTCCATAGCGGTATTGAGACGGGCCGTCTGGGCGGCTATGGTTCGGGTGCTTGCGGGATCAAAGGTATCCGGTTTTACAAAAACGATATCGGTTAGAGTTTGTACTCCATTGCCCATGGCGTGCCGGGTGTAGCAAATCGCATGCGCTTCAGCTCCAATGTTCACCTGGGCACCTTGCACCCCTGCGGTCATGGGTCGCAATTGCAATAGATGAAACTGAGCCAGTGGCTGTATGACGGAGGACAAGGAGACGGCAAACTCCATCTCAACAGGTACACCCAAAGCAGTCCGGCCCAGAACTAAAAAATCACTCAGCAGGCCCGCCAACGGAAACTGCTGGTATTTCAATACACCGGCAAAGGTGAGCACCTTGGGGCCGGCCATCTGTACACTGTCACGAATGCGATGTTCGGCCAACACATAAGTTCCGGCAATGGCCGCAAGGGGCAGCTCATCAATGGCACTGCTAACCTCCCGGCGAATCAAGTTGCTGCTATCCTCAATCTCCAGAGGGGTGTCCTGTCCCATGGGAAGGGCGTAGAAGCGTCGCTGGGCATGGGCCATTACATCTTCCACCGTACTGTACTGCGGCAGCCGTTGCGGATGCCTGGGCGAAAAGCGCAAGGCCCGCCCTCCCGATACCACTTGTCTGCCCAGCCCCAGAGCGATGGTGGCCAGTCCATCTTCCGATGGGATGCCCGCCATGGGGTAATGGTTTCTGGATTGAGCCACCCCGGAAATATCGGGATAGCAATACGGGCCGCGCCGTATGCCGGCCAGTTGCTGCACGATGACAGCCATACAATCCTGGCGGATGTCGTGACCAACACGCCTGGCATAGGCCCGTGGCTCTTTAAAAAAAGTAGACGCATAAATCAGCTTGACGGCCTGCAGCAAGCGCCCCAACCGCCGCTCCGCGTCGGGTTGATCATTGGAAAGCATGTAGGTACTATAAAGTCCGGCATAAGCATGGTACTTGGCATCTTCCATCAATCCGGAAGAGCGCACCGCCAAGGGGTAATCCGCGTGGGTTAGAAATTGCCTCAGGGATTGCTCAACATCAGCGCTTATCCGACCGGCCATAAATTGCTGTGCCAGGGTGTCATCAGATAACGATTTTTGCCGTACGTCCTCCAGCTGATTCTCGCTTATGAAAGCTTCGAAAACATCACTGGCGAGAACCAAGGTGGGGGGAATGGCAATCCGCACTTCAGGGTAAGCTCGGGACAGCTGCGGGTTGCTGCGCAACAGATCGGCTAAAAATATCAACCCCCGCGCTTTGCCGCCCAAAGATCCGGTGCCAATGGTATAAAAACCACTGTCAACATCACGGTCCAATTTGAAAGCATCTTTGGCCAAAATTAACCTTCCCACAAGCTGATGGCATCCGATATCAAAAGCAACTCCCAGCACCGATGTCGCGGAAAAACTTGACATATTCGCGTATCATGAGACTATATCACTCCTGTAGTTGGATATAAAGATCAAAAGATCGCACAAGATTCGGGAATAGTTCCGTATTATCGGCGGTTCATTCCCAAGGAAGCTTAACGCGATCCGTAAAGGTCGACTATCCGTGTGAGTGTTATACTCTCATTTTATCTTTTAACCATGGCGTCTTAAAGAAAGCAGGGGACTGACAATGGGTATCGGATTTATTGGTGCCGGCAAGGTCGGCACCGCGTATGGCCGCCATCTGCAAACCCGCGGCATCACAATCAGCGGCTATTATGATCGCCACAACGAAAAAGTCGCCCATGCCTGTCAAGCCACACACAGCACGGCTTGGCAAAGTGCTGCCGAAGCAGCCGAAAAAAGTGAAATTTTGCTCATCACCACACGGGACGACCAGATTACCGGTGTTTGTCACTCCCTATGCCGGCAGAAAAAGATCGGCCCCCATCACCTGGTGGGCCACATGAGCGGCGCCCACTCATCGCTGATACTCGCGGACGCCGCTCGGCGAGGTGCCGCGGTTTTCAGCCTCCATCCTCTGCAGGCATTTGCCGATGAGCAAAAGGCGCTAAAAGATCTGCCCAACACCTATTTCAGCTTAGAGGGAGATGACACGCGACTGGCAGCGGTGGAAGCACTATTAAAACAAAGTGACAGTCCCTACTTTCGCATCCACCCGTCCCATAAACCCCTATACCATTTGGCGGCCTGCATCCTATCCAACTATTTGGTCACCTTGATGGCCACAGGTTTGACCGCCTTGGAAACAAGCGGTATCGATACCCGGCAAGGTTTGAGGGCCATGCTTCCCTTAATCGAGGGGACCTTGGCCAATATCGTTGATTCAAATCCTGCCCGGGCCTTGACCGGTCCCATTGCGCGCGGCGATGCGGGCACCATAGCCACTCACTTGGCAGCCCTCGAAGAACACGGGTTGGCCGACTTGAAACAAAGTTATGAATTCTTAGGATTAAAAACCCTTGAACTTGCCACCCAGGCCGTGCTTAAAGATCCTGATAAAGCCGAAGCGGTAAAAAGGACACTGCAACAATAGGCCGCATATCTTTCCCAAGCATGAGTCGGAAACCATAAACCTTAACCGGGTCCAAGGCCCCGAGGGAGTGTACGCCATGGCAGACCAAAAAATTACCATTCAATCGTTGAAGCGTGCCAAAGCCGAAGGCAAACGCATCAGTATGCTGACCGCATATGATTACACCACAGCCACTTTATTGGAAGAAGCCGGAGTGGATTGCATCCTCGTGGGTGACTCGCTGGGCATGGTAATGTTGGGTTACAATGACACCTTAAAAGTCACCATGGAGGATATGATTCATCACACCAAGGCAGTGGCCAGAGGCACCCGCCATGGTTTGCTCATCGGCGATATGCCGTTTCTCTCGTACCATGTGAGCACCGAAGAGGCCGTGCGAAATGCGGGCCGCTTCGTCCAGGAGGGCGGCGCCCAGGCGGTTAAGCTCGAAGGCGGACCGGCCATTATCGACAAAGTGCGCGCGATCATTAAAGCGCAGATACCCGTACTCGGCCATTTGGGATTGACCCCCCAATCTGTCAATGTCTTTGGTGGGTTCAAACGACAGGGACAGGACATCGAAGCCGCCCGCCAAATGATCGATGATGCCTTGTTGCTTCAAGATGCCGGTGCATTTGGTCTGGTTCTTGAAGCTGTACCCGATGGTCTGGCCAAAGTGATCACGCAAAAATTAGAGATCCCCACCATCGGCATCGGCGCAGGCGTTCACTGTGACGGCCAGGTGCTGGTCATTCATGATCTAATGGGAATGTTTCGCAAAATGCGCCCCAAATTTGTCAAAACTTACGCCTCCGGCGGTGACACCTTTGTTGCTGCGGTGAAACAGTATATCGAGGAAGTCAAAAGCGGCGAGTTTCCCACCGCTGAACACAGTTTCCCCATGGACGAGAGTTTATTAGAGAAATTAGGATAAATCGATAGAATACATCAACTTAAAACTTGACCCTTAAAACTTAAAACTATTTTATTCATGCAAATCATCCAAACCAAAGCCGCCCTGCGCCAAGCAATTAAAAAAGCACGCGACAGCCGCCAATCGATCGGCTTTGTTCCCACCATGGGATTCCTGCATGAAGGGCATCTGTCGCTGATGCGTCGGGCCCGTCAAGAGAACGACGTGGTGGTGGTCAGCGTTTTTATCAACCCGATCCAATTTGGTCCCAATGAGGATCTGACGGCCTATCCCCGTGATGCCCAGCGCGATCAAAACCTGATGCAGGTCGAAAATGTGGACCTGGCCTTTTTTCCGGATACCGAGCAACTCTATCCAAAGGATTTTAAGACCCAAGTGGCGGTTCAGGGCCCTATGGCAGAGGTGATGTGTGGGACTTCGCGGCCCACTCACTTTCAAGGCGTCACCACGGTGGTGGCAAAGCTGTTCAATCTGGTGACCCCCGACAGGGCCTATTTCGGTCAGAAAGATGCCCAGCAAGTGGCCGTCATCGAGCAAATGTCGCGTGATCTGGACTTCGGTCTGCAAGTCGTGGTATGCCCCACCGTTCGCGAACCCGACGGATTGGCCATGAGCTCGCGAAACAGCTATCTGTCCCCTTCTCAGCGGGCGAATGCGGTGGCGCTGTCCCAGGCGCTTTTTCGGGCCCGGGAGATGATCGGCAAGGGTGAACGGCAAGGGGCCGCCATTGTCCAGATGATCCAAACACACCTGCAGGCAGTGGAAAAGGCGACCATCGATTATATCACTGTGGTGGACGCCCACACGCTGGTCGAATTGGAATCATTAGCCGGTGATATTCTCGTTGCAGCGGCCGTTAAATTCGGCGCAACACGACTCATTGATAATGTCCGGGTCAATTTGGATCAAATTGGGGAGAGATCAGAAAGATAACTCCGGCATACCTGTATAGGAGATTTTGTTTCCAAACACCATGCCATGACGCTGGATGTCTCTGATGAACAACGGGACCAAATCCGAGGAAAAGTAAGTACCCGCAAACTCGTGCAATACCTCGAAAGCTATTTGGCGACTCTTGCGGCTTTGATAGGGCCTGTCAGTGGTGATGGCGTCAAAACAATCGGCGATACTGACAATTCTGGCACTTAGCGGAATAGCGTCTCCTTTAATGCCGAAAGGATAGCCGCTCCCATCAATGCGTTCATGGTGAAAAAGCACCGCTTGGGCAATAATGCTCGGGCAGTGGGCCTTTTTAAGCATGGCAGCACCGATCAATGTGTGGTTGCGAACCTCTGACATCATCTCTTCGGACAGTGCCGTTTCCCTGTGACTGAAAATGGCGTCACTCAACGCCAGTTTGCCCACATCGTGGAGCATCCCCCCCATGGCGATCTGCAGAACAAGGTCCGTGGGCATTTCCAGACATTGGGCAAGGCGCTTGGCATAAGCAGCAACCCGGTGGGCATGGCCGTGGGTATAACGGTCCTTGAGCCCCAGCGCAGAAGCCAATAACAATAAGGTCCTGGTGTCTTGAGTCCTAAAGTCAGCGGGTATCGTTTGGGTCTCAGCAGCCCGTGCCACAACAGCATCCTCTCGCGCTTCAATTGAACCGATCCGCAATCGAACAGGAGCAAAACATATAACCGATTGCAACGATTATTTTTTATAAGCAATATCCATAGATGTGTCAAATCGAAAATCATGGATACCCAAATCAATAGATCCGAATGCCGCCCATCACAAGTGTTGTCGCAATGGATGGGACGGATCATTGGTTGTCGCTGAATGTAAGGAAAATTCTTACAACAGAATCAGAAATCGACCAATTGACGCTCTTGCCTCAATAGAATAGATAAACAAAGATCATAGAGAAGGTTCAACAACTGCGCGAGCAACCTTGTCCAGGATCTTAATAGCAAATCAAGGAGAGGGATCATGCATATTTGCTAATTCAGCCAAACTCTCAGAGAGGAGGTGGTTTTCGTTATCCACAGTCACCTAAGTTAGATTACTTTGCATTGTTCCAAGAACATCAAAGGATCGCCCACTGTTAACAAGATTAGGAGGATTTCCCATGAAACGTACATTTAAAATTGCACTTATTGCGCTTTTCGCCGTTGCTTTGGCGTTTACCGTCACCCCCAGCGCCTTCGCTAAAAAACGCATCATCTTCGGCGGCGGCCCTGCCGGCGGCACCTTCCAAGTTGTGGCCAATGGCATTCAAACATACAAACCGGTTAAGGCCATCAAAGAATTCACCGTAAAAGCGCAAACTTCCGCGGGTTCGGTTGAAAATCTGAGAAAAACCGATGCCGGCAAACAACAGTTCAGCACCGTTTATTCCGGTCACGTATTTCTGGGCCGCAACGGTATGATGAAAAACGACCCCAAAAAATATGAAAACGTCACGGCAGTCGCCTGGTTGTATGGTGCGCCAGCCCAATTGGTAACCCGAAAAGGCTCCGGCATCAATAGCGTCAAAGACCTGGTCGGCAAAAAAGTGGGCGTCGGCAACGCCGGTTCCGGCGCTTTCGCCAACTGCGAGCTGTTCTTCACCCACATGGGTGTTTGGGATAAGATTGAACGCAACGCCATGGGATACAACGACGCCGCCGCAGCTTTCGGAAATAAGCAATTGGATGCTTTCTGGCTCTTCACCGCTTTCCCCAGCGGTGCCGTCATCATGGCTGCCCAGACCAACGATATCGACATGGTGGATCTGGCCGCCGATGCCAAAGCGTCAGGCTTTTTTGCTAAATATCCCTATTTCGGCAAATTGTCTGTTCCCGCAGGTACCTATCGCGGCGTCGACAAAGATGTTCCCTCTTTCCAGGACAGCGCGCTGTGGGTCGCCAACAGCAAAGTGTCCGATGACGTCGTTTATAAACTGCTCTCTCTGATTTACACGGATGCGGGTTTGGCCCATATGAAGGAGCAGAAAAAAACCTTTAAAAATATGAGCCTTAAAACCGGAACACAAGGTGTTGTTACGCCATGGCATCCCGGCGCCATCAAGTTCTGGAAAGAAAAAGGGATGATGAACTAAAAGCAGCAACCAATTGATTGCAACCATTAAGGAGAGCGGCCCGATCCAGGATCGGCGCTGTTCTCCTTAATCCTGCATTCATTTATCGCGTTTGATTTGCATAATGATACACCCCCCATATGGCATTTGGATCATGGATCTGCTATTATTGCACAGAATTGAACGATAGATGGAACGGATGAAACATCCCCCCCAGAATAGAGGCAGGTAAAACGTGTTCGAGAAACTCAATAAATACGAAAAAATCATCTTTGATGTGCTGGCCTGCGCGTTGGTGCTCTTCTATTCCTACGCTGCCGTGGTCAAACCAATGGCCACCCAGTATCATCGCGGGATATATGTGATCATCACCTATATCCTGGTGTTTCTGGCCTATCGATCCAGAAGCAAAATGATGCGGGTGGTGGACTACGTCCTGATTCTGTTGTCCATTTTCTCGGTGGGGTATTGGATCGTCAATTTCGAGGCCATCAACTACCGTACCGGTGCCGAGACCCTGTTTGACCAATATGTGGCCATCATCGGCGTGCTCATCGGTATCGAAGTGGCCCGTCGCGTGGTGGGCCAGATCTTCGTAGTCATCGGTGTCCTGATGCTCCTTTACGGTGTTTTCGGCGCTTATATGCCGGATCTGATTTCGCATGCCGGGGACACCCTGCCCCAGGTGTGCACCTCCATCTTTTACAAAAGCGACGGCGTCTTCGGTATTATGGCCAACGTGCTGGCTACCTATGTCATCCTGTTTGTGCTCTTCGGCGCCTTTTTGGAATCATCGGGGGCCCAGAAGTTCTTCATCGATTTTCCCCTGGCCGCCGTGGGGCATCGGGTCGGCGGACCGGCCAAGGTATCGGTCATCGCCTCGGGTTTGTTCGGATCCATCTCCGGCAGTGCCATTGCCAATACGGTTTCCACCGGCACCTTTACCATTCCCATGATGAAAAAGGCCGGATTCCGGCCCCACGTGGCCGGCGGCATTGAACCGGCGGCTTCCATCTCCGGCATGTTCATGCCCCCCATCATGGGGGCCGGCGGATTTATCATGGCCGAGCTCACCGGTCTGCCCTATTCGCGCATCATGCTGATCGCCATCTTTCCCGCGCTGATGTATGTCTTCAGCGTGTTCACCATGGTTCATTACGAAGCCAAAATCCACGGCATCAAAGGTGAAAAAAGCAAAGTAAGCGCGTTGAAAATATTAAAGGAAGAGTGGCTGTATGCCTTACCGTTGGTAGTCATTACCTATTTTATGCTTGCCGGTTATTCACCGGCCTATTCCGCCATCATCGGCCTGGCCACCTGCGTGGCCATCAGCCACAAAACCATGGATACCAAAATCGATCTGACCGTTGTCTGGATCATGCTGCTGGTGCTGATTGCTGAAAAAATATTGTCGCTTGGGCCAATGGTTGCGAGCGATACCGCCACTACCGCCATCATTAAGAAGTTCCTCTCCCCGAATGTTTTGGTGCTGGCGGGTATTGTTGCCGGGGTGATCGTGGCCTGGCGCCGACGCGGCAAAGGCGCCGATATCCCCATGGAGCTTAAACGCTTTGTGCATGCATCGCGCAAAGGGGCTCAAAGCAGCCTCAAGATCGGTGCCACCGTGGGTGTCATCGGCATCATCATCGGTGTGCTCACTTACAGCGGCCTGGTGCTGACATTTGCCGACATCATGATCGAGCTGGCCGGCGGGTCCCTGGTGCTCACCATCCTGCTGATCGCCTTAGCCTCTCTGGTGCTGGGCATGGGCGTTCCGGTGACGGCAGCCTACCTGATTACCGCCGTGGTGGCCGTTCCGGCCCTGACCCATCTGGGGGTCAATGAAATTGCCGCCCATATGATCGTCTACTGGCTCTCCCAGGACTCCAATATCACACCACCGGTCTGCATCGCCGCCTTTGCCGGCGCCACCATCGCCAAGGCCAATATGTGGCGCACGGCGTTTTCAAGCTTCAAGTTCGCTAAATTTCTCTACCTCGGCCCGTTCCTGTTCGGCTATGTGCCCGGCTTCTCCTTGAATGGGTCCAGTTGGGATATCATCAAGGCCTTCGCATGGATCGCCATGGGCACCTATGCCTACTCCTACTTTCTGAGTCTGCATTGGCTCTATTTTTTCAACGGCAGCCTGGAGAAAAAGCGCGCCAAGCAAGCCACGCGGTTGGCCGATCAAAAAACAGCCGAATCTTCTGTCTAGCGGCAGGTAAAGAATGTGATCCAACATAACCGACCGCTCATCTGCAGCCCTGCAGGTGGGCGGTTTTTTCTGTTATGGCCGAGTTGTGCCGTCAGTCCCGGTTAGGGTGACTTTTTAGCGAAGGGTGCGCCTGCAGTTCGGGCATACCAGGTTTGGAGATGGTCCATGCGACGCTTGGACCAGAAGGCGCGCAGGGCAGTTAAATACCTGTCGCCGTTGCCTTCGCCCAGGATAGGCGCCGGGTCTGCCCGGCGGACGGCCAGTGCGGCGGTTTCAGGAGTCTCGTTCGGATGGTTCAGGAGCCAGCGGGCGGCTGCCACCGCGCGCCGGGGATGGAGGATGCCGCCGGATCGCACGGGAAAAGGATAATCCAGATCCGGAATATAGGCGGTTTTCATCAGGATCTCCTTGATGGCGTAGATATCCAGGCCGGTGTTGGCCTCTGCCACCGCCAGGACCCCGTGGTTGAGCACATAGGGCGTGGCAAATGAAGTGCCATCCTGGCAGATGGTACCGCCGCCATCCCTAGCGCCGCAGACCTGAGTGCCGGGTGCCAGGATATCAACGGATATTTCACCCACATTGCTGAAAGGGGCCACTTTATAAGTGGGATAATCCGCTATGTCGAGATGATCGGCATCCAGGGCACCGACCACCAGAATGTTGTCCTGGGGCAGCATGGCGGGGACCAGGTCACCGGTCCTGCGGAGTCGGTCGACATTGAATCCCCTGCCGTTCATGGGCGAACCATTGCCGGCCGCAACCACATGCAGGGTTTCAGGTGTGTTTTCGATCAATTGCCTAATTTGGTAGGGACGCTCGGCCCTGAAATCGGAAGCGAGCAGCTGTTTGTCGAACACAAAGCTCATATTTGTGTATCGAACCCCATGGCTCTGAATCAGGCGCTCAATCTTGGGCAACAACACGGATGAATTGACGATGGTCACTTCCGATGCCGCCATCAGGGCGATATCCTCTCTTCCCGCCACGGCGATGGATGCCACCAGGGTGCCATGGGAAAAACCAGGCAGGCCGAAGCGCGGCAGGCGCAAGTCATGGACCGGTTGCCGCAATCGCGGATTATCGGTAACACCGTAAATGTCATCGATCAATCCGTTGCCGTCATCATCCTTCCCATTGGACAGTTCGCCGGGGTTGCGCCAAAGCTTATAGGCCAGATCCGGATGGCCGATATCGATGCCGCCATCCATGATCAGGACCGGAATTCGGGAAGCCGCCTGGGAAATCGAAACCCGCCGGCCGATCTCCACATCAGACAGGCCCTTTTCGGCATACAATGATGGTAGTTCGATCGAGGTCCTTTCGCGATAATCCGAGACGACGCCACCCTCGTCATCGATCAGTGTCATGCGCGTAACTGCATGTATTTCTTCATTTTCATCCGGATCAGGACAGTCGGCACCCGGGACATACTCAAACAGGGCCCTGGCTTTGAGACCCCCGGTTTCGTCGAACATCTGCCGTTCTTTGACCAGGTGCGTGTCCGGCCAATACGTATCCATTTGCCGCAAAGAGTTGGCCCGATCTTTGTCAAAATGGTAGTACCAGGTTTCAATAATCCGATCCTGGTGGTTGTCTAGGTTGGAGGTATGAAACAGATCTTTACGAACCAGGGATATTTTTTGATCATGATACACCATGGATTGAACGCTGTAGAGTGAAAGCTCATCCATGTATTCAATCAAGGTGCGTTCCCAGGGCTGGTTGTTCCAGAACACCAGCTTACCCGTCATGCGGCCGTCCTGGTAAAAAATTCGTTCCTTTAAAAGCGGGGCGTGTCCATTGTTTTTTCGAAAAACCCGTGCGGGGTACCCGTACCCGGATCTGCACCGCGAGGACTCTGCATGCCCGGCCATCATCAATACACCGGCTAAAGTGCACACAATCACCAGGCATGCGGCTATGATACGGATCAAGATGTTTTTGCTGCGGCCCATTTTATAGCTTCCGTCTTCATATCAGAATTCAGCTATGCTATCGGCCAAGTTCAGCCTGAACTTTACCCTGTTATCTGCCTGGTGCCTTGACCGGTTATGACCGAGGACCCACCCATCACCGTTGACCCATAAGCGTTTTTTGAGATAGCTTCTCATTATTTACAAATAGGGAACAATAATATGCAACGACCAGACGCTGAAGACCGTCCACCCATCGAATATCCCGCCGGTGCGGCCCGCACCTGGATTGTCGCCGCGACGCTGGTGTCGCTGTTTCTCGGCGCCGTGGACGCTCTGGTCATGTCTGCGGCCATGCCCACCATTGTTGCCGAATTGGGAGGGTTGGCTTATTATAGTTGGGTCTATTCCGCCTACTTTTTGTTAAGGGCGTTTTTTCTGCCGATTTTCGGCAAGCTGGCCGACGTCTATCCCAGCCGACCGATTTTTTTATTTTCCATTGCCATATTCTGCGGCGCTTCGCTTGGGGCCGGGTTGGCGCCCACCATGGGCTGGATGGTTGTCTGGCGAACATTTCAAGGAGTGGGGGCCGGCGGCATTTTTGCCCTCAGCTACATCTGCCTGGCCGACATTTCGCCCCCCCACCGGCGCGGCAAGACCATGTCGCTGGCAAGCGCAGTCTGGGGCCTGGCCAGTGTGGTGGGGCCGACCCTCGGGGCAACCCTGGTGACCTACCTGAACTGGCGCTGGATCTTTTTTATGAACTTGCCCCTCGGAATAGTGTCGATGTGGGGTATCGGATGTTTTTTGAAGGAGGTACGTCCGAAGCGCGGCAAGGTGCGGCTGGATTGGGCAGGGTTGGTATCCATGACCGTCTGTATTCTGGCCTTGATGCTGGCCTTTTTATTGGCGGGAAGATCTTATGCCTGGTTCTCGCGGCAAGTGGCCGGGCTGTTGGCCCTTTCTGCAGTGGGGGCGGCAGCCTTTTATTGGGCTGAGAAACGGGCGCTGGATCCGGTACTGCCGCTCAAGCGCCTGATGCAAAGGGATTTCGGTCTGAGCAATCTCGCCGTGTTTTGCTCCAGCTTCACCATCTTTTCCCTGTTTGCCTATGCACCGCTGTTTATCCAGGCCGGCCAGGGCCGCAGTGCCATGCAGGTGGGTATGGCCATGCTGGCGCTGAGTTTCGGCTGGTCCATGGGGTCCTTGTTTTTGGGCCGTTTTGTAGACCGCAGCGGCAAGCGGGCCACCTCCCTGGCCGGAGGCGTGTTGCTGGTCGCGGGCAGCGCGGGCACGCTGCTGATGTCGGCCCAGACCGGCATGCTGATTCAGGCCCTGCTCTTTTTACTGGTGGGCATTGGAATGGGATTTGTTACGCTCTCCACCCTCCTATTGGTTCAGGAGAGCGTGCCGCCGGCCGACCTGGGAATGGCCACCGGAACGCATCAGTACGCCCGCACCCTGGGTGGCACGGTGGGGGTGGGGGTCTGCGGCGGGCTGGTCACCGGCCGGATCGCTTCAACGGTGGCCCGGGTGGCCCATGGCGGTGTGGCTGATGCCGGCCAGGGCCAATTGTTGCAACAAATTGCCGACCATCCGGAAGTGCTGTTAAAACCGGACATCGGGCAGATGTTGCCGGAAACGACGCTGACAGCGCTTCGTGAAGCGGTGATCGGAGGGGTGAGCAGTGTATTTCTGGCCGCATGCGTTGGAGCGCTGGCATGCATGCTGGTCGTGGCGGTTCTGCCTGGTGTTGTGTCCCGCAAGTAAGGTGCAAAATGGGTTTGGCGGTTGTTAGCAACATTATCTGCATACCAGCTATATGTTTGCGATGTGACAGCATATGAATCGGCCGCCAACAACACCTTTAAACTTTAACCTTTACTCTTAAAACTTGGTGGCTTGAGCCAAAACAGAATTTTAAACGGGAGATGCAGGACCGAGTCTTTGTCGCACACGCATTTCATTCCGGATCATGCGGGGATTATCTTGAGGCCCTTTAATTCATTTATTAAATGCGTCATTTCTATGGGTTTGACGAAGTAGGCACACGCGCCGCCTTTAAATAGAGCTTCGGCTGCTGCACTGGTCTCGCTCGAGGCTGTGGTCATGATCACTTTGACCTCATCGGCGGCTGAAATGCCGACCTGTTTTTCGACTTCGCGGATCCGGCGCAGGGCCGCCTGTCCGCCGAGTACGGGCATTCTGATATCCATGCAAATCAGATCATAGTGGCTGGCCTCATTTAATGAGCGCCGAAAGGCGTTCACCGCCTCCTTGCCGTTGGCAGCTGTGTCGCAATGGCCATAGGCCGATAATGCCCGGTGTAACAATTTGCTGCATATCGGATCGTCCTCTACAATGAGTGCGCGCATTAGTTTTCTCCAAAAACAATTTTGTTATATCCGATTTCGGATCTTTTGGGGAAAACTTTAGAGCATCAGGTGCCGCACATCGACCAAAAGCCAAACGGAACCAATGCGCCTGGAAGGTGTCGAGCACCTATTTTTCGATGCGGGGCCGACGTTTCTCTTATCCTCAACACCGTGGTTTTTTATTTGGCTAAGAACTGAAACCTTCCGGCGTTTTCATGCCGGCAGAGCTTCGACCGGGGCAACCATCCGGGGAATGCGCCGTCTATCCTTCCCTTTGCTGCAGACTCGCTCCTTCGGAAAGAAAATCGTCACCGTAGTGCCTGTCCAGCGTTTGCTCTCCAGCGTAAATAGGCCGCCATGCTTCCAGGCGATGGCGTATACCTGAAGCAGATCGGCGTAATCGCTCTCTCCAACCCGGGACCATGCATCGTCAAGGGCATCGTTCTTGGTATCCAGGATGGCTTCCACCTTGGCTCTGGACATACCGATACCGTTGTCCTTCACTGCGACGGTTACGCCGCCATGCTCATTCTGCCCGGCCGAAAGAGTGATCCGACCATCCTGGGGCGTAAACTCCAGCGCATTTGACAACAGCCCGTTGACGGCCAGGGCGACCTGTTTGGCGTCGATGCTCAACAAGGGGATAGTAGCGGCCATATCGGTGCTGACGGTGACATTTCCCGAACGCGCGATTTCGGCAAGATCGGTGACACATTTATGAATGATCACTTTAATATCGCTGTCGGCTTCCTGCATCATGATTTGCGTATTTTTCTGTCGCCGGAGCCGGTACGGAACCACCGCCCCAATAAAACTTCCCAGCAGGACCGCAGCAGGCAGCGTGAAATACATTCTGGGGATCAGTTCTGCCATCGTCACAATGCCGGCATTGATGAGCAGGGCCAATATGGTGCCTAGCAACGCGGCCAGCACTGTGGTCACAATCTCAATGGCAATCGTGGTCCTGCCCATGTATCGCTTGCGGTCAAGATGATACCCCAAGGTAAAGGCAATACACATGGGAACCAGACCCCACGGCAGGATGCGCATAAGAGTCTGAACAAATTTTCCCGCTTCCTTTTCCGGGCTAAATAGATTCAGCAGCATGATTGCGAAACAGCCGGCAATTCCGGCAAACAGTCCGGATACCAGGTAAGAACACCATGGCCGACCCCGCCGGGGTTTGATCCATCGCCAGAAGCGCCCATCGGAATGCGCCATGCGGTGATTGACCATAATGGGAATGGCCACGCTGGCCAACCCCATGAAAAGGGCCATGGCTGACCAGACCACGTAAGTCGCGGATTGGGTCGCAGCCGGGTGCTGGGCTCCTGCCAGCCTGGCGAATACCGCCGCTAGAGGGGTCACGAATATCAAGAAAATGGCGAGAATGGTCATGTCGTTGGGATCAACGCTTTGGGGATCTTCGGATTGTTTGCCGGAGATTTCAAATCCGAATGATTGCAGCAGCTTGATACGTTTTTTAGCGGTAAGGCCCTTGTTATGCACAGCACAGGCGATGAATATGTATATATTGTCCAATATGTCTTTCAGGTCGTCTTTCAGGTCTTTGCGCAACTCTGTCAACACCTTCGGATAGGCCGTCTCAAACCGCGATCGAGCCTGCCCCTGACCTGGATGGGCGTGCAAATCGGCGTCGGTATGAAAATTCTGTTTCCACTGGTAGTAGCGTCCGGCATTGCGGTCAATCTTGGCATAGCGGGTTTTAATGTTCTCGAAGGCCTGATGATAGGCTGACTGGAAAGGATAGAACTCCGAACTGATGCTATTCCACCCCTTGACCTGGTGAAAAAGGTGACAGGCTCTCAGATAGAGGTGTTCCAGAGATTTAGAATTTTTCATAGCCACCGGTTGAATGATCTCCTCTTTCATCTCCGCGGTCAAACGGTCGATACAGATGTCGGTAAGACCGTCGATCTCGACCCTCTTCATCTGGCGGATGGTGACCGAAATGGCTCTGGGAATCGACCCCAATTGCTGAAAATAGTAGCGCAGCTTGCGGTCCACAGCGGAGGTCCGACGATATTTTTCGGCGCCCAGGATAAGAAGCAAGAGGGCCAGAATGGGAATAATAAGCTTGATATCCTGGCCCAGCTCAGCGAGTGTCTTACCGGCCGGATTGTCCCGGCCCACCCAGTCGATAGCGGCATTGATGAGCACCGGATGGCGATGAAGCAATTGATACAGGACTGCGTATGCAACAGCATACATGCATGCATAGATGGCGGCGGCCGCATGATAACGCAGCCAGGTTGTCCATGGGCGTGCGGTCTCTGGGGCATCGTAGGCCCCGTAATTGATGATGAGTGTATTGAACCGTTTATAGGCCGTCAAGAATACCAGCCCATAGCATAGGAAGGCGACAAACTGGTATCCGGGATCTGGGAAAAATATAGACTTGAATTCAAACATGATGCACCTCGCTTGATAGTGGCGCCGAAAGGTCTGCACTCTACAGGCCGTAGCAGGGAACGCTCTGCGGTAAAGTCTGCTCAAGCGTTGTTTTGCAAATATCCAGGCGCCGTATGACGGATCAATGAATTTGCCAAATAGGCTGGAACAGTTGGGTAAGTGGTGCATGCCGCAGCGGAAAAGTACATGAAAAGCGTCACGGAACCATCGGGAGAGGAAGGGAACCAGCCTGGCAAATCGAGTTGCCTGCATCGTTATATTCCGTCATCAAGGATTCAATGTCTGTGATATAGCTCACAAAAATAAAAAATAACGAGCATGCCGAATTCAGATAGAGGCGCAATCGCCATGAAAGCGAATCTGAACCGTTAACAAACATCAATAGGATAAAGGGCGGGGATAGGCACAATACATGGAAAGTGAAAAAAATAGGACAGTTAGGATTTTATTTGATCGGTTAACCTTCAGCGGCCCGTCGGCGAAGATTCTGATAGACGGCCAGAGTCTGTTTCTCGGTATGCGCCAAATCGCCACTGTTATCGATAACGATAGTGGCCCGACGACGTTTTTCCTCAATGGGCATCTGGGCTTCAATGCGCACTTGGGCCGCCTCACGGTTCAAACCATCGCGCTGCATCAGGCGCTGCAGTTGAACCGCCTCAGGCGCATATACCACAATGATTTCTGCCAAATCCTGGGTCATCATGTGCGCTTCCAGTAATAAAGGGATATCCTGGATCACAACGGCATGGGGTACTGTTCGTGCCGTGCGCTTGATTTCGGCGGCCATCCGTTCCCTGACATGGGGATGCACGATGGCTTCTAATTTTCTCCGTAACGCCATGTCATTAAATACTTTTTCCCCCAATATACCGCGGTCTATGGCCCCGTCCCGCAACAGCACATCATCTCCGAATTCAGCCTTGATCGCCTGCCAGGCAGGCAAACCGGGCATGACCACTTGCCGGGCAATCTGATCCGCATCGATCACCCGGGCACCGGCCCGTCTCAAGATGTCAGAAACTGTTGATTTTCCCGATGCGATACCACCTGTCAAACCGGCGCTGATCAATTCATATTCCTTTGCAAAAAAAGTTGGGTCAAAAGCATATCCCGTAAAGGCGGATTCGTGTCTATTTTGATCTAAAATGCTCCCTAATGCAATATAGGGTTAAGTTTTGTTCCGATAATACCGATAAGCAAAACTGAAAAGTCTTATACCAAGAGGATATGGGCAATATGCGCTTAGCACGGGAAAAAATATGAACACCCAATTCTTGCATTTGCCGGGTTCGGGATATATGTAGACAGAGTATCGATTTGTTTTCTCAACCGCATCTGGCCTCCCATTGACTGAATTGCTCCCCAACGTTTATCACATGGCAGATTACCAAATCAGCAGCGTACCGGATCCAAGGCACAGCTTAAGCGAATGTGGCATAATAAAGTCAACCTAGGTCAGCCGATGAAAGTTTATTAAAATGAGCCAAGCCATTCTGTTCGTTGATGAAGAACGTTTTGTTCATAAGGCGCTAAAACGCAGTTTCCGGAGTATGCGAGAAGAATGGGAAATGCGTTTTGCCAATAGCCCCCAGGAGGCCTTGCAAGACCTGAACGCAAAGCCGGCCGATGTGGTGGTGACTGAAACGGTATTTGCGGGCCATGACGGCCTTGATTTTATAAAAACGGTCAAAGAGCAGCACCCCCAGGTCGTCAGGATCATCCTATCCGGGTATTCCGATCGCGACGTGATTCTCAAATCAGTGGATCTGGCCCACCAATATCTGGCCAAACCTTGCGAAGATGAAGCCCTCAAGGCAACCATTTCACGCGCATTTTTAATGAAGGCGCTGCTGGCGCAGGGCCCCCTCAAAAAAGTCGTCTCGCAGATCGACTCACTTCCCAGCTTGCCCGCCCTGTATGTGGAATTGATGGAAGAGCTCAGGTCGGAAGAGGCATCCATCCAGAAAGTGGGGGATATCATTGCAAAAGATATTGCCTTTAGCGTTAAAATTTTAAAGCTGGTCAACTCGGCCTTTTTCGGACTGCCCCAACATATCTCCAATCCGGCCAAGGCCGTCAGCATGCTGGGCATTGATATCATCCGGGCCCTCGTGTTGACCTCAGGCACCTTTGACAAATTCAAACATGTTAAAATTCCTGGTTTTTCACTTGAAGATTTGTGGCAGCACGGCATGACCGTGGCCACGTTTGCCAAAATTATCGCCCTAAAGACCGGAATGGATCACAAAACGGCGGAAACAGCATTTATGGCAGGGCTGCTGCACGACATCGGCACCTTGCTGTTGGCCTCTCATTTACCAGAGGAATTTGCCCAAATCCTAAAAAGGAAGGCTGAGGCATCTGTTTCAACCGCTGAGGCCGAATTGGCGATGCTGGGCACGACGCATGCCGGCGTAGGGGCTTACTTATTGGGATTATGGGGCTTGCCCGATGCCATCATCGATAGTGCCGCTTTTCACCACGCCCCATCCGAAAGACCCAATACAACCCTTTCTCCCCTGATCATTACCCATGTGGCCGATGCCTTGTCGCATGCCGGATCCCTTCTGGACCAACCCGACTCTGTTGTGGCCGGGCTGGATTATGATTTTTTGGAAAACGCCAATTTACTAAACGATATGCAGGGATGGATACAAGCTTGTGCCGCCCATCTGGCGACCATGGCCGCTTAATCCACTTCAAAAAAATTGTGTTTACAACTTACGGCGCATCCTTTATAAACGGGCGCTGTATCTAGAATAATCAATCGCCCGCAAAACTTGATCCGAGGGGGCTCGCATTCTGGTATCATTGCCCGATGGGCTATTTTGACTTCCGGGTTCCCAGTACTGCTGCCAAGGGGATCGCGGGGCAGTTTTCAATTATTAGCTATCTGTGTTTATCGAGGTCGGCATGAATGCCAACACCATCCTGGTCCTGGCCACCCACAACAAGGGTAAAACCACTGAGTTAAAAGCGCTTTTAAAAGACTTCCCCATTGATATCCGTAATCTGGATGATTTCGGGCCCATCCCACCCATTGTGGAAGACGGGGCCACCTTTGAAGAAAATGCCTATAAAAAAGCAAGTTTAACTGCGCGGTTCTTGGGTTTTACGGCCTTGTCCGATGATTCAGGGCTGGTTGTTGACGCGCTGAACGGCGCGCCGGGAGTCCACTCCGCCCGCTATGCCGGTGAAGATGCCACCGATGCCCAGCGTTGCGCCAAACTGCTGAAGGCAATGGGCAATCAAGACCAGCGTCAAGCTCATTTTGCGTGTGTTATCTCCGTTGCGGTGCCTTCAGGAGCCGCGTTGACTTACGAGGGACGTTGCGATGGACTGATCACCGAAGCACCCATCGGTGAGAACGGATTCGGATATGATCCCATTTTTCTCTATCCTGAATTGGGCAAAACATTTGCCCAGATGAACACGGAGGAAAAGAGTCGCTTCAGCCATCGGGGAAACGCCCTGCGTGAACTGGGCAATGAAATGGACAAAGTGCTGATCTGGATCAGGCAACACATGCCGCCTCAGGAGACGATCGGCTGCCTGGGAGCACCAAAATGATTGCCGAACTCATCAGAGCCAACCGCAGTTGCCGACGATTCGACGAACAACATCGCATCCAAATCGAGACACTGACAGCATTGGTGGATTTGGCGCGCATGTCGGCATCCGCTGCCAATTTGCAGCCATTAAAGTATGTTTTATCGTGTCACCCTGATACCAATACCCAAATTTTCGATTGCTTAAAATGGGCAGGCTATCTAAAATTATGGGATGGCCCCGACGCGGGTGAACGACCCGGCGGATACATTGTCATACTCAACGATACACGCATCAGCAGAAAAGTGGATTGCGATCACGGCATCGCCAGCCAAAGCATTCTGTTGGGAGCCCGCGAAATCGGATTGGCCGGATGCATACTCGCTGCAGTGAATCGGCCCAAGTTGAGCAGCGCACTTGATATTCCCGCTTATCTGGATATCCTTTTGGTCTTGGCCATCGGCAAACCCATCGAGCAAGCGGTAATCGACCCGGTGGATCCACAGGGTGACATCCGCTACTGGCGAGATGACGACCGGATCCACCACGTGCCCAAGCGCGCGTTGCAGGAGATCATTATCAAACCCTACTCAGGATAAATGGAAGGACACAAGGAGTCGTAGATGAAATTCAATCAAGGATTCGAGATCGTTGTTGAGATTGGCAAAGTCACCACGCTGGATGCCGCACACCAAATTCTTCAAGAAAACCTGGATGCCGAGCACTACCAGCGCGTTTCAAATTTTAAGAACCCCAGCATTTTGAAAATCATTGCCAATGCCATTGTCATGTGCCAACCCGATTCGGTCTTTATCAATACCGGCTCCACGCAAGATCAACAGTTTATCCGTGATTTGGCTTTAAAAAAGGGCGAAGAGGCGCCGCTGGCCATGCCGGACCACACCATCCATTTCGACTTGAAAGAGGAGCAAGGCCGCATCATCGACCGCACTTACTACATTGCCAACGATGATGAACTGGTCAGCTCCCTGGGTCTGCGCATGTCACGTCAGGAAGCCTTGGAAACGGTCCGCACGGGCATGGTGGGCATCATGAAAGGCCACACCATGATCGTGGGCTTTTTCTCGCGTGGACCGGTGGGTGCCCAGGTGACCAACCCCGCCATAGAGATCACCAGCTCAGCCTATGTGTGCCACAGTGCCGAGCTGCTCTACCGCAATATTTACAATGATTTTGAAAAAGAGATGGATCGCGCCGGCCATTGCTACACGAACATACATAGCGAAGGCCTGAATCGTCCCGAAGATTTACCTCATGCCAGGGTTTTGATGGATCGCAGCTTCCGCACCACCTATAGTTTCAACTGCACCTATGCCGGCAACACCCTGCTTATGAAAAAAGGCAACCACCGCTTCAGCGTGGACCGCTCAGTCTACGAAAAACGTGCCTTGGAGTTGTCCGAGCACATGTTCATCACCGGCATTGACGGCCCAGGCGACCGGGTAACCTGGGTCACCGGCGCGGCGCCCAGTGGCTGCGGCAAAACCACCACCGCCATGGCCGGCAACCATTTCGTGGGCGATGACCTGGCCCAGATGTGGATCGCCGATGACGGTACGGTTCGATCGATCAATCCGGAAAACGGCATCTTCGGCATCGTGGAAGACGTGAACCAAGAGGGCGATCCCCTGCTGATGAAATGCCTGCGCACGCCGGGCACCGAGGTCATCTGGTCCAACGTATTAATCGATGATCAGAAGGTACCCCATTGGGTGGGCAATGGCGAGTCGCATCCGGACAAAGGGTTCAATTTTCAAGGCCCCTGGCGCAAAGACATGACCGATGCTAACGGCAAGGCCGTGCCGCTGTCCCATCCCAATGCACGTTGCACCCTGGCCTCGTCGGCCTTGGGCAACTACTCCAAAGCGGCTGAAAACCCGGCCGGCGTTGAGACACGGGTGGTTACCTACTCCGGCCGCGACAGCGACACCATGCCGCCGGTGTGGGCTGCAAAAAACCCCGACCAAGGGGTGGTGATCGGAGCCTGTATTGTATCGGCCGCCACAGCAACCGAAGTGGGCGCCACCGGCGTTAAACGCGCCCCTTGGGCCAACGCGCCTTTTATCCCCGGCGCTCTGGGCGATTACATGGATGCCCAATTCAAATTCTTCGGAAGCCCTAAGATCGCCCCGGATAAAAGACCCGTAATGGCGGGGCTCAATTACTTTCTGACCCATCAAGCCCGCGGCGGTGAAGGGACCCGGCTACTGGGCGAAAAACGCGACGTCAAAGCCTGGCTGTCCTGGCTGGAGCGCCGCGCTCACAACGATGTGGATGCCATCGACACCCCCATCGGTTACCTTCCCAAATACCCGGATCTTAAAACGCTTTTCAAAGAGTGCATCGACAAAGACTACCCAGAAGCATTGTACATCAAACAGTTCTCCCTTTACATAGACAACATTGTTTCGCGTATCGATTTACAGTTGGAGGCCTACGGCAAGGAAGAAAACCTGCCGCCCCAACTGTTTGAAGTGCTGAAAAAACAGCGCGAAGGTCTGATGGCCCTGAAAGATAAATACGGCGCCATTGTCACCCCTGCCCAGTTGGAGGAAGCTGCTGCAGGTAACTAAGTCCATGATATCCTATTGATCACCCAGGCGCTGGATACTTTCCAGCGCCTTTTTTTCACGAAGACTTTCCGGTTTACGGTTTATGGTTTATGCTTGTTGCCATGACCAGGGACGCTTGAATCGGCTTTAAAGCCTATATTGAAAACACGATGCCCAATAAGTCCATACTAAAAGTTATCTTCAGCCGTCGCATGATGGTTGCATCAATCATGGGATATGCATCCGGCTTACCTTTGGAGCTAACAGGTTTTGTCCTTAAAACCTGGATGCGGGAAGAGGGGGTTGATCTTGCGATCATCGGTCTATTTGCACTGGTCGGGCTGCCTTACACGCTTAAATTTCTGCAGGCCCCTTTGCTGGATCGTTTCAGTTTTTTCCGGATGGGCCGCCGCAGAGGGTGGATGCTTATTTTCCAAACTGCCTTGGTTCTATCTATTGCCGGTCTCGGTCTGACACATCCGGCGCAGAGCCCGTGGCTGGTGGCATTGTCTGCCTTTTTTGTCACCATTTTCAGTGCATCCCAGGATATCGTCATCGATGCATATCGAAGAGAGGACCTGGCCGATGAAGAGCTTGGCTTGGGATCTTCGCTCTACATTGCAGGCTATCGCATCGGTATGCTATTGGCAGCCGGCGGGGGTTTGATTCTTGCTGACCACATACCGTTTTCCCTTGTTTATGCTTTATTGGCCCTGTGCTTGTTGCCTGGATTGATTACCACCTTGGTCACTCCCGAACCCGCCACACCCTTCGGGACACCCAAGTCCCTGAAAGAAGCGGTGGTTGATCCGTTTGTCGAATATTTCAATCGTACCAACGCCATTTGGATCCTGGCCTTCATTCTGCTTTATAAAATCGGCGATACCATGGCCAGCTCAATGAGCGCCCCCTTCTATGTGGATCTCCAGTTCTCAAAAACAGAGGTAGGGGCACTGGTAAAGCTGATTGGTTTCTGGGCCATCATGGGCGGCAGCTTTATTGGCGGCATTTTGATGCTCAGGCTTGGTATTAATAAAAGTTTATGGATCTTTGGTGTTCTGCAAGCCGTATCCACGGCAGGATTTGCCGTGTTGGCCCAAGTGGGGCATAACTTGTCCATGTTGGCTTGGGTGATTGGTTTCGAAAATCTTAGCGCCGGTATGGGAACGGCGGCCTACGCCGCCTTCATGGCCAGCATCACTCATAAAAAATTTACCGCCACTCAATATGCGCTCCTTACCAGTTTGATGGGAATTCCGAGAGTGGTGGTCTCCTCCGGAACAGGCTATATGGCCGAAGCCATGGGGTGGACCAGTTTCTTTATTTTTTGTACTTTAATTGCCATTCCGGGGATGTTGCTGCTTTTCAAATTTGCGCCTTGGAATGGCAATTTAAATGGTTAACTTTGGACATCACCGGGTGGCTCGATCAAATTACATATCGTTGTTAATTTCCGACCTGGAAGGTAAGGTGATAAATCAACATCTGATCTCGCCGATAATAGACTGGATACTTTCGCCAAACAAAAAACACTAAATACCAAACACTAATAAAGTAACCCTTATGCCCAAACGCACCTCTCCCGAACAATTAAAAAAAGAGCGGGAAAAACAACTGACCTTAGAGCGTCAGCAAATCCTATCCATGACCCCGGAGAAGGCTCTATCAGCCATTGCCGAGCACCCCCTGCCGGTCACCCTGGTCCAATCCATGGCCGAGGAAGATTTCTACCTGTTGGTGCACGCTGTGGGACCGGACGATGCCCTGCCCGTCCTGGCGTTGGCCTCCAACCCGCAGTGGGAGTATCTCTTGGACATGGAGACATGGATTAAAGACCGTATGGACACCCACGCGTTGACCCTGTGGATCAAACGCCTGCTCAAAGCCGACGCAGACCGCTTGACCCATTGGATCACGCATGAAAAACAGGACGAGTTGATCCTTTACCTGTTCCGCAACATCGAAATACATGTCAGAGAGTATGACGAAGATCCCTCGGAGGTCGGCGACGGTTTTTTTACCGAAGACCAAACCTACTACGTTCGATTGCGCCCATACCCCAAATCATATCAAAAACCGCAAAAAGAGCGGGACGCACTGATCAGAGACCTGCTCAACCGGTTGTCGGTTTATGACCCCATCGGTTACCGGGATATGCTGCTGGACGCTTCAAGCGTCATTCCGGCTGAAGCGGAAGAAGAGCTATATCGACTGCATAAAATCCGATTGGCCGAAAAGGGTTTTTTGCCTTTTGAAGAAGCGGTTGGCGTCTATCAACCCCTTAGCGTCCCGGAATTGCGCGAGCGTGCCTCTAAGCCCCGCACCGTGGGCGGCCGGGCAGTGGACAGTTATCCATTGCCGGTTGATCCAACACAAAGGCAAGATAACGACAACCTGTTCACCCGAACCTTGGCACAGATCAAAGACCACGATGCCTTGCAGCGTCTTCAAGGGGAGTTTGCCGGTCTTTGCAATCAAGTGATTGCTGCCGATCAGCGCCAGATTCGAGAAAAAGTGGCCCTTGCCCAGGTGGTAACCAAAGTCAGCGACTACATCAGCATCGGCATCGAAAAAGCCGCAGCGCATGCGCAACCCGCAGCTTACGGCCATGCCACCTTGCTGCAAACTTGTTTTTTGGGCGATCTGTTTCGGGTGGGTTACGGCTGCGCGCTGGCACTCAAGTGGAGGGCCGAACAATGGTATCGCACCAGTTGGTTTGCCGGCGCAGGGCTGCCGTTGAACTTCTGGGGAGAGGCGTGGCTGGGCGTACTGGGTGGTTTGCTGATCAAAAAACCGCTTTTCTATGACAACTATGCCCAAGGGGCGCTGTATCGCGAATTTGCGAAACTGTCGGATATCCGGCATACCGAGTCCGTTCTGGCACAGATCATCGCTTTCGATGATCTGCTCTCATTAATGGCCCTCGACATCAATGTTTCGCGACTGCCCTCTTTTTTAACCTATCAAAACCTGCTGCTCACGATGTGGGCCAACCACACTTTGGCGATGTCTGCCGGGGTTCAATCGCCGGTACCTCTGACTGCCGACCAATTCTATCCTTTTTTCCAATCGTTGTGGGAATTGGACGCACCGCCGCGCCGCATCAGCGACGATATACGTGAACGCTTTTTAAACTGGCTGGCACAATCCAGTGGTCTGGCAACATATGAAATTACCGAGCGCATGGGTGGTGCACTGGAAAACTTGTTCAACCAATTGGAAAATGAGCTGGGTCGCCTTGAAGCCAAGGATATCGACCCGCGTTTCATTCAACTTTTTTTGTTTCGGATTGAATGACAGATGCCGATACATATCCTTCA
This sequence comes from Desulfobacteraceae bacterium, assembly GCA_050291605.1. GTDB lineage: Bacteria > Desulfobacterota > Desulfobacteria > Desulfobacterales > Desulfosarcinaceae > JARRKU01. The sequence continues at coordinate 42,902 of JBNKKB010000041.1, read as the reverse complement.
ACGTTTAAATCAAAGGATGGGTTTGGGTATGCTATTGGCCTTGATCTGCCTGAGTATGGTGACAAGCCCTTGTTACGCTGATAAAAAACAGATAGATGCCGATAAAAAAAATACCATCGCCAACCTGTATATCAACTACAAGAAAAAATATTTTCCCAACGTCGTGGATATCACCCCCCAAGAGGCAATGGCCCTTGCGAATCAAGGCCGGGTCGTGTTTGTGGATGTCCGCAAACCACCGGAAATAAAAGTATCGAAACTGCAGGGTGCGGTCAGCCGGAAGGATTTTATTACAGACCCCTCTAAGTTTGAGGGCAAAACCATTGTGGGGTATTGTACCATCAGTTTTCGCAGCGGCCGGCTTGCCAAGGAACTGTCCCGCGAGGGCATCGCCATGCTGAATCTGAAAGGCGGCATACTGGCCTGGGTCCACGAGGGCGGCAAAGTGCATGACCGCAAGGGTGAAACACACCGTCTGCATGTTTACAGCAAACGCTGGGATTTAGCGCCCGAAGGGTATGAAACCATAAAATTCCGGTGGCGCGACAAGTTGTTTTAAATGGGCCTATCTACCCAACAAAGGTATATTGACAGCTGTGAATTCCTGCCGTACAAATCGCGTTTTTCCGAAATCAGTTTAAAGATTAAGGTAATGACGGAGCCATGGCGGCAGATAGCTGCCTAACGGTGCCGGCAATGTCCTTGGCGCCCACGATTTCAGTGACCAGGCAGATGGTGCGTGCTCCATGCTGGACGACCTGGTCCAGATTGTGTGCCTTGATCCCGCCGATGGCCACAAAGGGGATGGCCACATTTTCAACAACATCTTCTAAATATCCAAGCCCCACCGGTGCACAGACATCCGCTTTGGTTTGTGTGCTGAATATGGGACCAACACCGATATAATCAGCGCCAACAGCCAACGCCCGGCGGGCCTGCGCCGGCGAGTGGGTAGATAACCCGATCACTTTGTGGTCTCCCACCAGTTGGCGTACCGCTTCCACCGGCAGGTCATCCTGGCCCACATGGACACCGTCAGCGTCACTGAGCAAAGCAATATCCACATAATCGTTAACGATAAACATCACATCCTGGCGCCGTGTCATTTCTCGAATTTGACAACACTCTTGTAACATGGCGGCAAAACTTTTACGGGGGCGTTTTTCACGATACTGAATGGTGGTTACACCGCCGGCAATCATTTGCCGAACCACTTCCAGATTGGATCGGCCGCAGGAGAACCGTTCGGCGGTGATGCCGTAAATTCCGTGGGGCAGTGCCGGTTTATCGATTTTCATTGAATCATATCCCAGTCTTTGTAAACCGGCTGATAACCCTGTTCTTTGATGGCCTGCACCACCCGGGCCACACTGCGCTGGTCGGTGATCTCGAACTGGGGGGTGTTGCGAGTGTTGTCGGCCTGTGCATAGCCTCCCACCCCAGTGCAGGAGCCGGCCGAAAAGCGCGTGGCCCCCAACCGAATCAGATGGTCTCTGAAAAAGGCCGACTCGCGGGTAGACACCGCGATGCCGACCCGCGGTAGAAAGCAGCGCAGGGCGGTGATGAACTGAACATAGGTGGCATTGTCCGCCGCGAACTCCGGGGTATAGTCGCCTTCGGCAGGGTTAAAACGAGGCAAAGAGAGTCCGATCTCCGTTTGCAAGTACTTGTCATCCAAATACTTGGCGTGCAGGCCGCTGAAAAAAGCCTCTTGACGCACCTTGCCCAATCCAATCAACGCGCCGATATTGACCATACGGAAACCGGCTTGGGCGCCCCGTTCAGGCGCGTCCAAGCGGAAGTGGTAATCGGTTTTTTTGCCGGCCGTATGCAGTAACCCATAGCGCTGCTGATCGTAGACCTCCTGATAGAGCGTCAAACCGTCTGCACCGGCTCGATGCATCCTTTGGTACTCGTCGATTTGCATGGGAAACATCTCAATGGCCACCGAAGCGAAATAGCGCTTGAGCAGACGCACGGCATCTTCCAGATAGGCCATGGGAGTAATGTGGCGGGCCTCACCGGTGAGCAACAGCAGGTGCTGCAAGCCTTCAGCGGCAATGGCCTGGGCTTCGGCTTCTATTTGGGCCAGGCTGAGCACGCGACGCGCGATACGATGCCGCCGATTGAACCCGCAATAGCAACATTCGTTGGTGCAGTGATTGGAGATATACAAGGGAATAAACAATTGGATGGTGCGTCCAAAATACTGCAGGGTCAATTGGTGCGCCTTTTGGGCCAGCGCTTCCAGATGGGCCTGCGCCTGGGGACTCAAAAGAGTCAGAAAATCAAGGGGAGATAACTTCTCTTTTTCGAGCACTCGCAGAATATCATCCGCTTGAACCTGGGCAAAAAAGTCATCAAAATCAAATTTGTGGTACGCCTCTATAATGCGATAAAAAGACACGCGATGTCCTTGCCGTTTTGTGAAAAGCTAAATTGCAGTCTAGTGCATCACCTTTAGGGTTCGCGCAAAAATAAATTTACATTTTTAGGTGTTGAGGCGCCTGCCTGGCAAGGCGCCGAAGCGCTGGAATATCGAGATATTTCTGCGCTTGGGCAACGCCGCCAGACAGGATGCATCGGCGCATAAAAATGTGAAGTTATTTTTGCGCGAGCCCTTAGGCTTGCAAAAATCCGGTCAGCGGCGAAGAGGCCCGGGCCGTGGTGTGCTCTGCCGCCATGCGGGCCAAATAGGCCATGCGGCCGGCTTTAACGCCCATGTCAAATGCCTTTCCCATGGTTTCAGGGTCCCGGGCTGTGGCGATCGCCGTGTTGACCAGCACCGCATCCGCGCCCATCTCCATGGCCGCCGCGGCATGGGACGGCCTGCCGATGCCCGCATCCACGATGACCGGCACAGTACAATTTTCAATCAACAGGGCGATGAGTTCAGCGGTTTTAAGGCCCCGGTTCGAGCCGATGGGTGATCCCAATGGCATGACGGCAGCCGCCCCGGCTGCTTCGAGTTGTTTGGCAACGATCAAATCCGGCAGCACGTAAGGCAACACCACAAATTCCTCCCGGGCCAAAACCTCGGTGGCTTTCAAGGTTTCATAGTTGTCGGGCATCAAATATTTCATGTCGGCGATGACTTCAATCTTGACAAAACGGCCGCATCCCGCCTCACGGGCTATGCGGGCGATGCGGATCGCTTCCCGGGCATTTCGCGCCCCCGAGGTGTTGGGCAGCAGGGTGACCCCTTGGGGAATAAAATCAAGAATGTTTTCGTCAGCAGCACCGCTGTCCACACGCCGCAGGGCTACCGTGATCATCTGCGAACCACTGGCCGCCAGCATTTTGGGTATCAACGCCTTGGAGGCGAATTTGCCGGTGCCCGTAAATAGTCGATTGGTAAATGTTTGGTCGCCGATTCGAAAACCGTCCTCCCTCATGGCATCAACCTCCCCCCACAAAGCGAAGCAGCTCCACGCGGTCGTTTTCTTGGAGTCTGATGTCGCCCCAGCGTGCCTGTTTTACGATTTGCTGATTGTACTCAATGACTAGGACATCGGCGCTTAACCCTCTATCTTTTACCAAATCCGCCAAACTGCAGGCTTGGATGGTCTCGGGTCTACCATTGACGAAAATGTTCATGCCGCATCCTTATTAATTTCCACACCACTGGATTGCATTTATTCAGCGCGTTGCATAAAAAAACCGCCTGCCCGGTTTGGGAAAGCGGCGGATAGACCTGAAAATAAAACAAGTCAGATCTTGGCACTTTTTTTGCGGCGCCGCTTCCCTTCGCCGGAATTATCCGGATCAGGTTCTAAGGGTTGGATCACATCCTCTCAGCGTCAACTGCACCCCTAGCGTTGGTTGGTTTTAATTAATGGACCGGTTTGGTTTTGTCAATGCCTGAACCACCGTGGATACGGCAAGATCAATCTCCTCGGCAAAGGTCATGCGGCCCACCGAAAAGCGCACGGTGCCCTTGGCCCATTCCATGGGTACCTGCATGGCCTCCAATACGTGCGAGATGCGAACTCCCTTTGAATGGCAGGCCGCACCCGGTGAAGCGGCAACGCGGTCACTGATGGCAGCCAATATTCGGTTGGCTTCCCATCCTTTGAAAGCCAGGCTTAGGGTGTTGGGCAAGCGCCTATCCGGATGGCCGTTCAGCCGGACCGCCGCAACTTGATCCGTAATGCCGCGGTGCAACCGGTCCCGCATGGCATATAAATGGCTGGCATGGCCCTGGAGATCTCGACCGGCAATCTCACACGCTTTTCCCAGACCGACAATCTCCAATACGTTTTCCGTACCCGCACGCCAGCCACCCTCTTGGCCGGCGCCATGGCAGAATTTTTGCGGTGTTGTCCCTTCGCGAACGTAGAGCGCACCAATGCCTTTGGGCGCGTATAGCTTATGTCCAGCCACGGATAGCAGATCAGGACCGAGTTTTTGTACATCGGTGGGGATCTTGCCCAAAGACTGGGCGGCATCGGTATGCACAACAATCCCCTTGGCGCGGGCGATTTTTGTGATTTCTGCGATGGGCTGGATCGTGCCCACTTCATTATTGGCATGCATAATAGTAATTAGGATGGTATCGTCGCGTATGGCGTGCTGCACGTCCGCCGGGTCCACCCAACCCAAACGATCCACCGGCACATAGCTGGTTTCAAAGCCTTCGGTTTTCAGATGGCGACACACCTCCAACACCGCCGGGTGCTCAATGGTACTGGTAATGATATGACGGCCCCTTTCTTTTAAAGCCCGGGCCATGCCCATGATAGCGTGGTTGTTGGATTCGGTGCCGCCGGAGGTAAAAAAAATTTCAGCGGGCCGGCAATTGAGCAGATCGGCCACCTGCTGCCTGGCCTGGGCCACCCCTTGCCTGGGTTTGCTCCCGTACCAGTGTGAACTGGAAGGATTGCCGAAAGCGGACTCCAAATAGGGCTGCATGGCGTCAATTACTTCCGGATGGTGGGGGGTCGTGCCGTTATAATCAAGATAAATGGGAGGCTTCATAGGCCATGGCCTTTGGGGAAACAGGATGTATACGGTGCACCCATGCCTGAACACACCGTCTGTTGATACATGAAATGCATGCGCCCGGCAATAGCCATACCCCCCCTCATTCGTTTTCCGTGGAATTTGACCTCCTGGGCCAACACGGTTAAGATAACCCCATTGTTGCAACCGTGGGGATTGCCTTTCACACTATAGGAATAGTTGAACATGACATTTATCCTATCAGGAGTCGTTGGCGTATTGGTCTTCGGCCTGCTTGTGGCGGCCTTGGTTTGGCGGGAACAAAAAAAGCAGACGACAGCCAAGGCGGACGGTTGTGGACCAGATCATCAATGCCGGTGCCGGACGCACAGCATTTTACAGCAGCAGCGCAATCGTCATCGGACCGTCAACAGCCCTTCTCAGGGGCCGGATAAATTGGGCAATGGGTAATGGTCAGGCGTAAAGATCGATCACGCGGCCCTTATGGTCATGCAATACAGGGTGGCCCTGATCACCGTATGAAAAACGATCGGCTTGCCTGTTTGGCCACCGCCGGATTTGGTACAAGGGTTGTTCCGCGCGCCGTCGATGAAAACGAAACGGGTTACGGGCCAGAGATTCAACCCGCACGGGGCTCAACATAGGCACCCGCGCCGCTAAGGCATTAGCAGCCATGACGTGATCTTCCTTATGCCGGCAGGGCTGTGTTCCATGGCAGGGTGACCTGTCTGTTTCAGCCCTCGTTGGGATTACCAACCCTGGTGCGTATTGCGGGGGCAAGGACACAAGGGTTTTTTTGCCAATTAAAACTTATCTATCATATTTTAACTAACTTGTCGATTGTCAGGACAGATTCCTTACAATTGCATTTCGAACTATTTTTTAGTTGCAAAATTAGTGTCTTGTGGTGCAAAATTGGTAACAGGCGGATAGGGGACACACTTCCCATCCATTTGCAGTCCGATGCTATTCATCGCGTTGATTGTTTGAATACAGCGACTTTAGCTTAGCTTTCCTACGATTCATCCAGCACCCGACACAGACACCCCGTCCCCGGCATATATCATGCAGCGAATAATTGAACTGAATTAATTCGCTGTATAGTTAACGCGCATTTTCCCCATTCAACAGGGACCGTCCATGTCGCTTGAATCCACACCGTCAGAATCAGCGGACAACAGTTGCCAATCCCTTCGCATGGCACTTAAACCTGCAAGTTTGGTTTTTAAAGATGGATGCAAAGAACTTGAAGAACATTTTATCGAACAATATACCCAAAGCTCCCTGAAACAGCTGCGTTTTGCGCTGGGAGTGTGCATTGTTCTATATGCCGTTTTTGGTATTCTGGACTACATCATCGTACCCGAATTAATCCCCAGGTTCTGGCTGATTCGCTATGCGCTGGTATGCCCCAGCATTCTGGTGGTCATCCTTTTGTCCTATTCGTCCATTTTCAAACAAATCATGCAACCGGCCTTGGCCGTGTTGATGTTCATTGCCGGCGGCGGCATCATCTACATGACCATAAGCGGCCCGCCTGCCATAATTCAATCTTACCATGCCGGTTTGATATTGGTGTTGATGCTGGGCTACTCTGTGGTGCGGGCGCGATTCATCTGGGCCGCCTTTTCCGGCACGACCGTGGTTTTGGTTTACTTCTTACTAAGCTTCAATAGTGATCACATTCCATTCAATATCATGCTGAGCAACAACTATTTCTGCATGGCCGCTAATTTCCTGGGCATGTTGGCCAGCTACAATTTGGAGTTTTATGCGCGGCGCGACTACTTTATGTCCCACTTGCTTCATATCGAACGACAAAAGGTGGTTTCAATCAACCAACAATTGGAACACAAGGTAGAACAACGGACAGCCATGCTGGCCCTGGCCAACGAAGATTTGCGCCAGGAAGTTTTGGTCCACCAACAGCTGGACCAAGACAAAAAGCAATTGGAAGACCAATTGCGACAGGCCCAAAAAATGGAGGCCATTGGCACTTTGGCCGGAGGGATTGCCCACGATTTTAACAATATCCTGGCGGCCATCATGGGCCATGCCGAACTGGCCTCGATGCAGATGGGCCAGAACACCAAAGCCGATGCCTATATCGCTGAGGTGCTGCACGCCTGCGATCGCGCGAAAGATCTGGTGGCCCAAATTCTTTCCTTCAGCCGCCAAAGCGATAGTGAATTAAAACCCCTTCAAATCAGTATTGTCGTTAAAGAAGCCTTGCGACTGATTCGAGCCACTTTACCGACCACCATCTCCATCTCCAAACAGATCGATGATCAGGACAGCATTATCATCGGCAATGCGACCCAGATTCATCAAATCCTGATGAATCTGTGCGCCAATGCCGCCCATGCCATGAAAACCACCGGAGGGACATTAAGTGTCTCAATGAGCAAGTACAACATCAGCACGGACGCATTGGTGAGTACGTGGCCCTCGCCGACACAGCTGGGCCCCGGCCGCTACATTCAACTGAAGGTAGCCGATACAGGCCATGGTATCGAGACCCCTTTATTGGACCGCATCTTTGATCCCTACTTTACAACGAAAGAGAAAGGGGTCGGCACCGGCTTGGGTTTGGCGGTGGTGCAAGGTATTGTGCAAAGCCACGGCGGGGCCATTGATGTGCATAGCCAGGCCGGTAAAGGAACTACATTTTATATTTATTTGCCGCGCATTGAAAGCAAATTGAAACCAGAGATTAAAAAACTCCAATCCCTGCCCAGAGGCGAAGATAAAATAATGCTGGTGGATGACGACCCGGCCTTGGCCCATCTGGGCCATAAATTGCTCGCCACATTGGGTTACCGTGTCACAACCTTCACCGACGCGCAAAAGGCCTTGGAGCAATTCAGGATTGACCCCAATTATTTTGACCTGGTCATCACCGATCTGATCATGCCCAAGCTAACCGGTGAAAAATTAGCCCAGGAAATAATAAGACAACGCCCTGCAATGCCCATCATCGTCAGCACCGGATTTAGCGAAGATATTAATGAAGACGAGTTATACAGCATCGGCATCAGGGGCGTTTTATATAAACCCATCACCATCTATCACCTGGCAACCGTCATCCGTAAAGCATTAGACGGCGATGATCAACCACCCTGGGCCGCAGATCAGAAGAATCCTGTAAATAAAGATTGAACAACTTGATTATCGCGTTGCAACCGCGAACAGATTAACACCTTGTTCTTCGGCCACCACTTCCATTTGAGAACCAAATGCAGAATCGGCAAAGATCTTTTTCAGATCTCGTTCACCCCGATAAATCAGCTGCCAGTACAAAATATTGTCCATAAAGAGGCGATCCGGATTAGCGGGAGAAAAGTTGCCAAGAATCAAGACACCACCGTGTACCAGTTGTGAATGGCACCGATTGATCAGTCTAAGCATCAGGCGATGGTCCAGGTAGTCACATAATCCCGAGCAGTAAATAATATCTTGGGGGCCCAAATCCTGGTTTGCCCTTCCCAAGGCCCACTTGATGACATTCTCATGCATCAGGCGGATGTTGGCCTGGTGCGCACCGGAGTTGACCTGTTGATTGACATATTGCAGCGCTTCAGGGTCGATATCGATACACAGGGCATTGATGCGATGGCTGTAGTCGCATTTTTCCAATAGATCAAACAACTCGCGGGAAGGTCCGCAGGCCAAGTTCATCATTTGGATGGATTGATCGTTATCTAATTTCTGCCGGCAGATGGTGTCCAGCAGCTGATGCATCAGTCGGCGACGATTGCGTACGGCTTGGGGCGGGACTTGTTTGAGCAGCCAGCCGTCGATCAAACACCCCAGTTTTCCGTCTCCATCAGGTTCCTGGCGGTAGATCAACTCCATCATCATAAAATCGCCGGCATAGCCTTTAGGTTTATAGTAGGCGCGCTCTGCAAAGCGACTGCGCATAAAATAGGGAAAAAGCTCCTTAAACACGTAGCCCCACATCAAAGGCCGATGTTCCGCGGACAAATTATCCTGATAATGGCGCACCTGATGTTTGAATGCCTCCAGGACCTTTTCACCATCTGTCAATAATTCCGGCGATACCTGCTCAACGCTATCTTTCTGCAAACGATAGGCAATATCAAAAAGGGCCGCTTTAAAATCTTCAATTTGGTCACTGACCTGCTGCCATTGAGCAGAACTGACAAGATCAGCCGGCAAAGCCTGCAACCCCTGGAAGTGCTCACGACCGGTTGACAAAGAAGCCGCATAGGCGCTCAGCGGCCCGCGATCCGCCAGCACCTGACGAAACCGGCGGCAAACCAGTCCCAACAAATGGTGTAAAAAATCGGCATAAACGTTGGGATCTTCTTCACGGATGGCTGCCATAACCGAAGCATCAAACACCCTTAACACGGCATTCTCGATAGCCTTGACATGACGGGTGCGTGACAAATGGTCAAAAAACCCAATCTCTCCAAAAAAGCTGTCCGTCCCGATCAGTGCCACGACAATACGCGTTTGCTGAGCGCGATAGGAGACTTCAAATTTACCGCTTTCAACATAGTAGAAGCAATCCGCCCCCTCTCCCGTTGCAATAAGGGTGTTGCCCGCCGGACAGTCAACCGCCTTGGCAAAGGGCAATACTTTTTGAATCAAATCCGGATTAGCCGGATCCGCATCGGCCTGGCGCGCGTCATCAAACTTCATCATGGACCTTTCTGCAAAATCCCATGCCGGCGATGGCGACACACGGCATAGTTAAATAGGGTTTAACCTATAAATGAAATGTCATCCGCCGAAAGAAAGCGTGTAAAAGCAGTCGATGGAAACGTTTAGGGGCAAGCCGGTTCAGGGACACTATCGCCCTGAAACTGCTGTGAAAGGCCGAAGCGACCCGACATCAGGCAGTTTGCATGAGCAGCGAGCGTATTTTATCTAAAAGCTCGGCATTGGAAAAGGGTTTGGTAATGTACGCATCCACGCCAAGGTTCAACCCTTTGGCGATATCCACATCACGATTCTTGGCTGTCAGGTAAATCACCTTGATGGTGTCCCACTCTGATTTTTCCCGAATCATTTGAAAAATTTCGTAGCCATCAAGGTCTGGGAGCATGATATCGAGCAGGATCAAATCGGGTGTGGATTGCGATATTTTTTCCAAGGCATCCTTTCCGCTTTGCGCCAGTTCCACATCAAAATCGTTTTTTTCCAATAAAAACTTGATGGGCACCAGAATACTCAACTCGTCATCGACAATCAAAATGCGTTTTCGATCCATTAAGCCATCTCCAGTGAGTCCGCAGCTTTACCCCACGGTGTCCATGTTAGGCATCCATGGCATAGGCGTATCAATTGACTCCGACCTGCAATTGCACTATGCTTTTGCAAACAGTGTACTAGTTGGTAAAAAAATATCAAAAATTGCTTTGGGGTACAATCGCTAATTTACAACAAACCCGATCACTTCCCATACGGCCCATCTGACGCCAAGTCATTAAGGAGGTGGCAATGACCGCCGACACGACGCGCGGCATGAGACTCATTGCATTGTTTTTACTGGGTTATTTTCTTTTAAACAACCCCATTTTGTCTCTGTTCAATCTACCCGGGATGGTATGGGGCATTCCCATGGTGGTTGGCTACATTTTTAGCGTATGGTTGTTGCTGATCGTCCTGGTTATGCTGATCGTCCGCTCCGGTTCCCAAAAACAGTAACGCCAATGCAACATGCTCGGCTCATATCATATAGGCACCACACTGTAACCCAGGATCGATTATGTTAGCCACAGAGACCATTTTATTCGTCTCGCTCTGCTATATCGGTGCTCTGTTTGCCATTGCCTATTTTGGTGATAAACGCGCCGATGCAGGACGCAGCATCATCAGCAGTCCTTATGTGTATGCCCTCTCACTGGCCGTCTATTGCACCGCCTGGACCTTTTACGGGAGCGTCGGCCGTGCGGTTCGATCCGGCCCGGAATTTTTATCCATTTATATAGGCCCCACCCTCATGGCAACCCTGGGTTGGGTGGTGATGCGCAAAATTCTGCGTATCAGTCGTGTCCATAGAATCACCTCCATTGCCGATTTCATCGCATCGCGCTACGGGAAAAGCGTGTCTTTGGGGGGCGTGGTGGCGGTTATTGCCGTTCTGGGCATTGTGCCCTACATATCATTGCAACTTAAAGCGATTTCCATCAGCTTCATGCTGTTGCATCATTATTCCGAAGGTCCCGTCGCAGTTCGTTTTGGCGACCTGTCTGTTTTCCATGATACGGCCTTTTACGTCGCCATCATTCTAGCTGTCTTCGCCGTACTTTTTGGTACCCGTAAACCCGATGCCACAGAGCGCCATGAGGGCCTGGTGGCTGCCATCGCCATGGAATCGGTGGTCAAGCTCCTGGCCTTTCTGGCCATCGGCCTGTATGTGACCTACGGCCTATATAACGGCCTGCCCGACCTGTTCTCCCAGGCGGCGCAACAGGCGACGCTAAAAGACTTGTTCACGCTGGACATGCCCTCAGGCTCCGCTTTAAAATGGTCCTTTTATGTCATCCTCAGTATGTTAGCCATTATTTTGCTGCCGCGGCAATTCCAAGTGGCTGTTGTTGAGAACGTCAATGAAAATCACCTGAAAAAAGCGATGTGGCTTTTTCCGTTGTATCTTCTGGCCATCAACCTTTTCGTCCTTCCGGTGGCCTTTGCCGGGATGCTCCAGTTTGGCGGTCAGCCGGTTGATGCCGATACATTTGTTTTGCGCCTGCCCCTGGCCAATGGACAGAGTACCATGGCGCTTTTGGTCTATATTGGGGGCATGTCGGCTGCCACCGGCATGGTGATCGTAGAAACCATAGCCCTTTCAACCATGATCAGCAACAACCTGGTCATGCCGATCTTGTTGCACATTCCCGCCCTAAGGCTGGACAAGCACAGTGACTTGAGCGTGTGGCTGGTGGCAATTCGTCATGCTGCCATTGTATGTACGATATTGCTGGGCTACTTCTACTTCCGATATACCGCTGAATTTTATCCCTTGGTGGCCATCGGTTTGGTTTCATTTGCAGCCGTCGCCCAATTTGCACCTGCCTTATTGGGCGGGATCTTTTGGAGGGGGGGCACAAAGGCAGGGGCGCTCTGCGGCTTGATTATTGGTTTTTTGATCTGGCTCTATACGCTGGTTCTGCCGACCATGACAGACGCAGGTATATTGCCCATTGCTTTTATCCAAAACGGCCCATGGGGTATTGGCTGGCTCAAACCGTTCCAACTATTTGGGCTAACCGGTTTTGATACCATCTCGCACGGCGTTTTTTGGAGCCTGCTGGCCAATACCGGCGCCTATATCGGGGTATCCCTTTTCAGCAAGCAAAGCGTATTGGAACAAACCCAAGCGACGATGTTTGTCGATGTCTTTCACTTTTCCCCAGAAGCCGGAGAATCGGCTGTATGGCGCGGCACGGCTCTGATACCCGATCTAAAATCTTTGTTGGAGCGATTTTTAGGAAAAGAGCATACGCAGGACGCTTTGGATAAATATGCCCAGAGCCACCATACAGATTGGAATCACTCCCTAAATGCCGATCCGGGTTTTGTAACCCATGTAGAAAAATTGCTGGCAGGGGCCATTGGTTCTGCATCCGCGCGTGTTATGGTCGCCTCGGTCGTCACTGAAGAGACATTTGGGATTGAAGAGGTCATGGATATTGTAGATGAAACCCGTCAGGTGATTATCTACAGTCATGAATTGGAAAAAGCCACCGCGGATCTCAAAGCGGCCAACGAACGGCTTCAGGAGTTGGACCGGCTAAAAGACGATTTTATCGCCACTGTAACCCATGAGTTGCGCACACCGTTAACCGCCATACAGTCCATTGCTGAAATTCTGAGAGATTACCCCGATACCAAACAAAAAGAGCAAGACAATTTTTTAGAAATCATGATCAATGAGATCAAGCGCCTCTCCCGGCTGATCAATCAAGTACTGGATTTCCAAAAAATCGAAGCCGGCCGAATGGAGTGGCACGTGAAGCCCCTGGATATGTGCCGTGTCATCCAGGACGCCATAGATGCCACGCATCAATTGATGGTAGACAAAAACCTGTTGATGGTCTTGGATATGCCGGAGCAAGTGCCGATGATATCCGGCGATCGGGATCAGCTGATGCAGGTTATGGTTAATCTAATTTCCAATGCCGTTAAATTTTGTACGCCCCATACCGGCAAAATTCACATCTCTTTAGAGCACCAAGCCAACCGACTTGTTGTCAGCATAAAAGATAACGGTATCGGCATCAGCGAGGAGGACCAGCAGGTCATATTTCAGCAGTTTACCCAACTGTCCCCCTCCGGACGGGGGCGGCCCCAGGGCAGTGGCTTGGGATTGGCCATCACCAAGCGCATCACGGAATTTCATGCCGGCACCATCATGGTTCAGAGTGCCCCAGGCGAAGGGGCCAACTTTACCATTGCGCTGCCCATCAACAAGCTTTGACGACCCTGAGGGAAGAGTTTTGACCGTAGAACTTACAGCTGATTTTTGGCAACGAAGCATCAACCGGATCGCATATTTTAGGCGTTTATAAATGCAAAAAACAAAGGAGCCCCATCAGATGCCGGACAAACCGTTTCAAGACTATTACGCAGATGAATACAGTGTGTGCTATGGCTGTGGCCGATTGAACCCCAAAGGCCTGCAAATCAAAAGTTATTGGGATGGTGATGACTCCGTCTGCCGGTTTACACCCCAACCGCACCATACGGCAGTGGCCGGATATGTTTACGGCGGCCTCATCGCATCAGTGATCGATTGCCATGGGACCGGCACGGCAGCAGCAGCAGCTTATCGCCAAGCCGGTGAAGAAATGGGAAGTGACCCAGGATATCGTTTTGTTACCGCATCGCTGCATGTGGACTACCTGCTTCCCACTCCCATAGATGCCCCCATGGAGTTGCGGGGTTGTGTGCAGGAAATCAAAGATCGCAAAGTGGTCGTGGCGATCACCTTGTCTTCCAAGGGGCGAGTGACAGCTCGCGGGCAAGTAGTGGCAGTTAGGCTGCCCGATCGCCTCAAAAACCAAAGCACCTAGACCACTTAATTTATTTCAATTGCTAAGGACAGACAATGGCAAAGCTTCATTTTGCAGCCCAAAAAACCGTTGAATTTCTGCAAACCGAAATCTGGCGACTCAACCCAGACGAGCTTACCAAACCCAAAGCGATGTTGCTAAAGCCTTTGCGTGTTCTTCTGCTCTCCATCAAAGGATACGTGCGCGACAATTGTGCACTGCATGCATCAGCCCTCACGTTCTACAGCTTATTATCGGTAGTGCCGGTTGTCGCCATGGCATTTGGCATCGCCAAAGGCTTTGGCCTGGAGCAGCGCCTCGAAAAACAACTCTATTTGCGCTTCGGCGGCCAGGAAGAGGTGCTGTCCAAGATCATCGGTTTCGCGCGTTCTTTGCTTGAAAATACCCAAGGCGGGCTTATCGCCGGCATCGGCGTCATCGTTCTTTTTTGGTCGGCCATCAAGGTCCTCAGCCACATCGAAGGGACGCTGAACACCATATGGAAAGTCAGTGGGCGCACCTTTATTCGCAAATTTACCGACTACCTGACCATCATGATCCTCAGTCCCTTGCTGGTGGTGGTATCCAGCAGTGTCACAGTATATATCACCACTCAAATCAAAGCCATTGCCGGTAAGGTTGATCTTCTCAATATGGCCAGCCCATTGATTTTACCCATGCTGAAGTTGATTCCCTTTGGATTGGTTTGGCTGCTGTTTATCATGATCTACATGGTGATGCCCAACACACAGGTGCGCTTCAAATCGGCTTTGGCGGCAGGCATTATCGGCGGTACCATTTTTCAGCTTACCCAGGGCGCCTACATCAATGCCCAGGTCGTGGTTTCCAAATACAATGCAATCTACGGCAGTTTCGCCGCTCTGCCGCTTTTTTTGATATGGCTTCAGATCAGCTGGATGATCGTTCTGTTAGGTGCAGAAATCGCTTGTGCCCATCAAAATATCAGCCGGCATGCCATGATGGCCGATTATCAAAAAAGCAATGTCGATTTCCGAAGACGTCATGCGCTTCACATTTTGCGCTTGATTATTCTGAGATTCAATGAGGGAAATGCCCCATATGGTGTTGCGCAGATATCAGAGGCGCTCAAACTGCCTCCCATGCTGGTAGAGCAATTGGCGGACCATTTAATCGATGCCGGCTTAATTGCCGCTGTACAAGGCAAGCGCCCCAATGGAACGGTCTTCCAGCCGGCGCGCGATATCCACACCATCACCATTGCATCGGTATTGGATGCCCTGGACAAAAGAGGACCTGAAAACCTATACGCCTCAAACAACTCTGACTTTACTTCCCTATCTCATGCTGTTGATGAAGTACGCAACGAAATGAACCGATCACAGGCCAATCGTCTGGTCAAGGATATATGAGATTCTGCGATGAAGGGAGAAACTCTAACTGCCTTTGAGAAAAATATTCGGTAGTCGCTATGACCGACAATGTTCAGATTAAAGTTTAAAGGGAAGGATAGGGACCAATTTTTAAAAATGGATTCAGGCAGCATCAATGGGTTTCCATCGTCAATATCTAATTTTTTTCCATATCGGCAGTCTACCTCAACTTTAAACTTTTCACTTTAAACTTTAAACTCTGGCAACGTGTCAACTATGGAATATAGCAAATAAAGGATAGCACACGCACGCATCCAACAAATTGCTTCATTATTTTTTGTTGCCAAGCCCTATCGCCATCCTGTGAACCCAAAGATAGCCCCCCATCAGCGTGCCGCCCCCCAGCAAGATCCATATTAAATGCTCATTCAGGAAGGCTTTGCCCTGGTGTACGAGATCTGCGTAACTCATACCATCGGTGGTGGTGCCGAACCAATACCCCAGAGCGACAAGAATGATCACCCAAAGCCCCGCGCCTGAGCCGGTAAACAAGGAAAACCGGCCAAAGTGCATTCGTGATATGCCTGCCGGGATGGATATCAGCTGCCGAACCACCGGAATAAGACGGCAGACAAAGGTCGTCACTTCCCCATATTGACGAAACAAGGTTTCGGCGCGGTCCAACTTGTCGGGTGGAAGAAAAAAATAGCGCCCCCAACGGTGCAGAAAAGGACGCCCCAGTTTCAACGAAATAAGATAATTAAGCCAAGCGCCCAAAAGTGAACCGACAACACCGCACAAGACAGCCAGGGCCAAGGCGCTCCAAACGGGATCACTGGGAAAAAACTCCCCCCTGGCTGCCATGAATCCCGCCGGTATCATCACCACTTCACTAGGAAAAGGAATAAATGAGCTCTCCACGGTCATAAACACAAGCACCCACACCGGCCCCCAGGTTGCCCCATAAACTGCCAATTGCTCAAGAAAAGGGATCAAATAGTCTGTCAAATCATCTCTCCGCCCATTTCAATTCCAGCCGTGTTCGCCGACGAGCTTCACAAATCGACACCCCCCTAAATTGGTCTGCTGGACACCATTGGGTTCGCGAACCAGTTTAATTAAATCCTGAGAATGTTGATCGCCCACAGGAATGACCATACGTCCGCCAACAGCCAGCTGGTTCACCAGCACAGTTGGAATTTCTGGCGCACCGGCGGTAACAATGATGGCATCAAACGGGCTTTGATCTTTCCAGCCGGTGGTGCCATCGGAATAGCGGGTCACGATATTGTGATAGCCCAATTGGTCGAAAAGCTTTCGCGTTCTGACGTACAAAGAATGCAGTCGCTCCACTGTATAGATGCGATAGGCGATTTGGGCCAGCACCGCCGCTTGATAACCCGAACCGGTACCAATCTCCAATACGCGGTCGTCCGCAGCAAGTTGCAGGGCCTGAGTCATCTCGGCCACAATAAACGGCTGGGAAATGGTTTGTTGTTCCCCGATGGGAAGCGGAAAATCGCTGTAGGCCTGGTCCATCAACGCTTCGCTGACAAACAAATGGCGCGGGACCCCACGCAAAGCAGCCAGCACCTTTGCATCGGTAATGCCCCTTGCTTCGATTTGTTTTTCCACCATTTCCTGGCGAAGGCGATCATACTTCATCACGGCTCATCTCCCAGGACCGTCTACCAGAGCCAATAGAGACGGTCAAGCAGATAGTCGTTTGCATCCCCCTACCGTTGCCGGTAGCCGAAATAAATGCAGCCCTGACATCAACAATCTCCAAACCGCTTGCTTTTTATCTAAATTCTTTCTATTTATACGGCAATATGGCCATCTGTTCTGCAACGTATACAACCTAACATCGCCCATGGAAACCACAAAACATTTTATTATCTCCATCCTTCTGGCATCACTGCTGGTTTTGTATGGTACCATCGGTTACATGGCCATCGAAGGGTGGCGCGCTTTGGATGCCCTTTACATGACAGTAATTACGCTGGCAACGGTCGGATATGGTGAAGTTCATCCGGTCAGCGATGCCGGGCACGTCTATACGATTGTGTTGATTATCACCGGTGTCGGATTTTTTCTCTATGTCGCCGGTGCTGTTATCCAATTCATGGTGGAAGGCCGTGTCCGCATCATAATGGGGAGGCGAAGATTGGACCGTAAAATAAACCGCGTGAAAGATCACTATATTGTTTGCGGCTATGGCCGAATTGGAAAGGTCATTTGCCACCGGTTGGATAGAGAAGAGATCGATTTGGTGATTGTCGATAAAAATCCAGATCTTGCCCAGACATTAGATAACCTGGGTTTTGTGTATGTTTGCGATGATGCCACTGATGAGGTCACCTTGCTCAAAGCCGGCATTCGTAAGGCCAAGGCGCTGATCTCAGTATTGGGTACCGATACGGAAAATGTCTTTTTGGTACTCAGTGCACGCCAATTGGCACCTGACCTCAATATCGTTGCCCGGGCGAGCAACGAGTCGGCCAAAGCCAAACTGGCGGCGGCCGGCGCCAACACTGTGGAAGCGCCCTATGAAATCGGGGCAGCCACTATGGCCCAGCGGATCGTGCGCCCCACCGTGACCAACTTTTTAGACCTGGCCCTGGCCCATCAATACAAAGACATCCAGATGGAAGAGATCCCGGTGTCCACTGCTTCGCCCCTCAAGGGTGTAATGTTGAAAGACTCCGGCATCCGTCAAAAATACAATCTGATCATTATCGCCATTAAAACACGGGAAGAAAAAATGCTGTTCAACCCCTCTTATGAGGCCAAGATTGATGCCGGCGATACGGTCATTGCAGTGGGGGAACCGTCAAATCTTAATAAATTGCAAGCTGAGTTGAACCCCCGTTCATAATCAGATCTTATAAATCACGCGTTTTTCAGTCACCACGATGTCGACATGCTTGTCATGGGTTTCCAGCGGCACCAGTGGCACGATCTGATCTTCCAGCACCAATCCGACCTTGCGTGTGGTAAGGGGTAGCTCGGGAATCAAGCGATCGTAATATCCTTGCCCGGACCCGATTCTGCCACCCTTCTCATCCATGGCCAGCCCGGGAATGATGGCAATATCCAAACAATCGATGGGGACCACCTTGCATCTTTCAGGATTGGGTTGCCGGTTGCCCCGTGGCCCCTGCACCAGGTCTTTGTCCGGGTCATCAATTTTCATCAAAGTCATCTGATGGGTTTCAGGATCATAGGACGGCAGCACGATGATTTTGCTATACATGAAACTGCGTCTGATTATTTCATCAGTGTCGACCTCATTGGCGGCCGATGTGTACAATAAAATGATACGCGCCTCCAAAAAATTGGCGAATTCGAAAAGGCGCTCTTCAATCGCCTTGGTTTTGGCATTGAGCTGCTCCGGCTTCAGAGCGCCTAATTTTCGGGCAATGTCATCTCGAATCTCTTGCTTCTTCTCTCGAACTTCCTCCATAATTATCTCCAGTAAATTGATCCAGAACCCAACCTCCGCGTCCCGGCCACAAAAGTCAACTCATAATAATCATTGACGAAAACGGGTGTTTTCAGTAGAGTTGCGTCAACATTCAAGAGCGGCGGTGCGCCCTTTCCAAGCTGCCCCGCGAGGGCCAATGGTGTTACAGCAACCAATTCCAGACAACAAAACTTGCCAAATATAGGGACATTAATGTTAGAAATCAAGTATGTAAGACAAAATTTGGCCGAAGTCCAAAATGCCCTCCACCTGCGAGGCGGGGCGGCCGACTGGGATACTTTCGGTCAAGCCGATGATCAACGCAAAACAGCATTGGCTGAAATAGAAAGCCTGCGCCACACACGCAATTTGGTCTCTGATGAAATTGCCACCCTGAAAAAGGCAGGGCAACCGGCTGAGGACAAAATAAGTGAAATGCGCCAAGTGGGTGAGCGCATCAAACAGCTAGAAAAAGAGCTGGCCATTCATGAAAGGACCCTTCACGTCATCTTAATGGGTATCCCCAATATTCCCGATAAATCCGTACCCGTGGGCAAAGATGAAAACGACAACACGCTGGTGAAACAATGGGGCGCGCCGCCCCAATTCGACTTTCAAGCCCAGGCGCACTGGGATATTGGCGAGAAATTGGGTATACTGGATTTTGGCCGCGCCGCTCAAATTACCGGCGCCCGCTTTCCCTTGCTGGTCGATAGCGGCGCACGATTAGAGCGGGCCCTGCTCAACTTCATGCTGGACCTTCACACAGACGTGCATGGCTACACAGAAGTGCTGCCGCCATTTATCGTCAACCGCCAATCCATGACCAACACCGGTCAGTTGCCCAAGTTTGAAGAAGATTTATTCAAACTTGAAAACTGGGACTACTTTCTCATTCCCACTGCCGAAGTCCCTGTTACCAACATCCACCAGAATGAGGTGTTGAATGAAGCGCAGTTGCCCATCTATTATACCGCTTTTACCCCTTGTTTTCGTTCCGAGGCGGGCTCTTACGGTAAAGATACCCGTGGCTTGATTCGTCAGCATCAGTTTAACAAAGTCGAACTGGTCAAATTTGCCCATCCAGACGCATCCTATGATGAATTGGAGAGTCTGTTGGGCAACGCGGAGGCAGTTTTACAACAGTTGGAACTGCCCTATCGCGTGGTTACCCTATGCACCGGCGACCTGGGATTTTCGGCGGCTAAAACCTACGACATTGAAGTTTGGATGCCCGCCCAAAATGTATACCGGGAGATCTCTTCCTGCAGTAATTTTGAAGATTTTCAAGCCAGACGGGCCAACATACGTTTCAAGCGCAAGGGGCAAAAAGGCACGCACCTGGTGCACACCCTAAATGGATCGGGACTGGCCGTCGGCCGCACCCTGGCGGCCATACTGGAAAACTATCAGCAAGCCGACGGTTCGGTGGTTATACCGGAGGCCCTGCGGCCCTATATGGGCGGAAAGGAAGCCATCTCCACATGATTCCGGCTGATTTTCCAAAATCCATTCAACCCCACGTGATCCCCAAACCCAGCGGCAAACTGATCTACCGTTGCCTGGGATGCAGCTCTGAATTCGATATCCTGAAACTGCTATACACCTGCCCGGCATGCGGGCAGGTGCTGTTGATCTATGACCAACATTTTGAACGCCTCAAACAGGTACCGGCTACCCTCTGGCATCAAATTTTCGACTACCGGCGCATGCTGACGCTTCCGGCACTCCAAGGCATCTATCGATTCCACGAATTCATCGGGCCGGTAATCCCGCTGGCGTCGGTGGTCTATCTCGGTGAAGGCGATACCCCCATTGTGGAGGCCAACCCCTATCTGCAATCCCGGGTGGGAACCCGCTTCTTTTATAAAAACGATGGGCAAAACCCCAGCGCCTCGTTTAAAGACCGCGGCATGGCCAGCGCTTTTAGCTATATCAACTATTTGCTCGCCGACGGCAGAACCGATGACGTATTGGCGGTGTGTGCCTCCACCGGCGACACGTCAGCCGCTGCAGCTCTATATGCCGCTTATCTGCAGCCGCGCATCAAATCAGCCGTATTGCTGCCCCATAAAAAGGTGACTCCCCAACAATTGTCTCAACCGTTGGGCAGCGGCGCCAAGGTCTACGAAATCCCTGGCGTTTTTGATGATTGCATGAAAGTGGTGGAGGCCCTGTCCGAACGTTACGAGGTGGCTTTGCTCAATTCCAAGAACGCCTGGCGCATCTTGGGACAAGAGTCGTATGCCTATGAAATTGCGCAGGCATTCGAATACAAACTGCACGACAAAGTGGTCCTGCTGCCCATCGGCAATGCCGGCAATATTACTGCGGTGATGAACGGGTTCATTAAATTTCACCAGGCCGGGTTGATCAAAACCCTGCCCAAAATCATAGGGGTGCAGTCCGCCCATGCCGACCCGGTCTATCAATACTACCAGGAGTCGGATGTTGCCAAGCGCCGTTTTGTGGCCCAAACCGTTCGACCTTCAGTGGCCCAAGCGGCCATGATCGGCAACCCGGTCTCCATGCCACGGGTGATAAAACTGGTGGAAGGATACAACCAATTGGCCGGTGCCCAACGGGTCTTTTTTATACAGGTCAGCGAGCAGCAAATCATGGATTGGCAGCTGCATGCCAACCAAAACGGTCACATCGCCTGTACGCATGGGGGCGAATGTCTGGCCGGTTTGCATGCGGCTGTCAGCCAAAAGATCGTGGATGCCACCGAGACGGCCATTGTGGATTCCACTGCCCATGCGCTCAAATTCGCCGGATTTCAAGACCTTTATTTTGAAAACCGTTTTCCGGCCGAATTTGAGGTCGTACCGGCTCCCGAGTTGATCAATGCGCCCCATTATATTCGTCCCGGAGATCTGGACAAGGTGCCTAAACCCGGCCATCCCTTGCAGGGTGCAGAATTTGAACGCTTTGTGGACCGTGTCAGCACAGCCATTGCTGAGGATTTGAAATTACATCCAAAAGCTGCGATAACCTAACGGTCATCAGCGACCCTAACCTCCGACGAGCTAATTTAACATGCATATCATCGCGGAACAGCCAGTCAAAGCACACGCCCAACGCGGGTCATCCCCAACACCAAGGTGCTGCTATCAGAAATTCGGCACGTTTGGCTTAATCACGGCGTTCCTTTGGGTATGGCTGATAGGTTACGGCACGGCCAGCAGCATGCTGTATAAAGACTATATCATCCGATATGATCGGGGCTGGGACATTTTGTGCGAACCTTATGTGGTCCGGAAAAACGATTGGGTCTTGAAAATCTTCCGCCAGAAAGGGGAGATCGCCCATCGCGATTTTCGCGATTTTCAAGGTATCTTTCAAAGACTCAATCCCCATATCAAAGACATCAATATGATCCGGCCCGGTCAGACCATCGATATCCCTTTGCGCAAATTAGAGCATGGCGCCTTACCCGGCCAAGCCACAGGTGTGGTCACCATTCCCTTTGTCACCCTGGCCAAAGTCACCGACGTGGTGCAAAAAAACTCCCAACGCTACCAGGTTCAAAGGGGGGACACGGTTTCTCAACTGCTGGCCCGCAAGTATGGCCGCTATGGCAGCAAATCTTACCGGGAAGGAGTAAAGCTGTTCCGGGCGGCCAATCCACAGGTCGCCAATCTGGACCTGATCTTCGCCGGTCAGAAACTCTATCTGCCGGACCCCGAGATAAGGGACAAATCCTTCTATGCCGCCATGTACGATGATCAGGGCAATCTGCGTCAAACCCTGGATACCGGTTCCCCGGCACCGGTCTTGCCCCGCCCTGCAACAGTGGCCGAACGCGAGCCGGAAAAGCCCCAAAATCCGCTTGAACAGGCTGCCGCCGCCATGGGGGGCCAACTGAACAGCAAGGGTACCTACTATCTGCCCCGTCAGGGCGGCAATGACTTTGAGGTGGATTTGTCCCGACACCCCATGCTTGAACTGCCCGACCAGGGTAACATGCTCTTTACCCGGCAACCGCGCATAATGGAGATGGCCAACGCAACCTTTAAATCCACCTGGCCTGACATCCAGGTGGTCGCCTATGATGCCCAGGCATCGGTTACCGAAATCGTCACTGCGATATTCGATAGCCTGGACGAACAGCCGCAACCCGCCTCAGAGTTGGGTTTCGACGATCAGTCGGTTCATGTGGCGGTTCGGGCCAAGTGGGTGCGCCCCCAGAGCGATCAGCGCCATCTGTGCATCACCCCCATAGACGGCCCGGATGAACAAACCCCTGAGTCCATCCGCCGCTACCTGGAACAAAACGGCATCGTGATCAAAGAGCTGCTGCCTTCAGGCGAAGCAACAGCTGCGGCGGTGACGTTTGAAGGCCGGCACCACGCCGTTAAAAATATCGTGGCCATCACTGCCTCGGGCCAAAAGGAGTTTGTCAAAACCTTGGCCCGCACTTTGGGGTTTACATACAGCCCCAAAGTCAGCATCACCTTTCCGTATGCCGGTATCCAGGTGGAAGCCTATGCCAATCTGATTACCGCCGGCAACGACCAAGAACTGCTGGTGGATTTCGGCGATCTTTACGGCGATGCCATCAGCGCCCTGCGCGGCACCGGCATGATGGTGATCCAGATCACAGCAGAAGACAGCTACACCGCCATCGTCAAAAAGATCTTCAAAGGTCTGGACAAGCATTTTGTGGACAACCCCACTTTCATGGCGGCGCAACGGCCGGCTGAATTTAACACTGCTATCACGGTCTGGGGGGTGCTGTATGATCAAAATGAGGACAAACGTATCCTTCTGGCTGGTGGCGGGCTGCATCCGGCCGTCACCGATCTGATCAGTGCGAAGGGTATCGATATGGTCGTGTGGTAGTTTCATCTTGCGGGCAGCATTACAATTCCGGGCCCCACAAGGTTTCGAAAACAATGGATCAAATGAAACAGCAAGGTAGGCAAATGGTAAAACATATGGGACGCATGGGGTTGCTGGTATTGGTGGCAAGCCTGCTGGCGTGCGGCGGCCAACAACTCCAGCGCAATCAAAATTTGGCCAAGGCCGCCCGTGGTATCGGTGAGGCTTATATGCGACAGGGCGACTATACCGCTGCACTGGGCAAACTACTGGAGGCCGAAAAACTCAATCAACAAGACCCCATCGTTTATCACGACCTGGGACTGTGCTATCGCGCCAAAAACCGCATGGACAAGGCGTTGATTTATCTTGAAAAAGCTGTAAAATTGAAACCCAACTTCTCGGTGGCCCGCAACACCTTGGGGCGCGTCTATATTGAAACCGGCAAATTGGATCAGGCCATCCGCACACTCAAAGAGCTGACACGGGATGCCCTCTATGCCACACCCCATTTTCCGTTGTCCAACCTGGGCGAGGCTTATTTCCTTAAGCGGGACTATCCCAAATCGATACAATACTATTCGCAGGCATTAAATATACAACCCGATTTCATTCATGCCTTGGATGGCATCGGCCGCACCTATGTCGCCATGGGTAAGGGAAGATTGGCCCTTATCTATCTTGAAAAAGCCCTGAAGCTATTTCCCAAGGTGGCGCAAGTCCACTTTGATGCAGCACGAGCGTATGAGCTGACGGGACGCTATCAGCAAGCCAAAACTTCTTATAAAACGGTTATCGACTTGACGCCCATGGAGAGTGATATGGCCAAAGAAGCCTTAGAGCGGATGAAAAAAATGATAAGATAAGCATAAAAAAATTGCACCCATTGCAAAGGGTCTTGCTTTTCCAAAGCAAGACCCTTTTTACTCAATGCGTGGTTGTTAACAATTATCATATCTTCCCATATAAATGGTTTTTAGCACCTCAATCTCCCGATTTACGCCATATTCGTCTGTAAAATAGAGTGTAAAGCGCATCGTATATCTTGCAACATCAATTGCTGATATAGCACTAAAAACATTAGCCACTACATAATCGCCATCACCATTATTGATCCCGTTCGGTGGGTCATCCACATCAATCTGGGGTGGCGCTGGATCTAGAACATAGCCGGCTTTGATAAAGTACTCCTGTTTTGTGTCTACAGTCATACAGGTAAGCGTAAAGGGCAGCGATGTCCCGGAACTGATGGAGACAGCCGAGTGCCCGCGATCCGTCAGTGCATCCAAGGTAGGGGGCATTGCCAGACCCGTTCCTGATTCGCTTAGCTCGGGTATATATTCGATCGTGTAATCATCCAGTGTTATACCCGGTGCACCAGGCGCCACCGTAATTGTGATGGTTGCCAGTACATCAGTATAGGTTTCAAGATCATCATAAACGACTGTTAACGGGGGGCCTATATCTATAATTTCTAACTGACCATCACATTCTGCTTGGTAGACATCTATGGTAAAAGTCCCTTCCACATCAGCATCTGATAGATCCAAGGAGTTTACTTGGTAGTTCTGCCCATTTTCGTCAAGCGGGCTATCATCAAGTCCGCAACTATAGGAGAAAAAGGCGAACAGAACCAAAGAGAGTACGCTGAAGAGATATTTTTTGAATCGATGCATTTTTTGGGACCTCCATATAATACCAAATAGATAGGTGGATCAAATGAAACTAATTAGCTGCTTTTTCCAGCTGGACAATGCTGGGGGTGATAAAAATCAACAGCTCGTTTTTCTGTTTGGTTATCGTGGAATTTTTAAACAGCCAGCCGAGTATGGGGATGCGGGCGAGCCCCGGCACTCTGTTCTGCCCTGTGTTGTCTGTGGATTTGATGATACCACCGATTACGATGGTATCGCCGTCATTGACCAGCAATTCGGTGTTGGCCTCATTGGTCGCCACCTGGGGAACCGTCCCGACAAAGCCGGCCACATCATTCTTGGTAATCTTAATCACCAGCGACACCCGGTTGTCCGGCGTCACATGAGGTGTAACATCCAGCAGCAGGTCGATGTTCTTGAATTTGGTGGCCAACGTCCCCTCAGCCGTCTGTTCGCTATACGGAAACTCCAACCCTTGCTTGATGGTGGCCTTTTTATTGTCCAAGGTCAATATTTTAGGAGAAGAAAGGATGCGTCCATCGCCGGTGGTTTCTGCGGCATCCAATTGGGCATTCAAGACAAAGGGAATGCCCGACAACCGTGAAAAGTTAATCCCAACGGTATTGCCGCCGGCCGCAGGCAGGTTGACGGCAAAATCCGCCGTTGTTTCCACACCGGTTCCGGGTATGATGCCTGGGCCATAACTGCTCCCCCAGGTAATCCCAAGGCTTCTGGAAAATGTATCGGTCACTTCGACAATGCGGGCCTCAATCAACACCTGAGACGTTACACGGTCGATGCGACGCACCACCTCCTGGGCCTGTCCAACCACGTTAGCCGTATCGGTAATGATAACCTGGTTGTTCTTTGTATCCACAGTGACACTGCCACGATCTTTGGTCAGGATTTGCTCAATATGGGGCACCACCTCGGATGCGGCATCGGAGTAACTGACCGGAATATATCTGGTCACCAAAGGCTCCAGGGCCCTTGCTTCATCACGCGCTTTGCGCATGGCTTCGAGTTTTGAGCGATGCAGGTCATCTTCTTTCTTGAGGGTCTCAAGGGTGGCGATGCGCACGATATCACCCTCATAAATAACCCCCAGTTGATTCATGCGCAGCACAAGATCAAGCACCTGATCCCACGGTACCGGTTTTTCCAGCGTCATGGTCACCTTGCCGCTCACATCCTTATCGATGGCGAAATTCTTCCCACTGACTTCGCGTAATATGCGAAAAACGTTTTTAATATCCGTATCATAAAAATCAATCGCAATTTTTTCGCCGGTATAGCGTTTGGGGGCCCTTTGCAGGGCGCTCGTGGTATCTCCTTGAAGCATCACCGGTGCACTGCCGGCCATCACACCGCCTGCGGCCAATTGATCCGCCGGTTGAGCCGCTACAGCCGCTGAATCTTCCGGTTGACTTGTGGGGGCGGGGGGGGGCTGGGTCAAACCGGTTTCAGGTGACGACGCTGCGGGTTCGGATTCATCCATTGCCGCTGCACGCTTCCAGGCCGGCAGTTGGGCTTGCTCCATCGGCTTGGGTGGCACGCTCGAGGCTTCAAAATGGACAAGCAACAGATTCTCGGTTTGCTCGGTATAATAGGGCACGGCCTCTCGCATCTCAATGGAAACGATCGTTTCATTTGTACGTGCTTCGTGCTGGTAAGGGACAATCCGATCCACGGCACTCGTAAACCGTGTGGTAATCAGTGCGCGTTCGCGATATGACGGTATCCGCGTGTTTAATAGGCGAATTTCAAGTTTTTGGGGCGTTATTTTTTGAACCTGGTAGTTGACCGCATGGGTGGTCCCTAAAACCAACGTAGATTTACCCATCGATTCGCTGAGGAAATCGATTTTGTTGACCCAGGCGGTTGATTTGGGAACATTAACCGGAGCGGGTGTCACGGTTGATGCAGCTTCAGTGTCCGTTGACGTTGCCGCTATTGCAGTGGGTGCAGGGGCCGTCTCCTCCACATTCGCCGTCTCAGTGGCTGTATTATTAAGTCGGGCAAAGGTCAAACGGACCGTATTGCCTTCCTTGGTTGCGGTATAAGGTAAATCTTCGGCCAATTGAAATTCCAACCTAGCGGTACGGCCCCCATTGCCATCACTGGCGACAATGCGTTGAATAAGTTGGCTATCCACAAGTTGCTCAGCGGGCAACTGATCCACGGATGTTTCGGGGAATACCAGCAGGACGGCGGGAGGGTCCGGCTTTTTCAGCGATGAAAAAGTCAGGGGCCCATCCGCAGAAATCACCACCTGGACGATATCATCTTGATCTGACGCGGTCACAGTATTGATGGATCGCAGCTCTAGCGGCGGCGCTTGACCGGAGCCCCTGTCAGCATCGAGCTGTGAAGCGCAACCGTAAAACATATGTGTTATCAAAAACAACACAAGCGCCAGGGTCGTAATGTGGAATCGTTTCGATGTCATATTATTGTTCTCCAGCAAGTTTCTGAAGTTTGAGCTCTGCATTGTTTATAATGTACTCACCCACCATATTTTGGATCTCTTCTTCGATAACGACCCGGTCGCGGTCGATTCGGATAACTTGTCCGGCGTTCAAACCCATATAGGTCCCTTTTTTGACCACATACCCTTTGCCGGTAGCATCTTCCACCAAAGCTCGATTGCCTTGTGGTGTTCGCATGATTGCCGTCAGCTTAAGCTGACTGATGGCGACTTTCTCAAGGGGGGTTTGCGGCACCCTCTTTTTCCTATCTTTGCTTACTGCTGCCACCTTAACTTCAGGCTCATCGGTGAACAGCGGTTCAAAAGGATCAAACCGGCCGGCTGGATCATATGTGGTGGCCAATTGGAGCGATGCTTTGATTAAGTCAGAGGAAGCCGGCTGCTCTCCTGCTGCTGGTTTCCCGGAAGTTGTATTTGGGGGTGTCGCGCCCTTATTTTGGGGTTGCACTTTCGCAGGCAACACCTTCCCTGGTTGAGAAGGGGATTTGCTGCCATCTACACTTTTTTCTGCTATGGGTTTGGATTTGGGTTGGCTGGATACTATTTTTTTGCTAACCACGTGGGATTGGGTAGCGGGAGCGGGTGGCTTATCATCCCCGCAGGAAATCAGACTTGCCACCGCTACGGCCAGAGTTGTATTTAAAATAGCACCAAATATTTTGCACATTTTGATTGCCACCGATCCGCCCCTTTATTTACGCCTGCCGCGTTTTCTCTTTTGATTACCTGTGGAGGATTCAATAAATTTATATGTCACTGCCTGGCATGTTGTCGCCGTGACCAATGCACCACTATCACCTTTTTTAGGCTTTATGTTCACATCGCGGATATTGACAATTCGGGGCAAGTTAGAGACTTTATCAAAAAAAACAGCCACTTGATGATAAGTTCCGCTCACGCTGATATTGACAGGTATCTCGGCATAAAAATCTTTTTTCTTTTCTTTGCCTGGCCTGAAGAGCAAAAATTCCAGACCGGCATCCTTTCCCGCCTGGGCAACACCGGCCAAAAGGGAAGGAATCTCACCTTTTTCCGGCAGTGCGCGCATGACCGTTTTGTATTTGGCTTCTTTTTCTTTCATTTTATTGCGCCAATCATTTAATTCCCGCGCATTCTTTTTGGCTGTCGCCAGTTTTGCCTGCACGGATACCAGTTGCCTTTCCAAACTCTTGATCGTTTTAAAGCTGGGCCGGAACAGCAAGAAATATGAAAGTGCAACAACGACTACAATGGCGCCCACATAAATACCGATGCGTTGCGGTTTGGTAAGCTTTTCTACGGCTTGTAAAATCGGCGCCATGGCACCGGCAACCGAACTGGGTTTTTCCATTATTTTTTGCCTTTGGTTTTTGCGTCTTTCTTTAAATTCTCTCTTGAAAATTGAACATCAAACACTTTCAGCTTGATATTTTTCTTTTTAAGAACTTGCTGTTTTACACTGGAAAGGCGAACATTTTGAAAAAGGTCTGATTTTTCGATGCGGGTCATGTAATCCGCCACCGTATGCTCATCGATGGCCACGCCACTGATATCTATATTCTGACCTTTTTCTTGAATTTTGGTGTACCACATTCGCGACTTTATGAGATTCACATACAAATTGTCCAAAGTCCGGACCGGCAATCTTCGATTTTGCTCAAGGGTTTCGATAACCTTAATTTTGGTGTCCAGGACTTTAAGCTTCTTTTTAATTTCTTTGATTTCTTTGTTAATTTTCTCGTATTTGGCGATTTGAGCTTGGGTGCCTTGTATCTCCTGGTTAATCGATTTGATTCGCCCCTTTAGATAAGAATTAAACCAAAAAACCAACAGAGCCACACCCACCAGTGACATAAAGAATATACTGACCTGCCTGCGAATATTCTCTTTTTTCTTCGCTGCGCGATATGGAAGTAAATTAATGCGTATCATTTGTCATCCAATTTACGGGTCGCCAGCCCCATGCAAATAGAGGCTTGGGGGGCTACTTTTTCTAAATATTCGGTATCAAATTTATCGCCATCCACATAAAAATGCTGAAAGGGGTTGATGGTGGACACTTCTGCGGAGGTCTCCACCGCCAGCAGTTGGCGCAACTCCTGGATGTTGCCGCCGCCGCCGCTGAGCACTATTTTTTTTATTTGATCATCCGGATAGGTTGAGTAGAAAAAGTCCAATGCGCGCCGGATCTCCGTACACCAATCAGCAACCACTGAAGATATAATATCGGACAAATCTTCAGCTGAAATTCTGTCGCTGCTTTCACCGAATTTGATGGACTCGGCTTCCTCTACCGAGCAGTCGATCAACGAAGCGATCTTCTGATTGATTTGACCGCACCCCAAGGAAACATCCCGCATAAAAACAGAAGTAGCGCCTTTGAGGATATTCAACGAGGTCTTGCTGGCGCCGATGTCGATCAGTGCGATATTTTCATTTTCAACCGAATCATAGTTGACTTCAAACGCGTTTTGCAAAGCAAACGCGTCCACATCAATAATTAGGGGTTGAAGTCCCGCCAACTCGGTCATGTTGACATAATCATTGACCATCTCCTTTTTAGCGGCCACCAACAACACATTCATCTGGTTGGGATTGTTCTCATTTTCACCCAAAATCTGAAAATCCAGATTCACGTCATCAATATCAAAAGGAATATATTGTTCCGCTTCAAAATGAATGGTGTCTTGCAGTTGGTCTTCCGTGGCCGTCTGAACGCTGATTTTTTTGACAATAACAGAATATCCGCCAATGGACAACGCCACATTACTGTTGCGAATACCGTAGGATTTAAAAAGTTTTTTTATGGTGTCTGCTATGGCTTCCGGATCTTTAATGGTGCCGTCTTCAATTAGACCCGGTTCAATGTCAACCATGCCGAACTTTGAAAGGGTAAATCCTTTTTTGCCTTCAATGATCTCAGCGGCTTTGATATTTTGGGACCCGATATCCAAGCCGACCAATCGATTGCGTTTACCTCCAAACATAGTCAATTCTCACTCGCTAAATATTTTTTTCGCATCGGACAGACTATACCCAAGTGCCAACAGAATCTTGCGTTTGGTTTCCATTCGGCACGGCATCCCTTGTTCAATTCGTGAAATGGTTATTGGAGACACATTGGCTTCCCTGGCCAGTTCAGATTTGCTCATCAAAAGGGATTCACGAACCTTCTTTAACGAGTTTTTTGCCGTGTTCAATTTTTTGTCCACCTGTGTCTTATAAATCTCATCTGTTGGAGTGGCCAAGAGCTTCTTTTACTATCAATGTTCCTTTTTTATACATCCTTGTTAAGAATTGTTAGACTGTCAAGCCAAATTATATATAAATTATGCATAATTTTGTTTAGTTAGACTATATTGTATTACAATTTTATCGATACCGTAGATATTGTGTTGTATGTCAGGAAAAAAATATCCATTTTTTATCTCTGAGTTAAATAATCTTGTTTAGGTACCAGCAAGTGTCAGCATTTTGACGACCGCTGGATGCCTTAATATCATTACCAGTTGGTGCCTCTACCATTGCTTATGGCCTGTCTGCCTTGACTTTAAAGGCAGGGTTCCTTATATGGGCCAAGAGTCCCCGGTTTCGAATAGCCAGCTCAGCATCAGGTCAGAAGGCTCTGGGTGATGTTCCATCAACCATCGATATCGGTTAACTCTATGCAAACTTTAGGCCGTCTGAACTGAACAACAATAAAGGTTCTGCTGATAACTTAACGGTGCTCAATTATGCGATCACGCCCCATTACAGAACGTTCCAAACCGTTTCGCCTGGTAAAATATTTTTCATTCTCAAGTCTTATTCTGATTTTTGCCGGCACGATTATCCTTTCGGTCATCAATACCCATTGGATCCGATCCATGCAATTTTCAAAAAGTGAGGATTATGCCCTGCTGTTAATTGAAAATCTCAACCATCAGGTGTTTATGCAATTCCTCCTTCCGGTGGGGCTTAAGTACGGCAAAATCGAGCTGCGCAATCAGGACCAGTATGAACGCATGGACAGCGTGGTGCGCAGCACGTTGCACAGTTTTAATGTAGAAATGGTTAATATCTACAGCATGAAAGATTTGGTGGCCTATAGCTTTTCGAAAGAACTGATCGGCCTGGAAAATCTCGGCGGCTCAAGCTATCGCATTGCCCGGGAGGGCAAAGTCACCTCCAGGCTGATTCAACAAGGCAGCTTTTGGGAGCTCTTTTTAGGTGTGCCCAAAGAGATCAAAATAGTAACGTTCGCACCGTTGCGCGCTGAAAAACCCCTCTCGCCGGTTGCCGGACCTGTGCTGGGCGTGGTCGAAATCGTTCAAGATCTTTCCAATGACTATAAAAGCATTTTCCGCTTTCAGGTCATGACCTTAATTACGGGCAGCGGTGTAATGCTGATTTTATTTCTCATCATGATCATTGTGGTCAAACGCGGAGAGATCATCATCCAAAAACGCGCCCAGGAGCGCCTGCGTCTTAAAGAGCAACTCAGCAGTGCAAAACATCTCTCTTCATTGGGTGAAATGGTAGCCGGTGTCTCCCACGAGATCCGAAATCCGCTGGGCATCATCAGTTCATCGGCTGAATTATTAAAAAAGAAGATGGGTGCTGAAGGCGTTGAAACCCGCATACCGGATATTATTATTGAAGAGTCCTCCCGTTTAAACAATATTATCACTGACTTTCTTAACTTTGCCAAACCCAAGGCCCCTGACCGCTTCGTCTGCAGCGTGCAAGATGTGATTGCCAAAAACATAGCGTATCTGTCTTCAGATATGACCTTGCAAAAGTATACCATCAGGACCCATTATGATAGGGGGCTTCCGGCTATCAGGGCAGATGCCGATATGCTCTACCAGGCCTTTCTCAACCTGCTGATCAATGCCATGCAGGCCATGCCCGATGGGGGTACTATTGACATTGTGGTTAAAGGGGGCGACAACAATCTCTGGATCTATTTTGAAGACAAGGGCAAAGGCTTGACCCCTGAAGCTGCCGCAAAGATTTGGGACCCCTTTTTCACCACCAAAGAAAAAGGCACCGGTTTGGGGTTGGGTATTGTTAAAAACATCATTGAAGCGCATGAGGGCCAAATTCGCATCGATAACTGCCCGGATGCAGGCGCGCGGGTATCTATTCGCCTGCCTGTTCACATGGAAACTTAGTTATGGACACCATCCTTATCGTAGACGACGAAAAAAACTACCCGCTGGTGCTGAGCGATGTTTTGCAAAATGAGGGATTTGAAGCTTTAACGGCCAACAGCGGCGACGAGGCGCTAGAGATTATCGACCATTCGGACATCGATCTTGTCCTTACCGATATGAAAATGCCGAATATGGACGGCATTCAACTGCTCGAAAAGATAAAGGACAAAGACAATGAGCTGCCCGTCATTATGATGACAGCCCACGGCACCGTGGAAAAAGCAGTGGAGGCCATGCAAAAAGGCGCCTACCACTATATTTTAAAACCATTTGATAACGAACAACTGGTCATCTATGCCAACAAAGCCGTGGCCATGTATCGTGTGGTCAAAGAAAACCGCCAGTTGCGCAGTGCGGTGACATCACACTACGCCTTTGGCAATTTGATCGGTAAAAGCAAGGCCATGCAAACCATTTTTGAGACCATCACCAAAGTGGCAAGGGCCACCGCCACGGTGCTGATCGAAGGCGCCAGCGGCACCGGCAAAGAGCTGGTGGCCAAGTCGATCCATTTTAATAGCCCGCGCCGCAATCAACCGTTTGTGGCCGTCAATTGTTCCGCCCTTGCGGAAAGCCTTCTGGAGAGTGAGCTGTTTGGCCATGAAAAGGGTGCTTTTACCGGCGCGGTCGCTATGAAAAAGGGCCGGTTCGAGCTGGCAGACGGGGGCACCTTGTTTTTGGATGAAATCGGAGAACTCTCACCATCGCTGCAAGTCAAACTGTTGCGGGTCTTGCAAGAAAAAGTGTTTGAGCGCGTCGGGGGTGTGCGCCCCATAACGGTCAACATTCGCTTGATCGCCGCCACTAACAAGTCGCTGAAAGAAGAGATTGCCGTCGGCCACTTCCGTGAAGACCTGTTTTACCGGCTGAATGTGGTCCATATCGTGTTGCCGCCGTTGCGGGAGCGTATAGAAGATATTCGGCCACTGATGGCCCACTTTATTGAAAAATATGCCAAAGAACACCATGGCGAGATGCCTATTACGCATGCCAACCACGAAGTGGAACGTCTGTTTTTCGATTACAGTTGGCCGGGCAATGTCCGCGAATTGGAAAATGTTATTGAACGCGCCATGGTCATGTGTGCCGATCAGGTGATCAAAGTCGAAGACCTGCCCAATGATTTCAAAAAAAGCGTCTATCAGGACAATCGGCTGCAATTGGAAGGCTTGCCGGCCAAAGCCACCTTATATGAGACGCTCACCCATGTTGAAAAAGAGATGATCCTGCGCGCCCTGCGCGAAGCCGATTATGTCCAGTCCCATGCGGCCGCCCTTCTGGGCATTGGGAAAAGCGGCCTAAATCAAAAAATCAAAAAATACAACATCTCCGTGACCAAACCCGCCGCAAAGAACAACTAAAATTCACTAGGGTTGGCCAGCATACCGCAACTTAAAACTTAACACTTAAAACCTAAAACTCTGGTGCAGAATAAAAGCGGGCGCTCTGAATAAATACGCAATAATTGGCGCCTTCAAATTATCTATTCACCACCCCTATCCTGCACCAGCTGCGCATAGGTGGTATCAGCAAAATCAGTACGAAGCTGCCGGTATACTTTTTGGCTCTCCTCGGAGCGCCCCAGTTGGTCGTAAAGCCGGCCCAAATGAAAAAGCGCCGCATCTTTAAGTACAGGACTGCTGCTCTGGGCAAGGGTTTCAAACTGTTCGACGGCAGCGGGGTACTCCCCTTTCTGGTCATATGCCGTCCCCAAGCCATTGCGAATCACATTCACCAGCGAGGGATCGTCTTTAAAATATTTTAAAGCAGATTGGAATTGAGCGACGGCTTCGTCCAGGTCACCACTGGCCAAAGCGAAATGTCCGTATTTTATCCGCCCCAATTTCCCCGCCGATTGGCTGCCGTATGTTTCCACCAGTTTTTTTAAATCTTCGCGTACGGCGGCCATTGATTTGACGGCTTCACTTTCGCCCCCGGCAGACTGGTGTTTTTCCAGGATTTGACCATACAGGGCCGTTGCGGAACGATTTTGGACGGCATTATAATAATTGATTGCGACAAACAAAATCACCAAACCCAAAAAAACAGCTCCACCCAGGATCAACTGGCGGGTATGGTCTTGGGCCCATTGGAGTATTTTCCCCGTAGTGGTAATAAACTCATCCGGTTCTTTTAACAATTGTTTGCGCGTTAGGCGTTTTTTGGCCATTTCTCCTCCGCTTCCTTTCGAATGGTAAGCCATTGTGAATCAGAGATGTGTGCGCCCACGACCTGGCAAACGGCATGGCCGCAAAAGGATCCCAAATGACCGCATTGCGCCAAAGGCATGCCGTGAACCAAGCCGTAGAGAAATCCCGCCGCCCAAAGATCGCCGGCACCGGTGGTATCCACCGCGGCGCCATCGCCTTTGGCCTCAACCTTAAGCGAAGACCCTGCGTGGGCAATCCAACTGCCGCGGGCCCCAAGTTTTAAAACAGCAATATCTACTTTGTCTGCCAAGTCCTCCAGGGCCTTTTGTTCATCTTTTAAACCTGTATATGCCAACGCTTCATCTTCATTGGCAATAAGAATATCCACATAGGCTTCTATCAGATCAGGTAAAATATCTTTGGCCGCTTCCACCACGGTGAAACTGGCCAAGTCGAATGAAATTCTGGCGCCGGCATCGCACGCAGATCGAAAAACGGCCAGAAGCAGATCCGGGTTAAACAGCAAATAGCCTTCAATGTGCACGATGGCCGCCTTTTCGAAACATGCCGGGGTAATTTCATGGGGCTGAATCTCGGAGGCCGCGCCCAAATAGGTCAACATGGACCGTTGGGCATCGGGCGTGATGATAGAAAGAACTCGACCTGTGGGCGAATCAGAGGCCAAAAGATACGGTTCAACCTGTTGCGCCTGCAATTGGGTCCGAAACAATTGCCCCATAGCCCCGGAACCCGATTTGCCCACAAACCGTGCCGGGCCTCCCAGCCGGCCGATACCCACAACCGTATTGCAGGCTGATCCGCCCGGTACCACGATAGGTGGTGTGCCCATCCGGTTTACCGTATCGTCGATAAACTGCTGGTCGACATAAGTCATGCCCCCTTTGATGGCCCCGGTGGTTTGCAAAAATGCGTCATCTTCGTGGGCCAGGATATCGATAAGGGCCGATCCCACCCCCACCACAAGTTTCTTCTCCGGGTCTATTTTCCTAAATATCGACATTCAATCAACACTTTATTTGTCTGCTGTGAAAGGTTTATCTTGATCCGTCCCAATCACCAAACCAGCGAGTTAAATATCCACCCTGTATCGCCGTCACTATGTTGGATTCGGAACCAGCGCCCTTTTTTTTCAAGCACTTTAAAAGGGGTGCCCTTTTCGGCATCAAACACAATACCATGCTGGGTACCCGGACCGTTGCGGATATTGGCCAATCTGACGCGCACAACAACGGTTGACGTACGGTCCAGCAGGCTGTTGTGAACCCAACCCTGCTGGCCATCTAGATCTTTAAAGCGATACCAAACCCCTTTTTTCTCTATGATCAGAATGGGAGAGTAACGCTCCATCTGCCACAAAATGTCACCTTCAGTGCCCGGTTCCGCACGCACATTGGCCACATCCGATTTGACGGCCATACGCTCAGCGGCGGCCGCCGGGCCGGCAACCAAGCCGACGGCCAAGAACACAACCCATACCGTCAAAGCTCTCATCTAGCATCCCCTTTGCCTTCACCCGTCAGATGTCAAAAACCGGAGATAAGCTAAATCCCGCGCCGTTTCATTTTCATCCTCCAAGCCCCATGGGTGTCACTGATATTTTTTGAGCTAAACCTCGGCCCAATACCAAGCGCTTGTAGTCGACGGCGATCACCAATTGCCCCTGTTGCATATTGGTTATGATTTCAATCTGGTCCCCAATGCGCAAGCCCATGCTCAATAATCGCAGCCTGGCTTTAGCGCCTCCGCTGAAAGCTTGGACAACCAGTCGCTCGCCCTTTTTCGCCCTATCCAGGGTAATGGGGCCGTCCCGCTGATCCAGGCACTGCCGGCAGATGCCATAAAGCTCCATTTTGTGCTGCAACATATGAAAACCGCGATCTTTGGCAATCTCCAACTGCAGCTGCTCAATGGCGGGATTTTCGAACTCGATGATTTTTTTGCATTTGGTACAAACCAGATGATCATGGTGCTGCCCCAAATGGCGGTGTTCATAGCGCGGCTCGCCGCTATTGAAAAGGTTTCGCTGGGCAAACCCATAATGGCACATCAATTCGATGGTCTCACCGACAAACGCATCAGACATTCGATGCCCCTCTTGGCTAACCAATTGGGCCAACTCATGGGCTGTCACATGATGCTCCGTATGCAGGAAGACCTCCAGTATCGCAAGTCGGTCCTTAAACCGGTCAATACGATCCTGTTTAAACAGTTTGACAAACTGATCTCTTTCTTGCTTGTGAATCGCCTGCGAGGCCATGAGACGTTACGCTCCATGTGTGCCGCAGGCTAGCGGGAGTGTCCGGGAAGGTCCCAGGTGGTGCATGACCCGCCGGAGCAGGTCCGGGTCTGCGCAGAGGCCTGAGGCTTTCCACTGCCATCACCCATGGCGTAGGTAGTGGAACTTAAAATGCGCTCCAATTCATCACCACCGCACTTGGTGCACTTCAACTCCACTTGGTCTTCGTTGGCCCCCATTACAAGAATCTCAATATATTCTTGACACTTAACGCACTTAAATTCATAGATAGGCATATAAACTCCTTAAAAAACAAATGTATAGCGTCCCCTTGTATTACCATCCCATAAATTTTGTCAAGGGCGCCGCTGCGTTCATTAACGCCCTCCGGCTTACGCGACCTTTGGATCTACTAAAGCACCCGCCAACTCCAACATCTCCTTTGCATGCGTCATGGTCGTGGTGGTAATCTCCTGGCCGCCCAGCATGCGCGCAATCTCTTCAACGCGCTCCTCTGTTGTCAGGGGTTGCATGGTGGTGGTGGTACGACCGCCGGTCACCGTTTTGGTAATAGATAAGTGGTGCCGGCCATAGGAAGCGATCTGCGGCAAATGTGTAATGCACAAAATTTGGTGGTGCAACGCCAGTGCCGCCAATTTCTTTCCCACCACTTCTGCTACGGCACCACCAATACCGGCATCAACTTCATCAAATACCAAGGTCTCCACTGAATCGCTCTGCGCCAAAATCGCCTTGAGGGCCAAAACCACCCGTGACAGCTCGCCACCGGAGGCAATGCGAGCAAGTGGCTTAATGGCCTCCCCCACGTTTGGCGCAATCATAAATGCGACCCGGTCAATGCCCGTTTCGGTCAGGTTACAATCCCCCGATGTAAGATGTGGGTTGGCATCAGGATCTGCTGTTACAGGCTCAATACCCACTGCAAACCGGGTGTCGGCCATTTTCAGGGAAGCCAATTCACGTTCAACTTGCTTGGCCAGTGTTACAGCTGCGTTTTGTCGTTTTTCAGATAGTTCATGGGCCAACCCGGCGACGCTGCCATATAGATCCTTCAACTCGGTCCGGATTTGATCGATTGTATCTTGGATATTCTCTATCTGACTCAATTCACTTGTTATTTTTTCAAAGTGGGCCATCATCGCTTCCAAGGATCCGCCATATTTGCGCTTGAGCTTGTTGAGCAAATCAAGTCGTTCTTCCACTGCTTCCAATTGGTGCGCATCCAAGTCAATCTGCCCCAGGTAAGCCCTTAAATTTTCCACCAGGTCCTCAACGCCATAGGTGAGTGCGGCCAACTCCTCAGCCCAAGCATTTAATCGCGGATCGATCTCGCCCACCTTTCCCAACCCCAGGCCCAATTGCCCTAGCCGTTCCACCACGGCACCATCTTGGCTATACAGTTCATCCACGCATTGCTGAACGGTTTGAAACAATGTCTCCCCATTTTTAAGGCGCATGCGCTCTTGTTCCAATTGGTCATCCTCACCAAGCGTAATCCGGGCGTCTTGGATCTCTTGCTGTTGAAACTGAAGCAACTCCATCTGTTCGCCCTGGCGCGCCTGCCGGTGCAACAACCCTTGCTCCTTCTGGATCAACGGCGCCAATTGACGGTAAGCCTGTTGGTATTGTTCACGCAGGGGAAGCAGGCTGCCGAATTGATCCAGAATGTACAGGTGCTCTTCTTCTTTGAGCAGCCCTTGATTGGCGTGCTGGCCGGAAATACTGGCCATGTGGGCTGTGATGGCGGTCAAAGCCTGCATAGTGGCCAGCCTGTTGTTGATATATATACGGTGCC
This sequence comes from Desulfobacteraceae bacterium, assembly GCA_050291605.1. GTDB lineage: Bacteria > Desulfobacterota > Desulfobacteria > Desulfobacterales > Desulfosarcinaceae > JARRKU01. Next base: position 3,729 of record JBNKKB010000041.1, on the reverse strand, counting down.
GATCCTGGCGGGATATGATGCGGCGTACGATGAGGCCCTCGCGAACATCGTAACCCGACTCGGTCATCACGTCGGCCACGCGACCGGTTTGGGGAATCTGAAATTGCGCCTCCAACTCTGCATGATCCGCACCTGTACGAATCAGCGTCGCTGAAGCACGCCGGCCCAACAATAAATTGACGGCGTTGATAATAATGGATTTGCCGGCACCGGTCTCACCACTGAGAATGGTCAACCCGGAATCGAAACGGATAGTGAGATCTTCAATGATGGCAAAATTGCGGATGGAGAGTTCTTCAAGCATGGTTCATCATATGGCCAAGGCATTTTTTCAGCTTCCGGGTAGCTGCGGCACCCGACGGGTTCTGGTGGCAAAAGGGGGAAACTCACCCCATGATCGCGGCCTATCATATAAAAAAGCGCCATCTAGAATCAACCACTAATCATTCCGGATAACCTGTTATCTCACCGATTTTTTCATAGAGGGGTTTCAGGCGGCGATACATCTTTTGGTATACCCGCCGGTAGAGGGCGTCATAAAAGCGATGGTGTTGAACATCGGGCTCGAAGAGACTGCCCGTATGCGTCATGGCACTGACCGCAGCAGGAACATCATCATAAAAACCCAGACCCACCGCCGCATTAATGGCTGCACCCAATCCGGAGGTCTCGTAGGAATGGGGCTTTATGGCGGGCAGGCCGAATATGTCCGCCGTCAGTTGCATCGCCTGGTCGCTCTGGGAGCCACCCCCTGAAACCCGAAGGGAGCTGATGGGGATTCGGCTGCGGCTCGCGATGCGCTCTTTACCCTGGCGCAGGGCATAAGCCAACCCCTCCAGGATGGCCCGGTAAAGATGGGCGCGGGTATGCACATCGCCAAAACCAATAACCGCGCCTTTGGCCTCCGGACCCGGCCATTTGAGTCCCGGTGACCAGTAGGGCTGCAGCATCAGCCCCATGGCGCCGGGGGGCGTGGTTTCCAAAAACGATTCAAACAACGTCTCGGCAGCGACGCCCTGTTGCTCGGCCTGGGTCTGTTCAAGATGGCCGAACTCTTGCTTGAACCAATTGACCAGCCAGTAGCCCCGAAAAATTTGTACCTCCAGGGTATGATATCCACTTACTGCCGCAGGGTACGCCGGCAGCAAGGGCACCGGCTTGATATAGCGCCGATGGGTCACGTTGATAGTGGCGGTGGTGCCGTAGCTGAGGCAGCCGATTGACGGGGCCAGCGCCCCGGAGCCCAGCACCTCACATGCCTTGTCGGCTGCAGCCGCCACCAAGGGGAGCCCTTCCGGAATACCGGTTTGCTCGGCGGCTTTGGCACTAATAGGGCCTAAAATTTCACCCGGGTGCACCAGAGCGGGCAACATTTTCGGCGTTAACGGCAAACAGCGCCAGTGCCACTTCCAGTCGCTGGCCCATTTTAATCTCTTGTAATCAAATGGAATGTAACCGACTTGGGATCCCACGGAATCGATAAAAACACCAATCAAGCGATAGATCAAGAAACCGGACAGCAGCAAATACTTATGGGTACGGGCCCAAATATCCGGCTCATGGATCGCGATCCAGTTGGCCTCTGCCTGGGACCGAAAATAATCGATGGTGGCCCGCTGGCCCGCTAGCCCAAAAAACCAGCGCCATGCCCCTTCCAAAGGGGCCAATCCCCGTGTGGTGCGCTGGTCCAACCAGGATATCGACGGTCGCAAGGCACGACCCGAGTGATCTACATTGACCACTGTACCGCGTTGGGTGGTCAGAGCCACTCCGGCCAGGGCCGATTGATCCACTCCCTGGTCACGCCACAAAGTTTGGCAGGCTCGACAAAGTGTCTGCCAAAAGTGATCCGGATCCTGCTCGAACCAGCCGGGCTTCGGATTTTGATGCGCTCCCAAAGGGACCTGGGCTCTGGCTTGAATCTGTCCATGCAGGTCGAATACCATGGCCTTGAGACTCTGCGTGCCACAATCAATGGCTAAAATGAGTTCGGTGGTCATATCCAATTGCCCGTAAATTTACTTTGACAATGAAGGCACCTCTCCATGCTTGGGCTTGCGTTTTTGCCGGGGCGGCATTTTTCGCCAACCGCCATCCTGGATAAAACAGCGCCACCCCCACTTGAGCCAACCGAGCAAAGCCAATGCCAACCACAAGGACCAGGCCAACATCAAAGTGCGATAGACCCATACCGGCAAGCTGAAAACCCATGCTTGTGGCATGCTGGCACCAATGTGGTCCTGGGTCCAGTGCAAAATTCCTCCGGTCGATCGGTTGCCTGCGATCTGCATTTCCGGTTGGCCGATCAAACCGGCTTTGACTGCAGCAAAGAGTGCGCCCAGGGCCACCACGCTCCAGAGAATCAGGCCGATTTGAAGGGCATTGAATCCCAACCAATGTCCCGGCATGGATTGTCGTTCGCGCAACCCCAGTGCCAGCAACCACCCCACGATCAGCAATGCCATGACTGATGGAATCTGGGTCATGCCAAGCCCCAACAGCAACCATTGCCAACTTTTCAAGGGAGTTATGGTCAAGCGCCCCAGACCGGCGGCAGCGATCACGATCACAATGAGATAGCTCCAAAAAAGCACCGCCGGACCCCAGCTCGGACCACCCACCCAGAGAATCCATCGGTCAGGCAGTTTAAAAGTGACCTTGGCGTTAACCGCTTGTTCACCGATTTTAAGTCGGGGGGCTTTGAATAGCATTCCAAAAGGGGACAGCTGATGCCACTGAACTGAAGCCGTCTGGATACCAGGTTGCAGCGGAAGGGTAACCCATTGGCCATCCTGGCGAATGGGCAGGCTTTTACCGTTCACGAGAACTTTTTGTAAATTGGCCTTGGGCGGCAGCTCCACCGCGTGTTGGCTGCCCCGACTGGTGCTGATTTTCATTACCAGCTCTCCCGCACCAAAGCGCTGCCCGGGGGTTAATGTCAGATGGGCTTGCTCGATGGTAACCAACTGTCCCTCAATTGCCCGGGGACGTGCCACTCGGATCGTCACCGAATCTCCCGGCCAAGGTTGCCAACGCGGCTGCCACTGTCCGGCACGGCCCCGGTGATGGATGGGGGCAATGCCGGCTAAATCACAATGCCAGATGGGGCTTGCATCCAGAATCCAAACCTCAGTCCAGGGCACGGCACGGGGAGCCTTCAATTCTAATTTTGGCTGCACCATGAGGGTGGATGAATAGGTCGCCTGGGATTGATCAGCGGACATGTTGACCAGCACGGCTTGGTCTTTCACAGGCAAACCGGCCGTGGTAACTGATTCGTTGGCCAGCAGGGGCACATTGACCACCACGGGTGCACCCAGGGGCGTGAGTCGTTTGACGGTGGTCTGCACTTTCCAGGTGAGGCCCAGAAAAAGCACGCGTTTCACTTCCAGAAAAGGCAAAAGCGCCCCACTGCCTTGACGGGGGGCGGCATCACGAGGTTTGATTTGCAATCGGTTGAGCTGGATGCTGGAGCCCACGCGCCCATCGGGAAGAATCCCCTTGACGTCCCATCCATCAGCCATATAAGTCGCTTGATGGGGTTTTAAAGGCAACGGAATCTGAATCATACCCTCTTCGCTGATATTGCCTCTCATTATAACCGTGTGCAACCCCGGGGGCACAACAGCCCATAAGGTGCCACTCTCATCGCGTGCCAGTCCGTTGATGGGCGCGTTATCCATCATGATTTGGGAGGGCGCCCACGACTTGCGGCTAACCGGCAACGGC
>JBNKKB010000040.1:0-16571 GCA_050291605.1 Desulfobacteraceae bacterium | reverse complement strand
CGTCCCCCATACCGGGTCCAGCGCCACTCCCGCCGTCCCCCGGTCCGGCATCTCTTAGAAAACCTTGGCCCGCACCACCGGCTCCCGGTCCGGCACCGTCCCCCATACCGGGTCCAGCACCACTCCCGCCGGGTCCAGTTCCACTACTTCCACTCGCACCCGGTCCGGCACCGGCGCCCATTCCAGGACCGCCACCTTCACCATCTGATGGCCCGTCGCTGTCAGGGATTGTCACAGGATCAGGCAGGGTTTCGTTCTGTTGGGTATCTGCCAGCGTACGATTTGCACTGGCCAAATCAGCTTCAATCATACTTCTGGAAACAGCACCGGGATCAGCAATCAAGCTTTGAATGTTAAGGGTTTTGGCAAACTCTTCGGTGAGTACGCTCTCAAGCAAAGTCTCCATGAAGCGCTTGCGGCTCTCCTGACTGTCGCTGTCCAAATCAGGTGTGACGTTTTTGAGGGCTTCCCGTGACACAATCTGGTCATCTTCGGTTACTTTTTTATAGATTACATGATTGACCTGGATATTGAAGGCGCCCTTTGCAAAAAGTTCCTTTTTAACGGCATCGGCATCTCTGGCAGTGGTCAGGGTAGAGAAAATGCCAATAAATATGGCCAGTTCGCTCAGGCTCATCTCTTTTTCAAAAGATACGGACTGAATGCCGTTTTTCTCAAAGAGGTTCGCGATTCTTTTAACATTGATGCGCGGGTCAAGCGGTTCTTCATCCACATAGAACTGTTCACGATTGAGAATGAAAACCAGCGGTGAGATGGTTTCAAAAAGCATCTGCGCGGATCTAAAAACCTCTTTGATTGAATCTTTAACCATGGGGTGATGCTTTTGATACATCATGCCGCGATTGAGCAGCAAGGCCACCGCCCGTCCGAATCGGGCCTGCTTCTGTTTGGTGGTCGTAATATCCATAGCCGATTCCTTTTTTCGTGCTGTTATGGCAATGACTGATACGCTTACAGCCGGGACTGAAGGAATGCTCGTATCTCAGGGCTGTATTCCAAAAGACCGTGAACCTTCAACCATAAGCTCATCTACAGGTTGCTAATTTAACCATAGCGATTCTTCACATATTGCTCAAGGTCACGCCCAAAATCGTTGCACGTGGCATAGCGATTCTCTTTATTGTAGGCCACCGCTTTTAAGATGATGTCATCCAGCTCATGGTCCACCTCTGGGTTGAGCTGTGAGGGCTTTTTTTGAAAAAGCCTGTCCTGAAACCGAATTTTGATTTTGAGCAACTTGATGGCGGAGTCGAATGGAGGGTAGGGTAGTCTACCCGCCAGCATTTCAAAAAGCATGACACCGGTAGTGTAGATGTCTACACTGTGATCCACAATACCCGATATGATTTGTTCAGGGGCCATGTAGGTGGGTGTGCCCAATAATATGCGAGAATCTTCATTGCTGCCGGAGTAGGACCGGGCCACACCGAAATCGGTAATTATGGGCCGTTGCGAGTGCGTTTCGATCAATATGTTACCCGGCTTGATATCCCGATGAATGATCCCTTGATCGTTGGCGTAATTGAGTCCGTCCAACACTTTGACAATGATTTTAAGGCTGGCTTTTACAGGCATGGTGCGTTTTGAGGGGATAATGTTTTTTCGGGCCCGCAGGATGTAATGGGCCAGGGACTGCCCTTTGATCATTTGCATGGTGAAGTAGAGAAAATCATCGGTTTCGCCGACCTCGTAAACGGGAATGATGCAAGGGTGGGACAAGAAGGCCGCCGCCTCCGCTTCTTGATGAAACAGTTCGGCCACCTTTGGGGTGAGCAATGATTTGGGTAAAATTTTTACAGCGATCTGGCGTTTAAGCGTCTTCTGATAGGCCACAAAAACGACTGACATTGCACCCCGGTCCAGAGTCCTAAGCAAGACCGCACTGCCCACCTGTTGGCCTACCAGGTGGTCAAAATTCATTTTTTTAATAGAGGCCAAGGTTACACCTGTTCATTGTCATACCCTGTAAACTCCTTTTTATGAAACCCTTATCCTCAAGATTTGTCAATCCATATCAACAACTGTTGCCTTAGCGCGGCCATAGTTTTTGATTAATTCAAAGCAAGGGCTGCTAAATCGTTTCCAGAAGCCATTTCAATAAACGGATTTGGGTTCAAGATCCTGTCTTCACCTAATAGCTTCCGTCTTCGGGCCTCAGGCCTCAGTCTTCAGGCTGCGTTAAAACTACTCCGGACATGAATTGCTTTTTGGGGATAACTTCCAACGTTGGGAGCAAAGTAAAAATTAGAGCAGAAAAGGAGAGCTTAATGGCTGTTGCTGTGAAAATTACATGAGACCCAATGTCCGGGCAGGCCCGGCCAACAATATTTAGTAAGCAAGGGTGTGACGGATTATACAGTCCGTTTGATCCTGTAAAGCTGCATCCTAATCGGGCCTATCTTAATGATGTCACGGTGTTTAATTATGGTGGGGCTTTTCACCGTTTTACCGTTGACCTTGGGTTTAAGCATCCCTGAGACATATTCGATGAAATAATCGCTCCCCTGCTTATGGATAGAAGCTGCAGGTTCTCCGGCAAACAGTCCCCAAAAACCATTGACCGCGATTTCTGCATCCTTGTTTTTACCGATGGTGACGGATTTGGAGGAGAGTTCAAAATCATCGCGGTCATGGGATAAAAAGTTGAGGTAGTCGTTGGATTGCATCAGCGCTTTGCTCATCTCTGCATCCAACATCATGGTATGGTCCGCTTCCTGGGTGCCGGAGGAGCCGGTCTCCAGCATTTGAAGCGTGGACTCCAGTGAGAGTGTTTCATAGACGTCCACCACGACGATATGCTTGCCGATGGTAATCCAGTCCTGGTGCGTCAGCTGATATTCGGCCACCTGTTCATTGTTCACATAGGTACCGTTGGTGCTATTTAAATCGGTCAGCTTAATGCCTTGAGCCGTATGTACTATCTTAGCATGCCGGCTGGAAACCAGGGGATTGTCCACGACAAGGGTATTGTTCGGATGTCGTCCGATCGTTACTTCGCTGCCTTCATCGAATATATATTTTTTAATGACCTTGTTTTTGTACGTCAGAAGCAATCGGGCCATAGGTCTTCCTTCATTTTGAGTTCAGTTGCTTCCTATGTCGCAAAGAATAGCTTTGATCCATTGCTGCACAAGGATTGGGAATTGTGGCTTAAAATAGGCCTCTCCCACCTGGGCAACCATTCGATAGGGTGGTAAAATTATGACCATTTTTGCCATTTTTGTCAATACTCGACTCAGATTGCGGCTTAGCCGATGTTTGGCGCTATCATATCGGCAATTTAATTTTTTTCAATAAATCGTTTCCGATATTGATCCTTTGGGTCAATTGGTCACCGATAGCATTCAATCCCGCCAGATCCGACTGGGCATCCCTGATGGCATCTGTTGTTTTTAATCCAATTCCTTTGCGGAGTTGGGCCGCCAGCTGGTCGCTGGATTTCTGCACCACGCGACCCACTGCTTTTTGAAGGGTTTTATCCAGGTCCGATTTTAGGCTAGCCTCTATTTCCGGCGCAACGCCTTTAAAAGCGGCAGTTAAATCAAAATGCCGGGTGGCGTTGAGGGCATCCGCCAAAGCGGAAGCCAGTGTTGAGGTGGCCGTTTGTTGCATCTGCATTTGGACCTGGTTTAGTTGCGCTTTGAGCAGGGCATCCAGACGCTTTCCGGTAAGGTTGAGATCGAAATGAATGTTGGCCAGGGCCTGAGTAATATCCAGAGGCAGATGCTCCGGGTCGCCCAGCAACAGATGGGTCAAAGCATATTGATCAATTTGCAATTTGACGCTGTGGCGGGGTGTGTGGGGTTGGACCAGATCCATCAAACCATTTAAATTAAAAGCCGACATCATTTGCATGCGGCGTCCCAGGAACTTATAGGTCAAGGGTGCACCTAAAACCTGCGGTTGTGAGGTAATATTGGCCATCTGCCCGGAGAATTCACCGACATCCAACAGCGCATCCACATGCAACTGTCGGATCAGAAAATCGGGCATCGGGTTTTGCTCTTTAAAGTGCACATCCACCCCTTTACTGCGCAGGGGTCGGGTTTGCTCCGGCTCGCCGGGCATGGTGGGCACCCGATTGAGATAAGGCGCCAGGCGAACGTACCATGCGTAGCCTTTTTGCCACCAGCCACAGACCTGTTTGCCGAATAAGAGGCGGCTCAAGTTGGCCATGCCCGCGGCATTAAGGGTATATTTGTTCAACAGGCGTTTGATTTCAGCCTCCGGGGCGGCGGTCAAATTTGCTGACGCTTTCTGTAGATTGTCCAATTCGGACCCAAAAGTTTTTTGGGCTCTCTCGATCTGCTTCAAGTCTTTTTGCACATCCTCTATGAGAGATCGGGCTTTGCCGGCAGATCCCAAAAGGGCTCCTAAATCACCTTGGGATTTTTTGAGTTTGTCGATTCGGCTTTGATAGGCCGTCAGGTGTTGTTGGTCCGGCAGTGCCTTTAAACGTTGCTGCCAGTCGGTCTGTGTGGCCGCGACCTTGGCGCGCAATTCCCGGGCCATCTGCAGGGATTGCAGGGGTTCGCGGTCCAAAATCTCTTCCGCACTGGGCAGGCGCATTTGAGGTAGACTTCCGGTACCGCACAAATCGTCCAACCATGCGGGGGTCGTCTGTGTTTGAGCTTTATGCGGTGTTTTGCCCTTCAACGCCCCTGAGGTTTTGCGGGGTGTGTCCAAGCGCAGGCCTTGAACCTGCAGGTCATCAATGATGATTTTACGTTTTAGCAAAGGGGCAAGCGCCATAGCGGCATGCAGGCGCTTTATTTCCAGACTATTGCGCATGGGTTGTTGCGGGTCGGTCACTGACAGTCCGAAGACGGTCACACCCGCAGGAAACAGGGTAACGTCTGCATCGGCCACCTCAACCTTGGCCCCCACCACCTGCGATCCAGCCACCTCAATACTTTTTTCTACCGCCCAGTCCACCACGACGAACCAGACGATCGCCAAAATGAAACAGACCAGGATAAATGCACCCAAGCCTTGCCAGCGAATCCATCGGGTCATGCAGCACCTCTCAATCCGGAAATCGTCTGATAGACCTCATAAAGCTTGCTCGCTTTAAGAGCCTTCATTAAATAGGTTTTCTCTATCCAGTCGAGGACATGTTTCCGGTAGCGCCTAATCAGCCGATTGAGGCCAATATAGGCCGGCACAAACAGCACCAACGAAAGCACCAGGCTCCCCATGGCTATGGAGTTATTTAAGCGCTCCAACCGAAACCAAGTGGTGTTGTAGAGCTGTGTCCAAAAGGATTGCAGACCATTGACGGTTAACAAGGCCAGTCCTACGCGGTGAAATAGCGGATCCAACCCAAATGAAACAGCCGACAGGCATACCCAGCTGATACCAAAAGTTGACAGGTTAATTCGCAACACCAGCGCAGCAAGCAATACCATCAGGTTGTGCGGCAAGAGCAAGGGGGTGAACGCCATGATCATGGCCAGACAGCACGCCAGGCTGATTTGCCCCGGCTCGGTTTCGGAGTTTAGGACTTTCAGGATTTTAGCGATCATTTCCAGCATATTGATTCCTTCCCTCGCAGTGGATGGCGATGGATGACTTAAATTGAATTCATTGAAAATGATGTCAATGGGCATGGCGAGTAAACATTTCTATATTAGAAACCATATCGGCCTGCGTCAAATGGATAAATAACAATAGAAAATTAATTTATTCGGTTATCCATAAAGCGCAAGTCCGACAGGAGGTGTTGGATCGCCGGTCATCGGCGTTAGGTGGGGTTGCCGGACACACCATCACGGTCTAAGTGGGACTAAGGGGCGCTACGGGCGTCCCACAAACTCGCTGGCGCTCAAACAGTGTGGGACGCTGATCCTGCGCCGCCCCTAAGCCCCACTAAGACCGCATGGCTAACGTCCGGCAACCCCACCTAACGCCGATGACCTCCAGTTTTGGCTTTGAACATAAGAAACATCAACTTGTGCTTTGTAGATAAGCGCTTTAATTTAAATGAATAAGCTGATTTTCCGACCGGTGGGATATTGGGAAGAATGGGGATGACGCGATTGATTTTCGGGGTCATCTGGCGCTTTGGTGTTCTTGGCTTTTATAGCCTCTTCCTTGGTTTGTTCGCTTTTTTCGATGCGTGCCTGGGCCTCAATTTGGGTGGCTTGGGCCGCCACAGCCCGATCCGTACCGGAGGGTTGCGCCGGTGCCATTGCCGCCCGACGGACCTCCTGCATTTTTCGAATGGTGGCTTCGGGCGTGCTTTCAGAAGAAAGATCAATGCTCACCTCACCACCGACGGCGTACATCTTACCGTCCGGACCTTGTTGGTATTGATACGAGGCGCCTCCTTGAACCACGGTGCCTCCGGCGGCCATATGTGCCGCTTCGTGCGTCTTAACCTCTGCATCACGTTGCTTCAATTGGTCGACTTGCCGCTGTTCTTCGGGATCGAGTACATCCCCCTTGGTCTGCAACTGCATACCGGCTTCGGAAATGGCGACCGGATCGGAGGGTGAAGCGCTTGAAGTGCACCCATCCGATGCGCTCGAGCTGCAGGAGCGCTGGGTTAAGTAAGGATTCGCTGATAAGGTGCTGTGATTAATGTAATTTATAGATACAGACATGATTAATCCATCAAAAGATACCTATCCGTGCAACACTTTATCGGCACGCTGAAAAAAAAACTTTAGAGATTATTATCTTTGATAGATTGACTGAATTTGAGCTTCAATTCATCCATTTTATTATAGAAAAAATGATCCGTATTTTCGATGATGATGAAAGGGATATCCGGATGCCATTGCGGTAGAAGCGATTGGATTTGGGCCGGCGGCGCCAATTCGTCCTGACGGCCTGTGAACACCGCCTTGAGAGCGGGCAGCGGACCGGCCGGAAATCTAATCAAAGCCACCGGTGGCGCCACCATCAGGATCGGATGGGGCTGAGTTCCCCGCCGATGGGCCCAACAGGATAAAACCCATGCCCCAAAGGAGTATCCCGTCAAATGGAGCCGCTCAATGCCGGTCTCTTGTAAATAGGCGATGGCCGCCTGAAGGTCCTCGACCTCTGCCTTGCCGTCGTCAACAGCGCTCTGGCGCAGGCCCACCCCGCGAAAGTTGAAGCGCAAAGTGGTCCACCCCATCTCCTGATAAGCCCGTGCCAGGGTGGTGATTACTGCATTGTGCATGTCCCCGCCATACAGAGGATGGGGATGGGTGAGGATGGCCCCTTTTTTGTCATGGCCCTGGCTGAGTAACCCCTCCAGGCAGAGCTCTTTTTCATCGAGTAAGATCTGTTGTTCCATGGGACCGCCTGAAATTTGCTTCGCTGTCGGGCTAGATTGCGGCTGTGGACAAGACAGTTTCCTTGAGACGCTCAAACACTTTTTCACCGGCAGCATCGCCTTCGGTTTCGCCTTTGGCGATCTTCTGAAATCGCTCCAAATCGGCTTTTTTCAAACTGCTGACGGGTTTTTCAAAAAGGGCCACCCGGTGGTGCATCAGACCGAACATCACGGCCGGGCCCAACAGTATTTCGCCGCCACGGCCTTTGGTGGGCACCCCCCAGATATGATGGTGCGGCAATTGAAAGATCCTGGGCGCTGGTGGATAGCCTAATAATTCCGCAAAGAGGGACAGGATCTCCACCACGCCCTCGGCATAGCTGTTCTTAAGGGCCTCTTTGCCGTCTTTTGCCATAGCTTCGATATCGGCTGCCGTAAAGGACAGATCCAAGGCTTCGATCAATCGGCGGCGCACCGTTTGGACCGTATCCGCTTTGCGGCTGATCACCACGCTGCTGTCATTCAGTATTTTAATGGCATTGCGAATGTTCAGCATCTCCTTGATCGTGGGGCTCTTGCGCAACGCCACATCCTGGACATCGGTGTTATAGATTTTCAGTTCATTGTCCAATACGATGATCGATTGCCGGTCATCGCTCTCGTTTTCACAATACAGATCCAGATCGCGTTGGCGGCGATAGGCGTAGGGGCCCATTTCCAGCAATTGACGCATGGCTTCGATGTCGATGCGCCGGCTGCTGTCTGCGGGGTTGATCGATTGTTCGACTTGACGGGCGATCTGTTGAATTTTTATTTTTTTCAGTAAATTATCACGAAATCCCATTGGAGCTCGCCTCGTTTTGGAGAACTGAATGCAGCCGATCATGGTCGTTTGCTTGACCTGATTCCCATCTTTTTGTATACGAGTTAAGTTATTTCGGCAATTTTTTTTTGCCCGCCCCTTTTTTGGTCCTTTTGTCGCGCGCAAATGCAGAGATCAATCCAGGAACATTAATGCATTAAAGACAGGATGGGAAGTATGGATGAATTTGTAACTTTAAAATACAACGGCAGTAGCTTCAAGCTGCCCGTGATTATCGGAAGTGAGGGCGAAAAGGCCATTAACATTAAGCAACTTAGGGCCAACACGGGATTCATCACTTTGGATCCGGGTTACGCCAACACCGGCGCCTGCCGAAGCGATATTACTTTTATGGATGGCGAAAGAGGCATTCTGCGCTATCGCGGTTTCCCTGTGGAAGAGCTGGCCGAAAAATCCTCGTTTAAAGAAACCGCCTATCTGCTGATCAACGGTCGGTTGCCCACCGGCACGGAGTTGCGTAAATTCTCGGTGATGCTTAATGACCATTCCCTGGTGCATGAAGATATGAAGACCTTCTACCAGAATTTTCCACGGGCCTCTCATCCCATGGGTATTCTATCGGCCATGGTCAATGCCCTGCGCAGCTTTTATCCGGAGTTGCAGACCCTTGAAGAGGAGATCAACATCACGGTGACCCGTCTGTTGGCCAAAATACGCACCCTGGCGGCCATGTCGTATAAAATTTCCCGGGGCCATAAGGTGGTCTATCCGCGACCGGATATGACCTACAGCGAGAATTTTCTCCACATGATGTTCGATACACCGGTCAAACCATACCGCATCAAAGAAGAGGTGCTCGATGCGCTGGAGGTGTTCTGGATCCTGCACGCCGACCACGAACAAAACTGCTCCACATCGGCGGTGCGCGTGGTGGGCAGTGGACGGGTAACCCTCTATGCCGCCATTTCAGCCGGTATCGCCGCACTGTGGGGACCCCTGCATGGGGGTGCCAACCAGGCGGTGGTGGAGATGCTTTCCGACATCCACAAAGCCGGCGGCGATTATCGCAAAGCCATAGCACGGGCCAAAGATAAGACGGATGAGTTCCGTCTGATGGGTTTCGGCCATCGGGTGTACAAGACCTATGACCCGCGTGCCAAAATTTTAAAAAAATGCTGTGACCCGCTGCTCAGTGCGCTGAAAATTAAGGATCCGCTCCTCGACATTGCCAAAGAGCTGGAAGAGGTGGCCCTCAAGGATCCCTATTTCATCGATCACAACCTCTATCCCAATGTGGATTTTTACAGCGGCATTATACTAAGGGCCATCGGCATTCCCACCAATATGTTTACCGTGATGTTCGCCATCGGCCGTCTGCCGGGATGGATTGCCCAGTGGAAAGAGAGCATGGATGATCCCGAGTGGCGCATTTGTCGCCCCCGCCAGGTTTACACCGGACCGCAATTGAGCCATTATGTCCCCATGCGCGAGCGGAAATAGACAGGTGACTGCTATAAATGGCCAACAGTGACGGAAACGGGCGGTCGGATCAGATCGAAGTGGCTGTGCCTGTACCGTTATATGCGACCTACACCTACCTGGTGCCGCCGCGGTTCCAAGATGCGGTTGCCATTGGCAAACGGGTGCTGGTGCCTTTTGGCCGGCGTCGACTCACCGGGTATGTGCTGGGGCCGGCCAAAGCGACGCCTCCATCCGCCCGCCTGAAACCCATCATCGATGTCCTTGATGTGCAGCCCCTTTTCACTGACGGGCTGCTGCAATTGTTATACTGGACGGCCGAATACTATCTCCATCCCATCGGTGAAGTGCTTAAAACCGCCCTGCCCGGCGGATTAAGCGTTGTTGAGAGAATTGGTTATTGCCTGACCGACGCGGGCCGCAGGGCCCTGGCCCAAGAAAAATTGGATGCCCTCGCCCGGAAGCTGTATCGGCACCTGGACCAGTCGCCATGCCCTTTGGCGCAGCTGCAGCGACAAGTTTCGCCCAAAATCACCCGCAGCATGCTCAACGCAGCCATTCATAAAGGATGGGTGGCACAGCGCAGGCGCCTGGCCGGTCAGCGCGCCCGGCCCAAAACCGAGTCATTTGTGACCGTGTCCGGATTCGACCGGCAAGCCGTGCGCTTGTCGGCCCAAAGAAAAAAAATCCTGGCGTTGTTGGATGACGCCGGTCCCATTGCTGTGGCCGCTCTCAAAGCGAAGATTCCCACTGCGACAAGCCTTGTGCGCGCCATGGCCCGTGACGGCCAAGTCCTTGTCGATAAGCGACAGGTTTACCGGGATCCCCTGGGCGCGCCGATTGCACCGGATCAGGCCCCATCGCTGACCCCGGAGCAGCAGTTGGCGGTTGTCGAGATATCGAAGTCCCTGGGAAAGGGCTACCAAACTTTTTTGCTGGCGGGTGTGACCGGTTCCGGTAAAACTGAAGTCTATCTGAAGTTGGCGGCCAAAGCTTTGGCGTGCCGATTGCCCGTGTTGGTGCTGGTCCCGGAAATCGCTTTAATTGTTCAAATGGAGCGGGCTTTCAGAGCCCGCTTCGGAAATCGGGTGGCCGTGTTGCACAGCGGGCTCTCCGATGGCGAGCGTTATGACCAATGGCTGCGCGTGTTGCGCAATGAAGCGCCCGTCGTTGTGGGAGCCCGTTCCGCTATTTTTGCACCATTTGAGCGCTTGGGCTTGATTGTTGTGGATGAAGAACACGATGACGCATACAAGCAGGAGGGTACATTGCGCTACCATGCCCGGGATTTGGCCGTGGTGCGTGCCCGGCAAGATGGCGCTGTGGCCATATTGGGGTCGGCGACCCCATCGTTGCAGTCCAGCTACAATGTGCAGAGAGGAAAGTTTACGCAGGTGACCTTAACCGAGCGGATCGATCAGCGCAGCCTGCCAAACATTGTGATTCAGGATTTGACACAAGTCCGTGAAGAGCCCGGCGTTGACCGTTTTTTAACACCGCCTTTAATGGATGCCATCCACGCCACCCTTGCACGCAAGCAACAGGTACTGCTCTTTCTCAATCGACGCGGTTTCGCCAACACGCTGGTGTGCGTCACTTGCGGCCGGCCCTTGCGCTGCAAGCGATGCGATATTTCGCTCACCTATCATCAGCGCAGCAACGCCTATAAATGCCACTATTGTGGATACAGTCGTTCGGCCGCGGCCACTTGCGCCCACTGCGGATCGGCCCGGATCAAACGCATCGGCTTGGGAACCGAAAAGTTGGAGAGCGAGATGCAACAGCGCTTTGCCTCAGCTAAAGTGGCGCGCCTGGACCGCGATACCACCCGGCGCAAAGGCTCAACCTTTCGTATTCTTAAAGCCCTAAGGGATCGGCAAATTGATATTTTGGTGGGGACCCAGATGGTCGCCAAAGGCCACGACTATCCTTATATTACATTGGTGGGCATCATCTGTGCCGACCTCTCTTTGAGTCTGCCCGATTTCAGGGCGGGCGAACGCACTTTTCAGTTGCTGGCCCAGGTTTCGGGGCGCGCGGGGCGAGGGGATACACCCGGCCAGGTGATACTGCAAACTTATAATCCCAACCATTTCAGCATTGAAGCTTCACAGCACCAGGATTACAAGGCCTTTTACCGCCAGGAGATTGAGTTTCGCAAAGCGTTGCAGTATCCACCCTTCACCCGCATGATTCAAATACGGATCAGCGGCAAAGATGCCCGGCAAACCGCCATGCATGCGCAACGTATCGGCGCTTTATGCCGGAAACACCTCAAAGCCCATACACGGTATCGCCAGTTGGTACTGCTCGGCCCTTTGGAAGCGCCATTGACCCGCATTGCCAACCGCTATCGCTGGCAGCTGTTGGTCAAAGGCCCCCAGGCCGGACCCTTGCATGGTTTTGTTCGCGAATCCCTTTTCGGCCCTCAGGCAGTAATCCGCAAACATGATGTCGTTGTCACTTTAGATGTGGACCCTGTTTTTCTGATGTAAAGCGGATTGGCATGAGAACATTGAAGCTGATCTTTACTTATATACGCCGATGGCCGATAGAGGTTTTAAAAAAAGTTTTAAGTTTTAAGTTTTAAGTGTTAAGTGTTAAGTTAATGTATCCTATCGATTATAGGAAGCGGCGCCATGCCGGAGAATGAAAAAACAATAATTAGTCGATAGCTTTCTATAAGGCTATAAAAGTCTTTTGGTGAGATCCAAAGAAGGAGATGCAATGCAACTTAGATTGAAAATACCCGCATTTTTAACGATCCTGATGTTGATGATGGTGCTGAACGCCTGGGCCGGTGCCGTTGCGCCGCCCCAAAGCAGTCCTGATGCAGATCAACATGGTCCCCAGGCGGTCTTTGCACAGACCCAATATAAGTTCGAACCCTTATTGGAGGGAGAGGATGTTAAGCACGATTTTGTGGTTGAAAACAAGGGGGATGCCCCGCTTGTTATTAAAGATGTGCGCGCCAGCTGAGGTTGCTCCGTCGCCTCCAACCCGGGGCGAATCCCTGCCGGCGGCAAGGATAAAATCGGCGTAATCGTTCATACCAAAGGCCAGGGGGGGCACAAGCTCAACAAAAGATTTACTGTTTTTACCAACGATCCCCGTCGACCTCAAACCATTTTAAAGGTGAGTGGTGAGGTAAAAGGTTATGTCCGTATGTCCCCCAGATTTATTCGCCTATCCGGCAAACAGGGACAGGTGCTGAGCCAAACCATCAAAATTATTCCCTTAAAAGAATTCCCATTCACGATTAAAAAGGTTAAGGCCCATAAAGGCGAGCATCTGCGGTTTGAGTTGAAGCCACTTCACCGGAAAGAAGACCCGCAAGGGTATCAGCTTGTTGTGACCAACACCATGGAGGCTGTGGGAAATTACCAGGATGCCATTATCATCGAGACCGACAGCAAGGTTAAGCCTGAGTTTAAGATTCCGGTATACGGACGCATTGATAAAGCCTCTCCCCAGGCGCGCAAGCAAAGCACCCAATGAACCCGGAGCGTATCATTGTTGTGACCTTTGATTGCGACGGGGTGATGTTTGACAGCTCCTTTGCCAACCGTGCCTATTATAACCATCTGCTGGGGCAGTTCGGGCTGCCTGCGATGACAACGGCGCAGTTTGCCTACACCCATATGCATACCGTGGATGAATCCCTGGCATTTTTGATCCAGGATCCCGCCATCCTGGCCCAAGCTCACCGATATCGCCGCCGCATGAGTTATCTGTCCTTTATCGAACTGATGGTGCCCGAACCGCACCTGCGGGGTTTGCTGGACCAATTGCGCCCCGGCTACAAGACGGCCATTGCCACCAACCGAACCGATACCATGGATCGGGTCCTATCGGTGCACCATCTGGAAAATCAATTCGACCGGGTGGTGACCGCCCTGGACGTATCCCATCCCAAGCCGCACCCTGATCAGCTGCTGGTCCTTTTAGAGTATTTTGCTATCGATCCCGGCCAAATGCTCTACATCGGCGATTCATCGGTGGATGCGCAGGCAGCTCAAGCAGCCCAGGTGCCTTTTGCCGCTTATGGCAATCCCGATCTGCCGGCCGACATTCACCTCGACAGCCTGCAACAGGTGGCAACGCTGTTGCACTTATAAAGTCTTGAAACCGAACGCCACCCGCCCCGTATGCTATCGCTTCTCTCTTGCTTGCACATAACCCCTTAGGGTTGTCGGGGCGCCAAGACCTCTTCTACCCATCCCAGGCTGGCGATCATATTGGGAAAGCCGGTGGTGGTAAGCCCCAGTATGACGGCATGCAAAAGCTCTTGGTGGCTGACCCCGGATTCCAGTGCTTTGCGGGTGCTGGACATCACGCCACCCCGAGAGTTGGCACCCAAAGCGATGCCCAGTTTGATCAGGTTCTGGGTTTTGTCATCCAAAGGTCCTGCTTTGCGGCATGCCGCCCCCAAGTGTTGGAAACTGTCAAAGACCTCCGGGTACTGTGTGGAAAATTTCTCATAAATCTTTGGCAAATACATCGCTGCCTCCTGTTGGAGTATTGGTATTTGTGGCGATACAATTGCCATTGCCGCCACACCTGTCCGTTCAAACGAATGTGATTGAGGCGCTGGCTTGAAATGAATGCGGCCAAGGATTCTGCTCGGCCTCATGTCAACAAGAGCAGGGGTGTCCGTTCGATCACCCCTGCTCCTTTTTCACCCAGCGCTTGATTATTGGCCGGCCATGGCTTTAACGCCCATGGTGTTGATCAACTGATTGATATCGGTCGTCTTTAGATTCATGCCGCCTTCGGATACGGGCAGCAGCATGATTTGCTTGCCTTGCATGGCCTCGGCAATGCGCAATTTGACCATGGCTTCGCCGCCGGCCCCAGTCAGGGCTTTGTTCATTTCCTGAATGCCTTTGGCTTCAGCCACACCCTCCGCCTTGATCGCTTCGGCCAGCAATTTCTGCTTTTCATAGTAAACATCCGCTTCGATCTTGGCTTTGCGGTATGTGCCGTCGGCATCGGCGATCAGCTTGTTGACTTCGCCTTTGGCCTCTTCCAGCTTGCGCAGGTACTCTTCAAGGGCGGCATGTTGGGCCGATCGGTTTTTCTGCACCTGTTGATCGGCCACTTTTTTGTCCTCGATGGCCTTTTGATACTCCTTATTGAAACGGTAGTCTTTGGTCAGGACCTTTTCGACGATGACGCCCAGCGGGCCGAGGATCTCCTGCAACACCTTTTTGGCGCGCTCGGACTGCAGCTCACGCTTCTCAGCCACGTAAAACTCTTCGGTGGTCAACTCGCCAAAGATGTCCCGGGGTTTGGAGCGGGCCACGGTACGTACAATCTTCTCCCGCAGGGTGCGGTTGCTGTCCGCCACGTTTTGCAGGATGTATGGCGCTTTGTCGGCGTCAATGCGATAGGCGATGATGACATCCAGGCTGATGTCGTTGCCATCGATGGTCTTGAACAGCAGATCGTCCCGGCTGCGGCGATCCCCCCGGCTGCGGTCGGAAACCATCTCCAGGTTTTGCAGCTTGGTGTCAAACGTGTGCCAATCATTGATGAAAGGCATAAAGATATAGGTGGAGCCGGGTGCATAGGCTTTGTCCTCTACGCCGATTTGGCCCAAAAGGGTAAATTTGCGGGTGCGCACCCCCACTTCAGTAGAGTCGGTGCTGTAGAGCACACAGCCGGACAGACCCTGCAGGCAAACCAAGGCAACGATCAGTAAGGTCAGTCGCTTCATCGGGCACCTCCTTTGCGCACGTCAAACAATCTTAACGCATTGTCCAGGTCCAGGGGATTGACGCCGGCGCTGCCATCGCTGGGCAGCACAATCAGATTCAGCCCCTTGTAAACATCGGCCATTTTCAAACCCACCATCCGCTCGGATCCCAGACCTTTCAGCGCATCGTTTTTAAGGCGCACTTTCCGTGCTTCAGCCAGCCGAACCAGCAGGTCGGCTTCGGCCTTTTTGGTGCGCACATAAAGATCCTTCTCCGCCAGCTTGCGCGTGACATAGGCCTGTCCCTTTTCCATCTCCACGTCTACGGCGACGCGTCCCTCTTGAACAATCTTTTTTAACTGGGCCTCTTCGGTGGCTGCACGTGCGGCGGCCTGGTTGGTAAAGACCAGTTGGTCCTTGAGTTTTTTCTCTTCGATATTCTTTTGAATCTCCTGGCTGTAGCGGAAATAGCGCACCAAAACATGGTCTACCTTAATACCCTTGGAGTTGAGCTCTTCGTTGAGCCTGTCGCGGGCTTCAATGGTCTTTTTCACCCGCATGGGGCTGTTGTAAAAATCTTCGGTGGTGAGTTTGCCCAAGGTCTCTTTCAGGGCCGGTTCAGCTTTGGGAATAATGCCATTGTCTTCAAACAGGGTGCCCGGGCCAATTTTGGTAAAAACAAGATAGGGGTCCTGGATACGGTAGAGGATGGAGACATCCACATCCACGAAAAAGCCATCCGAGGTCTGGATATGGGCGGCTCGATCTTTGCGTGCCGTCCTTACGGCCGTATTGGGATAGTTGGTCAGCTCCAGCACCTGGATATCCCGTGGTAAGCGGTGCAACTGTTGAAATCCGGGTATCACCAAATTGAGCCCGGCGGTGTGGATCTTTTTCTGAACGCCGCGGCGCATGCCGATCTTTACGATTTTAATGCCGTATTCGTTGGGGTGTACATATACAAACAGCACATTGTAGGCCAGCACCGCAATGGCCAGAATTAAGACCGCTAACTTGATGGTGCGAGATAGCTTGAATCGGATTTTTGGGATTTTAAACTGGAACTTGGGCCGTTTGGGCACAGCGGCAAGCTCCTCATTTTGATCGGTCATGGAATGCTTCTCCTTTCATGAGTTAATCGGTTGGCAGCCAAATATTTTTATTGAAGCACCTTCTCTTATTCGGAACGCGTTCCAAAAATACCGCTGGTGTATACGAGCAGGCCGATCAGCAACGGGACCAGAGCTGCATCGGCAATTGTACCCCCGTTCAACCATTTAAGAAAT
>JBNKKB010000039.1:0-33729 GCA_050291605.1 Desulfobacteraceae bacterium | reverse complement strand
AGGGCGGCGCGGGCATCTTTTTTCAACAGGGGATACCCGCTTTTTGAAATCATCACCGGATCCAGCACCAGCGACGGCTGTTGGATTTTCGACAAGGCGTCAGCGATGGCATGGATCAAGGGCACACTGGAGACCATTCCGATTTTAACGGCATGGATGACCATATCTTCAAACAGGCAGGTGATTTGACCATGGACAATCTGGGGATCAATTTCCTGGATGGCGTACACTTTTTGCGTATTTTGCACGGTTACGGCCGTGACGGCACTTGTCCCGAATACACCCAGGGCCTGAAATGTTTTTAAATCCGCCTGGATACCGGCGCCACCGGAACTGTCCGACCCGGCAATGGTTAAGGCAACCGTGATGGGCTTCGATTTCATGTCAAGTTCATCTCCCAAAGTCATGATTTGAATAAACAAGTTGATATTGGCAACACGGCGGCGGCATCTGGAGATTGAGCCCCATCGGAGCCTCGGCACCTGCATACTTGGACAGGGTTACAAACCACAGGCGGCGGCAATTGCCTGAGCCGCTTTACGGGGATTTTCCACCCGGGTGATGGCACTGATCACCGCCACACCGGCGGCGCCGTGCTGCAGGCAATCGCTTGTATTTTCAGCTGAAATTCCGCCGATGGCGACCACCGGAACAGCGGCCTTGGCGGCAATGGTTTTAAGACCGCCCAGGCCACATGCCGGATTGGCATCGGGCTTGGTGTCCGTGGCAAATACGGGACCGACACCGATATAGTCGCAATGCTGTAATCGGCTTGTCTGCAACTCCTCTTCCGAGGAGACAGATAGGCCGATCAAGGCCCCGGGGCCCAATATTTGACGGGCCAGCCGGGGGGGATCGTCATCTTGCCCCACATGCACACCGTCAGCGGTTATCGCTTTGGCCAGGAGCACATTGTCGTTGATCAGCAATGGAACGTGAGCCCTGCGGCATACATCCCGGATGGTGCACAATTCTTCGTAATGATGCAGGCCGAATCGTTTGTTGCGATACTGAACGGTTGTGGCTCCGGCGGCGACGGCAATGCGAACTTGCTCCGACATCGAAAACGCCGAGTCGTCGTCATCCGTTATAAAATAGTATCGAAGAATGCCGACT
Source organism: Desulfobacteraceae bacterium (assembly GCA_050291605.1). Lineage (GTDB taxonomy): Bacteria > Desulfobacterota > Desulfobacteria > Desulfobacterales > Desulfosarcinaceae > JARRKU01. The sequence goes on along the minus strand of JBNKKB010000039.1, from coordinate 32,613 downwards.
GCTTCCAGCATCGTGGACCCTCCCGCATGTTAATGGCCAAATTGTCGATGCCACTCCATGAAACGCTGCACCTTCTCCGGACCCAAACGGGCCAACTCCCTGGTGATCTCCTCCAGGGTATGTTCTTGCGCCCCGGTTTTTTTGGAAAAAAATTTATCAGCATAGCAAATGAGTGCCTCCTCAAGTGAGACCGGGACCATATCGCGCATCGGCAGCGGCAGTTGCCGACTTTGGATGTCAGCTCGGGTAATGCCGACGCCGACATGGCGTTCGCAAACCAGCCCGTGCAGGGGCAAACCATATCCTTCGAGCAGCTCTCGACCTGCGACGCCGTGGCATACATAGGGCAGGCGGCCTTTGCAACCGATGTTGTTCGCCGCTGTCTGATGGATGCCGATATCGTGCAGCATGGCGGCCTCAGCGATAAAATCCAAATCCGGGTTCAAATGACCCAATTGATTTGCAATTGCCAAGGCTTTATCTCTGACCTTTGTGCTGTGTTCAACGAGCAGTCCGGCCAATTTGGAACCGGGCGGATAATGGTTAAAAATGATAGTTTGCGGGTCCATAGGGCGATGATATCATTTCAGTGAACCGGTGTTGGTCAGCAGCACCCCTTCGATAAAGGGCGTTAGATTGCCGTCCAGGACATTGCTGATGTTGCCGATTTCTAAATTAATGCGGTGATCTTTGACCATTTGATAAGGATGCATCACATAGGAACGGATTTGGTTGCCCCACGCAATCTCTTCCTTGCTGTCGTGCAGCTCTTGCATCTCAGCATCTTGTTTGCGTTTTTCATGCTGGTATAGTCTTGCCTGGAGCACCTTCATGGCCATCTCTTTGTTGCGATGCTGGGATTTTTCCTGTTGGCATTGCACCACAATATTCGTCGGCAAGTGGGTAATCCTTACGGCACTTGAGGTTTTGTTGACATGTTGGCCGCCGGCCCCGCTGGCGCGATAAGTGTCGATCCGCAAATCTTTGTCTTCGATTTGAATCATGATCTCCTGGTCAATTTCCGGATAGACAAAAACAGACGCAAAAGAAGTTTGCCGTTTACCGCTGGCATTAAAAGGCGAGATGCGGACCAGGCGATGCACACCGATTTCGGTTTTGAGGTATCCATAGGCATAACCACCTTTTACGGTGAAGGTCACACTTTTGGTGCCCGCCTCATCTCCGGGTTGGAGATCGACAATGTCGGTTTTATAACCGCGCTGCTCCGCCCAGCGCAGGTACATCCGAAACATGATTTCAGCCCAGTCCTGGGCATCGGTACCGCCGGCACCGGCGTTGATGGAAACAATGGCATTGTTGGTGTCTTGCTCGCCATCGAGCATCATATCGATGGAAAACCTATGGATACGTTGGGTCAGCTTTTGGGTTTGGGAGGTTACCTCGCTCAGGGTTTGCGCATCCTCTTCCTCTACTGCCATCTCCAGCAACAATTCACCCTCTTCAACTTCCGTAAGCAATGTTTGGTAAGCTTCTATTCGGTTGGTGAGCAGGGTCCGTTCTTTCAAGACAGGTGTGGTTTTTTCCGGTGAGTCCCAGAAACCCTTTGCGGCAATCATCGCCTCAAGCTCTTTTAGGCGTATCTGTTTGGCAGGCAGGTCAAAGACACTCTCCAAGATGGGTGAGTTGAGCTTTCAAACTTTTCAACGATTGTTTGAGTTCTACTGTCATGGCATTTTCTCCTGTCGTCATCTGATGGAAACGGTTTGCGTTAAAATGATCTTGGTTTAGTCGGCCGACTTTCGACGTCCCGGACCCAGAGTCCATCGGCGACCTATAATGACCATTGGGACACCAAAGGTCAATAGCGCCAGCGGCCAATCCCCCCATTGACTATAATAGCTTTTTTGCTCCAGCAGGGCAACCTGGGCGGTGGCCACCGCTTCTTCATATAGGGGGGTCGCCTCAACAATACGACCACAAGGATCAATGAAGCCGCTAATACCTGTATTGGCAGCGCGTGCCAACCAGCGTTTGTTTTCAACCGCCCGAAATACAGCCATGGAATAGTGCTGGTAGGCGGCGCTGGTGTTTCCAAACCAGGCGTCATTGGTGATGTTGACCAGCATGTGCGCGCCATTTTGCACCATGGTACGTGCCAGGGAGGGGAAGATGGCTTCATAACAAATTAGCACTCCCACGCGGTGGTTTTGCCATGCCAATGTGCTGCCCGGTGCGCCGGATTTAAAGTCCCCAACCTGGCTCACCATTTTTTTGATAAACGGCAACCAGCGTTGGAGGGGTACATATTCGCCAAAAGGGACCAAGTGAACTTTATCATATTTGCCATTGGATTTGCCTTCAGGGGTCACCATGAAGGCGCTATTGTGATAGGCAAGACCCTTGGGATCGGCAGAAAACGACGGACTGCCCAGAATAAAATAAGCGCCGGTGGCTTGAATGGTTTTGGTGACCATTGCGGATAGCTGCTTGTCATGCAAAAAATAGAAAGGTGTTGCGGTTTCCGGCCAAATCACCAGGTCGATATCTTCCGCCGCTGCCCTTAATGATAATTTCCGGTACGCGGCGGTGGTCAAAATTTGAAATTTGGGATCCCATTTAACTGCTTGATCGATATTGCCCTGGATAACTGCGACTTTGGCCTGGGATGCTTTGGCCGCCAATTCCTCAATGGTTCCCACCCGATAAATGCCGTAGCCGATGGTCAAGACCAACATCGCTGCAGCGCCGGCTGCAGCGATCAAGGTGGTGCGGCTTGAAATTCGATGGGAGCGCCATGGTTTGTCCAACCACTTTAGCAGGACCAAGGTAATTGTGGCATTGACCAGCACAATGAGGGTGGAAAGGCCGTAAACGCCCCAAAGATCGGCTACTTGAATGATCCAAGGATGGTTGTATTGACTGTACCCCAGCAATTCCCAGGGGAATCCCGTAAAGAGCCATGTCCGTAAAAATTCCAACGCGGTCCACACCGCCGGGGCCGCCAGGATCAATGATGCGGGCCGGTTACACAGCCGGATAACGGCAACACCGAACAGGGCGGGATAGAGCGATAAATAGGCGGCCAATAGAATCAATAGAAAAACGCATTGATACCATGGCAGATGACCATAGGTGTTCATGGTGTGGACGGTCCAGTATACCAGCGTGACAAAGTGCGCCATGCCTGTGGCAAAGCCGATCCAGAATCCGGTACCCTGGTGGACTTCTCTCAGGGCCAGTATCAGCGGGACCATGGCCACCCATGCCAACCCGCTTAGATCCATATTGGGAAACGACAAGGTCAACAAGAGCCCGCTCATCAGGGCCAATATCAATTGACGGCGATGAGCAAAGAACCAATTATGCATGATATTCATGTCCACAGCGTTTCGTTATCCTGTTGGCCGTCTTTCGTCCTTTGGCGGTTGGCTATATCATCTGCCACTCTGAATTGGAATAAAAATAGGTTGACGTGTTGAAACACCATCCATCCGTCTTAGCTTAATTCAATAACAAACATCGCCCGACATAAGCATCGGTGCGGCGTACAAGGAGGTGAGTCCCATGTCCGATCAAAGGCAACGTGTCGCCGCTGAATTTTGCTCGTATGTGGATGAAGCGTCTAATCAGCTTAATCTGGAAGTATCCATACCGGGCGTCAATAAAGCGGATATTCAATTGCGGATTAAAGATGACAGTTTTCATCTGGTAGCTCCACGCGATGACTATGACTATGTCACCGCTTCAGCTTTCTGCTGCCCTGTTCAAGCTCAATCCGCCAAGGCCACTTATGAAAATGGATTGCTGAAAGTGGAGGTGCCTTTTAAAGATCCCATGGAAGGTGCCTATAAAGTGGCCATTATCTAGACATCATATTCTGTCATATGAATTAACTTATAAGGGCAGTGCCATGAAAGGCACTGCCCTAAAGGTTTGGCAATGGATTATCCATGCGTTGAAGCCATTTTGGAAGTTAAGAGGCACCTTCAACAACGAATTTTTGAACAATATCAAATAAATCCTGCAAAGCAAATGGCTTGGCCAAAAAGGCGTCTGCATCCAGCTCTTCTGCAGGTGTTTCATCCGCAGGGTTGGCCGATATGGCCACGAAGGAGATCTCAGGGTATGTTTTTTTGACGAATTGAAGCAGTTCAAAACCGCTTGTACCGGGCAAGTGGATTTCAGACAGCGCCAGGTGCACAGTTCCGCCGGCTTGAAGGTAAGCTTGGAAGCTGGCACTATCCTCAAATGCCAGGACTTCGCGGTTGACGCTATACATCATTACATTAACGATGAAATTTCTTGTCAACTGGTCGTGATCAATCACGGCGATTTTGACGTTAGGTACGATATTTTCCCTCATGCTACTTTTTGGATTTTGCTGTCAGCCAATGATTCTGATGTGGTGAGATACCGGCTGATCAGTTGGACGTTTTCGGACATAGCGTGTTTTCGATGTTGTCCTGACGCTTTACCATTGGCAAATCCATTGGCCATTACCGCCAGCAGTTGGGCGCGCTGTAAAAAGATCGGGTCAAGATGGTGATGCCCATGTGGGTACCGTGCTGGTGCCCCAGCGTGGTGTGCCGCCAACGATCGATTATATCGGGACCGGGCATGGGCGAAGACAAACCGGGCCGTATTGATGATGGCTGCTTTTCGAAAATCGCCCAAGGGGTTGCCTTTTAGGAAGGCTTTGGTCATTATAATGAGGAGCTTGATGTGCTGCGTAAACAATTCGTTTGCCGGTTTCGGTTTTATTGTTTGAGCCAAGGTTCTGTATCGGATCATCAAATTCCCCTGTCCAGTTCTATGGCGCTTTTAAAAGAATATAGATCAATTCCAGTTAGAGTATTCATAAGCGATTGCGATAGAATAAGTCAAGGGGAACAGGTTGTTTGTCTCATCCAGAAAATTAAGGAGGTGATCGGTATGGCTTGCCCGATCTGCAAATCCGATAAGTTCTACGTCAAAGATCCGTCCGATCCATTTGAAACCTTTGAATTTAAGTGCCTGGAGGGGCAAATTGAATTCGCTGACACAGACATTGAAGCTCAAGCACCTCCGGTAAGTGGGGATCAAGAGATCTATTGTCAACACTGTGCATGGCATGGTAAAGTTAGGTCAATTGCTGAACACTGATTTGCATTAGCGCTTTTACCTTGAGTGTATTTTGGGTTAAGTTTTTTTGCCAAACACCGATATCATCCTTCAGAAAAAAGACTGCTTGATTGCGCGTGCATCTTTTCTGCTGGTGGACTTCAACGTCTATTAAATACAATTTAATTTTAGTAAGTCGCACTAGAAGAGAAAAACGGTAATCCAGGAGTCTTTTTTTACCTCTCTCTGTACCCACCACACCGGCAGAAAACCTAAATATTGTATATTATTAACGCCATCGTTTAAGACATTCGTCTGCTTAGAACAGGACCACCACAGTTGTGACCATTCAAAAACAAGTGGATTTGTTGACTGAATTGTGACACATTGGGCTCAATTCGTCTGGGGGATGCCTTCACAATGATTCGACCTTACAAGCAGGTGAAATTGAAAAGCAGTTTATTCAGCTGGATCTGAGAAGGATGTGAAGATGGAGCGGTTTGCATGGCGGAATTTAGGGTGGGGTTGCGTTGTATGGATTGGACTTAATTTAGCATTTAATTATAATGTCGTGGCTGACCCGTCCTCAGAGGCGACACCATCAGCCGGGACCGAAGCATATCAGGAAACTGAGCCCAGTTCTAAAGCAGATACACCGGAAACCGAACCAATAGACCCAGCGCAAGACGCTGCGTCCCGGGACCAGGATCAGGCGCCGGGAGCGACTGAAGTTGAGGCACCGCCGTCTGAGGCGACCCAACCTTTGGAACCCGACTCGGAGCCGGAGACAGAGGCGGTTGCACCGGCAGTCGAACCCGGACCGGAAACAGATACACCGGAAACCGAACCAATAGACCCAGCGCAAGACGCTGCGTCCCGGGACCAGGATCAGGCGCCGGGGACGGCCGAAGTTGAGGCGGCGCAACCTTCGATAGATGGAAAACCATCTAAACTCAAAGCCTTTTTGGGTGACATTGAGACCGCTTTTGCCCTTACTTCGGGTATTCGCAGAGATAATTTTCGATGGTCTATTGCAGGAGACAGCTCCGGTTCCAATCCCAACATCTTATCTGAACTTACCTGGACGGATGTGGACAGCTATCAACTGACCCTGACGAATCGTTCCTTTTACAAACGCAACGTCTATTTCCGGGGTGAAATAAACTATGCATTTATTCAAAGTGGCGATATCCGTGACTCAGATTACAATGAAAATGACCGGCAGGATGAATATTCACGTTCCAAAAGTGAATCCAGCGGTGATCAACTTTGGGATCTCTCCCTGGCAGGCGGGTACCCATTTTTCTTTTTGCAGGATCGGTTGATGGTGGCGCCTCTTTATGGTCTCTCTTATCACAAGCAGAATTTTCGCATCACCAATGGCCGACAAGTGATCACTTCCGGTTCCTTGCCCCCCATCGGGCCCTTGGCAGGATTGAACAGCACATACCGCTCGGCATGGTACGGTCCATGGTTAGGAGTGGACATGCGCTATCAGATCAAGGGCGATAAGACCAAAGGTATTCTGCCCATGGAGCTGGGGCTGTCTTTTGAGCTTCATTACGCAGATTATGAGGCGGAAGCCAACTGGAATTTAAGGCAGGATTTAAAGCATCCCACAAGTTTTGAGCACGAAGACACCGGTTTTGGTATCGTCCTTTCCGGCGAGTGGATTATTGATCTGACTAGCCGTTGGGGTGTGGTCTTGCGATCCACCTATCAATCCTGGAAAACCAGTGATGGTGTGGACCGAGTTCACAATTCGGATGGGACGGTTGAAAAAACCCGCTTGAACGAGGTGGAATGGAGCAATGTCAGCTTGATGCTTGGTGCCAACTTTCAATTTTAAAGCTATATCTAATCTCCAATCTGCAGAACCGCTTATCTTGCCATCTCACTGTAGTGATCCACTATTTATGATTTACAAACAGTTTGATCGGCTCTATTTTATACTTAATGCGCTATTTTCCTGCCATACACCTGTGGATCGAAATCATCCTGGCAGTGCTGATACTGACCCTGCCCAGCGGTTGTGCTGTGATTTCGGATCCGATCAATGATGCGGCAATACCCCAATTGCTTTTCGCCGAGTTGGTTCAAAAAGCAGGGGCCTATCAAAATCAAACGGTTGTGGTGGGGGGGTATGTGGTTTCTGTGGAAAACCTAGACCTTCAATCCCAGTTGCTGGCAGTCCAGGCTCCTTTAGGTATTGGGCAGAAGCCCCAATCCAAAGATCTCTCCCAGGGCCGTTTGTTGTTAATTTATGAGGGCTTTATTGATCCCGAAGTCTATACCAAAGACCGACAAATCACTGTCGGTGGAAAGATCCTCGGTAGTTCGGCCACAGACAAAACAGAACACCCGTTTCCATATTTAAGGGTTCAGATAGAAGAGATCCACCTCTGGCCAAAGCTGGATCCGGTTTCACCGGACCCTTTTTGGTATGATGAGTGTTATCCTTATTTTTATGGAAGATGGTGGTATCGGCATCGTGATCCCTGGTGCTGGTAATCACCAGACCCAATAAAAACCGGAGGACGTGCTATTGTGTATTGTCTTATGGCGATGGAGATAGCTTAAGGAGGGTTATTGGATGGATAGAACGTGGGTTAGTTGGTGCGGTTTAGCTACGATGGTTATGGCGGTTCTTTCTTGTGCCGCAGGGGTTTCTGAGCAGGCACGATCCCAGGTCACTTACATGGGGACGTTTGCGCAGGTGCAGGCACAACCGCAAACGTATACCGGCGAGACGGTGATGTGGGGCGGCAAGATCGTTCAAACCCAACCAGGGAACAACCAATCTGAGCTTATGGTGCTGCAGTTGGAGTTAGGCAGCCAGAATCGTCCCCAAGACGACGATAGCTCCCAGGGGCGCTTTTTAGCGCGCTCCAAGCAATTTCTGGATCCGGCGCTCTATCCTCCCGGCACCTTGATTACCGTGGTGGGGCGCCTCACAGGCTCAGAAGAGCGGTTGATCGGCAAAATGGCCTATCAATACCCGGTTGTTGACATTATTGAGGCTAAAAAATGGCCGAACGATACAGACAACTCACCCCGGTTTCATTTTGGTATTGGTATAGGTAAAACTTTCTAAAGCCATTTTTTAAATGACATTGTAATAACAGTGGATTTTTACGGGTCGATTTGGGCCAAGGGCAGCCAAAAGGATAACAGGCTCAGGGTTGCATAGATTTACCGATGGCCGTATAATAAGAGCTGACCCATAAGGAGCGGAATCAATGGAGATATCAGGAAAAATACCACCGATCGGCTCCCAGAATTTTGCACTTCCGGCTGACAGGAAACCTGAAAAAGTTGTGCAGCCGGAGGCTGGTGGTGAGCGCGTGGCCATCTCTGATCGGGCCAAGACGCTCCAAGCTGCTTTTCAAGCAGTGAAGCAGATGGATGACATGGATCTAGACAAAGTGGCCCGCATCAAGGCCCAAATCAAAGCCGGCACGTATAAGGTGGATGCGGATAAGGCGGCCGGCAAGCTGATTGAAGAGTCTTTGCTCGGTGATCTAGATTAGAAGTGTTTCCAAATCCTTTGTCGCTTGCTCTAATTTCAGCCGACATGCTGCTGCGAAATCTTCGGGGTAGTGGCCGTTGATCCAGCGCAGTTGGGCCTCACTGAAGGCGCCGGGGGATTCGGGAACCTTGGGCAAGAAGCAATAGAGCAGGCGTTGGTCCTCATCATTGATTAGAAAGCGCTTGCTGTACTCAATGACGCTGATCATAGTAGCGCCCATGCCGGTTAAGATGCGCATGGCCACCAGTATGGCCTTGTCCAGGGATTGACGCATGGCAAGATTTGCTTCCAAAATATTACCTACACCGGATCGAGGCATGAGCTGCAACTCCCATTGGGAGGTTTGACTCTTGGGCGCAAACAGCATCACCTGCTTATCTTCATACACCACTAGGTCGGACGAATGGGATGAGGGGCCGTCCATGCGTTTATTGGTGCGAATGGCCTGCTCGTAGCAGTTAAAAAAGGATCGACCGGTTCGTTTCCGGTATTGTTGAACAAAGGTTTGGATCATGTCGCCGCAGGCGAAGGCCGGCATGTATTCACGGCCACTGCCGGACAGACGTACTTTTGTTGGAATTAATGCATATTGCTGGTGGATTTGCTGATGGGAGGCGTGCAGTCGATAACGACTGGGGGCATAGTCAAAACCATAGTTCCATCCCCATAATGTGGCACTATATGGCAAGTCGTCGACGCCTTTAATGGTCTCAACAACGCGCATTCGCAATTGTTCCAGGGTTTGCGGCGAAAGGGTATTGCTTCGGGAAGGCAAAGACAGCGCCACGGCATCCGCCATACGTACAATGCTGCGTTGGTAGTAGAGATGGCGCATGCCGAAGATATCCTCAGGAAGTAAATCTCCCACGGCATAGCGCACCGCATCATGGGCCATGTTGGCAGCATAGTGGCCCCAGGGAATGTAGCTGTTGCGGCGCAGGTATTCAAATACATGGCTGCGGGACTGGCGCCACTGACCCACAATTTCACTTTCCCCCTGAACCCCCGGCCTTAATACCATCACTTGTTTATATGAATCGTCCAGATAGGGGTTGTTGGCCACAGCTTCGAAAAGCGGGTCATTCAAGATGCGGGCTTGGTGTCGACCACCGGCGTCCTTCGCATAGCGCAAACCGGTGGGAAGCCCACTTGTTTTATCAAATATCATCTTGCAACTGTTTTTTGCTAATATTTTAAGATCTTGCGGGTCTGTTGAGGTTGTGGCCAGGGCCAGCTGGAGTGGCTCCGGCAAATGGGCGAGCAGATTTTCCACGGCGGTTGTGGTCAGGCCCAGTTGATTTTTCAGACTACGCCCCAAGGAGACTTTTTGGGGAGGCGCAATGGCAATCCGGGAAGGGTCACGGGCAACGCGGTCGGCCCAGCGTTTGCCAATATAGGTTGTACCACGAAAAGGAAAGGGGTTGGCCACTTCAAATATGGCGTCGGCTGCTTTTTCTTCTACATCCTCGGGGGGGAAATTAGAATGGTTCATCCGATGCTCACCATTTTCGACATCTCCCAAAGAGAGGATAAAATCCTCCGGTCTTAAATTGGTGACGCGAAAATGAGGCTCGTGCAAGCCAAAAACAAAACGCCCCTCAGGGGAGACACAGGTTTTCAGGTCCATCCATTCTGATTTTTCTGACATTGAAACAACCCGTTTGCGTCCGAAGCCGACCTTTTTCAGAATGCCGCATATGTCCCAAACCTCAAACCGTGATCAGGTTTGATTGATCTACTATAACAATTTGCCCGGACCGATGGCAATAGAAGGTGTTTTCTGCTATTTCAATACCCGGTTGTAAGGATAGGGTTTGGCAGCCGTGTGTCTTTTTACGGCGGTCTTTCAATTTTGGTGGGTCAGGCCAAAAATCGTCAGCTATGGATCTGAAGAGGCCATCTTCAGTGTTTGATTCCTTTTGCCAAGAGCGCGCAATCGGTTATATACGGCCCGAATTTTTTCGGCATATCCGTTGTTTGGATTTTTGCCTTTCATTAAGGCATAATCTACCGGTCCGGGGCCGCGGTTATATGCAGTTAGGGCCAAATCCAGCCCACCATATAACTGTTCATAAGCCCCCAGGATTTGCAGCCCATAGCGGGTATTGCAATTTGGATCTTTCAGGTCGCATCGAATGTCCAGCACGTCGATCCATTGCGGCATCACCTGCATCAGGCCGATAGCCCCCATCGAAGAGATGATGGTGGGATCGAATCCGGACTCCACACTCATGATGGAAAGAATTAAGTCGGGGTCCCTATTGTAGCGCATGGCGTTTTTATAGATGACCGAAGCGATCTGTCGGGCGGTTTCACCGGTCACTCGCGAATTCAACACCATAATTTTCAGTGCAATCCGATCTTCAGTAATATTGGCATCAATCTGATTGCGCAAGTTGGTAATCTCATCTTGGATACGTCTGACTTGAGATTTCATCATATGGTTGTAAGCTCTTTCCTGGGATAACCAGGTCAAACCGACACCTTGAAGCCCTATCAGCGCCATTAGGAGTAAGGTGATGATGCCATTAAATATCCAGGAATGTGCCGCTTTGGTTTTTATAACCGGGTTTTTTACTTTCGAGCGGATATTATCCTTGCCGGTAGCTTGAATACGGGGTGCGCTGTTTCTCAGACCGGCTTTTGGCGTTGGTGAATCAGAATGGTTCATAATTACCTCCAGTTTCTCTAAAAACAAGGTGATCTGCTCACCTATCGATCATGCAGTGCTATGGGGAACGCTCAACGGAGCTAATTCAATTTAGAATATGGAGTCTGGGTGAAGTCGAATACGGATCAGGATCAGAAAGCCGTTGCGTTTTTATCTCAAATCGGTCAGTCACGAGGTAGGCACTATTTGCATATATAGAAAAATAATACAAGGGAAGTTGAGGCGCCACAGCGATTCTAACTGGACATGGTTCATTAAGCACGGCCCGCACAAGGCCTGTTTGTCGCACTGATTCACGAAAATTGTTTTCCGGCAGATGACTTAAAGCTTATTAAATGCGATGAATCAGATTCAGTTGGAATTGCTGGAGGCGTCAAGCCTACAGAATCGTAAGGGCCGGTTTTTGAACAACGGCGTGTAGAAGTGGTTGCAAAACCTCCCCTATCGGTACTATGGCAAATTTTCTTGTTCTGCGTTACAATCTAAGGTATTTTTTACGGGCGCTTGAAAGCAAGCTCATTGAATGCATGAGATACTATAGGCGATCGATGCGACTCCCCCGTTTTGTTTCATATCTATTGGCCCTTTTAGCAGCAGCCTGGGTGACGGGGTGTACGGCGCGCCAGTTGATGGTCAAAGAATTTGTCGGCATGGTGCAAACGGGTCTGCCGGCTGTTGAGCAGGAACAAGACCTGCAGTTGCTGGCCCATTCACTGCCGGCGCACATCAAATTATTGGAAACCGTTCTGGCCAGCGACCCCCATAACGCTGATCTGCTGGTTTTGCTGGCAAGATTGTACGGCGGCTATGCTTTTGCTGTGTTGGAGACTGAATTTGAAGCCCGGCATTTAGACCAGCCCTCTGTGCTCTCCCTGGCGCTGGGCAATGACGCTCTCGAAGATGCCATGGCGCGCTATTTCGAACGCGGGGCGAACTATGCCCTTCGGGCCCTTGAAGCCCGGCATACCCAGGCGCGGCTTGAACTGGAGCGGCCCCAAAGTGCGGACCTGCTTTTAAAATCGCTGTCCATTGAAGATGTTCCTGCTCTTTTTTGGTATGGTTTCAACTTGGGCGGGTATGTTCAGCATCGCCTGGACGCGGTGACAGCGCTTGCCAAAGCGCATTTGGTGGAACAGACCATGCATCGCGTGGTGGCCTTGGATGAAGCTTATTACCAGGGTAGTGCGCATCTGGTCTTGCTGGCCTATTATGCTGCTCGTTCTCCCATGACGGGGGGCAATCCGAACCAAGCCGCTTACCATTACCAACGTCATCAAAATATTGTGCCCCGCCCTATGGGACTGCGCCGGCTCTTTTGGGCGCGGTATGTGTTGGTGTTGCGGCAAGAGCGCCAATTATTTGTTCGGCAACTCACCGAGGTCGGAAAAAGTGTCCCATCCGGAAAAGTCGGCGGCCTTTTGGCCAGTGTGGCGGCAACGCGGGCGCGTATTTACCTAGGGGCCGTGGATCAGTTTTTCGATTAATGGATCCCTGGAAATTATAGCACGGCCACCCCCCAACTGAGGATTGTCTATATTTACATCATGGATCCAAACCGCCAAAGGATTTATATGATTTGTCGATGCATCAAGGTCAAAGCGTTTATCATTGTTCTGCTGGCGGTGCTGCCTATGGCCGTCCAAGCCGGCAGCACCAAAATTAAAGTGGCCGCTGTTACCCCTGAAGGCAGTGCTTGGGTGAAAGTGTTGCGCGCCATGGCCGGCGAGCTTAAAGCACAAACCCAGGGTGCGGTCACCTTCACCATTTACGCCGGCGGGGTTAGCGGTGACGAAGCGGACGTGCTGCGTAAAATGCGGGTTAATCGCATCCATGCAGCCGGTTTTTCCGGTGTCGGGCTGGGCATCATTTTGCCCCAAATACGCGTACTGGAAGCGCCCTTGCTTTTTAAAAACGCCAACGAAATTGACGCGGTACGCGAAGAACTGTTCGATTATTTTGCGGTTCAATTTGACAAAAAAGGATATGTGCTGCTCGGTTTTGTGGAGGGCGGCTGGGTCTATCTTTTCTCCAAACACAACCTGTCCGATGATAAGGGGTTTAAATCCGCAAACATGTGGGTGTGGAAAGGTGATCGGGTGGCTGAAATGCTGCTGGTCAATTTTGGTATGCGTACCACCCCGTTGCATGTGGCGGATGTAACCACAGGCCTGGAGCGGGGCTTGATCGATTCTTTCTACGCCCCCCCCCTGGCGGCCATTGCGTTTCAATGGCATTTGCGCGTGAATTACATGCTCGATTATCCCATGGCCAACTCCAGTGCAGCATTGTTAATGACCCGGCGCGTTTTCAACGCCTTGGATCGTTCCCATCAAAAGACCCTCAAAACCCTGGCGCGCAAGCATTGCCGCAATCTGGTCACCCTTACCCGCCAGGACAACCAAAAAGCGCGGGAAGTGCTTCAGTCTCAGGGTGTGAATTTCGTAAGCCCGAAGGCCACTCAATTAAAAACTTTTCAAGCAGATGCCCAGGTAACTTACGCTCAGAGCATTTCCGAGTTATACCCGCGGGAACTGTTCGATCGCATTCAACAGATAATCTCCCGCATGCGAGGGGATGTCCCTAAATCAAGTGACCCCAAACCATGATGCCAAAGTGGACCCTGCGATTGGACCAGTGGCTGGAGAGCGCCGAGCGCTGGCTGGCTGTTGGGCTGTACCTTCTCCTGATCAGTTTGATCGGTGTCAACATTGTGGCCCGCAATGTCTGGCATATGGCTTCTCACCGGCTCATCGAGCTGGCCCCCACAGTTGTGCTGTGGCTGGCCTTGGTGGGGGCCACTCTGGCTTTGAAGTATCAGCGCCACATTAAAATCGAATTGGTATTGCGGTTTTTATCGACGACGGGGCACCGATGGGCTCATATCGTCACCACCTTGTTTTCAATGGGGGTGTGCGGCTTATTGGCCTATGCATCCATCCCCTTTCTCATCAATGAAATCGTTTTGTTTGGCGCGTGGGGCTGGCTGGCCATCTGTTTTCCGATTTTTTTTGGTGTCGCCTTTTTTCGTTTTGGGCTGCACTTGTTCATCCGCCATTGTCCGCCGGAGAAGACACCATGACATTGTTGGTCATTGCCGTGGTGCTGATTGTGATGCTCATCTTGCTCGAAGCGCCTCTGTTTATTTCCATCGGTGCATTTGCCCTGGTATGTCTATTGAACAGTGACTTTGATCCCACCTCGGTCCAGTTGATTTTGATTGAAATGAACCGGTTGGCCACTATGCCGGTACTGGTGGCCTTACCGCTGTTTACCGCTGTGGGCTGCATGTTGACCGCTTCAGGGGCCCCACGACGCATGATGAATTTTCTGGACGCAGCGGTCGGCTGGCTTCCCGGCGGCAGTGCCATGGCCGCATTGGGGGCCTGTGCGTTTTTTACCGCCCTTACCGGTGCTAGCGGTGTCACCATTGTGGCCCTGGGTGCGGTGCTCTATCCCATCTTGAAGCAGCAGCACTACGATGAAAAATTCACATTGGGATTGCTTACCACAGGCGGCAGTTTGGGATTGCTCTTTCCCCCCAGCCTGCCCATTATACTTTTTGGCGTGGTGGCCCAGCTTGATATCGGCAAAACATTTAAAGCCACTTTGATTCCCGGACTGTTATTGCTGGTGGTGCTATCGTCCTATGCTTTCGTCCGCGGCCTGAAGCTTCAGCATAAGACCGGGCCCCTGCGGCGCTTTGCCTGGCCTCGGGTATTTAATACGTTTATCGCCGGGTTTTGGGACTGGTTGATGGTGGCGCTGATACTCGTCGGTGTATATGGTGGCTTTGTCACTATAGCTGAGGTGTCTGCGGTGGTACTGATCTATGTAATTGGGGTGGAGTGTTTTATCTTAAAAGAGATCCATTGGCGACGTCAGCTTCCTGCCATCCTTGTGGAGAGTGCCGTCCTGGCCGGCGCTATTATTGTTATTTTGGGCATGTCATTGGGACTGACCAGTTATCTGGTGGATGCGCAGATTCCGGCGCAGGTGTTGAAGTTGTTGTCGGATTGGACTCAAAACAAGTATCTTTTTCTTGCCGGTTTGAATATATTTCTTATCGTTGTGGGCTGCATTATGGATATCTTCTCTGCCACAGTGATTGTGGTGCCCATCATCGTGCCGGTGGCTCAAAGCTACGGCATAGATTTGTTCCACCTGGCAGCGATATTCTTGGTCAACCTGGAGATCGGCTACTCTACACCGCCGGTGGGCATGAACCTGTTTATCTCCAGCTTGAAATTTCAGCGACCGATCACCACACTGTACCAGGCTTCTGTGCCCTATTTACTTTTGCTGCTGATTTGTTTATTGCTCGTAACCTATCTGCCGATGCTCTCACTTTTTCTTCTTTAAATTAATTCGGTTGGTTATAGACTCGCAAAGCTACACATCCTTTGAAATTGCGGTATCTTGCGAATTAATCTTCATTTTGCTACCATCGGTCTTAAACAAGATGCAGATCACTTAAACATGGACAACCTATGCCTCGGCTCTACATCGAAGAATATACCCGCGCGCTGACGGGCAAAACCGTTTGCACGGCTTGTCGCGGCGGTGTCCTGAAAGATCACGTTGAATCCGTTATTGCCGATATCAAATTTCTCAATCGCCAGAAAGTGAACACTGTTTTTTATCACAACCTTCCCAATCGGCCATCCCATCAAAAAACATTTGCGCTGATGTCTCGACGGCTGCCCGAAACGCGTATCGTGCGGGTACCCCCCGAAATCGATTTTTATGCCCGGGTATTGGATCGTGAGCAAGATGTCCACAAGCTGATTTTTTTAGAACATAAATCCATGTTGGATCATAACGGCCGGAAAATCAACGCCGTGACCACCCGGGCCTTGCGACAACGTATTACGACCTGGGGGGACTTGATTGCCAACGTTAACTTTAAAGACGTACTGGAGCGGATCTGCACTCAAATTGACGGGGGGCATTATGACCGTGTCCACATTCTACCCGTGGGCCAAAACGCCATCAAGCATGAGCTGTTCACCATCGAAGGTCACGGCACCCTGATTGCCAACAACTTTGTTGAGCACTTTCAACCCATGGCTGCAGAAGAAGACATGCGCTTGACCAAAGGGATCTTGAAGCTCTACCAACACGAAGGGTACCTTAAACCGCGTACCAAATCCTATTTGCTTCACCACCATCAAAATTTTTTTGTGACCCTCATCGATGACATTGTGGTGGGTTGCGTGGAAAAAAAGCACATTGATCCCCAAACAGCAGAGATTGCCGCCCTGGCCATCTCTACGCGTTTTCGCAATCAGCGTGTGGGCTTGTTTACGGTCCAAGCCTTTATGCGTGCCATGCAGCAAGAAGGCTATGTGCGATTCATCTCTCTAACCAACAATCCAAAATTGAGAAAACTATACCAAGCCTTGGGTTTTTCATCCGGCCGACGCCCTGAATACCAAGCCCGTCAGGCCTTGTCGCCGGATGTGGCGATGTTCTGCAAGGTGCTTTAGCCTCGGATGCAGTCAGACATCCAACCAGATATCGGCTTCGCCGCCGCAATGGCTGCATACCGCATGGCCTTTGGTTTTCCCCTCGGACTTGACCACAATCTTCGGTTTGGGCTGATGTTCTTCAAGCGAGCAGGTGACCACCATTTCTGCCTCGTTGCCGCAGTGTTGGCATTCACATACCTGCTTAAATTGTTTTTCCGCCATGGTCTTCCCCCTTTTCCCCATTCCTATTTTTTTTCATCCAAATCCGCCAATGCGGTGCGAATACCCTCTGCAATGGCCGGATCCACTTTCAAAAATGTCCCAGCTGGCGGAGGATGATTCGGCGCGGCACCCCTAGCATGGATTCGGCAATATGGCGAACCGGCGTGTTATTGCCTACTATATCACACTATCCTTTTTCGGCGTAGAATTTTAGCGCAAATCGACGATGGTCGTGCGCAGCGGATAGGGTTGTTAATAAAGACGGCGCCGATGCTTGTGTTATGCGAAATGGCTGTCGATGTGGCTGGCGTTCGGGACGCTGCCCGTATACCCTCGGCTCTTCGCTTGCATTTCAGCCATACCAAGGCTAATTTATAAAAATGCAGGATGACCCACTTTAATGTTTACCGCAACCAAGGAATATATCCGAATGAAAGCACCTATTTGGCAAAGCGTGTTTATCGTTTTATTTGGCATCGGAAGTTTCTTGTCGTTGCCGAGCCTCCTTTTGGCAGCGGCACCCGCCCCTGGTGATACACCCGCATTTCCGCCTAGCCTGGAAAGCTACGACGACGGCAGCGCCGACAACATCGGGGCCATTTTGGTGAATCGCATTCGCCAAGCACCATTTAATTTGTTTGCCACCCTTATTTTTTTTATGGCTATTGTACACACTTTTTTTACCGGCAAATTCATGGCAATTTCCCATAAGTGGGAGCGCCGGCACAAATCAAAAATCATGAGCGGGGAGGCCGAACGCGGTTCCGTCAGCCACAGTGCCGAGCTATTTCATTTTTTAGGTGAAGTGGAGGCGGTTTTTGGCATATGGGCAGGAGCCCTGGTGCTGTCCATTATTTTCTTTTACAATTGGCGCACCGCGGTCAGCTATATCAGTTATGGGGTCAACTTTACGGAAGCGCTTTTTGTGGTTGTCATCATGACCCTGGCGGCCACGCGACCCATTTTGCAGATGGCGGATCAAATCATTCGAAAAATTGCTGCTAAAATGGGCGGCACGCTCACCGCGACATGGATGACCACGCTTACCATCGGTCCGATTTTAGGGTCATTGATTACCGAACCCGCTGCAATGACCATCTGCGCGCTGGTACTGGCAAAAAATCTTTATGAGCTCGAACCCAGCACCAAATTTAAATACGCCACCCTCGGCTTATTGTTCGTCAATATTTCAGTTGGTGGAACGGGAACGCATTTTGCGGCCCCACCTGTTTTGATGGTAGCCGGTCCATGGCAATGGGATATGATGTTCATGCTGACGCATTTTGGTTGGAAAGCCATCATCGGTATCCTGGTTTCCAATGGGCTTTACTTTCTCTTTTTTCGAAAGGAGATTGCTTCACTTGAACAAAAATTTTCTATTGTCGCATTGAAAGAAGATATTCAAAAAAAATATTTGCGGCGACGCGATATGGATGCCATGTTTGATGACATCGTGGCAGAGACCAACCGAGAAACCGGCACACGCAATGCCATTGAAGCTGAAATCCAAAAAGTTGAACGCGAAGTCAGATCGCGGCTGGAAAAGCATTTCCTGCCAAAGCTGATTCAAAAAGGGGTGCAAGCAGAGCTTGTTCAGCAAGCCTTTAAGGAACGCTTTGATGAAATTAAATTGAGAGAGATGCGGCGAACTTTTCCGGCAATGCTGCCGCCCCATCAACAGGGCGCTTTTGTCGATCCGGACTGGGACAAACGGGATGATCCCGTTCCGGGCTGGGTCACCCTTGTCCACCTCATCTTTATGGCCTGGACGGTAATCAATGCGCACCACCCCGAGTTGTTCATTCCCGGTATTTTATTTTTTATCGGTTTTTCCAAAGTCGCCCATCCGTATCAGAACCGCATCGATTTAAAGGGACCGATTCTGGTTGGATTCTTTTTAGGCGGGCTTGTTATCCACGGTGGTGTGCAAGGATGGTGGATTGCCCCCATCCTCAGCAATTTGTCGGAGGTCCCCCTCATGCTGGGAGCGGCCATGTTAACCGCGTTTAACGACAATGCCGCCATTACCTATTTAAGCACACTGGTGCCGGGTTTGACCGACTCGATGAAATACGCCGTTGTCGCAGGGGCTGTGGCCGGCGGCGGGCTGACGATCATCGCCAATGCGCCGAATCCGGCAGGTGTTTCCATTCTCAAGAAGTATTTTAATGATGAAGTGAACCCATTGGGCATTGCGCTTTGGGCGCTCATCCCTACAGCCGTTATGCTGTTGATGTTCCTATGGCCCATATGAGCCGTATCGGCACGACGGTTTGACCATGGTTAAAGCCGCATCTTGCAGTTTCCACTTCAAGCTGCCTGAAAAAACGACAACGTCTCTTCTACGATGTATTTTTGGCATGCGCTGTCACCGTAAAACCGTATACATCCATCTTCAGCACAATACTTCACCCGACAACCGCATTGTTTGGCCACGCTGTTCATCAGTTTGGAAATGATCTCCAGGTTGTTAACCTTGTGGACAATATGAACTTGTTCCATTTTTCACCTCTGCTATCAATTCTGCTCTCATGGAATAAAAATCGCTCTTTTTGCAAAGCATCTTAAGCTTTTTTCAGCAATTCGCATGCCAATAACTGGAGTATAGGACTAATTTTTATAACAGCCTGATGATAGGATAAAAAACTAATGTGACGGCAATATCGGCGGCGCTGGAACAACGACAAATATGTAGACAATGTAACAGATAAAAACAAAAATGTGATATTTTATGGGAAGGGCTGACTATAGACCTATTTGGCGGGATGTTCCCAACATTTAAACTTAAGCATCTGAAAGCACATACCGCTATTCGAAATAATCTTGGTATAACAGATAAATATCAATATTTAATACAGTAGGGCGGTTCAAATGCTGAAAACGTCCCGCAAGGCCTCCGGTCTAGGGTCGCGTATAACTGTCCATGGCTTTGTTAGGACCTGCTCATGCTCAAGGTGAGGTGACCACGGCCCAGTCGGGTGCGCGACTACCTTGGTGGATGAGGCGCAAGTATTGTGAAACCCCTGTCAGAAACGGTGGACGATCCACGTCTATTTTTCGTCGAATGCCTCCTCCGGGGTCCAGTATGAGATAGCGCGCACCGTGCATCCAGTTCAGCGCGGGCTCCAAGTCGATAAAAGCGATGACCACAGGTTCATCGAATATTTGCGTAATCCCATTAAAAGGGAATGCTTCGCCGGCTGGAATAACACGCTGCTCCAAATAGGCGATGGATTCCTCCCTCTCATTGGATGAGAGGGAGGCGATTACTTCGGTAGCCAACGCATTCCAGTTGCACTCCACGGATACCTCACTATTTGATGGCGGAACGGATAATTTTACTGATTGTCTCCTGCGCCTGCGCCTGCGTTACGGGCTCAACTGCCAATTTATCGTCCAATTCAGTAAGTTCAGGTAGTACTTTGGTTTTTATGGCTTGACGGTATAGGATTGGGTCGCGAAGCTCTTTGTATACCAACCCCAGTTCCTTTACCACGAACTCCTGATAAATATAAATATAACGCCATTTCTGGTGTAAGTGCTGATCACCGGCATCTGTGCCGTAGGCTGAATACACCGGACTATCATAGGAGTGGTGTACATCGTCCGAATAGGCAAACGCTTCGCGGGCAGAGATCCTGCCGCTACTGTCATAGTCAGGATCGGACGCGAGCGCGGCACCATAAGGGTCGGCGCCAGCCAAGGCCGCAATCCAATCGCGCGCAAAAGGATCGAAATCCGCGCCGCCGATGGAATTCTTGCCTTCAGTACAGGCGGCGGAAAAGGTGGTACGTTCGGCAGTGCTTGACTCGATCACCACATCGTTGAATCCACCGGAATGACACTGTTCCATCATGACGATTAAGTCACTGAAAGCCGGTAATTCTCCAAGTTTGCTAGCAAAATCGGAAGCATTGTAGTCCGGTCCCGAATAGGTGCACAGGTAGCTTTCCGTTCCATTATGACCGCCGTGATTGTTGGTGTGAATGAGGAGCAAGTCGTCCTGCTTCAACTTTGGTTTGAGCGCATCTATGGCATCTTCCAAAGCTTGCTTGGTTCCTGCAGCATGCACGGGCATGGTATAGGCTGTTCCATCTCCGGGCCAATTGACTACAGGCTTTGGCCAGCCAGAGTAGTTAATCGTACCGTCGTAATTGAGAACGGTAATATGATCTTCATCAAAATAGAACCGGTCTACCAACTGACGGTATAGAAATTCCAGGTCATTGGTATGACGATTATTTGATGCCCCGGAATACAAGATTGCATAACGTTTTCCTTTTGGAATTCTCCATGGGAATGCGATTTTCTTTTCCAGTTTCCAAATCTTTCGATGAGGATTCACTTCGACAACAGGCATGTGAAATGCCTTGAATGTGTCCGGCGGATCTATGAGATAAGGTGGGAAACCTGCTTTTACTTCATGATACAGTTTTCCGCTATCCGCATCATGAAGCAGGTATCGGCAGTCGTGGGCCCAGTTGGCCATTGGTTCCTCGTCAACAAAGACCACCACCGTTGGCTTTTTGATACGGATAGACTGGTGGCGGGCCTTAATAACGCTCTTGGCCGGCTGAATATCTTCTAGAACATATAAGTTGGTAGAAGTTCGGTGTTTTGAGGATAACCCTCGAAATGCACGGTCCTGAATGAGCCGCTTAATTTGGGTATCAATGATTTTTGTCATGAGTTGCCTCCTCTCAGTTTGTCGCCATTTTATTTCGATAGGCATCCAGAGGACGACTTTCTCTGAATGCATAATATGCGAGATCACCTGCCGCCATGGAGAGCGAACGCCAACAATCCAATGGTCGTAGTCTTTGGTGCTGCTCGTTCCTTTGAATAATGCAGCCCAGGCTAAAGTGCGACAAACAGGTTTTGAAGGTTAGAGCATGAAATTTTAAACAGCGATGAGCGTGGTGAAAGGAATCAGTTCAACTTAAAATGGATAAATATATACTTAAAATTTGGATCCATAGAATAATAAATACGCAATTACCGTATGGCGATAAAAGCATCTCGCCTTAGACTAATAGTACATTTAAAGGAAAAGATTTATGACACAGGTCACATTTTTGCTTAAATTTTTGGTAGTTTTCTATTAACCCATGCGTGGATAGTCTTTGCACCAAGGTGCGCGTCCTAAAGATATGGTCAAGGTTCAGCCGATTGCAGGAATTGAATTTTGAGAAATAGGACCATTTTTTGTTTCATCCAACGACGCGACGATGCCTAGGCCGGTATTTCTTAAACACCGGATAATTGACAAGATTTTATCTTGATCGCCTAATAACTCCTGTGCTATTTTTATACTTTATACTCGTTAAAAGAACGGGATATTCTCATGCCGTGACCCACACCGGCTTTTTATGTTTGAGTAACAACTGATAGACCATTGACCAGATCATTAGTGCCCATCCATAAATTCAATGTTTAATGAACACCGGCACAGTATTTGGAATCGTGAAATCGCCCAGGCTTTTAGTCGGAGGAAGTTATGTCCTATCGCTTTTTTATGAAGCACGGGGATGGCATACGGACTGCATTGGCCAGCGGCAAACTGCCTGCAATTCTAACATGCCTGGCCATGGTTCTGGTCGTCGGTTCCGTGGGTACCGGATTGCAGTTTGATGATTATATTCACCGAGGAAAATTGCTGAATCCCCACCTATGGCCAAATGATTATGGCGCGATTACCGGATTGTTTGCATTTGGCACCGGCGCACCCGAACAGATCCACCTGGGAATGGAATATGGAATGGTCCCGTGGTGGACCTTTGAAAGACTCCGTGTGGCCTTTTTTCGCCCCGTTGCGGCAATGACGCACTGGCTGGACTATAAATTCTGGCCGTCTAATCCCGAGATGATGCACGTTCACAGTCTGATCTGGTTCGGTGTCCTGATTTTTGTGACCGCCAGCGTGTATCGAAAATTGATGACACCTTTATGGGTGGCGGGTCTGGCGGCTTTGCTCTACGCCATCGATGACGCTCACGGTATTCCTGCCGGCTGGCTGGCCAACCGCAATGCCATAATCGCCGCCGTTTTCGGTTTTTTGACCTTGCTCGTTCATCACAATTGGCGTCGGGACCGGTGGAAGGCGGGCGCTTTTCTCGGCCCCCTGCTCTTTCTCATCAGCCTGCTCTCTGCCGAAGCCGGCGTGGCCACCGGCGCATATCTTTTATCATATGAGGTCTTTCTGGCTCGCGGCAGTTGGCGTGAAAGATTGATGGCCATGTTGCCCTATGCCCTGGTGGGGATTGCCTGGTGGCTGATGTACAAGCGGATGGGATTCGGCACCTGGGGAGGCGGCGCTTATCTCGATCCCAGCCAGGAGCCATTGGCTTATCTGGCGGCCCTTGTCGAACGGATGCCGGTTCTGCTTTTTGGACAATGGCTGTTCCCCAATGCGGTCATATACGGATTTTTGCCCGAGCCGGTCGCCTATATCGTGTTGATGGGCGTATATGCCGTGCTTGCCGGGATCGCCGTCGTAATGATACCGATACTGAAGCGAGATGCCGTTGCCAGATTCTGGGCGCTGGGAATGGTGTTGGCCCTGCTGCCTGTCAGTGCCACGTTCCCGGACAATCGGCTGCTTCTGTTTGTGGGGCTGGGCGGGATGGGCTTGCTCGCCCGGTTTTTGGGTTTCCGGCTGGAAAGGGCGGCCTGGCTGCCCACCTCCCGCCTATGGCAGGCAGCGGCCATGGTTTTCGTTGCTGTTTTTGTTGTGGTCCACCTCATTGTGGCCCCCCTTTTTCTGCCCTTCCAATGTCAGGGTACAGCCAGATTGGCTGAACTGGCGCTGGAAAAGCCCTTGCAGGATATATCTCAACATATAGACTTTACAGGTAAAAATGTCATTTTTGTCAATCCTCCGGTACCCTTTGTGGTCACCCATACGCCTTTTATCTGTCAGAAACTGGGTTTAGCCAACCCCAGACGGACAAGGGTTCTGGCTTCGGGTTTAGCCCCCCACCTGGAAATTACCCGTGTTGATGAATTCTCTCTGGAGATTGAGCCTTCAGGGGGATTTATGGGCCAGGATTTGGATTTATTGTATCGCGGTACCCGGCATCCCATGCAGATCGGGCAGCGGGTGGAACTGACCGACATGGTCGTACAAGTCCTGGAACTGACGGAAGACAGGCGGCCGAAGCGGGCGCGGTTTACTTTTACAAAGCCATTGGACGATCCTTCTCTGTGCTTTTTTGAGTGGAAGGGGCAGGGTTTTGAGCCTTTGAAACTTCCAAAAGCGGGTCATTCTTTTCGTCTGGCAATGGCAATGATGCCGTTATAGACAAGCTAACAGGATTATCCGGACGGTTTTGGCTTAACATCAGCAGCATAGGCAGGGACAGAGCACGGCCCTACGAAGTTCATCGGTCTGATGACCGCCGCCGATTCAGCGGAGGGCCGGCCTTTGCGCCGGCCGATTGGAACGCCAAAAATCGGCAAAACGCAATGGCTTTCGCCGGCAACGCGATTGGAGTGCCAAAGATCAAAAGCGTGAAATAAACGCCGGTATTGAAGCCGGAGCGAGTGAATATCAATGTCACTCCGTCATGTCTGAAAAATTCCACTGAAATAGAAAGGCACCTGTATCCATGAGAATCCTTTTCATCTACCCTACGACCCTCACCCACCATAAACCCAATAAATACAAAATGGCCTATCTGCCGCCGCTGAATATGGCCTTATTGAATGCGCTGACCCACCAGCAGGACACACGGCACGAAATTAAAATTATCAACGATGTGGTTGAAACCATTGACTTCGACATGGATTGCGACCTGGTGGGTATTACGGCGCTTACAGCGCAGGTCGCGCGGGCCTACCAAATAGCCGATGCTTTCCGAAAGCGGGGGAAAAAGGTCGTCCTTGGCGGTATCCATCCCTCGATGATGGAAGACGAGGCCAAGGTCCACGCCGACGCCATCGTTGTCGGCGAAGCTGAAAATATTTGGAGCCAGGTGATCGATGACGCTGAAAAAGGGCAGCTAAGACCACGCTACAAGGATAAAGACTACCCGGACCTTGAGAAGCTTGTGATTCCCAAATGGGATAATATGGATCTTTCAATATACAGGCATCCCCATGGCTGCAAAATGCCAAGAATGCCCATCTATACAACACGCGGATGCATCCACAATTGTAAGTACTGCTCCGTAACCAAGTACTTTGGGCGCCGCTATCGTTACAAACCCATACCCCATGTCATCGAAGAGATAAAACAAACCGGAGCTGAAAGCTATCTTTTTGCCGACGATAACATCATATGCAATGCGGATTATTCCGAAGAGTTGTTCAGGGCTCTAAACTCATCTGCCCATGGCATCCGGTGGCTTTGCCAGTGCAGCACGTTTATACTCAAAAAACCCCATTTGATTGAGATGGCGGGTCAGGCAGGATGCAGGTCCATGCTTTTCGGCATTGAATCCATCAATATCGAAAATCTGAAATCCATCAGAAAGTCATTTAACAACCCTGAGCAGTTTGTTGAATTGCATCGCCGCTGCCTGGATTCGGGGATTCAACCGATATTCAGTATTATATTCGGGTTGGATCACGATCTGATTGACAACATGTGGCAAACCTTAGAATACTTAAAAAAGCATAAAATCTGGAACGCTTTATTCTGGCTCTTAACCCCTTTGCCCGGAACCGATTTGTTTAAGGAGATGGTCACAGCAGGCAGGATCATCGATTTCGACTGGTCAAAATACGATCTCAATCATGTGGTGTTTAAGCCCATTAATTACACATCTGAGGATCTTTACCAAAATTTCTGGAGATTATATCAATCTTTTTTCTCCCTTTCGAGTATTTTTAAAAAGTTGAGCTATAAGCACGCACCTGAAAATTTCCTGAACTATTATATCAAATTTCTGATGAACCAGTACTACGCCAGAAAACAAGTTCAAAAAAAGAATCACCCCCTATCCATGGGTATTTATAAACGATCATGATAGATTCTATAAGCTAGGTTGGGGAACAAAATGAATGCACTCGAAAAAAAACCAAAGTCAACGGTCGACACAAAGAGCTCGGCTGGGAAATTGATGGCTTACTTTTCGAATTTCAGCGGCGCCATCATCGCTTACAGCGGGGGGGTGGACAGCGCATTGCTGGCATACGCCGCCCACCGGGCCATGGGGCAGCGGATGGTTGCGGTTATTGCCGACAGTCCGTCCCTGGCCCGCCGGGAATACCGTTCGGCGCTGGCATTTGCACAGGAACACGGGATCCCGCTTCAGATCGTTCGCACCCATGAGATGAAGAACCCGTTTTACCAGGCCAATGCGGGCAATCGTTGCTACTATTGCAAGAAAGCCTTGTTTGAAAGACTGGATGAGCTTCGCGGGCAACTGGAAGCGGCCAAGCCGCAAACTTCCTGGCCGGTCCTGTACGGCGTCAATATGGATGATCTGACGGATCATCGCCCCGGTACCCAGGCCGCCGAAGAAGCGGCGGTATTGGCGCCCTATACCGATCTGAACATGGATAAACGAACTATCCGGTCCCTGTGTGCATACTACGGTCTGGAGATTGCCGAAAAACCAGCCATGCCCTGCATGTCCAGCCGGATTCAATACGGGGAGACGGTCACCGAGGAAAAATTAAGCCAGGTGGAAAAAGCCGAGGATTTTCTCTTCGACCTTGGATTCCGGATTTTGCGGGTCCGCCACCACGGCGATACCGCCCGGATCGAGGTGATGCCCGAAGATTTCGGCAAATTGCTGGAATCCCGGGAGGCGATCCTCAAGCGGTTTCAGGAGATCGGATTTATCTATATCTCCATGGACCTGAAGGGATTCAAGAGCGGGTCGCTCAACGCGGTCTTGGCAGAGCGGTCGTCGTCGTGACAGTTTCGAACACTAAGCCAGCATATCCGGTATCTGCTTTACGGCCGCTTCGGCATCCATGAGCAGGCTGATTGCGACATTGGCCTGGTGGTTGGCGGCGATGCCCACCCGGGGCGCCATCAATCCCCGGCCCGGCTGGGCGGCCTTCATCATATCCCCTACGATAAAGATCTTTTCCCCGAAACGGCGGGTCTGGATACCGTTGCTGTCACCATAGCCCGCCAGCCCCGATGCACCCACGGCAAACGCTTCGGGAAGGGCGTCTGCGACTGTTTCGATGATCATGGCCTTGGCCGGCGCGCCATCGAAGCATTCCACAACAACATTTGCCAATTTAAAAATACCCGGAATATTATCCGGTGTGAGGACCAGCGTATGGGTCTCGATTCGGATATACGGATTGATATGGGATAGTATCTGCGACATGGCTTCTGTTTTGGGCATGCCGATGTGTTCGATGAAATAGTTCTGGCGGTTGAGATTGCTGGGTTCCACGATATCGAAATCGGCCAGAATCAAGGTGCCGATACCCATGCGGGCCAGGGAGATGGCAACGGCCGAGCCCAGACCGCCCAATCCGGCCACGCCGACAACGGCGGATTTCATCCGCCCATGCACCCCCGGTGTGTGGCGGGCCACCATGAGTGCCTCCAGTTCATCGGCCTTGGGGGTTTCTCCCCGCTGGATCAGCACCACTTCATCCTCGCCTTTCAACCGTGTGTTGGGCGCGGCGGGGAATCCATTGACCACCAAAACATCAGCAGCGGGTTTGAACCTGTCCCGCAAATCAGCAACGGTAACGCCCTTTTTCACGGACCTGTTTTGTTCATTTACCTTGACGGTTATTCGATCGGCGGGCATAGGATTTGGCTCCTGATTTTAAAACCCAGGCATTCTCAATGCTTTTTGCGTATATTTATCCCTCCGCCTTTTTTTCAAGCTCATCCAGTTTGTCCGGCTCCGAGACGGCGATGTCCACCAGCGCCTTGGGGATGGAGCTTTGTTCGCACATGACCCGGATCTCTTTTTCCTGGTCGCTGAATTCCATGATTTCGCGAATGGAATCGATAAAGTCAATCATGTCGTCCGGGGAGATATCTTCCAGGGAGGGCCCTTCGGCCTCTGCTTTTTTCTTTGCGGCCGCTTCTTCCGCCAGTCTTTGTTTCTCCTTTATCTCTTCTTCCATGGCCTTGTTGACGGTATCGATGACGCCCTGGTCGACGTCGGCCATTTCAATAATCAACTCCTCGGCGACGTCATTGTCAATCAGGTGCCGGACCTTTTCCTCGTTGGTTTTGTCTGCAACCTTTTCGAGCAGGGTCGCCACTCTGGCCCTTTCGGCGCGCTCTTTCTTAATCTGCTCGTTGACCGCGTTCAGCTTCTCCTCGGTGATTTCCAGGGCCTTGGTGATCACTTCAAAATCCACTTTTTGCTCAATGAGCAGCCGGATACCCTGATCGTCCGGAAGACCCTTGGCTTTGGCGATGAGCAGGTCGAGTTTGGTATCTTCGACGATCTCGATCACATCGGGCCGGCGTTCTGATTTTCTGATTTCCGGCCAGGCTTCGCTGAGTTTATCGATGAGATTGGCCGTGGCGACATAGGGAGCGGCTACATCTTCAAGCGTCAGTTCGGCGATGGCCGCATTGAAATCCTGCATAAATGGCTTTCCGGCTTTGTGCGCCTTTTCCACAGCAAATCTCAATTCAATCATATGGCCTCCGTGGCGCGAAACATTGCAGCCGGCCCCATCAAGTTCACCCGCAATTCGCTGAATCGATGCTTCCAGGGCCGAATCGGAAAGGTCCTGGGAATCGAGTCCAAGAATCTGTTCCTCGATTAGCAGCCAGAGGGGTTTTTTTGCTGTTGTGTCACTCGTGGTCATTTTGAGTCTCCTTCTTGAATAATTGAAAGCGTGATAAATTGATTTATTGAATGGTATTGCAAATAGGGGCATTGCCGGGTCGTGCCGGGTAAAAAATCTTAAAATTTCCGGCAGACCCATCGTGCCCTGGATTAACCCTGATCTGAATCTATACCGCCTATCAGAAAACCAGGCTTAAATCAAATTTGACGTGATCGTAAGAATTTTAGCCATACCCTCTCCCTGGGCGGGGGCGGGTTATCCGGTTTGGGCGCCAAACAGCCTCACGCTGGTGATGACCACCGGCAAATAGTGCTTTGATCGCAATGTCTGTTGATGTGTTGCCGAGAATATGGCACCCTGTTAAAATGGAAAAGATGGGTTTCGCTATTGTGGCACTTTTTTCGCGTTCCCGGATTAGTTGATATTCGCCTCCATAAGTTCCAACTCAAAGATAAGCGCATAAAAATGAAAAAATATTTGGGTATCCGAAGAGAGGATAAAAACAAATGGGAACGGCGGGTTCCCATTATCCCGAAGGATTTAAAAGCGTTAAAAAAGAGATACGGCATGGACGCCGTGGTTCAGCCATCTAAGCTGAGGATATATCCGGATGACGCTTTCAGGCGGAACAATGTCCGTGTGGATGAGGATTTAAGCGCTGCCAACACCATTTTTGCAGTTAAGGA
This sequence comes from Desulfobacteraceae bacterium, assembly GCA_050291605.1. Taxonomy (GTDB): domain Bacteria; phylum Desulfobacterota; class Desulfobacteria; order Desulfobacterales; family Desulfosarcinaceae; genus JARRKU01. Next base: position 3,243 of record JBNKKB010000039.1, on the reverse strand, counting down.
AATCCCCCCGCATCTTTTTGAAGAGAACAAAACCTATGTTTTTTTTTCCCATACCATTAAAGGCCAATCCTTCAATATGGGGATGCTCAAACGCATGATGGCGCTTAAATGCAACCTGATCGATTATGAGCGCATTGTGAATAAAAAAAACCAGCGGTTGATTTTTTTCGGCGCCTATGCAGGTTTTTCCGGTATCATCGAAACCTTGTTTGCGTTCGCCAAAAAAATAAAATTGAAGGGGATTGATACTTGCCTGGATCAGATCAAGCAGGCTTATGCCTACCCGAGTCTTGATGATGCCAGAGCTCACATCAAAGATATCGGGCGGATGATCGCTCAGCAGGGTCTACCGGAAGCGTGCTGTCCAATAGTTGTCGGATTTGCCGGGTACGGCAATGTGTCGAAGGGTGCGCAGGAAATTTTTGACCTGCTGCCGATACTCACCATTTCACCCGCTGAAATTAAAGCTATCCGCAACCGACCCGATCCCGATACCCGCCATCTATACAAAGTCGTTTTTACAGAAGCGGACATGGTGCGCCCGCTTTCCGGCGCATTTGAACTGCAAGCCTATTATGACCATCCGGAAAAGTATGAATCCGTCATGGAAACCTATCTGCCGGATCTGGATATCCTGGTCAACTGCATTTACTGGACCGAAAAATACCCGCGCCTGGTAACCAAAGCGTTTTTAAAAAAACAGCATGGCACGGGAAAGGCTTTCAATCTATCCCTTATCGGTGATATCTCTTGTGACATCGAAGGGGCCATCGAGATTACCAAAGCGGCCACCACGCCGGACAATGCCTGTTATACTTATTTTCCCGGATCAGACACATTTGAAGACGGCACCCAAGGCAGCGGAATTACGGTAATGGCCATTGACAACCTGCCCTGTGAATTCCCGAAAGAGTCGTCAATGTTCTTTTCAAGCGTCTTGAAGCCCTTTGCCCATGATATTGTCAGTGCTGATTTCTCACAATCCTTTAATACCCTGGCGCTACCCGATCCCATTAAAAAAGCGCTGATCCTGCACAACGGACAACTGACACGGGATTTCTCATATATGGAAAAGTTTATTTGAAAACCGGAAAGGCAACAGGATGAAAAAGATATTGATACTGGGTGCCGGCTTTGTCAGCAGACCCGGCGTTGTATTCCTGCTGAAAAGCGGATTTGATGTGACGGTTGCCTCGCGGACGGTTGAAAAAGCCCGGAAAATCGTCCAGGGATTCGAAAACGGAAAAGCCCTGTCTCTTCAAGTGGAAGACCCGGATGCACTGGATGCCCTGGTCAGGGAAAACGATATTGTTGTGAGTTTGCTGCCCTGGACCCTTCACATGGTTGTGGCCAAAAACTGTTTAAAAAACAACAAACGGATGGCCACCACCTCCTATGTCAGCGAGGAGATGAGGAATCTGGACCGGGAAGTCAAAGACAAGAAACTGCTCTTTCTCAATGAGATCGGTGTGGATCCCGGGATCGACCACATGTCTGCCATGAAGATCATTGACGATGTGCACGACCAGGGGGGTAAAATCAAGCATTTTTATTCCATCTGCGGCGGTCTGCCGGCACCGGAGGATAACGACAATCCCTTTGGCTATAAATTCTCCTGGAGCCCCAAGGGCGTGGTGCTGGCCTCCAGGAATGCGGCCCGGTACCTCGAAAACGGCAAAGAAGTGAACATCAAGGGGCAGGAGCTGTTTTTAAATTACCGTGTCGAAAAGATCGAGGGGCTGGGGGAATTCGAGGTCTATCCCAATCGGGATTCAATCCCGTATAAGGACATATACGGGCTCAAAGATGCCGTGACCGTCATGCGAGGCACCTATCGGAACATCGGCTGGTGTGACACCTTTAAAAAAATGGTTGACCTGGGATTGGTGGACGACACCGTGAACAGGACCCTTTCCGGGATCTCTTTTAAGCAGATGATGGCCGGCATTGCTGGCGTTGATTCAGGATTGGATGTGATGGGTGCAATCGCCGCAAAAGCCGGATTGGATAAAAATCATTTTGTCATCAAAAACCTTGAGTGGCTGGGTCTGTTTGAAGATACCCCGGTGCCTGCCTTTAACAACCGCCTTGATATCTTATGCGAGAAACTGCAGGAAAAACTATATTACAGGGACGGTGAAAAAGACATGCTTCTGATGCGCCATACATTCGTCATTGAAAATGCGGATGCCGCAGCATCGAGCATCACCTCCACCCTGATTGACTTCGGCATCCCCCATGGGGATTCCGCCATGGCCAGGACGGTGAGTCTGCCCCTGGGGATCGGGATTAAGCTGATGGCTGAAAACAAAATCAACCTGACCGGTGTCCGGATTCCCATTGAAAAGGAGATCTATAAACCCATCCTTGCGGGCCTTGAGTCGTTAAATATTAAAATGATAGAAAAAACAAATTGTTAGAAAAGCATCCGTTCCGATGCGGTCGGTAGAATTTTAGACCGGCAGAAGCATTGCCCCCTACTCGAACGAGATTTGCGGCTACAGCCTCATCAGTGCCGGTATATGATATAGATAGGCAAGCAGAAGTATCAGCGTTGCTATATTGAGCACGGACGAAACGCCGTGAATCCTGCCGAAACTCTTTCTTAGCGCACTGACCTTGGTCTCATCACTTGTTTGTTTTATCTCCTGTTTGATGGTTGCCGCCTTTTGGCCGACGATGAGTCCCTGGGTAAAGGAGAGCGGCACCAGGAGGGCAAGAATGATAAGCGCCGGTTTCATCTCCGCCAGATGGTTTCTGGCGATCAGATAGAAAGTGCCCAGAAGGATAAGAGAGCCGGCGTAGCCGAGTATCCAGTATTTCGGAAAGATGACGCCAACGAGTTGCCCAGCAAGATCTTTTGGCAGGGTATTGAAGATGGCCGGTGCGTCTATAAAGGAAAAGAAGATCATGCCGCCGAGCCACGTGGCCAGCATGAGAAGATTAATGTATTTAAGTGCCATTGCCATAACCATTGCTCCTGAATTGACATATGAATTGATGGACTCGTAAAAAGTCTCCAAGAAACGATAGTGTAATCCGCCACGAAGGATACGAAGCGCACAAATTTGAAAATATTACATATTTCTTCGCGCCATCGTGTCCTTCCATGAGAAGGCTTGTCAACAGATATCCGTTCACGGATAACCGATTATCTTCCAACGAGTCTCAACCGCCACGCTTCCATCCGCACTCTTTTGTGGGGCTGCCCTTGTCCCCGGTGCATGTTAATATCCGTTGGCA
>JBNKKB010000038.1:0-4177 GCA_050291605.1 Desulfobacteraceae bacterium | reverse complement strand
TGACATTTTTATTTTTTTCAAGTTTCCGGTTTTTTTCAGCTGTCTATCTTGCTCAATTTTGCTTCCAAATCTTTTGCAAAGCTGCGAAACTGCGTTCTCCCTGACTGGATTTAGATGGATATACCGCGACAGCCCTTTGGCATATTGATCCATATCAACCAGGATGGATTTATACCGGCCCTGAAAAAGATGACCGCTACGGTCTAGCTTTACACTAAAATAGGTGGTGTAGGCACTATTGATGTGGCGCATGATCTGAGACAAATTACCCACAGTGGTTTTTATCAGTAAGTGATAATAGCTATCCATCAGGTAATAGACATGTAGGCAGGCCCGTAGCGTTCGGTTGCCGCAGGAAGTGATATGATAAAATGCGCCGTAGTTCGATGCGCCATGGCCAAGCCATATATAATTCCTTTCGGCAAGTCGGCTGGCCTTCTGACCTCCTGTTTATAAGATGCGCTAGGCCAGTTCTTATTAGCCTTGTTTTGTGCTACGGGTCCATAGAATTATTTTTAGATGGCATCTTGTAATTATGTCAAATGTGGAGACCTGACCCCTTTGGGTTTTTGGGTTTGTTTCTTTATGATATCCATCCCGTATTCCATCATATGGGCAATCTATCCAGGCCACTAACAGTCAGCAAATAAGTAAAACAGCTTACTTCAGGGGAATTCCCCATAAGAAAGCAAATCGATATGAATTGTTCTTTTGTGATATGCGGTCGATTGTTTGACTTATCAGGTAGTTATGATATTAATAATGAGTTGGACGAAATATCACTGTTATGAGCAAATGCCCGCCAAATGGGCGAAATAGCGCATAATCGTGTGCAATGTGGGAAATTCCCACTAATAACTCTATTTGGGCATGTATGAACCATGGTGGCTAATAATCAAAAAATTATAGGATCATTTTTAGTTTCCTTTCTGCTTGGGTGCGCGGCTTACTATGTATTTTTGTGTTTTACGGGTGTGGTAATGGCTTTCTTGATGGATATTGGAGCAGATTCATTAATCTTTCATAATCTTATAAAACCATTGTCGAGTAGCAATCTGAGGCATTTAGCGTTTGCCATATATTTTAATTTGAAGCACCTAACAGTCGGCCTCATTGTATTATTTTTGGCGACCTATTTTTTATCAAAATATTTATCGGAAAAGATAATATTAAATTCACTTTTTCTTACTTGTGGAGCAATTACGTCAGATTTTTTCTATTTTAAAAAGTATCCATTTGATTCGTCATACTTTTTTGCATCAAGGTATATGATAGACATCCTTCATTTAATTATTTGGTTTTTATACACAATCGCAGTTATTCATTTTGGCCGTATTTTAAAGGTGAGAACATAAGAGCTCAACAAGCGGCTTCAGGTAACGCTGCACAGACCGCGGCGTTTCTGAGCCGCGACATTGTGCGAGAAACAGTTTAGTAGAATTATGCCGAAGCAGACGAAAAACCTTATAACGATCATAGCAATCGTATTAATTGGATATGGTTGCTATAAATTTGTCTCAGACTTTAAGAGTATATGGTGGTTCATCCTTAGGTTTTTCTATCCATCACAAGATTCGTTTTGGGAAATCGCTTATTTTAGCTGTATGATTTTCTTGTTCAGTCTATTGCTACCAATTGGAGCCATGTCGGGAGGTCTTGGCCTGTTACAAAAAAAGAAATGGGGATGGATAGTGTCTATCATTGTTTCCGTCTTCATATTTACATTGAATTGCGCCGGTACTATTAATTTTTTCATCGTAAGCCATAAATATAAAGACGTCCAATGCCGCCAATACCGGAAGATGCCCATGTAGAATATGTTAGCATGTTACCGACTTATGTTATCACCGGTATTAGTTTGATTTCTATTTTGTTGTTGAATTGCAAATTGGTAAGAAGTGTGTTTTTTGAATCTAATGGAAACGCATAACAAGTCGCTGGAGATTCGACGCGCAAAGACCGCGCATGTCTCAGCTCCACGTTGGGCAGGCATGCAAAGCGTTCTTTTTATATAATAGGCGTCAATATGACATACGAAGTTGATCCAAAAATTGAAGCGCTGGAAAAAAGAATTCTAACAGAACCAGACTCAGTTAGTTTGTATGATCGTCTTCTTTGGATGTACTTTGATCAAGAATCATTACATGGTCACCCTAATAGGATTAATCACATATTGGTGTGTATTCGGCGTTTTCCTCGAAAAAAAATATGCCGAACCCCTTTTGTTCATATAGATCCGAAAATTTCACCCGATGGATTTAAAACAGTTGAGAATGAATGGCTCAAGCTCTTATCTGAAAACCCTGACGACGCGAAAGTGGCCCTTGGAACAGCGAATTTCTATTGCACTAAGGATTTGAAACGATCAATAGAGATTTTAAGAAATATTGTTGATCAGAATCCAAGTCAGGCTGAAGTCTGGCTAGATCTTGGGCGATATACAACTGATCCTAAAGAAAGGCTAAATTATTTTCAAGAAGCACAGCGGCAAGGTGCTATCCAACCAAATCTGCTTGTTTGGATTGCTATATCTGCTGTTGAGGCCGGTGAATATAAGACGGCCGAAGCTTATGCGGAAAATTTGCTTGAGCTTGTGGACACTGCACGGACTGAGTATGGTGATATGCTTGATTGGAAGGAGAAAGGCAGATCGTTATTTGCAAAGGCTTTGGAAGCTACCGGCGATAGATCCGCTGCGAGCAATCTTACCAGTGCAATATCAGCACATGCGTACCACAAACATTGGGGTCATACTGTGCTCGGCCATATTGCATTACAACAAGAGGACTTAGGCACTGCTCTTAAACATCTCAGAGAATCTGGCTCTGTCGTAGGTGATCATAGGCTATCTTCTTATGGCCCAAGCATGAGCTTAGCAAAGGAGATTTGCATTAGAGGGGAATGGTCTAATGTCGCAGACTATTTACGGGCATGTGAAACCTTTTATAAAGATGAGAGGCTCCCAATCTGGATTTCGATGATTGAATCCAAGAAAATTTTTCCCGACCTTTAATGTTATATTTGAAGTGCCCAACAAATAGACGGTGGCGGACTCGGTTCCCTCATCGCACAGCTCAACCGTTGGCAAGTTGGTATGAAATTATGAAACATGTTGGAGTCGACGGATGTAAAGCTGGTTGGTTCGCGGTCACGCGAAATGGCGAATCCTTGGAGTGGCTGGTGTTTTCCACGATCAATGAATTGGTCACTGCGTTTTCAACAGCCAATCGTATTCTGATTGACATTCCAATAGGATTACCATGGGCAGATGCGCCAATTCGTCCATGCGACCGGCTAGCTCGGCAGATTCTAGGGAGACCGCGGAGATCGAGTGTATTTCCAGTTCCTACGCGAGAAGCACTCGCGGCAGATGGTATCGTGGCTGCGCGGAAGATCAACCGAAAAATCGTTGGAAGAAGTGTCAGTGCGCAGACATGGAGCATAAGCCCCAAGATCAATGAAGTTGACAAGCTCTTATTGAATTTTCACGGTAAGGCTCGACTCATTAGAGAAGTTCATCCCGAAGTATGCTTTTGGGCGCTGAATGATCGGAAACCAATGAAGTATCGAAAGACCTCGGTTGAGGGCCGGAATGAGAGACTCCATATCCTTCAACAATATGAGCCCAGCGTAACAGCTCTTTTGGAGGATGCCCTTTCAAGAACATTGCGTAAACAAGTGAAGGCAGACGACATTTTGGATGCATTCGTAGCATTCGTGACGGCCGAGGCAAGACGAGGGGAGATGGCTTCGCTATCCGATGAGCCATTACACGACGCACACGGTTTGCCAATGGAGATGATTTACCTAAAGATCTGGAATAATTTTGCCTAACAAGGCAAATGCAGCCGATCGCTAACGCGCTCGCTGATTTGCAACGATAGCCACCAGATACAACTCACATTAGGGAATTCCTTCCCCGGAATTCCGTTGAAATATTGATTATACCGGTATTAATGATATGTGATTTTTACTTGATACATCCCGGATCTGCACCTCGTTCATTACACATGGGACTGCCGCAAGGAGCTATAATTGAAAAACAATAAATTAACCCTAATGACCGTCCATGCCCACCCTGATGATGAAGCCATCAGCACCGGCGGCATCCTGGCCAAGTACAGTGCCGAGGGAATTCGCACAGTACTGGTCACTTGCACCAAAGGCGAGTTGGGCA
>JBNKKB010000037.1:0-7400 GCA_050291605.1 Desulfobacteraceae bacterium | reverse complement strand
TCCGACGTGCCCGTCGGGGTACTACTATCCGGGGGGCTCGATTCAAGTGCGGTGCTGGCAGCCGCATCGGATTACCTGGAGCTTCCAAAGGCATTTACGATCAGTTTTGATGAAAAGCAATACGACGAGGCAGCTATCGCCGCCAAATGGGCCAGGCATTACAGAAGCCGGCATTTAGCCTATAATTTCCGCGAGGAAGAGTTCTGTAACCGTTTGCTGTCGAGGCAAAAACATCTCGATGAACCATATGGTTTGTGGTGCAATGTAGCAACAGCCGCTCTGGCAGAGCATATTCACAACGCCGATATCAAGGTGGTTTTATCAGGCGATGGAGGTGATGAATTGTTCATGGGGTATCCGACAATTCATGCCGCATCCTTTGCGCGGCTTTATCGAATTCTGCCATATCATTTGAGAGAAAAGATACTGAAACCGCTCAGTCAACGCCTTTCCGCAGGAAATGGACGGCTCCCGGCCAGTTTTATGCTAAAAAGCTTTGTCCTGGCTGATCATCCCGATCTTTTCAGGACCTTTTTCGGCTTTAAAGAGGTCGTCAGGTACGCTGATTGGCCAAACCTGTTAACTTCCGAAGCGTATAAGCTGATTGGCCATATCGATCCTTTTTTAGCATTTAGACAACATCTTCCGGACATAGCAAATATGGCCTTGTATGATGCACTGGCTTATCTCGATTTCAAAGTGTTCTTGCCAGGCTGCAGCCTTGTTGGGCATGACAACGCTTATATGTCGGCTTCGGTCGAATTACGGGTCCCTATGCTGGACAACGATATGGTGGACTTTGCCTGCTCACTCCCGACAGAGATCCGATATCATCCGTTGCAACCGAAGATCGTTTTACGCCGTGCTCTTAAAAAACACTTGAGGCCGCCGACCGATCTGACCCGACGAGACCTTTATGCCAAAAGAGGCTTTGAAATCCCAGGTACTCAGTGGCTCATGCCTGGCCATCGTTTTAGATCCCTGGTTAAACAAATTCTAGCCCCTGATAAAATCGCCGCAACCGGTTTTTTCCGCCCCGGCGCTGTTCAGCGCGTTCTAGACGATCAGTTGTCCGGACGGAGCAACAACGAACGGATCCTGCAGGCGATCATGTCCCTTTCTCTGTTTTTAGACGGCACTTACAGCACATGAACGGCTTGATGCAACATCGCTATATCTTAAGGAAACATCTACCATTCGTGTCCATTGGACTCATTTTCGTCCTATTGCTCATCTTTAATTTTCTATTAGCCGTGGGGAGCGGACCCGTTTTTTTCGCCGATTCGATTGATTACATACTCGCCGCGCAGCATCTCCTGTCAAACGGACATACCGCCGCCGACCTTTTGCTCGAAGTGCCGGTCGGTTTTCCAAAGGTTGTGGCATTTTTCTTTGCGAACACATCGGATCCATTCTTCTGGCTGGTACTGGTTCAAGCAGGCGCTGTCATGCTTGTTGATCTGCTGGTCGTTTTTACGGCTTATCTTTTATTCAGGCGCGCCGCACCGGCTGTCGTCTGCGGATTGATATCAGCATGTATGCTGGAAAAAGCCTATCTCGCCGGTAGTATATTGACCGAACCGCTTTTTCTGTTTTTTATTCTCCTCAGTATGGCGCTGTTTGCTTTGGCATGGGAGAAAAAAAACCTGTTGCTATATCTCGCTTCTATTATCTGTTTTCTTATTTCCGGGCTGTTTCGTCATACATCGATGATGTTATGGTTTATACCCGTATTCTCATGGCTGTTATTCAGTCTCAGAGATTGGTATTCACGAGCGCTGGAATCTCAGAACAAACATCCCGGAGTCTCGGTCCTTCTGAAATCATTGGTATTTTTAACGGTTAATTTTCTGTTGATTGCAGCTATGCGATCGCCATTCGCTGGAAATATCGGGACAAAGGAAAAACTTTCCGTACTATGGGTGCGGACCATTCAGCTGAGTCCCAAAGGGCAGAAAGCGTTTCGCAAGGAAAATCCTGAATTCATGAAAGACTTTAATGCCTGGCTCAAGTCTCACAATTTATCTAAATCGATTATGGACAAAGAGCCGCTCTGGGTTACAGCTGATAACGACCCCCGTGAGGTGAAGAAACGGTGGAAAATGTTGGAAAAAAGAAAATTGACTTACTGGAAATCCCCGCGTTGGTACTTGATGATGCAGCACGGACTCTCCTATGAAGAAGCATCCCGGTGGCAGGGAGAGGTCGCCGTCGATTATCTGGTCCGATTCTACCCGACATATCTAAAGGAAATCCTGACCGATACTGCCGACCGTCTGTTAGGAAAACCTATTCGATCTTCATTTTTTGTCGTTGAACGGCAAAAAGAAAATAATCATACGAGAATCAAATACAGCCCCTCTGATCGTCTTGCCCTCGGTTCAGACTCAACGCTTCGTCATATGATTCTGCCAATTTCAATTCGGTTTAATAAAATACTGAAATTTATGAGCAGCAGCGGCTTCTTGTATGTGTACAATCTATCATTGATAGCAGGTGCCATGATGGGTTTTGTGCTTCGTCCGACGCCTGTCTATTGGAACATCGGTTTAATCGTTCTGCTGACTCTGTCAATTAATGCCGGCATCGGAGGAGATTTACCGAGATACAGGCTGCTGCTATTGCCATTCTCGGGTATGTTTTTAATGAACCTTTTAACCGCTGCCTCACTGGCTATTGCGAAAATGAAACGGCATTTTTCAACGTCATGACCAAATAACAAAAGCCTCTAACCATATGAGTACCAATCGAAAACCGAAATAGATGTTATGAAACAACTTATTAAGGAAATCCGGAACTATTCTCACGCGACAACGATGATGATTCGAGTGGAGTTGAAGCGATCGGTCGAAACGACGCGGCTCGGCTGGATCTACTGGCTCATCGATCCGATCGTCATGATGTTGATCTATTATTTCATGGTCAAGCTTGTCTTTAATCGCGGAGGGCAGAATTATCACCTGTTTGCGCTATGCGGAATAACCTCCTGGCAATTTTTTACTAGATCTGTAACCAGATCCACAGCTGCGTTCAGCAGCAGTACCGGGTTGATCCAACAAATTGGTATACCGCTTCCAATTTATGTCTTTATACCCTCCGTGGTACAAACATTTTTTGCTGTGATCAGCTACCTTATCATTATGTTTTGGAGCTACCAATCGATTGGGATTCAGTCGCTTGCGCTGATTCCTCTGATCGTACTAATCCTTCTGATGGCCTTTGGTTTGGGCCTCTTCCTATCCGTTGCCCTTGTTTATGCCCAAGATACAAATAATTTCATTATGTATTTTCTTCGGGCCGGCTTTTTTTTAACTCCCATCCTTTACAGTCCTGAACGCGTTTATGGCTCAGATCGAATACCTGGATTTATCAAAGCCATCTATGGTTTGAATCCTATGGCGTGGGTAATACCATCTGTCCGAAACGTGCTTTTAGATGGCACTATGTATGATGTAAGCACCTATATAATGTTGCTCGCATCAAGTTTACTGCTCGTTCAATGCGGCCTTCTTTTCGTTCGCAGATTAACCCCTAAAATCGTTAAGTCTTTATAATGACAATGGCGCAACACAATCTATTGGTAAGTTTGCACTCGATAAAAAACCGATGCGGATTGGCCGTCCTCGATACGCTCAATTGGCGCTGGACATATTTGCAGATCGTAAAAACTGCTCGTCAAGTTAAGTTCAACCAGTTACGAGGGATTAGTGTTATTGACGATTTGCTATACGCCGTAACTCCGGCAAGCCTGCAATTGTATCACATACGATCGGAAAATTATGGTACTCCAAATCCACTCTTCGAATTGCAGCGTGAAACACTCATTCCAGAATGGCTCTTGGGCGAACCTGAACAGGCAAATATCATTGCTGTGCATGCATCAATCTTAAATAAGTGCATATATGTCTCGAACAATTCTTTAGGGGCCATCGATATATTGGATTTGTCCGGAGAGCTGATTGATCGACGCCATTTATGGCAAATTGCGCCGTCAATCTTCAAACATCCGCGCAGCGTTAATAAATCGTTCAAATATCCAACTGTCCGATATATCTACGAAGACTCTGAAGGAAAAATAAACCTTACGATAATGGATGCCAACTCGACCAATCAAGGCATAGTAATTTCCCTTGACGATGGAATGCGTATTTTAAATGGTTTGGATAGTCCCCATGGTGGCCTGATATCCGGTGATCGGCTCTACCTGCTCGAGATAAAAAAAGGACAACTAATAGTTTATAAAACATATAATGGGAAAAGCATCAAACCTACCGCCGAGAGTATTCTAACACCTGAATTCCCATTTCCTGAAGAAAAGAACCCAGTCCAAAATATGCGTGGTATCGCCTTGGCTAATGATCGCATATACTGTGGTGTTTTCAACTTAAAACGATCGACTCAAAAACGATTGCCGGCCAGAATTGTCTGCTTTGATTTGAAGAGCGGAGATCAATTGCAAACGATTTTCGTACCCGATTCTGTTCAGTTTCCCAGCCCAAGGATTTTCAGTCTGGCAACTTTATCGGAATCACTCTTGCCAAACGTGAAATCGCTCAATCCAATTTTATGTATCCAAGACCAAATTACTACGCCTGAGAAAAGACATTCAAGCTTGGTTTCATGTTGGGGTGGATGCAAACTACATCAAAACCAACCTGGTATTGGAACCCTACCCAATGATGATCGATCTGGATCGACACCTGCAATTATGGTCGAAGAGAAAGAATCAGGCTCAGAATGTGCCGGCCTGAATCCTTCTGATGGTAATAATTTAGAAAAGAAAGTTGCGGTCAATTTTGAAAAGGCCAGCCTGTGCTATCGCCGGACGGCTCGTTTTGGCATTGGAAAAAATCGAAGGTTGCGCAAGGCCAGGAATTTCTGGGCATTGCAGGATCTATCCTTTACCCTATATGAGGGCGAAACAATAGGAGTTGTCGGACGCAATGGTTCCGGCAAGAGCACCATGGCGCAACTGTGCGGGAAAGTGTTAACCCCTGACACCGGCAGGGTTGACATATTTGGATCGGTTCAGCTTCTATCCTTGGGACTCGGATTTAAAAAGGATATGACCGGCCGCGATAATGTTTATATCAGCGGAGCACTGCTTGGTATGTCCAGAAGACAAATCAGCGACCACATGCAGGAAATCGAGGATTTTGCAGAAATCGGCGACTTTATCGACGAACCCATGAGTACGTATTCATCTGGTATGCGCAGCCGCTTAGGTTTCGCCGTCGCCACGGCAATTGAGCCGGATATCCTTATTCTTGATGAGGTCATGGCGACAGGTGATAAGGCGTTTCGAGACAAAGCCATTAAACGTATGGAAGCGATGCGGCAAAATGCCAAGACAGTTGTGGTGATTTCCCACAATCCAGGACAGCTGAAACGGCTGTGCAGCCGAGTTCTCTGGTTGGAAAAAGGACGATTGGTCTATGATGGCACCCCTAGCCGCACGTTAAGCGCCTACCAGAATTTTTGCCAAAATCCCGAACGATGGTTGTCCCGGAACCCACGCATGATGGCTCTCCTGGAAGACGCACGAAAAAGCACATAGCCTGACATATGCTTTTCAATTCTCTCCAATATTTGTTTGTTTTTTACCCATTGTCATCTTTGTGTACATTACATTGCATTCGATGGGCTTGGTCACCACCAGTATTGTTTGGCTGATAGGTGCGTCTTTCTATTTTTATGGTCATTGGAAAATCGCTTACCTGCCGATCTTGATTACTTCGATTTGTATTAATTTCACGTTTGGCAGACTGTTAGATACTATCGATGCAAAAGGCAAAGTAAAGCGAAAGCGCCTCCAGCTTGGCGCAGGCATTTTTTTCAATCTCGGGCTTCTCGTTTAATATAAATATACGGACTTTTTCATTGCTAATGTTAATTCCATTTTTGGGCAACAGATTCCCAGCTTGCGAATCGTGCTGCCGTTGGCCATAAGTTTCTTTACATTTCAGCAGATCGCATATTTAGTCGACAGATATAAAGGCAAGGTACAACGTCACAGTTTTATACGTTATTGTCTGTTTGAAGCCTTCCTCCCCAGCTGATTGCCGGTCCCATTGTCCATCACAAGGAAATGATGCCGCAATTCTAGAGCCGGAAACGAATTCCATTGGATTGGAATAGCATTTCAAGTGGATTGTTTTTGATTGCTAAGGGACTGCTTAAAAAAGTTGCTGTCGCAGATACGTTCGGTGTCTTTGCGAATGCCGGTTACAAAGCTGTCGATGTACTAACCAACGATATAAACAAACTATCATTCAGGAGTCAATCTTTTCATGTTGAAACGTATGGATAGCGGTAGGAACAAACTTACTTTTGACAATATCGATAGCTATGTTCAGCGTGTCCATGATCGAGCAGTCACGTATTCGGTTTATGGTGACAAGAAGGCCATAATCCTCATGACGAAAAAAATGAACGTAGAAAACTCCATGAACTACTTCGATATGAACGTAATGCAAGGAAGAGAAATCAATAAGCAATCGATAGCTGATTAATCAGTTAAAGTTCATTATTATGGTGCGTTTTCAAATTAGTTCCAAAATGGACTATCTGAGTACTGGCCAAAAGAAATGAACAGGGAAATTATTAGGTGGAAGCATTCTGGCCTGAAATTATGAAAATTGCATTTATTACAAGAACTGTATTTGGTGCTTTAGGTACGTCTGCATCGTATATGCTTCCTGCCTATGTGAATAAAAAGCATGATGTTTTAGTTCTTTCACCCAATGACCCTGGATCAGGCGAAACCGTGATATATGAAAATTCTGACCTGAATGTGATCGATATGTTTCATCCAAATCACCGACAACAGCTTGCCAATACTGCACATGCATTGTCAAATTTCCATCCTGATGTGATTCATCTTTTTTATCATAAAACATGCCATAAATATCCTGTGAAGCTGCGCCACCTTTTCCCAAACACGCGCTGGGTGGTTGATTTTAGATCTCCCCTCATGATCTTTCAAAAAGGCCATTTTAGTCGGATGAAACTTCAATGGAAAGCATTCTTTCTACAGTTTTTCGTAGACGGCATCACGGCGACATCAAAATCTATCCTTAAAACTCATCTCCGATTTTGCTTAAAACCGTATTCAAAACTGCCGTTCGGAATCGATTTGAACGCCTTCCCAAACCCCAGACAAAACGGCCTGCCATCAGAAGGGGCAAAGCGCTTTGTGTTTGCAGGAAATATCGCAAAAGCGCGGCGGCTGGCATTGCTCGTAAGGGGTTTCAAAGCCTTTTTGCGCAAATCCAATGCCGATGCAGAGTTAGATATCTATGGCACCGGCAACGGCATGAACGAGCTGCGACGCACCATCTGCAATGAAAACCTTGAAAACGTTGTCAACCTGAAAGGCGTTTTGCCACAGCAGGAACTTT
>JBNKKB010000036.1:0-5907 GCA_050291605.1 Desulfobacteraceae bacterium | reverse complement strand
TAACCGTAGGTCAGTGAACAAGCCGACCCGGCGCACGTTGAGCAAGCGGGGCTTAGCAACCGTTAGATGCAGCGAAGGATCAGCGGGCCGCACGGTTTGAGCGCGTTCGCGAGTTCATAGGGCCCGCCCGCAGCGCATCTTTCGGTTGCTTGCCATCCTTGCGTGTGCGCCGGGTCGGCTTGTTCACTGACCTACGGTTACAGATCCAAAAAAGCTGTTTAGATACGCCTTGTTTTGGGTTGTGGGTTCGTAAATCTTCTTGACTCAATTTAGGATCTTTTCTATGGTTTGCCAGTCCGTAAATGCTGGGGGATCGTCTAGTGGTAGGACTACGGACTCTGACTCCGTCAGCCCAGGTTCGAATCCTGGTCCCTCAGCCATAAAAATCATGGGAGCTGCTCCGGCAGCTCCTTTTTCTTTTGGCAATCGCCAAACCCGATTGACATGGGCCGGTCCGATAAAGTAAGGCTGGGCCCAGGAGGAATTAACCTATGGCTGACAACGAAACCCAAGGGCCATCCAATTTTATTAAGACCATCATTGAAGAAGATTTGAAATCTAACAAACATGATGGCCGGGTGGTCACCCGTTTCCCACCGGAACCCAACGGCTACTTGCACATCGGCCATGCCAAATCCATCTGCCTCAATTTTGGGTTGGCCGATACCTACAAGGGTAAATGCAACTTGCGCTTTGATGATACCAACCCCACCAAGGAAGATGTGGAGTATGTAGAGTCCATCAAAGCGGATGTGCGCTGGCTGGGATTCGATTGGCAGGATCGCGAATTTTATGCATCGGATTACTTTGAGCAGCTTTTTAATTTTGCCGTCCAGCTCATCAAAGCCGGCAAAGCCTACGTGGATAGCCTGAGCGCCGACGATATCCGTACCTACCGCGGCACCCTTACCGAGCCTGGAAAGGAAAGCCCCCATCGCAACCGCAGCGTAGCAGAGAACCTGGATCTGTTTGAACGCATGCGCGCCGGCGAATTTGAAGATGGCGCACACGTATTGCGGGCCAAAATCGATATGGCCCATCCCAACATCCTGATGCGTGACCCCACCTTGTACCGCATCCGCAAAGCCCACCACCATCGTACCGGCAACGCATGGTGCATTTACCCCATGTACGATTTCACCCACTGTTTGTCGGATGCCCTGGAGTGTGTGACCCACTCCGTATGCACGTTGGAGTTTGAAAACAACCGCGCTTTGTATGACTGGGTTTTGGATCAATTGGCCACCGAATGCCGGCCGCATCAATATGAGTTCGCCCGCCTGAACCTGACTTACACGGTGCTTAGCAAACGCAAACTGATCCAATTGGTGCAGGAAAACCATGTGCACGGGTGGGACGACCCGCGTATGCCCACCATCTCGGGATTCCAGCGCCGCGGCTATACCCCCGAGGCCATTCGCAATTTTTGCGAGCGCATCGGAGTGGCCAAGGCCAACAGCGTTGTCGACATTGCCCTGCTCGAACACAGCATCCGCGAAGACCTCAATCGACGCGCGCCCCGGGTGATGGCCGTGCTGCGCCCGCTCAAGGTGGTCATAGAAAACTACCCCGACAATCAGGTGGAAGAACTGGAGGCCGTCAACAACCCCGAGGACGCCGCCATGGGAAAACGCAAAGTCCCTTTTTCCAAAGTACTCTATATTGAACAGGATGACTTTATGGAAAATCCGCCCAAAAAATTCTTCCGACTGGGACCCGGCCGTGAAGTGCGGCTGCGCTATGCCTACTTTATTACCTGCAATGAGGCGATCAAAGACCCGGACAGCGGTCAAATTATTGAACTGCGCTGCACCTACGATCCGGCCACTAAAGGCGGTAATGCCCCGGACGGGCGCAAAGTCAAAGCTACCCTGCATTGGGTTTCGGCACAACATGCCGTGAACGCCAAAGTGCACCTGTATGATCGTCTTTTTACCAAAGAAAATCCCGACGAAAAAGAAGCCGGCAAAACCTTTAAAGACTTCCTTAACCCCGATTCTTTGGAAACGCTAACCGACTGCAAACTGGAGCCCGGTTTAAGCCGTTACACTCCTGGAGAGCGCTGCCAGTTTGAGCGCCTGGGCTACTTTTGTGCCGACTCCAGAGAGAGCCAACCCAATAACTTGGTCTTTAACCGCACCGTGACTTTAAGAGATACGTGGGCGAGGCTTTCCCAAAAGAAAAGCACGTAATCCTCAATGGGTATCACCCAGGCATCGTGCGCGGGTACAACCCTAGATTAATAGGCAGGATACATTAACCTTAACCTTTACACCTTAAACCGGTGGTGTTGGCAAACTGCGTCAGATATTAAACTTATCGCAGGTCCGCCTTAATTTTGATTATAGGGCCGCATTTTTTAAGTGATGGATGGGGCCGATTGTGCAGGGGCCTTTTCATGCTCTTGATAGTGACAAAAACAAACGGGGCGACTGAAACAGTCGCCCCGCCGGCTAAAGGAAGATATATAATGACTTATATACCTAAGAGGCTCCCCCGCGAAGCCTCGAATAGGGTATCGGTTGTCGGATGTAAATCTTTAGCAAAAAATAGCCCTGTTTAATGCCATTCTCTTGATCTTTGGTCTTTCTGACGCATAAATCGTACTATTTTTTCAGCCACTTCCAGCTCGTCAGGCATCAACAAACCCGATGAAATCAATTGCTCAATGGATTTTTTAGAAACACTTAATCCATTGGCATAATTTTCCAGATCCTTTTGTGGTGACAGGTCAACTTCCGCCTCAATGTACGATTCCTGGACAGGATCGGGCAAAGAAGACTGTAATGGCTTAGTATCATATACATTTTCATGTACATAGCTGTGGTTCTGCGTTGACTTGCGCTTATGCCAGAGTTTCTTGAAGAATTTTTTTACCGTCATTTCCGTGACACCTCGGTTGTCAATTTCAAGCGGCCGTGTTGGGCCTGCTTTTAGCTGATGGGAATCTTGACATTGTTATAACTTGCAATTTGATCCAATCCCAAAGCATTCATCATGCATCGCATGTTATCTGCTAGACCTATATGCATATTATCGGCCAACTTGAACCTAAGTTTACCTATAGTTTGATCAACCGCATGTTAAATAATCGTTATATGAAATTAGGATAGGCAGTCTAAAGCGAATAGCAACAGCGCTGAGCGAAACAAGGCGCTATACCCTATTTATGGGTTATAGGTCCGTATCAATATAGATTATGGCAGCGGGTCGATACGGTTGGCATCACGCCTTTGCGGTATGTTCTATTTTGTCGGCGATACCTTCTATTTTGTCGATTTGCGATAGGATATTTGAAAGATATTTTTTGAGGATCTCGTTATCTGCAAGATGCAGCTGCAACAATTGGACGTACCCGGAAATAATATGCAAAGGCTGTTTCAATTCAACACTGATCGCGCTACCCAGTTCATGCACCGCCTCTTTGTTTTTGTTTTTATCCATCACCTCTTCAACCAAACCGTCCACCATATGGCGCAAGCAATAGATGGAGTCCTGGTGATCCATGGCCGCGCGAACTTCTTTTTTGAGCGCCTGGTCATCCCAAGGCTTTTCGATGTAACGGTAAACATTACCTTGATTGATGGCGGCAATGGCCACTTCAAGGTCGGAAATTCCGGTCAGCAATATGCGCACGGTGCCCGGTTGCTTGTTTTTGACCTTTTCTAAGAATTCAATCCCATCCATTTCAGGCATACATTGATCTGAAATTACCACCATGGGCTCAATTTCATCCAGTTGATTCAAAGCCTTAATCGGCGAATCACAGGTGATGAATTCATAAGGCTCCTTACGAAATAAACGGGTTAGCGCCTTTAAAGCGTGCACCTCATCATCAACAAACAGAACACTTTTATTCATCTTAACCTCCGATAATCCAGCGGAATTAAATCCTCGGTCTGCATCCAGGCGCAATGCGCCGAATACAGACAATTTGCAATACACATTATCGGACGTTGGTCGATTTTGTTAAATCATTAAAATGATATTTTGGTTCCTCAGCTAAAGCGGCGAGCCGTAAACAATACCCGCATACCCTACAAAGCTTTCCCCCGGGCTTTTGTCATAGCTGGTCGCATAAGCCACTTCCTGGGATAGCTTTGCGCCTGCACGTTGGGCGGATGCGATGGCCGTTGCAACCGCACCTGCGCAACAGGCATTTTGGTTTTGGCGCCCCTGTTGGAGCACCTTTTCAGGCGCCATGGCCAGCATGGCCTCGATGACCTGGCGGTCGTTGGTTTGGCGCACCCAATCCAAAGCCTCCTGCCCCGTGCCCTTGGGGGTGTATCCGTAGTTGATCCCATAGTGGGTCAAATCGGTCGAACCTATGATTTTCAGGCTCACACCTTCTTGATGGGCCCAGTCCACAACCGCGCTTCCGATCGCGAGAGAATCCTGGGAGGGAGGCACACCCATTGCCAAGATGGCCTTGGGGTTGAGCAGATACTTTATGAAAGGCAACTGCAATTCAATGGTGTTGTCCTGGGCAAAATCAGTAGGGGTCTCTTTGTGAAAATCAAAGCGGGCCATCAAACTTCCGGCCAGTGCCTCGGCCACCGGCAGCTCTCCAAACGGCGTTTCCCAGGCGCCTTCGGGCATTATGTAATTGGATGCACCCGGGTGCAGATGCATTCCAAAAACCACGACCAGGTCAGGAGAAGTCTCTTCCTTAAGCAAGTCGATCACTTGACAGGCAATTTGGCCGCTATAAAACCAACCCGCATGGGGAACAATTCCGGCCACCCATGTCCCTGGCGTTTCAAAAGCTTCGGGCTTTTGGGTTAAATACCGATGAATCTCCGCCTCACAGGCAGCCGCCTGTCGCGGATACCAACTACCAGCAAATACCGCCTTGCGTACAGCCATGGTGTCACCTCCATTAAGGGCCTTCGGCCCCGTGTCTGGATTTTTGTGTTGGGTATTTTGTCTCGCGCCACCGATCCGCTTTGGAACGAAAAAAAGGTCGCGGCGAGAGGCCGCTCCCACAGCAAATTCCGGCATGTAACCCGTGACAGCGCATTGTAGCAAATTTGACGGCCCGGAGGACCTGGCATTGGGTCAGCCCCTTAAGGGGATACTTCTAAACGCGTTGCCGGCGACGGCTATCGCGTTTTGCCGATCTTCGGTTGTCTAGCGGGCCGGGACCTCGCCCGGCCCTACGCTGAATCAATGCTGGACAGGCAGATGATCTTCGTAGGGCCGGGCTCCGTCCCGGCCTGTTCTGACCATGTCACGGCAAAGCCAAATCTTTAATAAATAGATAGAATTCATCAACTTAAAACCCAATGTCATTAACTTAAGGTTTATTTGAGTTGTGTGGGAGCGCTTAACACCGGCCCCTTAAGTTAATGACATTGACTTAAAACCTAAAACTTAAAACTGGGGAGGAGCGCAATAATCACAAGCTAATTATCCAATTGCGCCAAGAATCACTCATTAGGTATATTAGCACCACTCCCCCCGCCCCCACAACCACCTTTCCTTCCTTAAAATCGTGATTATAATTATTGCGTTTGCCGCTGTTGAATGGCACATATAACCGAATTATACTGCTGCTATAAATTAGCCGGGAGGAAGCCATGTGGGAATATACGGACAAGGTGAGAGAGCACTTTTTAAACCCCCGCAATGTCGGCGAGGTGGAAAATCCCGATGGTGTGGGTGAAGTGGGCTCGATTGCCTGTGGGGATGCATTGAAGCTGACCATTAAGGTGGACGAAAATGATAGAATCACGGATGCCAAATTTCAAACCTTTGGCTGTGCCAGTGCCATCGCCTCTTCGTCAGCGCTGACCGAAATGGTGATCGGCAAAACTGTGGAAGAGGCCCAATTAATTACCAACGATCACATTGCAGAATTTTTGGGCGGCTTGCCCAAGGAAAAGATGCACTGTTCGGTAATGGGCC
>JBNKKB010000035.1:0-8583 GCA_050291605.1 Desulfobacteraceae bacterium | reverse complement strand
GCCGACGCCGTATGGGTGTCCGGCTGACATCCCGGCGAATGCCATTACCTGGAAGGTAATTATTACGCGCGTCGCAAGTTCGCGTTGATGAAAAACTTGCTGGAACATATGGGCGTCGAGTCGGATCGCATCCATTTTTCATGGATCTCTTCCGCTGAATCCACCAAGTTTGTTCAGGTGGTCACCGAAATCACCGAAAAAGTAAAAATGATCGGACCCAACCAGCATTTTGTCAAGCATGCGGCGAAGGTGGCCTAATCATGAACGCATATACGGAAAAAATCAGAGAAATTGCCCAAAGGCTTTTGAAAGAGGGCAAAGTGGAGATGGTCATCGGCTTCCGCGCCGGCTCCATGCCCATGATGAATGAGCCATGCATGATCCGCAATGCAGCAGATGCCGAGCATCTGGTGTGGGACAGTCATTGCGGTATCAATTTAGCTAACTATTTGACCCATCGCAAAGAGGCCAAGATTGGTATCGTGGCCAAAGGTTGCGATTCACGCAATATCGTTACCCACATCGTGGAGAACAAGATTGAGCGCGATCAGGTGGTGGTCATCGGCGTGCCTTGCACAGGCATGATCGACAAACGACGTATCACCATGGAGACCGAAGGTGAAATCCTCTCGGTGGACGAAGCGAATGATAAGATCACCGTAAAAACCGCAGATGCAGAAAAAACCTTTGTTAAGGCGGAAATGCTGCAATCCAACTGCCGTGTCTGCCGCCATCGCAATCCGGTTATCCACGATGAGATGGTGGCTGATCCGGTTCCTGAACAAACCGACGTCGATCCCTTTGCGGATGTCAAAACCATAGAAGCCATGAGCACCCAAGAAAAATGGGTCTTTTTTGAAGATCTGCTTTCACCGTGCATTCGCTGCTATGCTTGCCGCAATGCCTGCCCGTTGTGCTATTGTCCGACCTGTTTTGTCGATGAATCCAAACCCCAGTGGGTGGGAAAAAGCCAGGACCCCACGGATGTGCGGACCTTCCATTTTTTGCGGGCTTATCACTGCGCCGGCCGCTGCACGGATTGCGGCGCTTGTGAGCGTGCCTGCCCGGTGGGTATCAACATGCGCATGTTAACCAAGAAGCTCAACAAAGATTGTCAGGAGCTTTACGACTGGGAAGCCGGCTTGTCGCTGGACCGTCGGCCTACGCTGGACATTTATAATCCTAACGATCCGGATGAATTCATTAAATAAGCGTTCATAAAGGCGTACACCTATGAAGGTCATAAAAATCGACAAGTCGCAGTGGAAAAAGGGCCTGGAGGCACTCAAAGAGGCATTTCATCTCTACGGACCGGCGGAGGAAAAAGGCTATTTCAATTTTAAGGAGTTGGACGCCGGTGAGATGCCGGTCTTAGAGTTTCAGAACACCCGCTTGTCCGCGAAGAGCCTGATCTTTCCACAATCCGAAGATATGATGAACTTTTCATTGGATAAAGATGACCCTGAAAAAGGCATTTGTAAGGAAGCGGCCAAAGACTACTCTTCCCGGGCTGTATTGGGCATCCGCCCCTGTGACGCCAAAGCGGCCCAGCTGGTACATCTGAACTTTGACAACGGTGACTATCAAGATCCCTATTGGCTTCAGCTTTTCAACGCCACCACTTTTGTGGGGCTCGGGTGCGACACTCCCTGCAGTACCTGCTTTTGCAGCACCGCCGGCAACGGCCCCTATCACGAGGAGGGGCTGGACGTCTTGTTGTCCGACCAGGGCGACCACTATCTGGCCAAAGTATTAAGCGATAAGGGGCAAACCCTGGTCGAAGCGGCGGGTTGGACCACTGAAGCAGACGGTTCGCCCATTGATGCGGCCAAATCAGCGGCCGAGCGCAAGATCGCGACCCAAGTGACCACCGATCGACTCAAAGATCTAAACACCCTGGATCTGCATGGGGCCGATTTTTGGGAAGATATCTCTTTTGCATGCATCAACTGCGGTACCTGCACCTTTGTCTGCCCGACGTGCTGGTGTTTTGACATCCAAGATGAGGTCTGCGGCAAAAAAGGGGTGCGCATGCGCAACTGGGACAGCTGTATGTTCCCCATCTTCACCGTACACACCACGGGCCACAACCCTAGAGATACCAAACTGGCGCGCTTGCGCCAGCGTTTTATGCACAAACTTAAATATTTTGTTGATAAATACGATCAAGGTATCATGTGCGTGGGCTGCGGCCGATGCGTAACGCAATGCCCGGTGAACATTGACATCCGCAAAGTGTGTGAAACCATGAACAACCTTGATTCTGAAAACCCCAGCGCCGTGCAAGGTGAATAAGGGAGGAATCCGTGGAAAATCCGTATCTGCCATACCCGGTGCGTATTGATAACATTATTGTAGAGAGCGAAGACCGCAGCCTTAAAACATTCAAATTCGTCTTTCTCAATCCAGAGGACGAGGAAAAATTCGCCTACCGAGCCGGTCAATTCGCCGAGCTTTCCATCGCAGGAAAAGGTGAAATCCCCATCGGGATCGCCTCCTCTCCGGTGGAAAAAGGATTTGTTCAATTTACGGTGAACAAAGCGGGTTTGGTAACCAGCCACTTGCACAATATGCGAGTGGGAGACGTCATGGGCATCCGTGGACCGCTGGGCAACTGGTACCCGTGGGAGCAGCTGGAGGGGAAAAACATCCTCATCGTGGGCGGCGGCTTTGCCTTTACCACCTTGCGCAGCTCGATCATCTATATGCTGGATCCGGCCAACAGATCTAAATTTGGCAATATAACTGTTGTTTACGGTGCAAGGACACCCGGCATGCTGCTCTACAAAGACGAGCTCATCGCGTGGGAAAAACGCGATGATATCAACATGCACATTACCGTTGATGGTACTGACGATACGGACTGGAAATACAACGTCGGCTTTGTGCCCCCCGTAACTGAAGAAAAGGCCCCCCCAGGCGATGAAAACAGTTATGCCATTGTGTGTGGACCGCCGATCATGATAAAATTTACCCAGCCGGTGCTGGAAAATCTAGGTTACGACCATGACCACATCATTCTGTCCCTTGAAAATAGGATGAAATGCGGCATTGGGATGTGCGGCCGCTGTGGCATCGGAAAGGAGCTGGTTTGTAAAGATGGCCCGGTTTTTACCCTCAATCAGATCAACAACACACCTCGAGAATATTAGACAAAACTGGATCAAACCCTTTTCTGACGGCGGTTTACAGACCAATAGGGTCGCAGTTTTTCGTATTGACATTCAAACGGCGATCCGCTATTACACATAACTTCACAAATTAGGATTGAATAGGGCTGTCTAGCCAAATTTAATAAAAAAAATCCCAAAGGAGGAGTGTAAATGCCGACAATCGAATTTGGTGGTGAAAGTTTTGTTGTAGATGAAGATGGGTTCATTGATGATTACAGAAACTGGAATGAACAATGGGTCCAGTATGTAAAAAAAGAAGAAGGCATCGATGAACTGAACGAAGAGCACAAAAAAGTGATCGAAGTGCTTCGCGAGTACTATGAGAAAAATGGAATTGCTCCCATGGTACGCGTTTTGTCCAAAGTGACCGGTTTTAAATTGAAACACATCTACGAGCTGTTCCCCTCAGGCCCGGGTAAAGGAGCCTGTAAAATGGCCGGTTTGCCGAAACCCACCGGTTGCGTCTAATTCATTAGACCCTAATTTTGTTTTCAAAAGGCTCTGCTGGACAAAGCAGAGCCTTTTTTCATTTCAACGACAGGGAATAGGTTCGTTCAAATAGAGGAGGCATGGGGTGTGAAGACGATATCCGTAAAAACTAGCTCCCAAACTGAAATGATCGACATCACACGTGATGTACAGAGGGTCATTGCAGCTGAAAAGTTGATAAACGGTCTATGCATGCTGTATGTCCCTCATACCACGTCCGGGATCACCATCAATGAGAGTGCCGATCCAAATGTGCGCCGGGATATATTAATGGTGCTCAATCATATGGTCCCATGGGAAGCCGATTACCGGCATATGGAGGGCAATTCGCCGGCCCATGTCAAAGCTTCGCTCATGGGCGCTTCAGAACTGGTGCATGTTGAAAACGGGCGCATGGTTTTGGGTACCTGGCAGGGCATTTTTTATTGTGAGTTTGACGGCCCGCGAGCACGCAAGCTCCACATCAAAATGATTCCAGGACCCGTATAGCGCTCAGTCCTTCTTGGCGTCTTGGCAAGGCAATCTAATCCGATTAATCTCTTGAAGAAACGCAAAGAAACCACAACAGGTTCATAACAAATTCGCAATAGGAGATATGAGCATTGAATCTGGATACCATTGACAAAGCGATCATAAACCGAATTCAGTCCGATTTTCCCATCGATGCCAGGCCTTATCGTCTGATTGCTCAAGAGCTGGATCTGCAAGAGGAACAAGTCATAGAACGCGTTAAAAAAATGAAGGACCAAGGCATCATTCGCCGTATCGGCGGCAACTTTGTACCCCACAAGGTGGGATTTGTCAGCACCCTCTGTGCGGCCAAGGTCCCGGAAGATAAAATTGATGCATTTGCACAAGTGGTTAACGGCTTTACAGGCGTGACCCACAACTATCAGCGGGAAAATGAATTCAACGTCTGGTTTACCTTTATCGCAGCCTCCATGGAGGAGATAGAGCAAAACCTTTCCCAAATCGCCAAAAAAACAGGCGTGGATACAATTTTAAATCTGCCGGCGACGCGCGTATTTAAAATCAGGGCAAAGTTCAAGGTTTAGGTTCAATCGACAATGCTCGATCGGATGTGCTCGAAGGCTTAAATATGATACGTCGATTGATGCACAAGTTTAAAGTGTCAAGTTTAAACTTTAATCTTTAAACTCAATGTCATTAACTTAAGGGGCCGGTGTTAAGCGCTCCCACACAACTCAAATAAACCTTAAGTTAATGACATTGTCTTTAAACTGGCTGCGAACCAAAGGTTTGTTTAAAGCCATTGCATTATTACCCAGTCAACGGTATTTAAATTCGATGCAAGATATACGAATAGCAGCCATCACCTGTGAAACGCCAGTTGGGAAAATTGAACGGAATCTGACAACCACCATTGAATGGACACATGCGGCCAAGCTCGCTGGTGCGGATTTCGTCTGCTTTCCTGAATTGAACATCACCGGCTATTGCAACCATACCCGGATGGCTGAAATCGCCCTGCCCATTCCGGGTCGTATCAGCGGACAATTGCAACGGTTGGCCCAAGATGAGGATATCGTCGTCTTGGCGGGGTTGGCTGAGCAAAATCCAAATGGCCAGCCCTTTGCCAGCCATGGCGTATTCACTCCTGAGGGCCAAATCCATCTCTATCGAAAAGTCCACACCGCGCCCCCGGAAAAGAAAACATTTTGCCCAGGGGATGCCATAGACGTTTTCAACGCCAAAGGTGTCACTTTTGGTATTCAACTGTGTTATGACGCCCATTTTCCCGAGCTATCGGCAGTCATGACCACCAAAGGCGCAGAAGTGCTTTTTATTCCTCACGCCTCACCCAGAGGCACACCTGAAGAGAAACACCACTCATGGATGCGACATCTTACGGCGCGTGCATTTGACAACAGCATATTTGTGGTGGCGTGCAATCAAATTGGGGAGAACTGCAATGGTTTGGCTTTTCCCGGCAACGCCATGGCAATCGCGCCGTCAGGAGAAGTAATTGCAAAGGATACCCAACCCCAGGCATCCATGTTGCTTGCGGATCTGAGCGCTGACGTTTTGGAAGGCGTGCGCAGCCACCCCATGCGCCATTTCTTTCCAAACCGAAGACCTGAAGTTTACGGCATGTCCGATGTTTAGGGATTGCGCAAAAATGTGAATCTATTTATTGCATGAAAAAAATAATACTCTCCAGCGGGGTACCTTCCTCGGAGAGGATCTCCACCATCCACTCACCCGTCCACTCAGGCATCATTGTTTTTGAACTCCAGGTGCGCCAGTTATTTGATCGCACCGTCAGTTTGACCGAGGATTTAAGGGTACCTTTGTAGTACCAATTATGGGTGACTTGGGTCTCCCCGGCTGCGCCGACCACACGTGAAAAACAATAAACTTTTTGGGTCTCTTTAGCGAATACATCGCCACTGCCAACCGGTGTTCGGTCCACAACATCCTGGCACACGACAGCTTCCTCGATCTGAATTGATGATTGGGCTTCGGGTGCCGGTGTCGCGGTTTCAGTTTTTTCCATTGTTTTTTCTTCGGTTGCTGCCGGCGCTGTTTCCTCAGCTGGGTTCTCTGTGCTCCAAACCGGAACAGATAGAAACAACGTCGCAGCCAGGGTGATAATAACAATGCCAAGAAATTTGCCTTTCATGATCTCCTCCTAATCAATTGTACGTTGTGGGTCTGGCACAAACTGGAATACGGGTTTGTGTCTGTCTTTGAAATGTCATACCTCATATAGCAGGATTTCAGCGAATTGGCAATGTGCACCTTAAACCACCAAGGTGGGACAACAGCTTACCGATCGAATCCTTCCATCTGATGCAAGGGTCTGGTTTGCGCATTGGGGCTAAGCGTTTGGAAAGCCGTCACGGCGATAGCAAACCTGTTCATGGGGTGATCCTATGGGCTCAAAAAGCATGCCTTGGGCGGCCTTGATTAATTTGACCTGAAAGCATTCGATGGTCAGCGTCAATGGGCGCCCAAATAAAAACAGTAATGTTCCGGACTCAATTTTGGATCGCTCGAGCGTGAGCTTTCGAATGATCTGATCATAGCGTACCAACTCCAACAGGGCGGCTTGTGCGTCCTGGCTGGCGGGTTGCTGTCTGATTTTAACAGCTAATTCAGCAATATATTCATAATCACAGTGTTCTTGGTGATCCGATACCAGCTCCCATAAACCCTCTACTTTGCTCAGCAGGTGACGACGCGTCAGACGCCGGTTGCCGTACATTGCCATGAGCTGAGTTGTATCCCGGCAATTAAGGGCCGTACACTCCGAAGGGCGTTGATCATAAATCTGGCAACGGGTGTCCTCAGCGTCGAAAAAGGGGCAAGTGGACTTCGTATGGGAAGCTGCTTCTAGACGAATGATGTCCGTGACTGCCGGTGCGATGCGTCGTTTCACATTGTCGAAGGCCGGCTCTCCCTGGCGAATGGTCAGTAAATACTTCAGCGGTATTTTGCCGGAATCCACCAGCGGTTGATCCTCGATGTGTAGTGCAGGACCTCCTTTGCGGCAACATGTGCCACAGCGTCGGCATTGGGTTTGATCGGAAGATGGTTTGCTTTTTTGTGGCATATTGGTTTGGAATAAAAAGACCGCCCCATCCAGCGACAAGGCGGCCTTGTTGAGTCATATTTTACTTCAACTACTTTCCCTTTCCAGCCCGGCCATCGTCACAGGCATCATCACCACCATGTTCGGCAGTGCTCGAAAGGGTGCAGACATCACTGTCCTCCGCACCGGCAGCAGCCCCCTCGGTGGTTTGTACTGTGGGCAATTCCTGCTCGGCTTTTTGCTTGAGCATGACGTAGCGCTCGGCAAACTCTTTCTCCAACTGGGTGTGCAGCTTGGCGGCCTCCTCGGGGAAGAGTTTTTCCAATGCGGCATAACGCACTTCGCCACCCAGGAACGCCTTGAGACTTGCCTTGGGCTCCTTGGAATCCAGAACAAATGGATTTTTACCTTCACTCTTGAGCGCCGGGTTGAAACGGTACAAGGGCCAGTAGCCGCATTCCACGGCCATTTTGGTCTCTTCCTGGGTTTTGCCCATGCCTTTTTTAATTCCATGGTTGATACATGGCGCATAGGCCATAATCAGGGAGGGTCCATCATAGGCTTCGGCCTCAAGAATTGCCTTGAGGGTGTGATTCTTGTTCGCGCCCATACCCACGTTGGCCACGTATACATAACCATAGGTCATGGCCATGGCACCCATATCCTTTTTAGCGGTCTTTTTGCCGGAAGCGGCAAACTTGGCAATGGAACCGGTAGGCGTGGCTTTGGAGCTCTGTCCCCCGGTGTTGGAGTAAACTTCAGTATCATAGACCATCACATTGATGTCTTCACCCGAGGCCAGGATGTGGTCGATGCCGCCATAGGCGATGTCATAGGCCGCACCATCACCGAGAAAGACCCAGTAGGATCTTTTGGTGAACAAGCTGGACATGCTATTGATCTCTTCCAGCAGGGCGTTGCCGCTGTGTTTGGGCAGCAACGCTTTAAGTTGATCGCCGTATTGTTTTGAACCCTGCGCATCTTTCATGTCGGCCAACCAGTTGGACAGTGCCGCTTTGACCTCGGCATCGATATCTGAAGCGACTGCCTTTTCGGCAAGCTGCGCCAGCTTGGCACGTTGCTGAATCTGTCCCATTAGCATGCCGTAGGTAAACTCACCCGGATCTTCAAACAAAGAGTTGCCCCAGGCGGGCCCATGACCCTCTTTGTTTACGCAGTAGGGAATGGAAGGTGCGCTGCCGCCCCAGATAGAGCTGCAACCAGTGGCGTTGCCGATCACCATGCGTTCACCGTAGAGTTGGGTGATCAACTTGGCATAGGGGGTCTCACCACAACCGGCGCAGGCACCGGAGAACTCAAGCAGGGTTTGATAAAATTTGCTGCCCTTCACGGTTTTACGGTTGA
>JBNKKB010000034.1:0-68439 GCA_050291605.1 Desulfobacteraceae bacterium | reverse complement strand
ATCCGGACAACCCCACCTATGGCAAGTTCCGCATCAATTATGAAGACGTCGAGCAGGCGGCCGACCATGATATGGATGCCATTGTAGAGTATGAGTACCAAGTCTATGAAAGCGACGGTGTGACGCCGGCGGCCACACCCGCCAGCGGCGCCTTGGTTAGAATCACCTTGACCTCCACTTATGCTGCCGGGTGCGTCATTCAACATGTGGGCTACGCTATTTCCGGAACCGACGGTACCGACGGCCCCTACCTGGTTGTTCGCGATTACGATACCGGTGAAGGAGGAGATGAGGACTATTTCCTGGATACACCGAACATCGCCGGGGCTTTACCCATAACCGATTCCCGTGACTTTTATCCAGGCACCACCACGGCCACGACCCTGTTGGAAAACCCTTTTTGGTACGCCGCCAAATATGGAGGATTCGAGGATTTGAACGGAAACGATCTTCCGGATCAGCAAATCGAATGGGATGAAGATGGTAACGGCATACCGGACACCTACTTCTATGTGACCAATCCGTTGCGCTTGGAGCAACAACTCAGCCGATCGTTCGATGCCATTTTGGCTCGAGGATCTTCGGGTACGGCCGCCTCGGTTATCTCCAACTCCCGCTCCGGCGAGGGCGCCATCTATCAATCCATATTCTATCCCTCGCTGACCGTTTCCCCCAATACAGTGCAATGGGTGGGCCAGGTGCACGCCCTGCTGGTGGATTCCAACGGCAACCTGCGCGAGGATACCAACCAGAATCAAACTTTGGATATCGGTGCGGACAAGTTCCTGGTCTTCGACGGCAGTACGGTTTTCCGGCATTGGGACCTGGACCAGGACAGCGTGTTGGACCACGCTGAGGCGGCGGATACATCCGATGCCGTTCAAATTCCGAACGTCCGCTACTTGTGGTCCTCCAATACTTGGCTCAATGAATCCCCGATGGATCCCATCAACCAGAGAACCTATTCGTCTAACATTGAACGAAGATACATCTTCACCTTTGTGGATGAAAACGGCAACATGGTGGCGGATGCCAATGAACAGCAACCGTTCCAGGCGGCAACCGAGCCCTCCTGGACCCAAGTAACCGCGACGAATCTGCCGTATGCCTATATGCATACCCACGAACCCTTTGCGCCGCCGATCCCTGCATCGAACGCCGATTTTCAGGATATGGTCACCCGGCAAACCAAGCGTATCGTCGATTATGTGCGCGGCCAGGACCAAACCACCGACACCGTCGGTTCGGTCAGCCTGCCGGCCTTCAGAGGCCGCCAGATCGATTATGACAACGACGCAACCGTAGAGACCTGGCGCATGGGCGACGTGGTGCACTCCACGCCCAAACTCGTGGGGCAGCCTTTTGAAAAATATGACCTGGTCTTTCGCGATGATTCCTATGCTCAATTTTACAGTCAGTATCGCTACCGGCGCAACATGATCTATGTGGGTGCCAACGACGGCATGCTGCACGCGTTCAATGCCGGCTTTTTCAGCGCTTCGACCAATTCGTTTGTAAATCAACCAGTTGATATTTATGGAAGTCCGGTTACGGAAGGGGGCAGCACCGGCATTGGCGGGTTCTTCTGGAATTGGGATCTGGGTGCCGAGGCGTGGGCGTATGTGCCCTTCAACCTGCTCCCTCATCTCTATTGGATGACCGATGTGGATTACCCCCACGTCTATTATAATGACATTGAACCCAAAATTTTCGACGCCAAAATCTTTCCACCGAGTAATATTCACCCCGAAGGCTGGGGCACGGTATTGGTCGGCGGCATGCGCTTTGGGGGTGGCAAAATCGCAGCGGATCTGGACAAATCCGACGGCGGGGTCTACGATGCGAGCGTTGATCGGGTCATGAGTTCCGCATACTACATTCTGGATATCACCAATCCGGAAGTCCCGCCCACGGTTATGGCGGAAATCACCTTCCCCGACCTGGGCTATACCACCTGCTTTCCGGCGGTGATCCCCATTCGGGAAAAGGTTCCGGCTAGCGGCGCCGGCGTCTTTAATGAAAACCAGTGGTACCTCGTGTTTGGTTCCGGCCCCACCAGCGGGGGGGCCAACGGACCGGATTTCACTGCAGCGCAAACGGGTGTCAGCGAACAGAACGCCGTGATGTACGCCATCGATATGGTCCGGCTGGGACAAAGCGGCGAACTGTGGACGGTACTCAGTGACGGCAGCAAAAAGCAATACAACCCCAGCGATGCCGGCCCCTACTACTTGACCCAGTTTGCCGAAGCTCGAAGCAGCGTCTCCGAGCCCATATCGGTGGATTGGGCCCTCGATTTTACCACGGATGCGGTCTATTTCGGGCTGAGTTCCGGCGACAACCCCACCGGCTGGAGCGGCAAACTGCGGCGGATCGTTCTGCAAGCAGATGACGACAGCGACCCGGACCCCGCCAATTGGGAACTGGATAGCACGCTCATCGACTTGTCTGCAACCACCCTGGCCGGACAGACCCCCCCCGTGGCCAATGGGCAGTCGATCATAGCGGCGGCAACGGCCGGCCTGGACAAAAAGGGCCAGCGATGGTTATTCTTCGGCACCGGGCGCTACTATTCTCAGCAAGACGGCGCCAACACCGAACAGCAATCGTATTACGGCATCAAGGAACCCTATACCGGCGCATTGGGCAGCTTCGATTTTGACTACAGCGAAGTCATGCGCAACGATCTTTTGGATGTCACTACAGCCAATGTCTACAATTCCGGCGCTACGGTCCAAAATGTTACCGGCGCCGCCAACTTCACCGAGCTGAAACTGCTGGTGGACGGCCAGGAGGGTTGGGTGATGGATCTGCAGGATTGGACCGCCGGCTCCGAACGCAATCTGGGTCAGGCCGTGCTGGCGGGCGATCTGTTGACATTTACAACCTACAAACCTTCAACGGATACTTGCACCTCTGAAGGCCAGACGAATCTCTACGCCCTGTATTACCTCACGGGTACCGCGTATATGCAAAGTGTGATCGGCCTGGATACCGGGGACATGCAAGGCGGTGAGGCCCGCGTGATCAAACGCTTGGATCTCGGTGACGGCTTGTCCATCACACCGAACATTCATGTGGGCCGCGAGACAGGTTCTAAAGCCGTAATCCAAGGCAGCACCGGCGCGATTAGCTTCGTGGGGCAAATCAACCCGGGGCAAACCAAAAGCGGCAAGCAATACTGGAACATGGATGAATCCGCATGTCCCTGATCCTTGGCAAAGGCAATTGGGTATGAATGGCGAGGCTGTGCCGCCACTTTGGCCGGCGTTTCCAAAAACACCGGACAGCCTTGCCCCATGCCCAAACTACAACAGCACACCACCACTATTACCCGAAACAAACAAGGCCGGCGGATTTTCGCCGGCCTTTGCTGTTGCTCCACGAATGTCCGCTGTTCGCTGCTATCTCCATCGCTTGAGCTGCAGGCGCCGCTGCATCGGAAATCGGTTGCGCTTTAGAAAATCGGTACGCTCCATTCGAGCCGAACTTTACCAACGCCAACACGGCGGATTAAACCCTGTAAAAATGGATGCCGGTCCATATGCGCGCATTCAATAAAATCTTAGTACGGGACAACCTGATCACAGGGGCAGCCCTGGCCATGCTTACGATCTTCATCTGGGCGGGGATGAACCAGCCGGAAGTGGAGCCGGTCTGGCCTGATGTCGTCTCGGGGTTTTGTTTTTCACCCATGCAAGCCGGTCAAAGCCCCTTAATCCGGCGTTACCCATCGGTGAGTCAAATCGATTCGGATCTGGAGATGCTGGCCGGAAAAACACGCAGCGTGCGTACCTACACCGTGGAATACAGTATCGGCAAGGTGACGGAATTGGCGCTTAAACACGGCATTTCAGTGGTTCCTGGCGCCTGGATCGATGCCGATGCAGCCAAAACCCGCATGGAAATTGACAAACTCATCCGCATCACGCGCACCCACAGCAACGTAGAGCGGGTTATCGCCGGCAACGAGGTCATTCTGAGGGGTGATATTCCCATGAACCAGATGCTGGCCTACATTGATCGCGTGCGCGAAGCGCTAACAGTTCCGGTGAGTACAGCTGAACCTTGGCATGTCTGGTTAAAGTATCCGCAACTGGCCCGTCATGTCGATTACCTGGCCGTGCATATGTTGCCCTATTGGGAAGGGGTGCATGTGGAGGCGGCGGTGGATTATATCGTCGAACGCATGGAGTTGCTCAAACGCGCTTTTCCAGACAAACCGATTGTGATGGCCGAGGTGGGGTGGCCCAGCAATGGCCGGACCCGCCAAAGCGCCGTCGCCTCGGTGTCCAATCAAGCGACCTTTTTGCGTCGCTTCATCGCGCGGGCGCAACATGAAGGCTACGAATACCACCTCATGGAGGCTTTCGACCAACCCTGGAAGCGTGAAACAGAGGGAGCCGTGGGTGCTTACTGGGGTGTTTGGGATGTTCACCGCAGGGCCAAGTTTCCTTTTCGCAAACCCATTGTGGCCGTTCCCAATTGGTATCTCCTGGCCGGCTTTTCCATTTTGGTTGCCGGCCTCCTGCTGTCCCTATTGCTTTCCGACAGTCCAACCCTCACCCGGCTGGGGCGCAGCTTCATCGCCATGATGGCCTATCTGGCCTCAACGGCAACCGTTTGGATTGTTTACGATTACAGCAACCAATACCTGACTGTCGGCACCGTGCTGGTGGGTCTGGTCATGTTTGCCGGCATGCTGGGCGCCATTGTGATCCTGCTCACCGAGACCCATGAATGGGCTGAAGCCCACTGGGTAAAACACCGCCGCCGGCTGTTTGCGCCCGTGGCCCTGCCGGACAAAGCCCTGCCCCGGGTATCCATTCATGTGCCCGCGTACAATGAGCCGGCAAAGATGCTGATCTCCACGTTGGATGCCCTGGCACGGTTGGATTACCCGCACTATGAGGTGCTGGTTATCGATAACAATACCAAGGACCCCGCCACCTGGCGGCCTGTGGCGGACCATTGCGCCGCACTGGGTCCCCAATTTCGCTTTTTCCATGTCGATCCGCTTGCCGGTTTTAAGGCCGGCGCATTGAATTTCGCCCTTCAGCACACATCGCCGGCGGCTGAAATCGTGGCCATCATTGACAGTGATTACATCGTCGATCCGCTGTGGCTAAAACGGCTGGCCCCGCAATTTTCCGATCCCCAAGTCGCATTGGTGCAAGCGCCGCAGGATTACAGAGATGGAGATGCCAATGCATTCAAGGGCATGTGCCACTCCGAATACCGAGGTTTTTTTAGTATTGGTATGGTGACCCGCAATGATCGCAATGCCATTATCCAGCACGGCACCATGACCATGGTGCGGCGCCGGGTACTCGAGGA
Organism: Desulfobacteraceae bacterium; assembly: GCA_050291605.1. GTDB lineage: Bacteria > Desulfobacterota > Desulfobacteria > Desulfobacterales > Desulfosarcinaceae > JARRKU01. The sequence goes on along the minus strand of JBNKKB010000034.1, from coordinate 63,102 downwards.
TATCGGTGGCTGGGGACAGTGGTGCATTACAGAAGATACCGAGCTCGGCTTGCGGATTTTCGAACATGGCCACCAGGCGGTTTATATTCCCCAAAGCTTTGGTCAAGGGCTGATGCCCGACACGTTTGGCGACTACCAGAAGCAGCGGTTTAGATGGGCGTATGGCGCGGTTCAAATTCTGCGACGCCATTTCCGTCAACTGATAGGGTATCAACCCAAAGGTTTAAGCAAAGGCCAGCGCTATCACTTTGTCGCCGGATGGCTGCCTTGGATTGCAGATGGGGTGAACCTGGCCTTCAATCTCGGCGCATTGGTCTGGTCGCTGGCCATGATGGTCGCACCGAATCAGGTCGCCCCTCCCCTTGTGGCATTATCATTGATGCCGCTGTGTGTCTTTACGTTTAAAATCGGCAAGATGATCTACCTGTATCGTGTGCGCATTCATGCGACTATCGTTCAGACACTCGCTGCGGCCATCGCCGGGTACGCGTTATCCCATACCATCGCCCGTGCGATTTGGTTGGGGCTGGTGACCCGAAGCATACATTTTTACCGCACCCCGAAAATGGCCCCTAAACCCGGGCTGGCAAAAACACTGGTTTTTGTTCGGCAGGAGATCGTTTTGCTCTTGGCTCTGGTTGGCGCCGCCATCGGTATTAATCTGCGCCTTCCTGTGGCGGATTTGGACTTGCAGCTTTGGCTGGTTGTCTTATACGTGCAGGCCATACCCTATCTTGCCGCATTGCTGACTTCGCTGCTCAGCGGATTACCCAACTTCGGCTTGCGTACTTTATATCCTAAAAAACGCGAAATTAAGCTGCAGAAATGATCCTGTTCATGAATCTGCTTTTTTGGCCACTGACCACAGCCTTTCCAATTCAGCGTGTGATAATTCGTCCAGTGAAAGATGCTTTGCCGCAGACATGGCCTCCATCTGTTGAAAACGGCGTGTAAATTTCTGGATGGATTGAATCAATGCCTTTTCCGGATGGATATGGGCCTGTCGGGCCACATTGACCAGGGTGAACAGCACATCCCCGAACTCCATGCAGGTTTTGTCGTCGGCGATCTCGGCTGCGGTGGCAGAACCATCTATTTCTTCTTTAAATTCAACCCATTCGGCCGCTGCCTGGGCCATAACGGCTTCGAGGTTGTCCCAATCAAACCCAATGGCGGCTGCCCGTTCGGAGAGCCGATAGGCCCGCATCAGGGCCGGCATCCCTTTGGGGACCGAATCCATCAACGAGTGGGCCGCATCGCCTTTTTCCTGCTGTTTGATTTGACGCCAGCGTTTTTTGACCTGCGCAGCGCTGTCCAGCTTGTCTCCACCAAAAACGTGGGGGTGGCGGCGCACCATCTTTTGCCTGTTGCGTCCCAGTGCCTCATTGAAGGTAAATCGGCCCTCGGTCTGAAACAGGTGGGCCACAAACAGAACCTGGAAAATCACATCACCCAACTCATCGCAAATGGCATCGGTGTCATCGGCGACAATGGCGTCCACCAGCTCGTACATCTCCTCGATTAAATAGGCGGTGAGCGAAAGGGGGGTTTGCCGGCGATCCCAGGGACAGCCGTCTTCGGCCCTTAGCGCAGCGATCAGTGCCAGCAAGTCTTCAATGGTCGCTTTGGGCGTCAGGTCCTTTGAGTTTGCCATGATTTTTTTAATTCGTGCATTTTTTGGTTGAATCTATTTTTCATCGCATCGGGCACCACCTTGACCAGAATGGCGCTGGCGCGCATCATGTTTTTACTGACCATGGATCGGCGCAATATGGCCGCATTCGCGGGTAAAAAAGTTGTCAGGATCAGGATCAACACCGTGGTGATCAAAAAGCCCTTTACCGTACCAAACACCCCTCCCCCAAAGCGATCCACCCAGCCAAGCAGAGCGATATGCATCAGGTGTTTGATTAAAACGCCGGCAATACTGACCGCGAGGTAGACCACCACAAACAGCATCAGGAAACTTAAAATGTGAAGATAACCCGTATTGGCTATCCAGTGGCCCAAGGGTCCGGCGAGCCGGGGGTAATAGGTATAGGCGGCATAAAACCCGCCAAGCACCCCCACAATGGACGAGAGCTCTTTGACCAATCCTCTGAAAATGCCGCGAACCAAACAAAACCCCAAAATGGAGATCAATAGGTAATCTAGCAGGTTCATGATCTGCCTTTGAATTGTAAACAACAAATTAAATCAATGCCTTGGGAATTGATCAACGACCAAAACCCATTTTGCACAGCAGGCTCATATTTGGGGCCCAACGTCGTTCATATGCGCGCATCTATCGGACGGCAACGGTAACAAAGGCCATGCAGAGCGTCAAGGGTTTTCAATGGAGCCGTACAACCAATTGGCGTTTGCAATCCTTTGGAAAGTCAGGTATTTTCTTATTTGTGCAACACATCGGACCGGAGTGGATATAACCGCCGACGGTCGGTGTGATGATACTCGCAAAAGAACCACTGGATAGTGCTTATGGGAAAAGATCAACACCAGCTTAAACTAAGCTTCACCGATTTAGAGCTGGTACGCCAGCTATTTGGCGAACACAACAGCCACCTGCAGCAAATCGCTCTGGCCCTTGAACTTGACATTCGAGCCCGTGGCAATGCGTTGCACATCCAGGGCGATATCATCAATGTGGAGTTGGCGCAAAACCTGCTCACCCAACTATACGAATTGCTGAAAGCACAATTTCCCATCTACCCCAGCGACATCGATTATGCGCTGCGTTTGCTCAGCGCCGACCATCGCGCCAAACTCAAAACGATTTTTTTGGACACCGTCTTTATTACCGCCAAAAAGCACGCCATCAGCCCTAAAAGTCGAGCCCAGAAGGCCTATATCGATGCCATGCGTCAATATGACATTGTTTTCGGTATCGGCCCGGCCGGAACAGGAAAAACTTACCTGGCCATGGCCATGGCCGTGGCCGCTTTGACCAAAGGAGATGTAGATCGCATCATTCTGGCCCGACCTGCCGTTGAGGCGGGTGAAGCCCTTGGGTTTCTGCCCGGAGACTTAACCGATAAGGTCGATCCCTATCTTAGGCCGCTATATGATGCCTTGCACGACATGATGCGCTTTGAGAAAGTCACCCATTTGATGCAGCAGGGGGTGATCGAAGTCGCTCCCCTGGCTTTTATGAGGGGACGCACCCTCAACGACTCGTTCATCATCCTGGATGAAGCCCAAAACACGACCTCGGAACAGATGAAAATGTTTCTCACCCGCATCGGTTTCAACTCCAAGGCTGTCATTACCGGTGATATTACCCAAATCGATCTACCCGCCTCCAAGCGTTCGGGACTGGTCGAAGCTAAAAACATCCTGGCTAGAATAGCGGGTATCGAATTTGTCTTTTTTTCCCAGCACGATGTCGTGCGGCATAAACTGGTTCAGGATATCATTCAGGCATATGAGATGTATACTGAGGAGCAAAACGGACAAAATACGCCCCATCAAAACCGCACACCGGGGGATGAATAACGATGGGCGGAGATAAAATCAAAAAACGCACCGATGGTATCCAGCGCCACGAAGCGCTTTTTCGATGGCTGGTGTTGATGACCGTTGTGGGCACATTTATCGTGCTGCTTTACCCCAGCCTGGTAGTTCAGCGCCATACCTACCAGTTGGGCGACATCGCTGACCGTGATATCAAAGCCCCGCGAGACTTTTTCATCGAAGATGAAGCCGCTTCTTCCGCCATTCGCGAGCAGGCCGTTGCAAAGATACTGACCGTTTACGACTACGACCCGCGCAGATCGCTGGAACTCACTGCAAATATAAATAAATCATTTCACCAAATCCACAGCCTGCTGGTCAATGACGGCCCTGAAATTTCCGACTCCCCCCCCGGTCCGGCACCGCTGGAATCAGACAAGGTGTCGGCTAAAACACGCAAAGATATCGCATGGACGCAAAAAGAAAGTTTGGAAAAACAAATCGGTCTCAAACTCAGTAATGGCGATTTTAATCTGTTGGCCAAAGCGAACTTTGACCCGGCCATCTCCCAACGCATCGTCAATATCCTCAACCAAATCCAATCCAACGGGGTAGTGGCCAACAAAGAGGTTCTGCTCAAAGAGGCAGGCCGGGGCATCACCATGCGCAATGTGGTCACCCAGACTGAAAAAACCATCACTTCATTGCGTCAATTCTACGGACCCGATCAAGCCAAAACCATGGTGCGCATTGTTGCCGCACCCCAAGTCAAAGACATGCCGTATAACATGGTCAATCTTGTTGTCGATTTCTGCCAGCGGTTAGTGCAACCCAATATTACCATCAACCGCAATGCTACTGAAAAACGCAAAGAGCAGGCCATGGCAGATGCCAAGCCCATTTTGTACAAGTTTAAAGCCGGTGAAATGCTGGTCAGAGAGGGCGAACGCATTAACGCTGAACAATTGATGAAATTAGAGGCCCTGCAGCGGCAGAAAGAGACCGATCAAGTGACACCCGTCGGCTTGGGAGCGGCTGCGACCATTGCTATCTTGCTGGTTGTAATCCATATGCTTTACTTTCATCAACCCCGTTACCATCACCTGAATAAAAGCAAAAATTTGGTTTTTATCGGTATTGTGTTGCTGATCGTGATCATCGCGGTCAAAATTTCGGTGGTCTTTTCTGCCAACCTGTTTCCCAACCTGCCGGTGGTGATCCCAACCGCTTCGGTGGTTTACGCCGCCCCGGCTGCTGCCGGTGCCATGCTGATCTGCCTCTTTTTAGGATTTGAAATCGCCATACCCTTCTGCCTGGTGGCTTCCGTTTGCGCCGCCATGCTCACCGGCAATCGTGTGGAGACATTTGTCTTCTTCCTCATCGGCGGCACATTGGCCGCCTATTGGGTTCAACATTGCCGTGAGCGCAAAATCATTATTATGGCAGGTATCCAACTGGGTTTAATCAATGTGGTGCTGGCCACCGCGACCAGTGTCTATGCCGCGAACTATGCCGGGTTGAAGTTGCCTTGGGATTGGGCCATGGCCATAGCGGGGGGGGTGGGCAGCGCCGTCGTTACCGTAGGCATTGCCCCCCTTCTGGAGATGACCTTTCGCTATTCCACGGACATCTCGTTGCTGGAACTGGCCAATTTGGACCGCCCTATTCTCAGGCGCCTGATGATTGAAGCACCAGGCACCTATCACCACTCCGTCATTGTGGGCTCGTTGGTGGAAGCTGCCGCCACTGAAATAGGCGCCAATCCCTTACTGGCCAGGGTATGCGGTTACTACCACGACATCGGCAAAGTCAAGAAGCCGCTCTACTTCATTGAAAACCAGACCCATGGCAAAAACAAGCATGACAAGCTGGCACCTTCCATGTCCAGTCTGATTTTAATTGCCCACGTGAAGGAAGGCGTGGATATTGCCCGTCAGAATAAATTGGGGGATGCGATCATTGATACTATTAAACAGCACCACGGTACCAGTCTGATTACCTTCTTTTTCAACAAGGCCATCCAGATCAAAGGCAAAGATGCGGTTAAAATTGATGATTATCGCTACCCCGGGCCCAAACCGCAGACCAAAGAAGCCGGGCTGGTGATGCTGGCCGATGTGGTGGAGGCCGCTTCGCGCACCCTGGAAAATCCAACACCCGCTCGCATTCAGGGCCTAGTGCAGCACCTGATCAATAAAATATTTGCCGACGGCCAGCTCGACAGCTGCGAGTTGACGCTCAAAGATTTACACCGAATTGCCAGCAGTTTTAATAAGATATTATATGGTATCCATCACCATCGGATTGAATATGGCGATACACCAACCAAAGAGAACCTAAAGGAGAAAAATGGCGGTCCTGATCGACAATCAACAAACAAACCATCCAGTAGAGATCAAAAGGGTTCAAAACAAGACCCAAGCCATCTTAAACGCCTTGGGCTCTCCTGAAGCGGAGTTGTCCATCTTGATAGTGGATGATCAGCGCATCGCTGAGTTCAACCGGAATTATCTGGAGCGCCAAGGACCCACCAACGTCATTGCATTTTCCATGCGCGAGGGGCCCCATGGAGACATTAATCCCCATTTGCTGGGTGATGTGGTCATCTCCATGGATACCTGTGCACGGGAGGGGCGGGCGTCGGGCCTCAGCATAAATGAGCGTTTCGACCAATTGTTGATCCATGGTATCCTGCACCTGTTCGGTTATGACCATCTCCACTCCGAAGCAGAATCGGAGGCAATGGAGGCCAAAAGCCAGGAATTGATTGAGCTGATCAATTGATACGTGGCCACCCCTGCCCAAAGAAGGGTTACGATTCGGCCTTCTCTTATATTGAAGCCCAATATCGTACTATCAGCATTTAAAGTTGAGGAGTATTTATGTCCAGCTTGACAGTTTTAGTTGATTCAGTGGCAGCCCTGCGTGAATCCACGCATGCCGGCAATCCAGATCCGACAGCTGCTGCGGTTGTGGCTGAGTTGGCCGGTGCGGACAGTATTGCCGTTTATTTACGCGAAGATCGTCAGGTCGTCCAGGAACGCGATTTGCATTTGTTGCGCCGTATGGTCCAGGGCCGGCTCATTCTGCACATGGCCGCTACATCGGAAATGGTCGGCATTGCGCTGGATGTTAAACCCCAACGCGTGGTCCTGGTACCCGATCTCGATGCCGAGACACCTCCTGAAGATGGATTGGATCTGGTTCTCCAGAGTCGCCATCTTTTTGAAACCCTGGACACGCTGCAATCCAACGGCATCAGTGTCGGTATTTGCATTGCCGCAGAACCGGAACAGGCCAAACTGGCCCATCAGCTCCACGCCAATTGGATCCAAATCCATGCCGGCCGGTTAAAAGCCGCCAACACACCGGTCATGCAGACCCAGGAGCTGGCCAACATCACCGACACCGTCAAAATGGCCAGCAAATTACGCCTGCGCATTGCCATCGGCCATGGCCTGGATCACCGCCTTATCCGACTTTTCAAAGGAATTAGCGAAATTGATGAATTCAGCATCGGCCAAAGCCTGATCGCCCGCGCGGTATTAAAAGGCATGGGGGCTGCAGTCAATGAAATGATCGGTCTAATGCGAACAATTTAAAGGATGGCATCATGATTGTTGTTACGGCAGACCAGATGCAGGACATGGATCGGCAAACCATCGAAACATTCGGCATACCCGGCAGGGTGTTGATGGAAAGCGCCGGCCGTGGGGCCACGCGTTTGTTTTTGGAACGCATTTACCATGGCGGCAAGGTGGGGGTCGTGGCCGGGCGCGGCAATAACGGCGGCGACGGTTTTGTGATGGCCCGCTACCTGGCCCAGCAGAAAATTGAGGTGACGGTTTTTTTGCTCGCCGATGCAGACACGGTCAAAGGTGATGCGGCCGCCAACCTAGACCTGCTGGCGCCGTTGAAAGTACCGGTTATCGAAATCGCCGACACCAAACAATTGGCCCGCCGGCGCAGCCACATGCAGCATATGGGCTGCTGGGTCGACGCCATCCTGGGCACCGGTCTCAACGCCGATGTCAAAGACTATTTTCGTGAAGTCATTGATTTTCTCAACAGCCTTGAGCGACCCATCTTTGCGGTTGACATCCCTTCGGGGCTCAACGCGGACACAGGTCAACCCTGCGGGGTGAGCATTCAAGCAGCCGCCACGGCCACTTTCGGATTTGCTAAAATCGGTCAATTGATCCAGCCCGGTGCGCAGCTTTGCGGTCATTTGGCCGTCATTGATATCGGTATCCCTCCGACCCTGACGGATGATCTGGACCAGCGCCACTATCTGATCACCGTGCAGCAGGTGGCCGCCATCTTGGGCAACCGTTCCGCCGACACCCACAAGGGCCGCACCGGACATGTGCTGGCCGTTGCCGGCACCATCGGCAAGACGGGAGCCGCTGCCATGTCCGCCACATCGGCACTGCGCGCGGGTGCCGGTCTGGTGACGTTGGCCATTCCTGAATCGCTCAACGCCGTATTGGAATCCCAGGCGACCGAAGCCATGACCCTGCCCCTGCCCGATCAAGGGACCGGTCAGATTTTGGAAGAGGCCTTCGGCGCTATCGTTCAGGCCGCCGATGCCAAGCAGGTCATGGCCTTGGGACCGGGTCTGGGCACGGCTGCCCACACCCGCAATCTGGTCTCACGCATCATCAAAGAGATCGATCTGCCCATGGTCATCGATGCCGACGGCCTCAACAACCTGGCCGGTCATTTGGGATGGCTCAAAGGACGTAAAAGCGCCACCGTACTTACCCCGCACCCCGGAGAGATGGGCCGTCTGACCGGGCTGTCGGCGAATCAAGTTCAGGCGGACCGGGTGCATGCGGCCCGCAGCCTGGCTACGGCACACAAGGTTTACGTGGTTTTGAAAGGGGCCCGCACCCTGATCGCCGATCCCGACGGCGATATTTGGATCAATCCCACCGGCAATCCCGGCATGGCCGGCGGGGGTATGGGCGATGTCCTGACCGGGCTTATCGCCGGGCTCCTGGCCCAGGGATACCGCGCCTGCGATGCATCGATTGCGGGGGTTTACCTGCATGGCATGGCCGCAGACCATCTGTCGATCACCCAACCATGGGGGTATCTGGCCACTGAAGTAATGGACGCGGTCCCTGGAGCCATCGGCAAGGTGCTGCAAAATCCAACAACCATCGCTTTGCCGGTTTACTTGGGATAGACGCAACGTTGGTGAAGGCGATGAACGATATAACCACTTGCCGGTTGATCGCCGGTAATGCCCAACAGACCCAAGCGTTGGGCCGGCTTATGGGCAGCCTGCTGAAAAGGGGTATGGTCATCCGACTATTGGGCGACTTGGGTGCGGGTAAAACCTGCTTCGTCCAAGGATTGGCCAAAGGGTTGGATGTACCGCAGGAATATCCGGTCACCAGCCCCACCTATACTTTGATCAACGAATTTCCCGGACGCTTGCCCCTTTTCCACGTGGATCTTTATCGTATCCATGGCAGCGAAGATGCTGAAGCCATTGGATTCTGGGATATCATGAGCCCGAAGCATGTAGTGGCCGTAGAGTGGGCCGATCGAATTGCTGAACCCCAGTGGCCACCCGGATCTCTGACCCTCCATTTTCATCCCCAACCCAACGAAGACCGCCTGATTGACCTAATTGGCAGTGGACTTCAAACCGCCAATTTGATAAAGAAGATCGGTTCCTTGTGGCGCGAGCAAGCAGCCACATCGTCCACACCAACCCAATAAGAGGCACACATGGCACTCGTCGTACAAAAATTTGGCGGCACTTCGGTGGCGGACATTGCGCGCATTCGCAATGTGGCCCACCGGGTTGCCAAGACCTATGACCAGGGCAACGATGTGGTGGTGATCCTTTCGGCCATGGCCGGCGTCACCGACAGTCTGATCAAACTGGCCAACGACGCGTCCAAAACTCCTGACAAGCGTGAAATGGATGTGCTCCTGGCAACCGGCGAGCAAAGCACGGCCGCCCTGCTGGCCATGATGCTCAAGGAGATGGGCTACCAGGCCCAATCCATGCTGGGGCACCAGGCCGAAGTGGTGACCGATTGTGCCTACGGCAATGCCCGCATATTGGAAATCGGCGCCGGTCGCCTCTACAAGCTCATCGATAAACACACCATCGTGGTGGTTGCCGGATTTCAAGGATACGACGTCAAGGGCAACATCACCACCCTGGGACGGGGCGGCTCCGACACTTCGGCTGTGGCCATTGCTGCGGCGCTCAAGGCCGACGTGTGCGAAATTTATACGGACGTGGACGGCATCTACACCGCCGATCCTAACATTTGTCCCAAAGCACGCAAGCTCAGCACCATCACCTATGAAGAGATGCTTAACATGGCCAGTCTGGGTGCCAAGGTGCTGCAGATCCGCTCGGTGGGATTTGCCAAAAAATACAATATCCCGGTTCACGTACGCTCATCATTTAGCGAGGAGGAAGGCACCATGGTCGTTAGTGAAGATTCTGCAATGGAGCAATTGGTGGTTTCAGGTGTCACCAGCGATAAGAACCAGGCCAGGGTCACCATCACCAAAGTGCCCGACCAGCCCGGCATAGCCGCCAAAATATTCTCTCCCCTGTCAGAAGCGGACATCATCATCGATATGATCATTCAAAACACACGCAAGGGGGGCAAGACCGACATGACCTTTACCGTCCCCATTGCCGATTTCGAACATACCCTTGAAGCCACACGCAAAGTGGCCGATGAGATCGGCGCCGAAGAGGTGTTCGGCGACAGCAACATCGCCAAAGTTTCGGTCATCGGCGTGGGCATGAAGAATCACTCCGGAGTGGCGTCGGTGATGTTCAACGCCCTGGCGCGGGAGAACATCAACATCATTTTGATCAGCACATCTGAAATCCGCATCAGTGCCGCGGTGGATGAAAAGTATGCGGAACTCGCCGTCCGCGTGTTGCACACCGCCTTTGGATTGGACGATGGGTAAGCCTGATCCCATCGTTCCATCCATTCCGGAGAATATGGAATGAAAGTGCCGAAATTCAGTTCGGACCAACTTACCCTGATCCTCATCATTGGGGTCATCATAGCGGCTTTAACACTATATCGATTTACGTTTCACACTTGACTCTCAAAAATACGGGGCGAACGAAGCACTTGCCCTTGATCGACTGGGGCGTCATTCGCGTCGAAAAACTATCGGTTCTATTTGCCATGGCACTTCAAGCCAACCATCTTGAGGAGTTGAAAAGAGCCAAAACCCTTCTGGAGAACCCGGGTATGGCCGCTAAAATTACCCATCTTTTGGGCACGCCCATCGAGAAGGGATTCGCCCTTTTACCCGACAAGTGGCGAAACCAGGTGGCGGTTCTGACGCAAACCGCTCTGTCCAAAGCGCTCAACACAGCGCTGATCACGATAAAGAATACGCCCGGCGAAGCGGCGGCCAACGCCTGGCATAAACTTGCGGTGGCGGCCACAGGCGGCGTAGGGGGCTTATTCGGACTTCCGGCCCTGGTTGTGGAGCTGCCGATAACCACCACCATCATGCTGCGCTCCATCGCCGGTGTGGCATTGAGTGAGGGTGAACCCATTCATAACAGCGACTCTAAAATGGCATGCCTGGAAGTTTTTGCCCTGGGAGGGCCAAGCCGCGCGGACGACGCGGCTGAATCAGGATATTTCGCCATTCGAACAGCATTGGCGCAATCGTTTTCACGCGCAGCAGAACATGTCGCCCAAAAAGGGCTGACCGACGAGGGTGCGCCGGCCCTGGTGCGATTGATCGTTCAAGTGTCTGAGCGCTTCAGCATTCAAGTCTCTGAAAAAACCGCAGCCCAGGCCATACCGGCCATTGGCGCTGCAAGCGGTGCTCTCATCAACACCCTTTTCATTGATCACTTTCAGAATATGGCACGGGGTCATTTCATTGTGCGGCGGCTTGAAAGACGATATGGCTCGGAACGGGTAAAGCGCGCCTACGACGCCAGTTAAGCCGGACGCGTAAAAAATTATGTTGGGGTGTTGAATTCTAAGATGAGGTTTTATAAGATTCGTTTTTCCCGTTTTTGCTGTATCACCGACACCAATTATACGATCATCCGACGCACCGGAATATTTGCTGCTGTTGCTTTTGGAAAATCTGGGATTTGACAATGGATACGCATGATCGCCAAGAGATGTACCGGAAAACCTTTGACGCCGTTGCACAAGGCTACGACAATCCTGCCACCCGTTTTTTTGCCGAGAGCGTGCCGCCATTGGCATCCTATCTAAGGCTCAAAGGAGATGAAAACATCATTGATGTCGCCACCGGCACCGGCCATACAGCGTTGGAACTGGCCAAACACGTTCCCCAGGGTCAAGTACGCGGCATTGATTTTTCCAAAATCATGCTGCAAAAGGCTACTGAAAAAAAAGAGGCCTTAAATCTTACCAACGTGCAATTTATTGAAATGGATATGCAGTCCATCCAATTTCCAGACAATTACTTCGACTTGGCGGTCTGCAGCTTTGGTATCTTTTTCGTGGACGACATGGTGGGGCAGCTGGGCCATATGGCCAACAAGGTCAAACCCGGGGGGAAAGTCGTCACCACCAGCTTTTACCAGAATTTGTTTTCACCCCAGGCCGACCTGTTCCTGAACCGTATCGCGCAATACGGTGTGGAGATCCCCCCCATGACTTGGAAGCGCGCCGATACCAAAGAAAAATGCCGGGCCCTGTTCCAAGACGCGGATTTCAACGATATCGTGACTTACCAAAAAGATATCGGGTACTATCTTCCCCAGGCCGAGCAGTGGTGGGACATCCTCTGGAACGCCGGCTTCCGCGGTTTGATCAATGAACTTTCAGAACAAGAGTGCGAAAAATTCAAGAAAGCCCACCTCACCGAAGTGGGCGCCCTATGCAACGGCAGCGGCCTGTGGCTGGAGATCGATGTACTTTATACCATAGGAACGAAAAGGCCATAATACAGGGCAAAGAGAATATTTCGCAACTTAACCTCTATAGAGAACCGGGTTAAATTTTAAAACTGCCAACCAACTCGCTGAGTTTGGCTGACATTTTTTGAAGATCGCCTGCATTGGTTTTGACTTGATCCGCACACGTAGCCATCTCATCAGCACTGCTATTTACACTGGCTATGCTCTCGGAAATTTCTCTGGAAGCACTTGAACTTTGGTTTACGTTTACATTAACTTCTTGAATCCCTTCAGATGACTGAGCAATATTACTGGCAATCTCACCAGTGGCTACAGATTGTTCTTCTACGGCTGTGGCAATGGTGACGACGATGCTACTAACCGAGGCGATGACTTCAGTAATATCATTGATAGTAGACACGGTAGTTTTTGAGGTGATTTGAACCTCTTCTATCTGTTTTTTAATGTCCAGCGTTGCCTCAGCAGTCTGTTTGGCAAGCTCTTTAATTTCATTGGCCACGACAGCAAAACCTTTACCCGCATCGCCGGCCCTGGCCGCTTCGATGGTGGCGTTGAGGGCCAGCAGATTGGTTTGCTCGGAAATTTCAGTTATCGTCTCTGTTACCTTTCCGATGACCTGAGTCAGGTTTTCAAGGGCCTGCATGTTCTCAGCGGCCCCTTTGGATTTGCTCTCAGCGTCACTGGAGACGCCCCGAGCCTTTTCAGCATTCTGGGCGATTTCATTGATGGTTGCCGTCATTTGCTCTGCGGATGTTGCCACCATCCCGGCATTGGAGCTGGACTGCTCCATGGCTGCAGCGACATTATTCAGGTTCGTACTCATCTCTTCGGCAGCAGCCGATACGGCACTAGCCTGGTGCGATGTCTCAGACGCGCCTGATGACATTTGACTTGCAATGGAAGAAAGTTCAGTTGAAGCCGATTCGACACCATTGGAATTGTCAGAAACTTCGGAAATAATGTTGTGAATCTGGCCCATAAAGGTGTTTAACCACAACTTCATTTCATCGGTTTCATTTTTCACAGCCACCTCAAGGACGCTGCATTCATGGCAGGATTTATACGTCCCGCTAAGAATTTTAGGACAATGCACCTCAATGGCATTCGAACCCACCGTATCCCAGCAGTTGGCCTTGTGGCCATATTCCGGGCATTTGTCGTTGCCGCAGTCTAGTGTTTTAGAGCAATTGACCTGAGTCATCGGCAGCCGTTTCGTTAAATCGCCTTCGCCCGTGGCAATATCTTTCAGACCAGCGATGACTTGAGCAATAGGTTTCATCGTGGCACGCAATAGCAGGCAGGCCATGAAAATTCCAGAAGCGATGACCAATAGACTCGCCGCAAGAGCACCTTTGCGTAAAGAGCCAGCTTCGATAATAAGGACCTGCATGGCTTCATCGAGTTCTTTGCCCTGCTGGTCAATAAACGGTCCCAATTGCTCTGCCAGGTTCTCAGCTGCTTTGTCGAAGCCGGACATCATCTGGTTGCCTTTAGAAGGGCCGCCATCGATGTAAGCTTGGGCCATCTTCCGGCCAACCTGGTAATAGGTGCTAAAAGCATCCTCTAACCGGCTTAGCATCGATAGCGATGCCTGATCTTTTTCAGCGGTATACATATCCCGAAACACGGCAACGCCCTTTAAAAAAGAGTGACGGCTCTTTTCGGCTTCATCGAATCCGTCATTTAAGCCGTCTTGCGCTCGTGTGGCTGATATATCGCTCAACCACTGTTGCACCTGTACAACATCAAGCTTCATCTGCCGGGCGATTCCGGCATATACTGCGCTCTCTTCTTTTGCCAGCCGGGCGTTACCCTCGATCGTTTGACTCAACACCAGGCCACCTGCTGTCGCCAGTGCCATGATGATGACGGGTACGGTAAAACACATCACAATTTTGAATTTCAAGGATGAAGAATTTATCCTCACTTTTTCCTCCTGGCCTTTAATGCATTGAATAATTGGCATCAAAGGATATTATTTTATCGGCCATGACCATATATCCGCGCATGATAAAGCGCATAAGCTTTTATAGTTAACTATTATAGCCACTATAAAACATTATAAATCTATACGCTTGGATACATTAACAATAGACTTTGTCCGGCTGCGTCCTTTGCCTGTAATCAATATCGACAAAGCCCAAATAAACTTTAGAAATTCAAATTTTTAAACCAGCGATATTTCTGTCCGGATGCACAAGTCGCGTCGATAGGCAGGTGATGTTCTCCGGATAGTGATCATTCAGGTATTCAAGATAGCCACTTTTTCAACATGCCGGCCAACTGATCCGGATCGACCGGCTTTGTCAAATAGTCATCCATACCGGCTGCGATGCATTTATCGCGATCGCCTTTCATGGCATTGGCGGTCATGGCGACGATGGGCAATTTGGGGTTAAGCACTTTAGAATCTGATTTTCGGATTTGAGCCGTCGCTTCGTAGCCGTCCATTACCGGCATTTGGCAATCCATCAGGACCAATCCATAGGGGACCTTTTCCAACGCTGCGATGGCTTCTCTGCCATTGGCGGCGATATCGGTTTGGTATCCCAGCTTTTTTAAAAAGATCAGAGCGACTTTCTGGTTCACCAGATTGTCTTCAACCAATAGGATTTTGCGCTTTTGCTTTTTCGTATCGGCCAGCGAGTGGATGGTGATGATCCGTTCGCGCTGACTGCTCTCCGGTTGCTGGGTATTTCCACTGATCATCATAAGGCAATCAAACAGATGGGATTGCTTTACCGGCTTGGTCAAATAGGCCTCAAAACCAATTTTCTCACAATTTTTCGCATCACCGCGATTCCCCATGGTGGTCATCAGAACCAGTTGGGTCCCCTTTAGATCAGGATCCTGCTTGATTCTTTGCCCCAATCCCCTTCCATCCATTTCCGGCATGTGCAGGTCAATAATGGCGATGTGATACGGATCATCTGCTTGCACTGCCGCGTGCAGCTTTTCCAGTGCTTCCGAGCCGCAAGCAGCTTCATCATACCTGCAGCCCCATACGCTGAGTAGCTTCCCCAACAGGTGCCTGGCGGAGTGATTGTCATCCACCGCTAAAATGCGTTGATCCCGAATATCTTTGGGAACAACGATATTTTGATCCTCACTGTCCATCCGTTTTTTAAATACAGCAGTAAACCAGAAACGGGAGCCCCCACCTTCCCGACGATCCACGCCCATACGGCCGTTCATCATCTCAGACAGTCTCTTGGAAATGGACAATCCCAGTCCGGTACCGCCATATTTACGTGTTGTGGAGCTGTCCACCTGAGAGAACGATTTAAATAAGCGGCCCATACGATCTGCGGGTATGCCTATGCCGGTGTCGGAGACACTAATGTGGATTGAAGCCTGATGCTCATTCTCGTTCTCCAGTCGGACATGCAGAACAATCTCCCCGCTTTCGGTAAACTTTATTGAATTGGAGATGAGGTTGATCACTATTTGACGCAACCTGCCCGGGTCGCCGCGAAGAAGCGATGGTACATCGTGATCGATTAAGGCCACATATTCCAATCCTTTTTCATGGGCTTTTACAGATAGCAAATCACCTATCGATTCAATGGTGACCCGTAGATCGAAGTCGATATGTTCCAGCTCAAGTTTATCGGATTCGATCTTGGAATAGTCCAGAATGTCGTTAATTATCTCCAGCAATGAATCGGCGCTTTTTTGTATGGTTTCCACGTATTCATGCTGTTCGTCACCTAAATCGGTTTCCCGCAACAGTCGCGCCATGCCGATGACCCCATTCATCGGGGTTCTGATCTCATGGGACATGTTGGCCAGAAAATAGCTTTTGGCCTTGTTGGCCGATTCAGCCTCCTCTTTGGCGGATTGCATCTCTTTTTCAACTTTTTCGCGTTTCACGATCTCGTTTTTGGCCAGTTCCAGGGAAGCCGAAGTACGCAACCGAACTTTTTCAGCAGTCTTGGTCGTCAGTGACAAATACCAATTTATCATATAAATCATTGATATCTTTATTATTTCAAATTGCCAATCTATTTCGCGGCCTTCAAATCGGGCTAAATAGAACAACAACAACAGATAACCGAACAGATAGAGATGGGTAAATAAGATGGTTCGTCTGAAGGTCGTATTGGTCTGGTCGGCCACGCGGATAATCAGCAAAATAAACAGCCAGCTTTTATCCCCTCCGGAAAAATAAATGGCGAAGATATAAAGGATGATGTCAATTCCAAGGAAAAAGACCCCCAGATCCCATCGTTTTACATGAGAATAGAATTTATAGAGAACCCCCCAGGAAATGAAACAATATGCAAATCCGATGATCAACGGTAACGTCAGCCTGGCATTGGCGTTCGGTTCCAATAATAGCCGGTTATGCAACAACAGAACGGCACCCAGAATTCCAAAACCAAGTACCCTAAGCACTGGAATCGTAACCACATTCAAACGGTACGCTCTTTGCATCTTTTTGTTTTTTGACGCTATCGGATCAATGTAGAGTTCGACATTCCTCATTTACTAGAACTCCAGGTATGGCCGTATCTGATATACGATACACTCCTATCCCTCTTTTCGGCTTTTATTCCAAATAGTTTAGCAGGCAAATCGCGCAACTCAGAAAAGTTACCCACGCACTGCGCGTGGGGCGCACACATGAAACCATTGAACCTTTTTGAATGTCCGAGCCACCCATCTCTAACACGTCATCGATATGAACAAAGAAAAGACCTCACGTCAGACATCGGCAGTTTGGTTTTATTTCTGAGCTTCATATTGAAAATCAATAAGGCTGTGAACCTTCGGGCGCAGCCATCATAACAAGGAGACAGAAGATGAAATTTTATAAGCAAATCAAAAATCTCTATGTGGCAATGTTTGTTGCGGGTTGGGTGGTTCTGTCCGGCTGCGGTGGTGGCGGCGGTGGCGGTGGCGGTGGCGTCACGTCACCCCCGGATTCCCTCCTCCAGGATGGCATTTTCACGGTTGTCAATTTCCATGGAGAAAAACCGGGGGCCATTTGGGATGTCGATTCCAAAACCTTTGATTGCGAACTGGCCGGCGACGACACCGTCTATGTCGATCTGGATCGGGACGGTGATTTTAGCGATGAAGTCGTACCCTATGAAGTATTTGCGGATGGGACCCTGGCCGTTGACGGCGACTCTGTGGGTGTCTACTCCGAGGACGAAAGCACGATCGCCACAACGGATACAACTTCCACTGATTACATGGATTTTGCTATCGGCCTGCGCGAGGGAAGCGGCATGAGCGTTGACACGTTTAACGGCCCATATTTTGTCACCAAATTCGCAGCCAATACAGCCCTCGGCATCACCCACACCTATACCGCAGTGGCAACGGAAACAGGGCACGGTCTTGGCTTATTCGCCATTGCGGAATCCTCAGACCCGGCGGCCGTCGGCATCAGTTCGGCGTTCCATTTTTCCATAGAGGACAACGGCAATATCACCTTTACCGATTCCCACGAGGAGGGCAAGATCAAATCGGATGGATCGTTCTTCATCGCCGGCGACGCGGACAGCACCAATCATATCGAATCAATAATGATGGGCATCCCCCTCGACACGAGCGGAACGATGACCCAGGCGGACCTTGAAGGAGAGTACATTGCAAACCTTATCGGCCGCAATCTGGTCACGGGTGATTATTGGACAGCCCGTATCCTGGCCACATTCGATGGCTTGGGAATCGTAAGGTATGAGTTCCTGGCCCACACCTCAGTGGGCGGTGGTGCGACGGGCTATCTGGCTTATCACGTATACGCCTCCGGTGCACTGTTAGTCGGTCCGCCTTTGGAAGTTGGCGCTGTCAGCCAGGACGGCAACACCTTCTGTTTGGTCGATACGGATACCAGCGACGGCCAGATCTACATGATGGTGGGCTTTAAGAAGCAATAGGTGCCGAGAGCGTGCTCAATGTGCAGCCAGCTTTGCCGTGGGTCGCAGCCATGCATAAAAGGTAAATTTTTGAGTGCCAAGGGCTCGCATAAAAAGAGATTTGCCTTTTAGGCGCCCGGAGTTGGGTCAGACTGGGTCGATCCGATTGAGTGCAACCGCAGGAATAGCACCGCTATTTCGAGGATTGCGCGATTGAGGATCGGCCAAATATGGCCTGAGTCCGGGATGCATAAAAGGCAAATCTCTTTTTATGCGAGCCCTACACCCTAGGGAGGACAATCCGCACAAACCGACCGAAACAGATTGGTGGACAGATAGCGGTCACCCCGGTCGGGCAACAAGGTCACCACGGTCTCCGAGGCGGGCAGATCAGCAGCGATTTGAAGGGCGGCCCATACGGCTGCGCCGCTGCTCATGCCGCAAAAAAGTCCCTCTTCCATGGCCAGTTGCTGGGTGGTGGTAAAGGCGGATCGGTCCTCCACAATAAGGGTTTGATCAATGCGTCGAGCGTCATAAATATCGGGGATGATAGCCTCTTTAAGACTTTTGAGCCCCTGGATGGCGTGGCCCTCTATGGGTTCGGCGGCTACGATCTTGATATGGGGGTTGACCTCTTTGAGACGCCGGGATGTACCCATAAGGGTGCCGGATGTGCCCAGCCCAGCCACAAAGGCGGCCATTTCGCCACCGGTCTGTTCCAAAATCTCAACCGCGGTGGTCTCATAGTGGGCCATCCAATTGCCCGGGTTGGCAAATTGGTTGGGCATATAGTAGCGATCAGGGTCCTGTTCGAGGATTTGGTGGGCTTTGCGAATGGCGCCGTCGGTTTTTTCATTGTGCGCCGTTAGTACCAGCTCGGCGCCATACGCCAAAAGGGTCTGTCGCCGTTCGGTACTCACGCAACCCGGCAGGGTCAATTTGACCCGGTAACCTTTTGAAGCGCCCACCATGGCCAAACCGATGCCGGTATTGCCAGATGTGGGTTCCAAGATGACTTTACCGGGGGTCAGTCGGCCTTCACGTTCCGCCCGCTCAATCATCCACAGCGCCGGGCGGTCTTTAACGGACCCGCCGGGATTCGACCCCTCTAATTTGACCAAAATCCTGGCACCCTTTTTGGGCGCCATTTTTCGCAGCGCCACCATGGGGGTGTTGCCCACACAACCGAGTAGATTGGCTGCGTCACAGCGCTTGCGCTTGGCTTGGTCGATCCGTGCTACGTTGTCTTGCTGGGTGCCCATGGTGCGGTTCTCCTTCAACGACAAATAATAGATGCCACATTCTACTGAAAAATCTTATTATACAAAAAACAACGCACAGCACAACATTTTAATCTTTATACCGATCGCGCATAAGCAAGACCTGCACGGCATAAACTTGCTGCCGTCAATATTCTGGTGGATAGGCTCGAAATTTCAGGCTGCAGATTTCTGAATGGCTTGAATTACGGCGTCACTGAAATGGCGCTTTAATTTAAGGTGGACGGAGTACTCGTCCAATGGGTGGCTCTCGATGCCATGCACGATCCCTGTCACCGCCACTGACTTTGATTGGCCTTCGATGTCCAGATTAAAACGCACACCAAGGGTCCTGCCTATCAAACTGCGAATGGCTTTGCGGTTTTTGGACTGAAAATAAAAAGAGAGTCCGCTTTTGGATATATCCCAAAGCTCTGCAGTGATCTTACGTTTTAAACTGTTTTTGGAATCAGATGATAGCAATTCGAAAGTGATTTTGACATGCAGGTTGAACCGCTTTTCGGATCGACGGTCCAGGCCTTTGCGACGCAAACGATCCGCTATGGATGCAGCGAATCGACAGGCGCTGTCTATCTCTTCTTCGCATATTTGGCCATTGGCTTTAAGGCGATCCAGGGTGGCGCGATCCAAATAGCTTAATCGAACAGGTGTCAACGTTTTTACATCGACAGTGCTGACGTTGACGGAAAAAAAGGAGTCCTGTCCGATGATGTCGCCGCCTCCCAATGTGTCGATGAGTAGTTCTTTGTCTTTATCCGCATAGATAATTTTAATATGGCCGTGGTGAATTAGATAGAGTTTGGCATTGGGACGGCCCTGCCGGATAATTAATTTTTCGCTCTCACAAGAAAGATGTTTGAGATTGAAAAAAAAGGCATGGGCCGCTTCTTTCGAAAATTTTTCAAACATAGGGGCCCACAAACGGCGGAAATCCTGGGTCAGCATCTTGCTTTTTTGGGCCTCAATGGCCTCGTTGACTTTAACAATGGAGGAGAGGGCCATCGCGTCCACCTTGTAAATTTGGTCACGATACACCTCTGCCTGAACAAAATCATGTGCTTGGGCACTTGCCAGGGCCAATTGATAGAGTACATGAACCGCTTTTTCACTCTGGCCGGCTTTTATGAATTGAGCCACCTGGGCTTCAAGTGCAGTGGACATTTTCCGACTCCATCTGCCGTGCGTTTAAAAGTTGAAACATCAATAACCATATCGGATAGTTGGATGCTTAACTTTAGCATATAACCCATATTTTTATTTTGCGATTATCCAGAAAGTGCGACAAGAGGTGTTGGATCACTGGTCGTCGGCGTTAGGTGGGGTTGCCGGACACGCCATCAACCCCACCTAACGCCGATGACCTCCAGTGTTCACTTTAAATATTAGAACGATCAACTTGAGCTTCCATGAGAAGCGCTTTTTTTCAGGATGAAAAAGACCTGCGCAGCACAACTGCATCCCGGCCTGGCTTGAGAAAGCAGAAGCATCGTCAATGCCACTGGTCCAGCTGTTTGCCAATAAAATCAATGATGGCTTGGTGTTGGTCCCGACCACGTCCATTGATGGGCAAGGCGTTGCCGAAACTGAAGCGCACGGTTTTGGAGGTATCGATTTTACCGAACTCTTTGACAATTTTCCCATTGTTCCAGGCATCGGTGGCCAGGGCCAGTGGCAGCACCGGCACTTTGGCCCGAGCAGCCAGCTTGACGCCCATTGAATTAAACTTGTCCGGATCAAATGATGTCGACCGCGTCGTTTGGGGAAATACCACCACGGATATTCCGTTTTCCAACCGCCGGGTGCCCTCGGTCATTACCGTTTTAAGGTCCTGACGCGGGTTGACACGATTGACCACAATGGGATGACGTGTTCGCAGGACATGTTTAAAAACAGGGTAGGCCATCAGACTATCTTTGACGATAAACGTAAAATTTTTAAAGGGTAGAATTAAGAAAGGCATAATAACGGTTTCAAGGACACTCATATGGTTCGCTACAATCACACAAGGACCACTGAGCTGTTGCAGGTGTTCTACACCATTAATTTCAAAACAAACCCCAATGCTTTCCAGTGTTTTGAGCACCTCTAAACTGCTATTGTACCATTGCGTGTCGTGGTAACACCCCTTTTTGGCCTTGGCACTGGCTTTAAACACCGTTCTGAGAAATTTGGTGTAACAAACCAATTCAGGCAATGCCCTGGCCCAAAAAGAGACCGGTCCTGGAGTTGTCCGGTAATTTATATCTTTAGGGGTAAAATGACGCATACTTGTCTTTCAAAATATTTTTAGCATCTATGGGTTCGATAAAGTGCGCCCTTTATACGCCCGGGTGGACGGCATCGTGAAGGTCGCTTTTACATATGATTTTCAATTTCCTCTGCAATGCGCTGTGCCGCTTCAGCCGGATCATTGGCATCTCGAATGGGGCGCCCGATAACGAGGTAGTCCGCGCCGTTTTTAACCGCTTGGGCTGGGGTAACCACCCGCTGCTGATCATCCTGGTCGGTGGTTTGCCAATGGGGGCGCACACCCGGGGTGATTGCCAAAAACGCCCGGCCCAATTGCGCTTTGACCGCCTTAACCTCACGGCCCGAACAAACAATGCCCGCACAGCCTGCGGATTTGGCCATGGCAGCTTTGTGCAAAACCAGTTGACCCAAATCAGAAACCATTTTGTCGGCATAGCCGGCAGCCTGCAGATCAGCCGCGGCAATACTGGTCAACACCGTCACACCCAGCACTTTGACCCGGCCGCCGCTGCCTGCCACAGCCGCTTCCAGCATCGGCACACTTTCACTGCAGTGAACCGTGGTCAGCATCACCGGTAGTTCAGCTATGGCAGCCATGGCCCGCTGCACCGTCACCGGAATGTCATGCAATTTCAGATCTAAAAAAACACCTGCAGCTGCATGCTCGGCAATCCAGGCAATCAGGGCCGGACCGCTTCTGATGAACAGTTCCAATCCGATTTTAAACATGCCCACTTGATCTTTAAGGCGAAGTACCCATTCCCGGGCAGCCGACTCTGACGGCACATCCAGGGGAAAAATTAAATAGTCGCGGCCTCGCTTCATGCGGCATCCTCTCTTCACACGGTGATGGGAAGTGGTTGTCCTTGGGGTCCGGCGGTCTTATACCTCATTCATTGCAGCTGATAAAGCTTTTGCGGCTCAACCGCCGACAAAGTATGTGCCGCCTGGGAAGGCGTTGCCCGTGCAAGGTAGAAAGATTATTGAATTTTTTGTCGGATTTATGGTACGGTATTTTTTTAAAATTAGGGTATCCCAAAACTGCGGACCCATTAAATCTAACCCAAATCCTTGTTAAGGTCATGATGGCGGATAAAGCAAAGCAACACGATCCAGCAAAGATAGGCAAAAGCCAACAGCAATTGTTGCAGCAACTTCCCGGGGTTGATCGGTTATTGACACAAGCCCGGAAACAACCCGGGAATGAAGCTGTTCCCAAAACGGTTTTGGTGCGTGCCATTCGAGATACCCTGGCCCGCCAGCGTGATCTGATTTTAAATCCCATCGATAAGAACAACCCGATAAGTATCGCAGAGTCTGACTTAATGCAACAAGTGGCCTGCGCAGCAAAAGATTTGCAGGCGTTTAACCTAAAGCGTGTTATCAACGCCACCGGTGTCGTCATTCATACCAACCTGGGCCGCTCTTGCCTGTCAAACGCAGCCATGGACCATGTCAGAGCGGTGGCGCGCCACTATTCCAATCTGGAGTTTGACCTGGCCTGCGGGCGACGGGGCTCGCGTTACAGTGCTATTGAAGAATTGCTGTGCGAGCAAAGCGGAGCTGAAGCCGCATTGGTGGTCAACAACAATGCCGGCGCTGTGCTGTTGTGCCTGGATACCTTGGCACGTGACCAAGAGGTGATTTTGTCGCGCGGCGAGATGGTGGAAATCGGAGGGTCTTTTCGCATTCCGGATGTCATGGCCAAAAGCGGCGCCATACTCAAAGAGGTGGGGACCACCAACCGTACCCACCTTAAAGATTACGAAAGCGCTATCGGCACGCAAACCGGATTGTTGCTGAAAGTACACACCAGCAATTACAAAATTATGGGTTTTACCGCCGAAGTCGCCCTGGCCGATTTGGTCGCGCTGGGCGGCAAATTTAATTTACCGGTGATGGAAGACTTGGGCAGCGGTAATTTTATCAATTTTTCCCAACCGGGATTAAACGCTGAACCCACGGTGCAGCGCTCCGTGGCCAGTGGTGCCGACGTGGTCACCTTCAGCGGGGACAAACTATTGGGCGGCCCCCAAGCCGGTCTCATCGTGGGATGCAAAAAAGTGGTGGATCAAATCAAATCCAACCCGCTGACACGGGCCTTGCGCATTGACAAACTTACTCTGGCTGCTCTGGAAGCGACCTTGCACCAGTATCGCGACACATCCCAAGCCTTCGCTGAAATTCCAACCCTGCGCATGCTCACGGCCCAATACCCGGAAATAAAAAAGCGTGCCCGCCGGATAAAAAAAAGTCTGGATGCACTTAAGCACAAACGTCTGAAAGCCACCTTATGCGATATGTCTTCCCGAGCCGGTGGCGGCAGCCTGCCGCTATTGGAATTGCCCAGTTGTTGCGTGGGTATAGCTGTCGACGATCTATCCCCCAATGCGGTTGAAAAAGCCCTGCGAAATCAACAACCGGCCATTCTGGGTCGAATCGAAGATGATCTTTATATTTTGGACCCGCGCACCCTTGATGCGCAGGAGATCCAAATCATTGTTACCGCTTTTGATCGCCTGTTAACCCTTGCACCATCAGGAGAAATGCGTGACACCGCCCATTAAAACGAATACCCTTGAGGCCGAACCGTTCCTGCGCAATCACCCCCATCTCACCGACCGCACGCAAACCGGCAACGTAGCTGCGACCTGTTCGGCGGACGGTTCCAGCGGGGCAGTCCAACCGCAAGGCACCTATCCATGGTCCCTGGACCAACTTGAGCTTCCCCCAGCGATGGCGCAACAGCTGCAGCGGTTTAAAGCATTTGCAGTTCTGGTGATCAAAATCGATGTGCCGGCCGCTGCCAAAGTCGATGAGGCGCTGAACCGCGCCTTGATGCAAATACTGAATGCCGAGCCGAACAACCGCTGGGGCGCGTATTGGAAACAGAACTTGTATGTGTGTCTATTGCCGCAAACCCGTATCGCCGAAGCCGAACAACAGGCTGCTCAAATCCAGGAAGATTTGGCTCAGTCATGCCCGGAAACCCTCTCCATCGGGATCACTGAATTTCCACTACTGGATTTCAGTGCCGCACAGTGCATGGCCAATGCCGGCAAAGCAACGGATCATGCCGCTTTTTTGGGCCACGGCAGCACCATCGTTTTTGACGCCGTCAGCCTGAACATTAGCGGTGACCACTACTACCAAAGGGGCGATATGCATCAAGCGATGCTGGAATACCGCAGCGCCCTTCAACTGGATGTCACCAATACCAACGTTCTAAACAGTCTGGGGGTCTGCCTGGCGCGTCAAGGCAAATTGAAAGATGCCCGCAAATTGTTTACGTCGGCATGGCAGAAAGATGACACCGAGGCCATGGCCATCTATAACTTGGCCATGGTTGAAATTCTGGACGGCGACCCGCAAACAGCATTGCCTTTGTTGAAGCAGGCCCTGGCATGTAACGAAACATGTTTTGATATCCCCTTCCAAATCGGCAAACTGCTTTACCAACAGAAAACTTACCAACGGGCCGTTGTTTACTTTAAGCGTGCCATTGCTTTAAAAGATGAAAACGCGGCGGTCCATTTCTATTTGGGGAAATGCCTGGCGCACCTGGCACAACCCAAAGCCGCCATTGCGTCCCTCAGCCGCGCTGTAAAACTCAATCCCAACAATGCAGCAGCCCTCTCCGCTTTGGGCAACTTGTACACCGTTTGTGAGGAAAATCCGGATATCTGTGAAACCTTTTTCCAGCAAAGCATCGCCCTTGATCCCCATAACGGTGTCTATCACCACCGCCTGGGACGCTTTTATCAGAAGCAAGGCCATTTGGAGCAGGCCTTGTCTGCCTTTGAAAACGCCAAAGCCATGGGCTACAAGGATAACAAACAATTGGATCAGGCGCGCCGGGCGCTCGATACGCAAATCGATAAAGACGCGCGTTGTGCCTAACGGTGATCATACCCGCCCTCTGTTTATTACGGACATAAAAAGCATAATAAGGGTATAGCGAGCAAGCCGGTCAGTGTACAAGCCGACCCGCCGCACACGCAAGGATGGCAAGCAACCGTAAGATGCGCTGCGGGCCACCCATAGGAACTCGCGAACGCGCTCAAACCATGCGGCCCGCTGATCCTCCGCCGCATCTAACGGTTGTTAAGCCACCCTTGCTCAACTTGCGGCGGGTCGGCTTGTACACTGCCTCCGGTTTCTGATGCAAATAATCTGCTTGGATACGCCATGTTTTGGGTTAGAGGTCCGATTTTTTTAACCACGTGGCCTTTGCCAAAACTCGGGTGGTCTTGATTTTTTTGACGCAATCGTTATAGTGAACTGTTTGTGAATTCGTCCGCCCGGGGATAAGACGCCTGCCCTGGCTTTGGACACCAAGGAGTGCATGTTATGCCCATTTATGAGTACCAATGCAAAGGGTGCGGCCACCAGTTCGAAGCCCTGGTTTTCGGCAAAGAATGTCCGGCATGCCCGGATTGCGATAGCAAAAAAGTTTGCAAGCTGATGTCGGCCTGCGGATTTGTCTCGAAAGGTGCCGGCGGTCAAACGGTCAGCGCTTCAACTTCGTCCTGCGGGGGCTGTCAAGCCACCAGTTGCTCCGGATGCGGACAATAATGGACCGCCCGCTGCGCATCGGTACTCGCGGCAGCCAGCTAGCGCTTTGGCAAGCCAACTGGGTTAAACAAGCCATCTCGAATCACTGGCCGGACATCTGTTGTGAACTGGTCGTGATTAAAACCACAGGAGACAAAATCCTGGATGTCCCTTTGGCCAAAGTGGGCGGCAAAGGCCTTTTCGTCAAAGAGATCGAAGCCGCATTGATGGACGGTCGTATCGATGTGGCCGTGCACAGCATGAAAGATATGCCGGCAGTATTGCCCCATGATTTGAGTATCGGTGCCGTACCCGAAAGAGAAAATCCGCTGGATGCACTGATCTGTGACACCTATGATGGATTGGACAGCTTGCCCGAAGGTGCACGCGTCGGCACCAGCAGTTTGCGACGCGCGGCTCAACTATGCCACCAGCGATCGGATTTAAACATTTTGCCTTTGCGCGGTAATCTGGATACACGACTTAAAAAATTGTCCGATACAAAATTAGATGCCATCGTTTTGGCTGCCGCAGGATTAAAGCGTTTGGGCCTGGCGCATCGGATTACGGCCCTTTTAGAGCCTGCCACCATGCTGCCGGCAGTGGGCCAGGGCGCGTTGTGCATTGAAAACCGCACCCATGATGTCACCGTCGGACCCATTGTGGCGGCCCTGGATCACGCCGACACCCACACCGCGATCTTGGCTGAAAGAGCCTTTTTGCATCGACTGGAAGGGGGTTGCCAGGTGCCCATTGCGGCCCACGCCACCCTTGAAGAAGAGCAGCTGCAGCTCACCGGTCTGGTGGCTGAGCTGGATGGCCGAACAGTGATCAAAGCATCCGTGACAGGACCCTGTCATCAAGCAGAAACACTCGGACTTGAACTGGCAGAAAACCTGCTGTCCAGAGGGGCCGGAGAAATTTTGGAAAGATTGAATCAAAATGCCCAATAATGCGAAAACAGGGATAGTGTATCTGGTCGGTGCCGGCCCAGGCGATCCCGGACTGATCACCACCAAAGGATTGCGTTGTATCGAAACCGCAGATGTCCTGATCTATGACTATCTGGCCGCCAAGATATTTCTAAGTCATACCCGCGCCGATTGCGAATGTATTTATGTGGGAAAAAAGGGAGGCGACCATACCCTGTCCCAAAACCGTATCAATCAACTGATTACCGACAAGGCCCGCTCCGGAAAAATCGTTACCCGGCTCAAGGGGGGAGATCCGTTCATTTTTGGCCGTGGTGGTGAAGAAGCCGAGGTATTGGTCGACGCGGGTATTCCTTTTGAGGTGGTGCCCGGCGTAACCTCGGCTATCGCCGGCCCCGCCTACGCCGGCATTCCTCTAACCCATCGTCAATTCACCAGCACATTGGCGTTTATCACCGGACATGAAGACCCCACCAAAGATCAATCCAGTATCGACTGGCCCGCCCTGGCGCGCGGCATCGGCACCCTGGTATTTTTCATGGGTGTAAAAAACCTGCCCCACATCGTCAACAAACTATGCGACAATGGTCGTGGGCCTGATACTCCTGTCGCCCTGGTCCGCTGGGGCACTACCTCACGGCACCAAACCGTAACAGGCACACTGGGAAATATCGTGGCACGGGCCCAAGCCGCCGGCATGAAAGCACCTGCTATCATAGTGGTAGGCCAGGTGGTCACGCTGAGGGATACCTTGCAGTGGTTCGAGAAAAGACCCTTGTTGGGAAAACGTATCGTGGTGACCCGCGCCAGAGCCCAGGCCAGCGATTTGGTTGACCAACTCTCAGAATTAGGCGCTGATTGTGTAGAGTGTCCCACCATTGATGTTGTCCCGCCGGACAATTGGGAACCCCTTGACGATGCCATTACCAGATTAGACGCCTATCAGTGGCTGATTTTTACCAGTGTCAATGGCGTGCGCTTTTTCTTTGAGCGTCTTGCAGCCCAAGGGCTGGACACTCGTGCCTTGGGCCATATGCATACCGCGGCCATTGGACCCGCTACGGCCCAATATATGCGCCGTTTTGGCTTAAACACGGACATTTTACCGCAGACCTACCAAGCCGAATCCGTGGTGGAAGCTTTTGCCGAACAGACGCTCCAGGACACCCAGATCCTGTTGCCCCGGGCCAAGGAAGCCCGCGCCATCCTACCCGACGCACTGCAGCGCATGGGGGCCCGGGTGGATGAAATTACTGCCTATCAGACCCTGCGGGCCAGTGAAGGCTGCGATCAACTGCTATCCGACCTCCGGGAGGGCGCCATCGATATGGTCACGTTCACCAGTTCGTCAACCGTACAGAATTTCGCATCGCTTTTGCCGGAGAGCACTGCAAGACTGATGGCCAACGTCACGGTGGCTTGTATCGGACCAATCACGGCCCAAACGGCCGAGAAACTCGGATTCAAAGTCGGATTGGTCGCTGATGAATTCACCATACCCGGTTTGTGCGACGCCATCACCGCTTTTTATGGGAACCTTTGATCATTTCAGGTTAAAACCTTCCGGGAAGGGCTGCCCATGATATAGCGCTTCTCTCTCCGTGCTGTTGCCATTGGGTTGTAATTGCTGCACCTATGCAAAACCAGTTGACCCAAACAGCTAAAAATTGTATTGTTATAAGCGACTTGCCGAGATTCCCACGGATTGCACAAACACGCATTGCGTCAACCTGATATGCAAAGAGAGCACCTTCGAGGTGAAAATCAGATCACCGGCCGACAGCAGACGCATGGCCAATGAGATAAGGGTATGCCCGATTACCTAAAAGACCTGCCTGATTATGTACAAACCATCGAAGAGATGATGGATATCATCATTACCAATATCGTGCTATTGGGCCAGATCCCCGCACCGACATTCCTGGAGAACGAGCGTGCTACGCTTTTTTTGGAGCGCATGGCAGAATTTTCAGTCGATGAGTGCACCACCGACGGCTACAACAATCCCATCGGTATCATCCACGGTACATCGCGCAGCAAACCGCCGATCTTCGTGGTGGCCCATATGGATACTGTGTTTGGCAAGGATGTCGACCACCATTTCAGTGTCGGTCAAAACTCAATTTCCGGTGCGGGTTTACTGGACAACTCGCTGGGTGTCGGTGTTTTGGTTTCTTTACCTCAAATTTTACAGCGCCTGGGACTTAAATTCAGATCCGATATTGTGCTTGCAGGGGTCATCCAATCCATTGGCCGGGGTAATCTGCGCGGCATCCGCCACCTGCTCAAAACATGGTCCACGCCTATCCGCGCAGCCATCTGTTTGGAAAGCGTCGAGTTGGGGCGCCTTAATTATTATTCTGATGGCATGATTCGCTGCGAAATCATTTGCCGGGTCAACAAATCAACGCTTCGTACCAAAAGTGCTCGACCCAATGCCATTTTGGTTCTCAATGAGGCGATCAACCAGATACTTGAACTGCGCATGCCGTTAAAACCTCGCACCAAAGTCATTTTCGGTAAAATCAGCGGCGGATTAAAACATGGCCAAAGTGCCCTGGATGCCACGCTGGGTCTTGAAATTCGGAGCGATGCGGATCATATGGTCAGGAGTCTGTACACCGATATCCGCGACATCGTGAAAGGTTTGGCGCATGAGCATGAAGTTGAACTCAAAACCAAAACCATCAGCAATGTGAGCGCTTCACGTTTGAAGTATAATCACCCTTTGGTCAAAAACGTCGCTGCGCTTATGGAAAGTCTGGGCTTGCAGCCTATCAGCGGATCCAGTGAGTCGGAGCTGTCTATTTTCCTATCCCGCAATATACCCGCCTTGACATTGGGCCTGACCCGGGGTCAAGGCTATCAGCTAAAAGAGGCTGAGATGGAGATCCAACCCATGTTTAAGGGCATCGCCCAGGTCATCGGCGCCTTGTTGGCCATTGATGCGGGAGTCTGCGATGAAGCGTGATTGGATTAAGAACAACACGTTCCATTATGGTGAATTTAGCGATCTCAACCGTTTGGTCGCCGTCAAAGATCAAAAAGCGTTGAAAATATCTTTATGCCTGCCCACGCTCAATGAAGAGAAAACCATTGCCAAAGAGATCGTCATTTTTAAGTCCGAATTGATGATGCGCTATCCGCTGATTGATGAGATCGTCGTCATCGATTCCGATTCCAGTGATAAGACCCGGGAAATCGCAAGCGATTTTGGTGCTACGGTATTCAAAGCCAGCAAAATTCTGCCGCAATTGGATCCCTATAAAGGCAAGGGTGAGAACCTCTGGAAGGCCCTTTATGTTGCGAGCGGAGATATCATTGTCTATCTGGATGCCGATATAAAAAATATCCATCACCGTTTTGCCTATGGCCTGCTGGGCCCATTACTGCTGAACGAAGGCATCAAATATTCCAAGGCATTTTATGACCGGCCCATTGCGACTGAAGATAACAAAGTGCGCCCCACCGGTGGGGGGCGGGTAACCGAATTGGTCATCCGCCCACTGTTTTCACTGTTTTTTCCAGAGCTGACCCAGATTGTACAACCGCTATCCGGCGAATATGCGGGATACCGCGATATTTTTGAACAAATCCCTTTTCCCATTGGGTACGGCATCGAAACAAGCATGATTTTAGACATCTACCATCGTTGGGGCTTGGATGTGATTGCCCAGGTTGATTTGGAAAAACGCGTCCACCGCAATCAGGAAACCAAAGCTTTGGGCAAAATGGCCTTTGCCATAATAAAGACTTTTATGAACCGCCAATGCGCCTTAGGACGGATAACGCTCCAAAAGGAGATGTTCGATGAGATGATCCAATACTCCGTAACCAGCCAGGGTATTGAACCGGACATTTTAGAAATCAAAGGATACGAACGCCCTGCCATAATTGAAATCCCGGCGTACCGAAAAAAATTCCGGTCCTCTACCCCCGATAGCCATTGAAATTTAAAACTTTCAATGGTTTGGCAGATACCTCGCCGATAATCAACTTGCCACACTCCGGAGATTGTGATAGATAGAATAGATTCAAATGCTCTAAATGAATGCGAATAGCATAGGTTGCATACGGCTCGGTTACGGCAACAGGATAGTTACCGATTAGGCCGGCGGCCGGCCTGAATGGGACAAATGAGGTTGTTTATGAAACGGGCGCCCGACACTGCCCTTCCCCCGCCGAATAGCGAAGTCAGCCTCAATGAAAAAGAACAAATCACCACGTCGTCTGCGCCATCAATGCATACCGAAGATGGACTTCATACCGTAAAATTCAGTCAGAAGCAGCTGATCAACAAGCTGAACCATCTAAATTTTTCTGATCATAAAATCACCATTATATTCAAGCACATCAAATATGCGCGCACCTTGACGCTGACAGCCCAACCTTTGCCATG
This sequence comes from Desulfobacteraceae bacterium, assembly GCA_050291605.1. GTDB lineage: Bacteria > Desulfobacterota > Desulfobacteria > Desulfobacterales > Desulfosarcinaceae > JARRKU01. The sequence goes on along the minus strand of JBNKKB010000034.1, from coordinate 31,447 downwards.
CGACAGTGAAAAGCTGGTCTGCAACTGGACCGAGCCCATCGATATCGAGCAATTGATCGAGTCCTACCAGTTCGAGTGCTTCTACCTTCCTAAGGACCAGCAATTGCTTGAGGTGAAACCCGAGCTTAAGACCATCAGCGACACCCAGATCGCCTTTATCCTGCCACAGATGTGCCATGAGGTCAGCGAACGCAAAATTGACCGGTACCGCTGTCGGGACGTATCCGTCTACATGTTTCAAAACAGTGCTTTGTTCTGCGGTGAACTTGTCGACTATGGGGCATCACAATTTCGCATCCAGATCCACAAAACACCCCCCCAGACATACCGCTGGATCGACGCTAACTCGCCGGCAACCATTGTATTTACCAAAGGTCCTCTGACGCTCTTTTCGGGACAGTGTCGAATTGTCAAACAGGATATGGGCCAAGAGGTCCGCCATCTCATCCTGGAGCCCATCAACCGGCAATTGCGCCGATTCACGCCCAGGCAATTTCGCAGTTCACGCCAAAAGCTGATGCCTTCTCCGGATGTGGTTTTCAACCATCCTTTTTTTTCTAAATCCTTTAGCTTAAAAGTCTTTGATATTTCCGGTTCAGGATTCTCGGTTGAAGAAGAAGGTCATCTTGCGGTTCTACTTCCCGGCATGATCCTTCCAGAAGCAGATCTTCGCTTTAGTGATGGGGTCACCGTGCGCTGTATGGCCCAAGTCGTGCATAGCAAGCTTCATCACCAAAGCCACTTGGGGCCGGTATTACGCTGTGGCTTGGCCATCCTGGACATGGCAGTCAACGACCACATCAAACTATTGGCTCTATTGCATCAGGCCAGTGACAGCAACGCCTATTTGTGTCACAAGGTCGATATGGAAAGCTTATGGAACTTCTTCTTTGAGACCGGGTTTATCTACCCCGAAAAATATGAATTCATTCAAGCCAACAAAGAAAAAATTAAAGCGACTTACGAAAAACTCTACCACCAAAGCCCAAGCATCGCCAGCCACTTTATTTATCAAGAAAATGGACGCATCCTGGCACACATGGCCATGATCCGTTTTTATGAAAAATCGTGGCTGATCCACCACCATGCCGCCGTCCGCAGTTCCTACAACCGAGGCGGATTGATGGTACTTAACCATGTTGGACGCTTTATAAATGATTCTTACCGTTTGGCGTCCATGAAAATGGATTACGTTTTTTGCTACTTTCGCCCGGAAAATAAATTTCCCAGCCAAGTCTTCGGCGGCACGGCGCGCAACATCCGAAACCCACAAATTTGCTCCCTGGATACACTCGCTTATGTACACTATACCCCCGACAAAAGTAAAAGCGCTGAACTGCCCAACACCTGGCAGCTGGCGCCAGCCGACAACGACGACTTGCTTGATCTCCAAACTTTTTACGATAACCATTCCGGCGGGTTGATGCTTCGGGGATTGCATTTACAGTCCGACCAGGTCGACGGCCGTCAATTGACCGCTGCTTTTCACCGCATCGGCTTAAAGCGTGACCGACACATCATGGCCTTGCGGCACAGAGACCGGCTATGCGCATTAGTTGTAGTGGATGTGGCCGACCTGGGCCTTAACATGTCCGATTTAACCAGTTCGGTAAAATTTATCATCGTCAACAGCAAGCACCTTACCCTTGAACTGATTAGGTCAACCATTACTTCGGTATCGCACTACCTGGAGTTGAACCAAATACCAGTATTGTTCTATCCTAAAGAAGCGGCGGACCAAGTGGGTGTCGATTATGAAAAAACTTACTGCATGTGGGTATATGACACCCACCGCAATATCGATCATTACTACAAGTTTTTAAAGCGACTGCTTAAATTTATCAAACCCTAATATTTTAGGTATGATAGAAACATCATTTTATATGCCGATGCATTGATTAAATCATACTTTAACATGCCATCATCTCAATTGGCCGAATTTCTTAATTTTCTGAGCGGAAACAGCTATTGAACACCATGCCTGATCAACAAATCACAGCAGACACACCACTTTACAACAGCCGTATTGTCGACACATACATCAAACTGATCAAGCAGAAGTACAGCTACGTTGATATTGATGAGGTCCTTGAATATGCCGACATGAAAGCCTATGAAATCGCCGATCATGGCCGTTGGTTCTCTCAGGAACAAATTGACCGTTTTCATGCGATTATAACCCATAAAACCGGCAATGAAAATATCTCCCGCGAGGCCGGGCGGCATGCCGCCTCGCCAGGGACACTTGGTGTCTGGCGGCAATATATGATGAGGTTGATCGGACCGGCAAGAGTATATGAACGCCTCGGTACAGATGCCTCTCGAATCAGCAAGTCCTCTATCTATGAAACGCGCCAATTGGCACGCAATATCATCGAAATCAGTGTGACACCCCGGAAGGGGGCGCATGAGAAACCCTTTCAATGCGAAAATCGCAAGGGCTTTTGGGAAGCACTGGTCAGTGCGTCAGGCCGACGTCTGCACAGCATCCGGCACCCTCAATGCATGTTTAAAGGAGATACGAGCTGCCGCTATGTCATCTCTTGGGAAAACAAAGGGTCAATGATATGGAAAACGGCCCGCAATATTGCTTTCTTTGTTTTACTCTTTGGCTGTCTGGCATTTGGTTTTATTGATTTGCGAATGGCGGCATCCACTCTGGCACCGATCTCTGCGCTGATCTTCTTTATGTTATCCATTGTGGGTGAACATATGGAAAAGCGGGAATTTAAATCCATTCTGGACAATCTGCAAATATCGTCCAACGAACTCATCGAGCAAATTGAATCCAACTACAACAACTCACGGCTGACCAATGAAATCGGTGAAATTTTAGCCAACCAGACAGCCATCGAAGGGGTGTTAAGCGAAGTCATCCAGCTGTTTAAAAAGCGACTAAACTTTGACCGCGGCCTTATTATGCTGACCAACCCGGAAGGCAATCGACTGATTTTTCGTGCGGGTTTTGGCTATGCCCAAGACAAAATCCAATTGCTGAAACAATCCGCATTTCATTTAGACCGCCCCAATGCCAGGGGTGTATTTGTGACCTGTTTTAAAGAACAAAAACCCTATCTGGTCAACGATCTTTCTGAAATTGGACACCGCCTGTCATCCCGCAGCAAAGCGTTTGCCCAAAAAATGGGATCGCAATCTTTTATTTGCTGTCCCATTATTTGTGACAAAAAATCTTTGGGCGTACTGGCGGTGGACAATTTAAGATCCAAGACACCTTTGGTGGAATCGGATTTAAGTCTATTGCAAGGCATTGCCCACGTCATGGGTATCAGCTTTCGCAATGTGGAGCTGATCGATGCCCGTGATCGGCAGATGCAATCGATTTTACATACGCTGGCCGCCAGCATCGATGCCCGAGATCCGCTCACTGCCGGTCACTCAGCCAAGGTCACCGAATATGCCTTGGGTATCTGCCATGAGCTTAGACTGTCCAAGCAATACAGCGAAGTCATTCGCATAGCGGCCCTGTTGCACGATTATGGAAAAATCGGCGTCCCGGATGCCATCCTTAAAAAACCGGGACGTTTAACACGCGGCGAGTACGAGATCGTCAAGACCCACGCCATGAAATCCCGTCACATTTTAGAACAAATTAACTTCCGGGGATTAATGAGTCAGGTACCCGAGATAGCCGGCGCCCATCATGAAAAAGTCGACGGCAGCGGCTACCCTTTGGGATTAGAGGGTGACCAGATCCCGTTAGGTGCCCGTATCATCGCCGTCGCCGATTTTTTTGAAGCTGTCACCGCCAAACGCCACTATCGCGACCCCCTGCCCATGGATGTCGCATTCCATCTCCTTGACAAAGAACGCGGGATTCACTTTGAGTCCAAAATAGTGGATGCTTTCAAGCGATATTATCGTAAAACCCACTTATTCGGCCAATCCAGCGATAACGGCTATCAAAAAGTTTCGTAAGCGCCCGGTTTAAATGCTTTCTCTGGGCAACAATTTATCAAAGGTGGCCTCAGCCAAGGTATCTCGGAGCTGATTCCTGGCTTTTTGCCAGATCTGATGTGCTGCGCAGGCGTTGCTGCAAACACAGGAATCCAATCTTAAAATACAGTCATTTAAAAAAATCTCGCCGATCACCACCTCGATTACCTCCAGCATGGTGATTTTTTCAGGCGAAACCACCAGCCGCAGCCCGCCTTTTGATCCTTGCACAATCTCGATAAATCCTGCCAGTGCAAGTTGCTTGGCAATTTTGCCCAGAAATTGAACCGGAATTCCCATGGCCTGTGCAATCTGCTTGCGTTTGGAAAGTACACCCACACCTTGTGTGGCAAGGTGAACAATACAACGAACCGCATAATCACCTTCTCTGGTTAATCGCATGGTTCGCTCCGGCAAAACAAAATAGGCGCAGGTAATTTGTCCGACATCGGACACGGAAAATTTGTACGCTGATCAATTGCATAGCTCGCTATCGAATAGGTGATAAATTTCATAATTTTAATCGGATATTATAATCTAAATTCTTTGTCAAATCATTTGGTGTCTGTTCATTTATAAGTAAACCAGATAATCGTTGTAAATATATTTATTTAAAAAACAGTCCGCTATGGCTTTAGGAAAACCATGTGTCAAAGCGGGCAAATTGACTATCACAAATCCACCGACGGAATTTTCCGCACCTGCCGGCGAATTGTTTATCTTTGCAGAAATGCGCAACTTGTATAAATGCAATGGTATACCAAGCGTCGTATCAATACAAACTTTGGAATATTCGCTGTTAAGCGTTTGGCGTCCCAAAGAACTCGTAGCTGAGCATGGTCTGAAAAGATCTGATTTTATGTAGGATATTCTTTAAGTTCTCTTGTTCAATTTCCATGAGATGATTAAGATCCAATTTATTATTTACCTTGCGCAGATCACTATACTGATACACTTGATTTTTAAAACGCAAGTGCCAGATATAATCAAAAATATAAATAATTTCTCTGCAAGAGTCTTCTGTTAGAATATTTTTCTTAACCAATGCATTCAAACGATCTATGGTATTGGTTTCCCTGACATCGTATTTCAGGGCATACAGCCTGGCGAAAAGTTCGATGGGCTGCAAACACTTTTTCAAACTTACAAGACTGTCCTTAGTCTGAATTTTCCCGAAAAGGTTTAACGGCGGCCGGTATAAAAGGCAATTTCTGGCATAATGTTGAAAGAACAAAGGATTTTCCTTAGTCTGTTCACGGACGAATGAATTCAATTTGTCGAAAAGTTCCTGATCCCCGTAAGCGTTATAGATATCAAAAAAAACGTTTATATCAAGTATGGATTCAGGCGTGGCATTGGTTATCCACGCTTTAAAGTTGCGTTTCCATTCACGGAAAGTTAAACACCATTTAGGATTGATCGCCATGAAGTCGCCTGGACAAAAAGGATAACCTGCCTGGTCGAGTTTTGTACAGACTTGATGGGCCAGGGTTAAAAAGTATCTTCTAAAATCATGAAGCTGTGATTTTTCAACATCTGAAAAGATGATAGCACTGTCCTGATCTGAAAACATGGTCATTTCATGGCGCGCGTTACTGCCCAGTGATATGAATGAAAAAGCAGTTGGCGGAAATCCCAATTCATCGATTGAAAATTTAATAAAGTGTTCAATTGCGGCATCATATGCCGTGCCGATCATCCGTCTCAAGTGGTCTGAATTGGTCCCTTCATCGAGCATGTCTCTTACCAAAAGCGGCATTTTGTTCAGTGCAATTACAATATTGCTCATGTTTTGACTATTTTTGATTTGGTCGGTAATCGATGAAGCCGCTTCAAGATAAACGTCGCTTGTTTTGTCAATATTTGAAGAAGCAATTAACTTTTCTCCAACTATGGGTCTGAATGACACGATATGACCTATTTTCCTTGAAAAGAAAATCTTTGATGTCGTGATGACGACATTAAGGTTTTTTTGGGTCTTGGTATGAATCTGGGCCTCAAATTGACCCGGACGCGTTTTATTTTGAAAAAGCAGCTCCAAATGATCGATGATATTCTTTTTTAAATTAAGATCCGAGAATAAATGCCTTAATATATCAGGAGCCGCAAAATCTTCTTCTGAATATTCAAGCATCTTTTTCAGAGTGTGATTTGAATATATTACTTCTCCTTCCACCTCAAGCAGGTATCCTTCGCCTGAGCTTTCAACCAGGGCCTGATATCTGTCTTTTGCCTCTTTAAGCCCTGCCTCGGCCTGCCGCCGGCTTGAATCAATTTTGCGGCTTTGGTAAACTATATATACAAGAATCAATAATAAAACAGCAGAAATGGCTGAAAAAGATACTAAAAGATCTGTTTGCAGTTCTTGTATCTCCTCTTCGACATCGTTGATATATACGCCGGTTCCGATAATAAAGTTCCATTTTGGGATGCCCAAGATATAAGATAGTTTTGAGGCGGTTTTGGATGGGTCATCTTTCAATTGCCATTGATATTTAAGATACCCTTCATTGTGCTGTTTGACCAGTTCAACGAATTCGACAAACAACCTTATCCCACTCTTGTCATCATTGTCTTTAAAATTCCTGAGATCTTTTCCTATCAGCTCGGTACTATAAGGATGCATGACCATGACAGGCTGCATATCGGTAATCCAGAAATAATCTTTATTGTCGTTTCCATATCGCATTTCTTTTATGACATTTATTGCTTCTTTTTGTGCATTTTCGCGGGTCATTGCACCGGATGCTTCTTTCAAAATATAGTGATCGATGATGCTGGCAGCCGAAGCAGTGAGTTCCTTGATCATCTCTTTTTTCTGATCCATCATGTTTTGGTGAAAGACAGGTATGATTACAGTAAAAATTGAAGCGATAAATAAAATAATAGCCACAATGGTTGGCAGCAGAATTCCAAGGTAAAAGTCCGCTGAGGTTTTTTTGTCCTGCTCTTCTGTTCTTTCAGAAGAGCAATTTTTGAAATATTGTGATTGTTCCTTGTGTGTCAAAATGGATTCATCATTCTTTTTTTTATTTTTACAATGGAATTGCCCATTGAATCGGCCATCTGCAAAATCACTCCGGGAGGGAATATATCCATCGTAATCATCCATGAGGTGGGTTTTAAATATTTTTTTTACGATCTCTTTTGAATACTTTCCTTTAAATTCCTCGTAAGCCTCTTCCAATGCCTCCTTACAGTGCCTGAACTGTCTGTGGGCATATAAATCCGTCTCTGTTGCACCTGTCCAAACAAAATATTCATAGTTTTTATCATCAAAAAATGCATCAATCCATTGATGGATATCATCGGCTCTGACACCGAATAACGCTTCTGTGTGTTTGGCATGATCCGATGTTTTCATTTTTAATATATGCTTTGTTATAAAACTTATGTTTTTAAATAATGAAAGGAAAGCACATGCTTTCCCTTCATTATAGAATTTTTCCGTGAGCCTTGAAAGTCACATATATAAAGCTGATATTAATCAGCCACGGACAATGCCGATCTTAAAGCTCTATTGTCTTTCTGGCTCATCAAGGATACGGCAACCAGCGCAAGGAAGCTTAAAGGAATTGAGATAATTCCGGGATTATCAAGTCCTATTGGCGCACTTGAAGGTTCAAGTCCATACCTGGCATACATGCTAGGAGATACCAGGATGATTCCTAGCGCAGAAACAATTCCGACAATGATTGATGCCGCAATACCTTTTGCCGTGGTTTTTTCCCAGAACAGCAGCATCAGAATTGCCGGCAGGTTTGCGGATGCGGCAACAGCGAAAGCCCATCCGACAAGAAAAGATACGTTTACACCTTTAAATAAAATACCCAAAACAATGGCCACCAAACCTACAGCCACCGCAGCAAGTTTTCCGACAATTACCTTTTTTTCGCTGGTCATTTGAATTCCCATAAATTTATTGGCAAGATCATGGGCAACCGCACCGGAAGAAGCAACGATCAATCCGCTGACCGTACCCAAAACCGTGGCAAAAGCAATCGCAGAAATGATTGAAAAAAGACCAATACCAAAGTATTTTGCCAATAGGGGGGCCGCCATATTGCTTGATTCGACATCAAGGACACCGGTGACCATTGCACCCAATCCCATAAACATGGTCAGGATATAGAAAAAACCGATGGCAGAAATTGCAGCAATTGTCGATTTTCTGGCATCTTTCTGGCTTGGCACGGTATAATACCGGATAAGGATATGCGGTAGGGCGGCAGTACCGAAAAACAGCGCCAGCATGAGAGAAACAAAATTCAGCTTTCCCATTGGATTATCAAGCGTGAATTTGAGCCCCGGCCGCATGATCTTTTTACCGGACGTCGGGTTTTGGTACCATACCGTCACCGTGTCACCGTCTGCCTTGAATTTTTCCTTGGCAAATCTTACTATGGTACTATTATTGATAGTCGACAGAAATTTTAGCGGTCCAACGGTACCTGTTTTTTCAACTTCTTTGCCATCAACTACAATTTTACTGGCATGACCCACCTGAAAGAATTTTGCCGATTCTTTGGGCTCTCCATTATACAGCTTTGTTCCATCGGGCTTGACGACCATTGAAAGGGTTTCTTCAAGCTTGTCTCCAGTAAGTTTCCACCAGCTTTCCTTTCCATCTTTTGAAAGCTTTGCATAGGTGGCACCGGGTCTATAGACGCTGGATACCATCTCATACCCGGAACTGGAATCAATTATCTGAACTGAATTTTTATCCTGCGTCTTCACTTCAAGCGTCTTGAATGAATGGTAATCGTCCTGAGGCTTTTTATTGATGCCATTTATACATAGGTATATCGTCAAGACTGTAGAGAAAACAATCAGCAAACTTCCTTTGAGAAATTGCACATAGGTTGTGGAAGTCATACCCGCCGTGGCAACAATAAAGATAACGATCGCTCCAACCATTGTAACGCCTATCCAATGTGGAAGTCCAAGTAAAGGGGTAACCAGGGCACCTGCACCAACCATCTGGGGAATCAGGTAGAATATTGAGACGATCAAGGTGCTAACAGCTGCCATCAATTGAATATACTTGGAATCATATTTCGAATCCAACGCATCCGTAAAAGTGTATTTGCCCATACGTTTCATAGGTTCAGCAATAACAAACAGCGCCACCACCCAACCTGCCAAATACCCAATTGAATATAAAAACCCGTCATATCCATAAAAAGCCAACATCCCGCAGATACCCAGAAAAGAAGCTGCGGAAAGATAATCTCCGGCAAAAGCGATGCCGTTTACCTGCCAGGATATTGTTCCTCCTGCTGCAAAGTAGCCTTCTGCTGATTTGGTTCTACTGGCAAAATAAAATGACAACCCCAAAACAAACAGTACAAAGATTACGAAAAATACAACGGCTATTGGTGATGCTTCATAGATCATGATCTATATCCTCATTCATTTTTTGTTCATAATTAGTACAAATATGATTATAAATCAGTCCCATAATAATGGCTAGAAAAATCAAACCCATGCCGTAGACAACCGCGAGATTCAATCCCAGAAATATTACTTTTTCCATAAGGATAGGTTCTATGACATTGATGGCTATGAATCCTATATAAACCAATGTATAGATCACAAAAAGTTTGATGCCTATTTTTGATTTTAAATCAGAAGCATGATCTGCTCCCAATTCGACTGCCGGCCCATGTCTCATTATATTCTCCTTTATTTTTTAGACCAATATCAGTGCATCGTGGCTGGCAAGGGCTCAGGACCCCGTATTCAACCTGCATCTGCTTATGTTCATAATTCTATTTTTTATGGCATGGTGTGTCTCGTCATGCAGCCCGAAAGTACTTCCAAATAAAACGGGAAAGGTTTTACAGCAAAATATATGCCGCCCCTCTGCCTTAAAGGTGAAAATCTATTTTTCCCTATAATCAGGCCATTCGCCCGGCCCAGTAAAGATTATAACGCGCAGTTATAATATGAAATTTATAAAAAGCTCCAATTCGCATAGTCCATATAGCAAGATTTAAATGGTACGGATGGATAACTTTTTGAAGGTATGTCAGCGCGACAGCTTTAGGAAAAAAAGCCCCTAATGCCAGTGCAGTTTTGCGCATCCGCACCTTAAACCCATTAAAATAATAAGAAATTAGAATCAATGGGATCAAGATGGGGCCGGTTGGGGAAAAAGGAATCGTTCATTCAGGACCACATGCTCAAACACATAGAGCCTTCCTGGGGAACCGTCTTGACTGCTCAAGAAGACTGTGGCGCTGAACGACCTTTGTTTTAAATTCGGTTGAAGTATTCTATGCGGGTAGAAATTGAGACTTTTTTATATTTGCATAGCGTGTGCGGCAGATTGGCTTGCCCGCTGACCTTTCACGAGCTTTTGGTAGACTTCTTTACCATTTTTTTTATGCAACAGTTGGATTCACTCAAGCTGGGGAACTGCATGCCTTTGGCGTAAAGGCGGCTGAATCCGGAGAAGGTGGATAGCTCTAAGTGGCTACACCCGGCGGCAATCTTCCGGGCTCGTTCGCGCTCGTTTACCGACAGCAGGGCCATCTTGGCACCTTCCAGAGCGGCGTTGCCCACCTGGCGGTAACTTGCCTTTGGAAACTTCGGAAACATACCGATGGCAACAACATTGCGCAGGTCAAGAAACGATCCGAAAGCTCCGGCAACCACCACCTCCCTTACCGCTTCCGCCGGGGTATCCGTTGCCGCCAGTAAGGTTTCCAAACCGGCTTTAATGGCGCCTTTGGCCAGCTGCACCTCGTTGATATCGTTTTGGGTCAGAACAACTTTCCGCCCGCTGCCGCTTTGATCCTCAGTGGCCAGTATAATCTCTGCGCCCTCGCCTCGCACCCGCACGCGCGGATTGTCTTTGTCCAGGCGTCCGCTGGTGTTGATCACTTTCCAGCGGTGCAGTTCAGCCAGGGCGTCAACGATGCCCGATCCGCAAACGCCGATCGGTTTGGCCGCATCGACTGTTTTCAGGAGCAGGCCGTCTGGGGTTAATTGCACCGACTCGATGGCGCCGGATGCAGCCCGCATGCCGTCGCGGATATGGCCCCCCTCAAAGGCGGGACCCGAGGCGCATGAGGCCGCTGTAAGCATGTGACCCTCAGGATGAAAGAGCGAAATTTCACTGTTGGTGCCGATATCGATGCCCAAGGCCACATGGTCGCTCTTATCCAATCGGCTGGCAAGAATCATGGCCACATGATCTGCGCCCACAAAGCCGCCGACGCACGGCAGAATGTGTACCCAGGCGCCCGGTGCGACGGCCAGGTTCAGTTCCCTCGCCTTGACATCCATAGCGGTGTCGGTGGCAGCCACATAGGGCGATACGGACAATTGGGCAACCGGCAGTTCCAGAAGCAAGTGGGTCATCGCGGTATTGCCCACAATGCATATATCAGCGATCCGCTCCCGTCCGACATGGATCTTGGCTACCAGGTCTCCGATGAGGCGGTCCATTGTCTCCCTGACTTTCATTGCCAGGGCACGACCGTTCCCCGGATGATTCAGAGCATGGTTCAGACGGCTGATGAGATCCTCGCCGTATGCAATCTGCGGGTTCAAAGCACCGGATACAGCCAGCTCCCGTCCTCCGACAAGATCGATGAGGCTGGCCGCAATTTTGGTAGTGCCCAGATCGATGGCTACACCCAATGGAGATGATCCCGGCCGGGCCAGACCGATGAGTTCATTATCCCGTAAGTAAGCCGTCAAACGCCACTGGTGCTGCCGGACCAGCGGCGACAGCTGGCGTAGCACAGCCGGCTCCGCAGGGCAGGCCGCCGGCCCGTTACTCTCAGCCAGCACTGCTGCGACGCGCTGGTGATCCGAGCGCGAATCGTCCAAGGTCGGAAGCGGCATCTGAACCTGCCGGGCGGTGACCTTCGGATCCGGTTTCACTGCTTGATCGTCACCGCCCAACTGGAGACGCTGACCGGTGAGCAGGGAGCCGGGAGGGATATGGATGTTGACATCCTCCAGCACCCGGGCGACGCAGGCCAGCCGTTCACCCATCTCCACAGCCGCCGGGGAGAGCATGGCCACTTCGCTTTGGGTGGGCGCTGAGACGCAGCCCTTGACCACCGTCACCCGGCATTGACCGCATTTGCCCAGGCTGCCGCATGTGGAAGACAGGACCAGCCCGGCCTGTTGGGCCGCTTCCAGCAGGGTTGCACCCACAGGCATGTCCACCCGTTTGCCGATGGGTTCGAAGTCGATACGGCAGGTCGCTTTTTGTAAAGTATTCATGGGTTGGGCGTCCTGAAATCTGCCAATTTGATGGTTTGACCGGGACGGACTACGATAAAATCATCGTCCCATGGACCTTCGACCATTTTCCTGACCAGGGCTCTCGAGCCTGGAATCTCTTCATATCGCAGGTTGAATTGCTCTGCGGTTCGGCGCGCGTACTGCTGGTAATGCTTCTGGTTGGTCCGGCCGGTATCGATATAAGCCAGTCGTGTATAATTTTTGAGCATTAACCCCATCATTCTGTCAGCGCGCGTCTGACCATATTTTTCTATGAGCCGTTGATGTTCTTCAAATGGCGTGTCGCTGACTTCAATCCATCCTTTGGTCAGGTAATAGGTTCCGGGCTCTTTTTGAGATTGTTCCCGGTAGGCGGTGGTCGATCCCAGAAAGATGGCGATGCAATCGTCCACCCGGGGCACCACCAGGGTGCTTTTGGCGGCAGTCAGACCCACCACGGCATTGGCGCACAGTCCATAGCCCAGAATAATGGTACCGGCCTCGTCCGACGCCGCATCGATGGCCTGCTGCAATGTTTGGCGCAGGTTGTCAGGGTTGACATGCAGACCGAAATCAAGCACGCGGGTTTTAACACCGGACGGTAAAAGCGGCTGCATCTCTTCTATGACAGTGGGGCATGCAATGACCATTCGGCTTTCTACAGGCATCATGTTATCTCTAATGTGAGTTGCAATTGTCATGCAGTGGAACATAACATGTGCTAAACAGATAGGAAAGCCCGATGATATCCGGTGATAACCACCAACCTTTGCAATATTAGAGAGCCGTCTATGCAAATCCAAGTCGCCCGATTGCCCCGGGAATCGGGAAGTTACCTACTGATGCTGATGCTGCCCAAGCCGACAGAGATCCAGGTGGGCAGATTGGGGCCCATCCAGTTTGAATCTGGATGGTACGCATATACGGGCAGTGCCTTTGGACCCGGGGGGCTGTCTGCCCGATTACGCCATCATCTCAAACCGGTGCAAAAACAGCATTGGCATATCGACTATTTACGGACCGAAGCAATGGTGGTAGAGATTTGGATGGCCGTGGGGCGCCCTTCCCAAGAGCATGCTTGGGCGGCGTTGCTGGCGAAAGGCCCCCGGGCGGGGAAACGGGTGCAAGGGTTCGGGAGCTCAGACTGTAAGTGCCCTTCGCATCTGCTCCAGTTTTCTCGCCCGCCGGACAGAGATTGGGTCAGTAAAAAACTGGGCACCGGCATCATCAGATGGCAATTCTTAGAATAAGGTGCAAAACCAAAGAAAGGAGCCGTCATATGTGCCCGTCTGCAAGCAATGGATCGAAACTTCCGAAGACCTCCGGCCGGCCCATCCGGGTATGGGATCTGCCCACCCGGCTGTTTCATTGGGTGCTGGTGATGCTGGTGGTCGCATCCTTTGTCAGCGGCTATATCGGAGGCGTCTGGATGCGGTACCATATGTGGAGCGGCTATGCTATTTTGGGACTGCTGGTGTTCCGGATAGCCTGGGGTTTTGTTGGCGGGCGGTATGCGCGCTTTGCCGCGTTCGTACGCGGTCCGGCAGCTGTGCTGCGCTATGCACGCTCCCTGCTGCAAGCGGATGCTCCCCAACACCTGGGCCACAACCCGCTTGGGGGCTGGTCTGTATTGGCCATGCTGATCAGCCTGTTGATACAAGCCGTCACCGGGCTGTTCGCCAATGACGATATCATCACCGAAGGTCCGCTTTACCCCCGGGTCAGCAAGGCAACCAGCGACTGGCTCACGCATATTCACAAGCTCAACCAGCAGGCCATCCTCGTGCTGGTCTGCGTACATGTAATGGCAGTGCTGCTTTATCTGATCATCAAGCGTGAAAACCTGATCCAACCCATGTTCAGCGGCCACAAATACTGGCATGGCGAAGGCCAATCGTCAGCAGAGCACCAATGGACGGCGTTGCTCATCGCAGCCCTGAGTGCCGGGGGGGTCTATCTTCTGGTGTGCTGAGATGCAAAAAGAGCCCCCTGCCGTTGCTGCACAGGCGGCTCTTCGTGTGGAATCGGCGCATCTTTTGAATTGCGGCCTTGACCTCCAAATCCAATCCTCCCCCACAGGGTGCCCTACATTCAGCCGCAGAAGCCTGATCATCTTTTCCGATAGGTCGAGTGGCAGGTTTTGCAGGTCCCGGCCACTTTTCCGAATTGGGCCTTGACGGCCTGCAGATCACCCCTGTTTGCTGTTGCAGCCATATTTTGGGCCGCATTTTCGAATTGCCGGGCCATGCTCATGAATCGGTCCTTTTCCTGCATCGCCGAAGCCTTCAGGGTCGTGTCCCCCCTATCGGAGCCTGGGAACAAGACAGCATCCCACGGCAATTCGGCCATGGTCCGAATCACCATGGCATCGTGTTCAACGTCCTTCTTGTCGTATGGGGTCTGCCCTTTAACCACTGCTGCCAGACGGCCAAAATGCTGACCGATGACGGTCATCACCGCTTTGCGGTAGCGAATGGCATCTTCGGACCTGTTAAAGCCCGCATAGACCAGGCTGCCCATGGCGACCAAAACAACACTGCAAATCATCACTTTAAGCGAAATTCTCATACATCCTCCTTATTCTATTGGAACGGTCCATTACCATCTATCCCGCAGCGCGCAGATGTACATGCGCGCCGCATTTAAGGTGTGCTGCGAATTGAAAATACAGTGGGAAGGCGTTTCAACTGTAGCAAATAAGTTAAGGTGCCACACAAGGATGTCAACGGTCGTGAATCGTATCGTTGCGGGCTGCGATAGGGGCGCCGATTGTTTACACGCAAGGCCTCCACCCCCATGGTCCCATATTAATGGCAACCGGCACGATAGTCACGCCAATTCAGTTAAGAATGCCGGCAAGCTGCTGGAACAAGAGGCCACCCCTTACAAAGGCAAGGCCAGACTGGAGCAAAAAAATCAATCCGGACAAGGAGGCGCGCACATGAGACCAACTTTAGCCCGGACCCCTGAGAAGCTGATCATAAAGGCCCCAGCGCCAACCGCGCTATGGCAAAAACGGTTACCGTGGCAAATCAGCGATCGTAGAGGAGTTATGGCACGAAATCTCTCCGGGCATGAGATGCACAATTGGGTCGCAACGGCGCCTGCACTTTCGTGTGGCTGCATCAAATCACGCGCCTGCGCATCCCATTTCAGGTCACTTGTACAGAAAGCCTAACTAAGGTATTAAAGCCACCAATGAAACCCATTGCTGCATCGACACAAAGGAGAACTCAACAGATTATGCACATCGAATATTCACCGATTGGATTTGTCGAGACCAAAGCTGATGATGTGCCTCGGCACTGGACCGTTTCCAATATGGAGGGCACCCTGGCCATCTTGCCACAATTCGAGAAGGGGCTCTGCGACCTGACGCCCGGCCAGCGCATCGCGGTATTGTTTCACTTTCATCGCAGCGATCCATTTTCTCAAAAGGATCTTTGCCAAGCCAAGCGCAAAACCGGGGAAATTAAAGGTGTATTCAGCATCTGCTCACCCCGCCGGCCTAATGCCGTCGGCATGTCGGTTTTAGAGATACTGTCCATCGATAAGTGCAGTATCCATGTCAGAGGCTTGGACATGTTCGATGGCACGCCGATTCTGGACATCAAGCCTTACGCAGACAAATAAGATGCTCCAATTGAGGTCCTTTCTCACCATATCCTGTCAGTACCTTCTGCTTCCAAGTTCAAGGTCGGGTATAGCCCGGTCTAAGGATGATACGATTCAAGCAACCCCTTTACTCGGCATCTCCGTATTATTTTTATTAATCCACTGATCAAATGAATTGACATGGCCGAGTAATCTTGGCTTATGGCCGAAATTCCAAGCCATCCGACACTTGGGGTGGTCGTTGGCCTAATTTTGATTTGACAGACTTTGGGTTTTCCATAATAATACCATGTGGGAAGCGCGAGGCGAATTGAATATGTACAGGGATTTTATGCGTCGCAATAATCTTTTCAAAGGATTGAGCCATGGTTGAAGTCAAGGATGAAGTCAGGAGTATCGTGTTCAAGCGGGTGGTGGGTGTTGATTATTCGATGATCAGAAATGACATCAAGATGTTCAATATCTTTCTTTCCGTTGATGGAGAAAGAACGGTCGATACCATCGCGCAGGAGGATGCTTACGATCCGGAATACCTGTTTTCAGCAATTGACAAGCTGGAAAAAATGGGATTGCTTATGCCGCTTGACGGCGCTTACAGGGATGAATTTGAAGAGACACAATTCGATGTTACAGCGTGTACTCTGCCCAAGCAGTTTGTGACGGGAATCGAGGCGGTTGACCATCAACATCAACGGCTCGTGGAAATGGTCGCTCAGTTGGACGATTTGCGCAAGACCGCCTTTTCCACCCCGGCCCGGAAACAAGAAGCCGTTGGCGCTATCGTTTCTGAAATGATCGACTATACCCTTTCACATTTTGCCTTTGAAGAGTCTTTGATGCAGGATGCCAACTACGAGTTCTATAATGCCCATAAACGCATTCACGAGCTGCTTGTCCAACGTGCCGGAGAGTATAAGGAGCGTTGGCTGGCCGGCGAGGACATCGCGGATGAGTTATACGATGTGCTTAGCAGATGGTTATTCAACCATATATGCAATGACGATAAGGCCTACGCGCCCTCGGTGAAAAAAATTATAGCTGTGCGGGAAAAAACTGACAAAGGTTGGCTGGGTAGTCTTTTCGAACGGTTCTTTAAATAGTGCCGTCGACAAATGGATAACGCATTGGCCCGATTTGGGTGACAAATCTGCAGTTTGAATTTGCTCTACCTTTTGGGCAGCGTCCGGCAAAACCACTCGACCGCATCGAGGGATCGAGAGTTACAAAGGTCGCACTGCCCATCTTTTCCAGGACCGCAGGCAAAAGCCACTCATGGTCGATATTCCCGGATGAATTCTTTCCGAATCATCAATGAACAAGGATCAATTTCCTCAAATCGACCACCCGAAAATGGGTTGACAAAAAATATCTCCCACTCTATATTGGACAAATATCATCTTAATACTCTATTTTTGTAGCATACAGTGAGTTAAAGCCAATGAGGTTAACCAGAGCCGGAGAGTATGCGGTTCGCTGCATGCTGTATCTTTCCTGCCTGGGCGTGGACAAAATCGGCAGTCGCTTGGAAATAGCCCAAGTCATGGGTATTCCAGCTCAATTTCTGGGTAAAATTGCCCAGCAATTGGCACGGGCGGGCTACATTGAAATTGTTCAAGGGCCCAAAGGTGGATTCCGGCTGGTCGTACCTCCCGAAAAAGTAACACTGCTCGGGGTTATCGAAGCCGTTATCGGAGAGATCTATCTCAATGACTGCCTGATACACCCGGATAGCTGCTACCGCACTCCCAGCTGCACCGTCTATCAAGTGTGGCAAAAGGCACGGGATCAGCTTCGGAAAACGCTGGAGCAGACAACCTTTGACTCCCTTCAAACGGAACCGACCTGCATTGATTTGTTCGGCGAAAATCAAGATAAAAAATGTTGATTCTGAAATCTTGATCAGTTCGCAAAAAGCCTCCCAGAAACCCTGTTTGTAAATTACCACGAAGAGCACGAAGCTAAAATTATAATATGTTTTTTTGACCCTTCGTTTTCTTCGTGCCCTTCCATGAGAAGGCTTGTCAACAGATATCCGTTCACGGATAACCGATTATCTTCCAACGAGTCTCAACCGCCACGCTTCCATCCGCACTCTTTTGTGGGGCTGCCCTTGTCCCCGGTGCATGTTAATATCCGTTGGCAGGCGCTGCAATCTTCGTGACGCAATCTTTGTTTTAGTCAACGGCAATTGACTGTTGCAGGACACGAATCGCAGTCGCCTGGATGAGACGTTGAAACCGCTACTGCTTTAGTTGTTTGTTGTATTGCTTTTTACCAAATTACGCTGCCTTTAGATGACTCGATCCATACAGCGGTTCATATGCTTGCTCGCCGACCCACAGCCGGTGCAGCAACACCGACAGCTTTCGAGCGACAGCCACCGCCGCTCGCTTTTTGGCATTTTTACCTCCCCGGGCAGCGATGCGCATGCCATAGGCGCGCAAATCACTATCCGGACCAAACGGGCCTAAAATATATTGGGCACTGCCCACCAACAGCTGTCGCAAATACTTGTTGCCCGCTTTGCTGATGCGCAGCTGCTTGTCTGAGTTGCCCGATTGATCGCGGCGCGGGGTGAGCCCCAAAAAAGGCCCCACTTGCCTGCTCTTTGTGAACCGGGCTGGATCTTCAATGGTCAGCACATAGGCCAATGCCGTGACAGGTCCAACTCCGGACACTTGCTGCAAATACTCAGTCTCTTTATATCGGTGCTGACACAGCTGATGAATCTGGGCATCGAGCTGCTTAATCTTAACCCCCAATTGGGCGATGGTATCAAATATCGGCTCCAGCGCCGGCCAAAGCGGTTCCGGTACATGGGCGGCGCAGCGTCTGGCAAAATAGCTTGTGCTGCAACCGGGCAAACGCTCTCCATTGGCTTTGACCACACCGCGGGCGTGGTTGACCAACTTGGTTCTCGTTCTTACCAACAGATCCCGGGACTTGACCAGCGCAAGATCCACATGCGCCTGGCTGCTGCGATGGCGCAGTGCACACAGCAACCGCGGCTCTAACCGGCACACCATGGCCAACATACGCGCATCACGCTCATCGGACTTGTCTTTGCTGTCCCAGATAAATCGCAACTTGCGCGGGTTGCCCACATACACGCGACAGCCCATCTGCTCAAGTAACCGGCTGATCCAAGGTGAGTGCGTTCCGGCTTCAATGGCCACTGTTGCGCCTTGGTATCGTCCAAAATAGTTGCCAATCTGCGTCTTTGTATTGCCAACCTTGGCAATGTCCAACTCGTTACCATCTCCATCAAAAGCAACGGCTATGTGATAAGTGTCTCCCAAATCCATCCCAATTGTGATAGTGTCTTTCATGGCTGGTCTCCTTTTTTTGCAGCACCTTGCGGTGACTGCGGTTAATTTGTGAGCGTGATCCTATCACAGCTCGTTGGAGACCAGCCTTCTCATTTTATCTTCGTTGTAAAAATCAGACTTGTTGTGAGCTCATCAAGAATTGAAACTCTAAAATTGAGCTCAAAATGGCGATGTTACACGAAAAGGTGTATCGGTCAACCCTTTTAAGCCCAACACGGAAGCCCCGGCTTTAGATGCATCCGGTCTGTTGTAAAAACGTCGTTAAAAGGCAAAAGGCGGCGCTATACTTTAAATTTACCCACTAATGAGCTTAGCTCATCAGCCAGCCGTGCCATATCCCCGGCATTGAGTTTGACCTGGCCGCTGCTGGTGGAGATTTCATTGGCCGATTGATTGACATCGGCGATGTCATGGGCGATTTTGCTGCTGACGGTGGAGCTTTGCGCCACATTTTCATTGACCTCCTGGACACCCGTGGAGGCCTGGGCGACGTTGCCTGCGATTTCTCGAGTCGTCACCGACTGCTCTTCCACCGCCGTGGCGATGGTGGAGACAATCTCATTGATATCGTTGATGACCTTGGAAATGCCGGCGATCTCCGTTACGGTCTCTTCAATGGTGGCCCGAATCTGATCTTCCGGGGGGATTTTGTTTGCTTTTGCTCATCCGTGCCAGTTTGCGTTGCGCGCGGCGCTCTTTTCGAAGGGCCATGCGTCTTCTTGCCTGGGAAACGGCCTGAAGCGCGACAAAGTAGGTGATAGCGGATAGGGGCAGCCCAATGATCACCCCCCCGATGATCAGATCGACCAGAATCATGGGAGAGTTTTTCATCAGTTGCACAAGACCGTCAGGGCCGAACAATTTGAGAAACCGGGAAGGATCGGAAAAACCCGTAATAGCGGAGCCCAACCGATAGGTTACGGGATAGATGAAAGGCGCGGTGAAAGGATTCGTTATAAAAACACCGATTCCCGCGGCAATTTTACTCCATTTTACAACGGATGCCAGCATCACGGCTATCACGGTATGTAACCCAAGAAATGGGGTCATACCGATGAAAATACCCAATGCCAGACCCAAGGAAATTTCCTCCGGGGTTCCTCTGATTTTGAAGAAGCGATTGTAGAAACGTTTCAATGCAATCACAAATCGCATATACCTGCGCTGTGCTTTCCTGCTCATGGAACGGTCACGGAGTTTTGCCAATTAGATTCACCTGTATCCACAATCCCATCGGATGGGAGATTTTAACTCTTATCGGGTCCATGCGGTGGCCGATAAATACTTACTGCAACCAGTAGCAGGGTAATATAACAAACCCACCGTTCAAAACAAGCGCGCAGTTAAGATATGCTGTCATTCAGAAGTTTGCCCGTTGGGAATCCGGCCCGCAACCCTCAGGGAATCGTAAGGGCAGACGCGACATCTTTTGGCCCTTCGGGTGTCGCTTCAAGGGTATGTCGATTGAGGCGGTATGCGGTAATGGTTTTGCAGTGGTCGTCGGGCGTGCTGCGAGATGGTCGCCTGAAACCGGGACCTGTTTGCCAAGACATGGGAGGGGCACTATTCTTTGGGTTTTGACATGCCTGAAGATCTATAATAAGGATTTGAAATCGATAGCTAAATTATGTTGTTCGAGCGAATGACCGCCGGATCCGGACCCGCCGGCGCTGGTGCGATGATGGTCCGGAGTTTGCGATCATGACACCTGGGCAGAGGCCGGATTCAACAGAAAGGGAGATGGGGTGATGGCGCTATATATCCTCTTATGTGGCGTTGGATTTGTATTGCTCTACTACTGTGCCGAATGGCTGGTCAAAGGATCATCGAGTTTGGCGCGCAGCATGGGCATCAGCCCCATTGTGGTTGGCTTGACCGTGGTGGCCTTCGGCACTTCGGCTCCTGAATTGGTGGTCAGCGTGGTCTCTTCGCTGAAAGGCAAGAGCATGATCGCCGTGGGCAATGTGGTGGGCAGCAATATCTGCAACATCGCCCTGGTGCTGGCGGTATCCGCCCTGCTCAATCCCATCAAGAGCCACTCTTCCGTTGTGCGGCGCGACATCCCCATTATGCTGGTCATCTCGCTCTACTTGATGGTGTTGTCGTTCAACTCCCATTTGGGGCGCCTGGAGGGCTTTTCCCTGTTTGCCGGTGTGATCGTATATACCGTGATGAACTATTACTGGGTGCGCAAGGATACGATTGATGATGCCGGCGGCAAAGGGGAGGATATCGCCGGCGAAGTGGCGGATATCGGTTTTGTGCAAACGCGCGGCAGACAGTTGCTGTTCATCGGTGCAGGCATTGTGGGTGTAGTGGCCGGGGCTGAGATCGTGGTGGACGCGGTGGTAAAAATCATGACCATCATCGGGGTGAGTGAAAAATTTATCGGCCTGACCATCGTGGCTTTCGGCACCTCTTTACCGGAGCTGGCCACTTCCGTAGTGGCGGCGATTCGAAAAGAGATGGATATCAGCATCGGCAACCTGGTGGGCTCCAACGTTTTTAACATCCTCAGTGTGATCGGCGCGGCGGCACTGGTGCGGCCGATACCCATTCCCGGCGGGTTCTTCGAATCGGGGTTGTGGATCGATTATAGCGTCATGATGACGACCAGCGCCTTGGCCTTGCTGTTAATGCGCAAAAAATTAACCCTCAGCCGCAGTGGCGGGGGTTTGCTGCTCGCATGTTATGTGGGCTATTTGGCTTTCCTGATTGTCAAGGCGTGAGACGACACCGACCCCAGGGCTCGTAGGATTCCATTGGCTTCATAAACAGCAGGGCAACAGCATTTTTCTCAGCGTACCCCCACAGCGTATCACTTGCCATTAGAATTCATAGCATCCGATATCCACACCGGCGCCGGATGGGCGGGCTGCACCGTCCAGATCGATATGCGGGGCCAGGTTGCTGCTGCCTTGATCGATAACGGCTGTGGCATCATGCCGCAGGTGGTAGTTCAACACCGCCGGATTCTCGAAAAGATCGTCGCTTGGCAGGAGAAGGTGATTGTGGTCTTCGGCGGTATCGCCGGTAGCCGTTAGGGTAGCGGCAATGTTATTGCGGATCAGGCACCCCTGGCTGGGGGTGCCGTCTTTGTGCGGATTGATCAATATCCAGGGCGGACCCGGCGACACGGCGTTGCGATCCACCACCGTGTTGTTGACGATGCGGCTGTTAAAGGCCCCGTAAAGGCTTATGCCGTGCCAGTGGTCGGTGATCACCAGGTTGTTTTCAATGATCCAATCATGGTAGGGGCCGTCAAAGCATCCGATCCCCTGCAGGGTGCCGCGGAAGGGTTGGGCCGGATCTTCATAGTTGATGATGGTGTTGCCGCGCAGCACCACACGCTCGCGAGGCGGATCATCATTGATGGACCACGATTGAAATCCATCATCGTGATTGGCGTTAACCTCGTAGCAATTTTTAACCAGATTGTATTCAAACAGCAGGTCATTGCCCAACCCGCGCAGACCGTCACCGGCGAAATTTTCAACGCTATTGCCGCTCACCAGCGCCGTGTTGCCGGATACGGTGATGCCGAAATCGACATTTACGGCCGTATTGTCGCGAATGGTCATACAGTCGCCGGATACCTGGACGGCGCTGCACGCCAAATTGTTCCAGTCGTTGATATCCCATCCGGAGGCATCCGGCACTGAATAGAGCAAACAATTTTCAATGGCCACCTGATGACTGGGGCCATGCCATCCGAGGGCTTCAACATGAAACAGGGTATGGGTTTCATAGGTTGGCGCAGTCGATGGCGATACTTCCAAGCCTTCGAATTTCCAGTTGGCCCCGGCGGACAGGAAGATGCGCGATAGTGTGGGTTGATGCCCAACTGCGGCTTTAATGGTAATCGTAAATTCATTGTAAGCGCCCCGAAGGTAGAATTCACCGTGATGACCATTGAGCAGTACCAATGTATCCCCGGCCTTGACGGGAGCCCCGGCGTTTTTGGTCACCAGGGGATTGGTGCCGTCGTAGGGCAGATCGGCATACACCCGGGTTTCGATCATGTTGTCCGCGATAACGGATTCAAGCGAACCCCAGGGATCGGCCAATGTACCGCTTTGGGTGTTCGCACCATGGTCAGGGTCAAGATAGAAAGTGTTGCCGGGTGATGGCGGGGCGGCGTCGTTGCAGACGACCTGCGGTGCGGGCGCGGTTTGACCGCTACCGCTGTCGGTGACCGTGCTCTGGCTGCCGCCGCCGCAGCTGAAAAGGCCTATGCAGATCCACAGCGCCATGGCATAGCGGAACCTGAAAACGCAATTATGCATCGTGCTCTCCTTCTCCTCGAATATGGGGAAGCAAGATCGGCACCAGCTCATCGCGATGACTATATATTTGTATATAGGTAATATTAATAATATATTAAATCTTTTTTAGACGGCTGTCGAAAGACCGGTTGGCTTGGGGTTCCCCCTGGTGTGCGCAAATTCCGTTCAAACCTATTTCCAATAGACCCCATACCTTCCCATTAAGGCGATGGCCCAGGAGCGTGATTTGTGCGGCACAAACGAGCTGCCGTCACTAGGCCTGGATTGGGCAGATCGGCCTAATAGCTGCGCCCCACCGGCAAGCTGGGCGGTGCTTGCGGGGGTTTGATATTCACAATGGCGATGCCGGCCGCCACCAATCCAACGGCTGCCGCCAGTTTTCCCGTGATGGGCTCGTTGAGCAGCCAGCCGCCGGCGGTTACTCCGGCAATGGGCATGATAAAGATAAAACTGTGCAAGGTTGAAGCGCCGTAGCGACGGAGCAAACTGTTCCAGAGCACAAAACCCACAGCAGCCGTAACCAGGCTTTGATAGATCAGCGCCGCCACCACCGGGCCGTTGAGATGGTGGAACATGCGATCGTCCCAAAGCCAGCCTTGTAGGAAATTGAGGGGTGCGGCGCACATCATGGAATAGAGCACCAGTTGAAAGGGGCGAATGCGATGAATCACGGTTTTGGTATAAACGGCATTGGCTGCCCAGATGATGGCTGTCAATAAGATTATCCAATCACCGCTATAGCGGCCCAATCCGGTTATGCCATTTTCCAGCAGGACCATGGCGACGCCGCTGAAACCCAAACCCAATCCTAAGACCTTGCGCACAGTGATGCGATCTCCCGGGATAAAAAAATGGGCCAGCAGCAATACGAAAAAGGGCACCACATTGACCACCAGGGCTCCCCGAGAGGCCAGTGTTTTGGATAGGCCCAGATAGAAAAGGGAAATTTGTAATGAAAAAAGGGCGCACAACAATAACAGGGGGCCATACTCCTTTTTAGAGACCCGAAAGGGGCGCCCGGTGGACTTGGCCCACAGGGCGATAGCGATGCTCGCAATGGTAAAGCGCAAGCCTGCCGTGGTGAAAGTGCCTAAGCCGGCCTGGCTGATTTTTATGGCGACGCCATTGGCACCAAAAATGATGCAGAGCAAAATCGCGCTGGCGGCTCCCCAGCGGGAGAGCGTCTCATCGGCAGGCGGCGTCATGACCAGGCTCCCAATCTAATAAAAAATCAATAAAACCGGCCAGGTTGGAAGCTGCATAGGTGACGCCGCCGCGCCGGGCCAATTCAGGATCATATTGAAAGACAGGGCCCCCGGCAACCAAAGCGGTGTCCGGCGGCAAATGGCGTCCGATACGGGCCAAATCCTCATCCGAATCCAGTTGCAAAATGGTGAGCCCCAAGATCGCCGGACGGTGCTGCCGGCAGGCCTCGAGGATGGCATCCGGCGATTGCAACACCCCCAGGAAGTGGAGCTCAAAACCCGCCACATCAGCATATAAATTTATGATTTCAATCCCCTGTCCGATACCATCGTCCAGGGTGGCCGTAACCATCAACGGCGGCTTGGACCAGATACCCTTCACCGCATGTTGTTTTTTCCAGCGGCGCAATTCGTTGGCCGTTTGATTCAATTTTTCCCTGGGCGGCTGCCCCTGCTCAATCCAGTTTTGGCTGAGCCGGCGTAATTCGTTCCTCAGATCCATTGATGAAAAGCTCATTTTTTTCGGTCTTTTGAGGGGGTGTGTTGTCAGGGTGCAAAGGGCACCTTCGCCTAATAGTGTTAAAAAGTCTGCCTGTCAAAAGATTTTAGCTTGAATATTCGAGTTGCCGACGTTATGTTCTCTCTCACCTACCCACTGAATCATTTCATTTTATGTTTCATCCATATAAAAGGAGGTACCTCGATGAACAAAGCAGATTTGGTTAGTCAAGTAGCCGAGATGGTGGAGACGCAAAAACAGGCCAAGGAGATTGTGGATACGATCCTGGGGGCTGTCAGCAAGGCGTTGGCCAACGACGACACCGTTCAGATTGCCGGTTTCGGCACATTCAAAGTGAGCCAGCGAAAAGCCCGCACCGGTCGCAATCCTCAAACCGGTGCACCTCTCCAGATCCCGGCAGGCAAAGTTCCCAAGTTTGTGGCGGCCAAAGCATTAAAAGATGCTGTAAAGTAAGGATCTTTTGTCCGGTTTTGGGTTCGCTGTGAAAATTCAGGGTGGACATATGCATCACGAATTTCACACTGAAATCTATAGCCGCGTATTCAACCGGTCTTGATTTGATCTTTTCAATCAGAGAAAGGGCATGGCCCCATGCGGGCTGCGCCCTTTCTGTTTTTCCTGACCCCTAAATCCGGTCGCCGGCTATTTTTGATACCATTTCCCCTTGGGGCCCTGCACCCAGGTGCCGGGGTCGGCTTTTTTGACAATTTGCAAGGCGCGGCGCTGGCCCACCAGCTCGGCCGTTGTGCCTTTTTTTTTGGCAATGACGCCGTAGACTTCGCGCCGATCCCGGTTCTCGGCTTGGATGAGTTTTTGGTGTTTGGTATTTTTTTGGCGGAGGGTCAGATAGCCTTGATTGTTCTCGCCCACCACACCGGCGGCTTTTAATTCAACGATCACCGGCAGTCTTTTGCGCATGCGCTCTTTAATTCCTTCGGCCAGTGCCTGGCTTGCCATCGCCAACATGGCGATAACCAACAATAAGCTGAGAATTTTGGTGTTACGAAACATAATAGCAACTCCTTTCCTTCAGAAGTTCTTCGTTCTTGTTTTGACCGATTTAATTGGCCGGCGCCTCTTGAATTTGCTCTTCGGCGGCATCCAAATCACCGAAGAAATCGTCCAGTGCCTTGTCCACCTTAACGTTGATATCGATGGTGATGTGCATGGGTTCAACCTGGATCTTGTGCACGGTCTCTATTTTATGCTGCGAATAGCAGCCCTGCCCCATAAACAGAAGCAGGGTCGCCATAACAGCAAAACTAATATGCTTCATGGGTCGCTCCTTTCACGAACCTATTGGTTGGGTGTTAGCAGTTTTTTGTATTGAAGCATCTTGTCCAGCGGGCTTTTGAAATTGAGATCGATGCGGATGCCTTTAAAATCAGCTTGACCTTCGCCGCTGACGCGTTTCAATCGTCCCAATTGTTTGTCAAAGGCAAAGGGCAGCAGTCGGTTGGGTTTGCCGTCAAGTTGCAGATCCAGCAACAGGTTTTCGCCTTGGCTCTCCGCATTCAATTTAACCCACTCGTAGCTATAGTCCTTCAGCGCTTCAATGGCAATATCGACTTGGGTATGTTGGGGCGTATCAGGCGGCAGGCCCGCCAGAAGCGCATCAGTGCCGCTCATCTGAATGGCGCTGCCGGTGGTCGAGGCCAGGTTGGCCCTGTCCAGGCCCAGTCGGCCATTTCGCCAACCCAGCAGGATGGTGCCGCTGACCGTGCCCTTACCTTCGGCCTGGGCGGCGCCCAACTGTTCCAGCAGCATGGCCAAATTCAGACGATCGCAAAACAGGGCGACGGTTTCGTTGGGGGCGATCCGGAGGTTATCCCCCACAATGCGGCCTTTGCACCAGTCGACATGCGCTTTTTCGACCAACAGGCTTCGTTCGCTTTGGAGTTGAAAATCCATGTCAAAATCACTCGCTTTCAGTTGACCCAAATTCAAATGCCCCACGCGTATCTTTTGGTGCGGTGCGCTGGCTAAAGCGATCAAATCCTCCAGCCGTATCGTCGCCTCGATACCGTCAACCGAAAGCGCATGGGTTTCATGGCGCAGGCTTGCCCGGCTGACATTAAAATCAGCAGTACTTTCTATCTCACCATTGTGTAACTTGATATCGAGGCCCCCTTGAATTTGACCGTCGACCATTATACCGGCAGCCTTTGGAACAAAGCGGCCCAGATCGACCGCCTCGGCAAAACGATGGCTGGGCAGGTCGGCTTTGATGCTGCCGCCGGTTTCATCAAGGCGTCCATTCACTAAGACGTTTAGATGGGGGAAAAGTTTACTTTGATGTCGCAGGGCGATCTCCAGGGCCCGATTTTTTTGTTGTAGGCGGCCCTTGAGATCCCCAAGGTTGTGTTTGTTCCATTGGAGGGTTTCGACCGTCAGCCTGCCGGCTGGGGCGCGGGGCACCGGCGGCCACTGCACGGGCAGGTCGATGCCGATGTTGCGGATGCTCATTTTGCGGGTTGGATCGTTCAGCATGGCTTTGGCTATTTTCAGCTCCGCCTGGTATTGCCATGGCTGCGCTGCATCGCTTTGACCGGAGGCAGCGATGTCTATCCGGGGCAGGTTTAAGCGCACGGCTTTGTGATGGGCGGTGACTTTGGACAATACGGCTTGCGCCTTGATGGTCGAAGGTTGCGGTTGATCCGAC
Organism: Desulfobacteraceae bacterium; assembly: GCA_050291605.1. Lineage (GTDB taxonomy): Bacteria > Desulfobacterota > Desulfobacteria > Desulfobacterales > Desulfosarcinaceae > JARRKU01. Next base: position 3,632 of record JBNKKB010000034.1, on the reverse strand, counting down.
GGTTGCAGCAAAAGGGCGCTGCTGCCCCTGATTTGGGGTATCACAACCTCACCGTCGTGCAAAGTCAAGCGCATCCGGTCGGCATCCAGGGTGCCCTCGGCGCTGAGCACCTCATTTTCGATGCGTCCGTTGGCATCGATCTGATACGTCCGGCAGGTGAATTGATACGGCGCCATCTCAAATGACAATGGCGCGGCCGCCTTCGTGTGAAGCTCAAACTGAGTGACGCTTTGATCGGCCTGCTGCGCCCGGACCTGCCACTGCACGGGCACGGCCTTGGCAAAGATGATGCCGGTCCCGGTTTTTTGTGCCGGAACCCAAGCCTCGATGCCGGCGGACATTGTCCAGCCCGGCGGCGTGGTACGCCACTCTCCGGCCACGGTTTCAATCCGTGTCTTAAGTAAGGATTGGATCTGAAAGGGGCCGCAGTGCCACCGCACATGGTTGGCGCCCACGGTTTCTGCACCCATGGCAATGGGCTGCAATACGCCAGAGGAGTCCGGCAGGTTTTCAACGCTGCCGTAAGGCGTGCGGATGTCGACCTCATGCAGTTGCCCTGTCAACGAGACGCTTTTGAATTTTAAGGGCGTCAGTTGAAAGCGGGCCCGGCCCTTAATCTCGGCCCGAGCCGCCAACGCCATGCCGGGCGGCAGTTCCACCATATCCGCCAGGGCGTCTAACAATAGCGTGCTGCTATCAATTGAAAAAGATGCTCTGTTGGCCCCCTGGTCCAACCGCCCGCCGGCCACGATGGAATTGCCGCCCATGGCCAATTCACCATGACCCGTCAAGATGCCTTGGTGCAGTCGGCCGCAAGCCAAGGTGGCCTCCAGGGCGATGGTGCGGGGGCCGTCTTTACCGAGGATCACGATTTCGGATTCAGTGAGCCTGACCGTCTCCAATCCAACCGGCAAAAGCGCCCCAAGATCGGGAAACCCTTTTGGGGAACCTTCTATCGGTTCTTTATCCGGCAGCTTCAAGCCGGGTATGACAAGACCTTCGGGGGTGAGGCGCAACACCACGCGCACACCCGCAATGGCGATGCCTTTCACCTGACCGGTCATCAATGTGAACGGCGAATAGTCGATCCGCACGGCGGCGATACGCAATACCGAAGTGTTGTCGCCCTCCAGTTCAAAGGGGCCCAGTTCCGCCCCCCACAAACCCAGGCGCTGAATTTGCACTGCCTTGGCGTCCAGCCCGTACTTGCGGGCCATCTCGGGAATCAGTCGGGATTCCAAGTAGAGGGGCGCCAGCACCGACAGCGACACCCAGGCAGCGACCGCCAAAATAGCGGCGATGGACCCGGCCCAAATAAGCATTTTAACCCGTTTGGATTTCATCAGGGCCATTCTATGGTGCTTTTATCCCACTGACAAACAAATTTATCCGGTTCGATCCGCCGGTGGCTGAATAAAGAAAATTTCCATTTTATACCCTGGAATGACAATAGCGAACCATGGAAGGATCTTTCGGCAGATGGGTATCGTTGATGGCAAAGCCTAGCGTGCAGGGCGCTAATTAAGAATATCCAATTATTTCATTGACATAATAACATATAAGCGATATGGGATTCCAATAGAATTCGCTCAAGATCCACCGCAAGTGTTCCATAACTGCAAGCTTTACCAACTTTTGTTCACGTAACGGTTAGTTTTCACTAAATGTCAAAGAATTAGGCGTCTAATTAGACGTATAAACCAGGGAAAAAGGGTATTATACGACTAATTAGTCACATAATACGATTGGGCCTACCTAAATTGACATTTCAATTTATGTTGACAAGGTGTAGCCGGGTGGCTACAATATGGTTATGATTGAAATTCGCAAAACTGACAATTTTGCTAAGTGGCTCGATAACTTGAATGATACCCGCGCACGTGCTCGCATATTGGTGCGAATTGAGAGATTGGCAGCAGGAAATCCTGGGGATGCTAAGCCTGTTGGTGAGGGGATATCAGAGTTGCGGATCGACTATGGACCAGGTTATCGAGTTTATTACAAAAAGAATGGCAGAACAGTGATTATTTTGCTGGCTGGCGGTGACAAACGGACCCAATCTAAAGATATAAAAACCGCCTTGAGCTTGGCAAGGAATCTTTAGGAGAATGTACCATGGCCAAAACAATTACAACCCGTTACGATGTCGCTGAGCATCTTAGAACACCAGAGGAAATGGCTGCCTATCTCGAAGCTTGCTTGGAAGAGGCAAGTGGAGATGCCGCTTTTATTGCAAAAGCCCTTGGTGACATTGCTCGTGCTAAGGGAATGTCACAAGTTGCTCGTGATGCGGGCTTATCCAGAGAAAGTCTTTATAAAGCCCTGTCCGGGGAACGAAGCCCAGCCTTCGAAACAATTCTTAAAGTTATGCGAGCACTCGGAATAAAACTGCATGCAGAAGCGGTTGAAGCAAATAGTAAGACCGCCCAACATGTCGCTGGTCGCGCCCAGCGAAGTCCGAGTCGTTGGGATATTACCGAAAGGTAATAGAAATTCGATAGTGTTACCCAGTAGGTGCAAGTCCCACCTGAGTAAAGTGTAGCCGACAGCTCAGTAGAGAAATCCGCAGGCAAACCCGGTAACGGGAGTCTGGAGCCGGATGGATCAAGAGCGCAGGCCGTGTATTGAGCCCCGAAAAATGTATAGTTGTGGACCGTCAGGATAACTTTTACATCAGTAAGAGGAAAGCCGACGCCATCCAGTATGCGGAAGGCAGCAGACCTGAAAGCGCAATGGCAAGTATTCAGGTCACCACCGGGGTCATAGACCAGGGCATGTTCTTAAAGGGGTAACTCGGAAACTGGGGAGACCCGAATGTTTCCTTGTGCAAAACGGTTGGAGGTTACCGTCCAAAGTGGGAAAACTCCAGGCTCTGACAAAGGCAAAGTCCCAGGCCGGTCAGAGAGACCTTTCACGGTATCACGAAAATAGAAGGGCAACACAAGGTATCCATGGCGGACAGCGAGTAGCGAACGCTGCGGAGAGGGACATGCGGGAGTCTTAGCGGATCATAGTACCGGTGGCCAAAGAACCATATGGCCGGGAAGGTGGGGAACCGAGGCCCAAGGGAGCCACTGACCGGATGACAACCGATGCTCAAGACAACAACGGATGGTCTGGATGGTTGCATGGAACCGGGCAAAATAGCCCTTGACCTTCATGCGGATGATGCAGTGGCAATCCGGGCCGCCGTTAGCGACGCAGGTATAGGCCGTGGTCGACCTGATCAAAGTAAGCCAGAACAAAGCCATGCCCCCACTATACGCTAGCGAATAGTGTAACGCTCTTTTGAATAAAAAGTTTTTGCCAAGAGCATCGAATACATTGAAATGCTTACATATATACCGTCTTAACTTTCCGTCTGGTTTGCAAAAAGCTGTAACGTCTTTTTTAGAAATTCTAAATATGCTAAAAGAAAATTCTAAGCAGCTTTTTCAAGATGGTTATATTCTTGAAGAATATAACCCTGAAAAGGCTATGCAAAAATGGAAGTTAATTCTTAAAATTTGTTCTCCAGAGTCTGAATACTATAAGAAGGCCTTAAAAAAAATAGGCACAATGTAGAATTTAATGCATTTGAAGATTGGGTACTAAGGATTAAATCTATAGCGGTCTATTGCAGCATATTATTT